>NZ_CP058601.1:3114140-3736968 GCF_013402815.2 Natrinema halophilum
GCTCCATCGCCGTCTTTCCCTGACGACTGGTCGTTGCCGTCCGATTCGCCGTCCCGGGACCCGTCGGTATCGCCGTCACCGCTATCGTCGTCTTTTTCCGGCGACTCGTCTTCGCCGTTCGACTCACCGCTTTCCGGCCCGTCGCCGGCGTCACTATCTGTGTCGCCTCGAGTATCCTCGTCGCTCGACGCCGGCCGCATCGCCACGAGTTTCCCGCTCGGCCTGAAGAAGATGGTGTCGTCGACGGCGATGGGGTCGAAGCTGCGTGCAGAATTCGCGTATTCGACTCCGATGTTAGCCAACGAGAATTTCCACTGCTCGCTCCCGTCTTCGAGGTCGTATCCGTACACCCACGGCTCGACGTCGCCGCCCCCGATGGGTTCTCGAGGCCCATACGGTGCGATCACCGTCTCTCCGATGATCTTCGGAGCCCCCCATTCATCGACGGTTTTTCCTGAGACGTTCCAGCTCTCCTCCGTTTCGGTATTGTAGACATCGAAGCCGTATCGACCCGAGCTAATACGGTATTTCCCGGTCGATACGGGCGGTGTCATATACATGGTATCTCCGATCTCTTCCCCCGTTTGCGGATCGTAAATGGGGTAAAACACCGTATCAGAGTACGAACCCGTGTACAGCCGGTCTTCAGTCGCGATGAGATTACTATGTGATTTCCCTTCCCAAAGCGACACCCATCTCGTCCAGTGTGTCTCGCCCGACGATGTATCGAGTGCGACGAAGCCACCGAAGCTCTCTCCATCGTCTGTCGTCCCGCGAAGGGCCCCGAAGACTGACTCGTAGGCGACGGCAAGCGGGATCATGGCGTACGAGACCGATTCGACGCTGTCGCTGCTGTCCACCCCGTCTTTGGTATCGAACTCGGTCGATTCGCGACGCCACTCGAGGGAGCCATCCGTCGCATTGAACGCGAAGAGGCTCGTTTCGGCCGCGACGAAGACAGATCCGTCTGCAACGGCCGGGTCCGCAACGTGTTCGTCAGTTTCGAATTCTTTGGTCCAGCGGACGGCACCGGTTTCGGCGTTCAACGCGGTGAGCTGTTCGCCACCGACGACGACTGTGTTCCCGATAACTCCGGGCGTTCCGCGGGCTCCGGACACGTCGGTTTTCCACAGTACTTCGCCGTCAGCAGCGTCGAGGGCGTGGACGCCATCGGCGTTGAGATAGACCGTTCCGTCGACGACGGCAATCTCCCCCGTTTCGTCGTACTCCCAGGCGACTTCCTCCGGTTTCGGAACAGCATCGTCTCCGGGCAAATTTTTGGTATTGCCGGCATTCCCACCATACGAGGACCAGCCGTCCGATTCCGAGAGCGACGGCGGACAGTCACAGTCCTCGCGTGTACCGCCCGCCACGGCTGCGGAAAGCATTCCGCCTGCTGTCAGTGTCGCTCCGAGAGATAACACGGATCGTCTCTTGAGATTCTCCATAGAAAGTGGTTTGACTGACTTGGTATAAATTATTGTAATTTGGAATTAACTCTTTATGACGATTACTGTAAGTAACGGGGTTACTTGTAAGTAATTCTCCCGGGTCTCGTGACCACCGGGTACCGAACCGAATCCGCGGCTGGTGCTGCTCGAGCGCCGAGTCAGCGCATGACGGTAACCGGGACAGGCGCTCGACGGACGACCGTTTCCGCGACGCTGCCGAGCAAGACGCGGGTGAGGCCGGATCGCCCGTGGCTGCCGATGATGATGTGGTCGACGTCGTGTTCCTCAGCGTAGGAGACGATTTCGCGTGCGGGCTTCCCGACGACGAGTTCGGTCCGAAACTCGACGTCGGGATCGCTGACGATGTCCCGAATCTCGTCGGGGAACTCGGCGGAAACCTCCTCCGTTCGCTCTCGAATCGCTTCCTGTGTGAGCTTGATGCCGGCTCCGGTGAACCCGTCGGCTGCTTCGATGACGCGCAGCAGAACGATCTCCCGATCTGGATACGTGACAAACGCGTGTTCGACCGCTTTCTGTGCTGGTTCCGAGCTGTCGTAGGCGACGAGGACTACCATACGGCATAGTCGTTCGGAGAGGACCATAAACTCGGCCGATCGACGGCTATCAGGCTCGCTTATCTGGACCGACGGGTGACAGGAGTCATCGACCGTTGCGCATCCGTTCGGACATCTCGAGTGGAGTCCGCAGTGGCGATTCCTGACTGTCGCCCAGTACGAACTGGAGTGCACTCATCGAACTACGACGGCGGTCATAGGTCGGGTGGACGGCGGAACGCCTGCTGGGCTTTCATCCCGGTGTCGATACCCGATCCGCTGTCAGTGGGCCCCCAGCGATCGACGACTTCGGGTGCCGAGGTTCGCGATCACCGAAGCGCGGTTCCGTCGTGGTTCGTCGTCCCAGCAATACGGTGAGACGGCCGAGGGGCGATACGAGCGGCCGGACCATAGGACACCACGGTGGTGGCCCTTCTCAGAACGTGGCCCACGACGTCCCCCGCTGGCCGAATCCGCGGACGCGGCATTCGCGTTCGCCGGTGTCAGTTTCCCGGAGTTGGATCACGCCGTCGAACTGCCCGGTAATCGTGTTTACGACCTGCTGATCGTGGCTATCGTCGTCGAGGGTGTAGATGCCGAGGCCACACGTTTGGCTGACACGTTTGGTGTATATGTGGAGAAATTTGAACACCTTCTGACTGCTCAGATGCTGTAACAGGGTCGAAATCGAAATCAGTCCGGATCGGATATCGGTGATACCGTAACTCTTGAACTTTTTAAAGAGCTTCGCCATCCCGATGCTGATTCCGGTAAGGTCACTCGGTGAAGACACGTTCTCTACCATCGCATCGAGAACGGCCTGACCATCGTGGCCCGACGTGTCGACGATGCCAACGCAGTTTCGATAGAGCGAATCGACGTAGCGCTCGAGGGCGTTGTACATCGTCTCTGCGCCGTCGGTCGTGATACAGAGGATGCCCTCTCCTGGCTCGTACTCCGTTGCGAGCAACTGCAGCGCCAACTCCCGCTTCCCGCTCATCGATGGGCCGACGATCGCAACGTTCGTCCCGGCTGGCAATTCTCCGACGCCATCGTTCGGGAGGAGGCCGCTTACGTCGTACGAGTCATTCATCGGTTTCTTCCTCTTCTGTCTCGAACGCATCGACACCATCCAGTTCGGTGGTCTCGAGGTCGCCGTCGCTGGCGTCGACTTCGCGAACCGCGCTGACGAAATCGATTTCTGAATCCATATCACCGAGGTCCTCGTCGACTTCCTCTCGTTTCATCTCGATGCGGTCGAGTAACTCCTGGTACTCCTCGCTCTCTGCCAGTTCCAGCTCGGTTTTTTGGGTCTGAAGTGTCCCTTTGCGCGCCATCAGTGAATGATACTCCTGCAGTGCATCGTCGACCGACGCTCTATCGAGCAACTGTTCGATCGTCTCGATTAACTCTTGTCGTTCCGGGGGTTTGGTGACGTACGCGTCGAACCCCATCTCGATGACGTCGAAATCCGGTTCGACCGCCGTTACCATCGCGACCCGACAGTCCATTTCGCGCTCGCGAATCTCCCGAAGCACCTGTCTTCCGGATACCTGCGGCATCATCCGGTCCAGCAACGCGACATCTACTGTCTCGTCGATTGCATCGAGTGCCTCCTGTCCGTCGGATACCAGTCTGACCTCGTACTGATCTGCAAGCCAGAGTTCGTACCCCTCGGCGACGGATCGTTCGTCCTCTGCGATGAGGATTACTGGCTTTCGTTGATCTGGCCGCTGGTCTGTCATCGTTTCGTTCCCCGTTCGGTCGGTCGACTGATTAGCGTTCGCGTCATTGTTCTGCCCAGTCTCGAGTTAATTCGATTACGAATCGAGCGCCGCCGGTGTCGCTGTCCTCGATCCAGACCTCGCCGCCGTATTTCTCGATCATCACGTCGACGAAGAAGAGCCCGAATCCGGAGCCGGTTTCCTTCGCGTGGGACGTCTCGCCGCGTCGAAAGACGGATTGCTTTCGGTCGTCTGCGATCCCCCGTCCGTTGTCGGCGATACGGATTCGGACGATGTCGTCGTCAGGTTCGACAGTGGTCGTGATCCGAAGATCGGTCTCGTCGTTGTGTTCGATGCTGTTGGACAGGACGTTACCCAGAACGTCCGTGAGCAACGAATCCGCCCGGACACGGACGTCAGCCGGGACTGCCGATTCGAATTCGACCGAAGGGTACGCGTTGTCCAGTTTCCCCAGCTTTCGCTCGAGGATCGACGATACGTCGACCGGTTCGAGGTCGTGTTCTTCATCAGGTGTCGTGAGGGTTTCGATGACTTTCCGGACACGTCTGGTTACCTCCGTCGTCGTATCACACCAGTCGATGATCGTCTGTGCGTACTGTTCGAGGTCGCTGTCGAGTTCATCAGCGAGCAACTCCGCACGCATCTTGATGACGGTCATCCCGTTGAGGACGTCGTGACGGAGGATCGAATTGAAAAACTCCATTCGCTCGCGTTGCCGGTGAAGTTCCGTGACGTCCGTCGAAACGCCGATCACGCTCGTCACCTCGCCATCTGCGTAGACTGGTTTGTATTTGGTTTCGAGCGTGATATCCCCGAGCGTTAGCGTGTACCGGAACGACTCTCCCTCGAGTGCACGTCTGGCCGCCGCTGTGACGTGCTCGTTGTCGCCGTAGAACTCGAAAATCGATTCGCCGATCAGGTCGTCTGGTTCGAGTCCCAGTTCTTCCAGCATATCGCCACGTGCCTCCTGAAAGATGCCGTCACTGTCGAATCGATAGAGGACGATGGGTGTGGTGTCGAGAATGCTTACCAGCGCTTCTCGCTGATCGGTGATGTCCGTCGACACAGCCGCGATACCGTTTTCGTACGGGTACACCTGAACGCTGACCCATTCACCGGATTCGTACTGGTATTCGAAGTTCTGTGGGGTGCCCGTCTCCATCACCTCCTGGAACGTTCGCTCGGCGACGGTCCCCTCCGCTTCCGGAAGGAGGTCCCAGATTACTTCGCCCTGGGTCTCCTCGACCGTCAGTCCGAGTCGATTCGCCAGAGCCTCGTTACAGAAGGTGATTCGGTACTCGCTGTCCATCGTGTAGTGTGCGTCCGGAAGCCGTTCGACGAGTTGCCGATACCGACGTTCCTGCTTGCGAAGTTCCTGCTGGGTCTCCTTTTGCTCGGTGATGTCGGTCACGATGCCGACTATCCGTCCAGGTCCGTCCGCTGCGTCCTTCAGTTCGCCGCGCGCGTGCACCCACCGTTGGACCCCGTCGTCGCGCTGGATTCGATATTCAGTCTGGAACATCTCATCGCGTTCGATCGCGGTCTCGATAGCCCCTTGCACGTCCGAAAGATCGTCGGGATGGACTCGTTTGGCAAACCCCTCGAAGGTTCCTTCGAACGTTCCGGGTTCGACCCTGAACAGCCGTTCCATGCTCGGGGTCCAGATCACCTCATCCGTCTCCATATCCCACTCCCAGATGCCGGTGTTCGTCCCGGAGAGAGCGATTTCGAGCCGTCGATCCGAAGGCGTGGGTTTGACCTTTCCGTCTCGGTCCGCGACAGAACGGAGCGTCGAAAGGAGACGCCTCTGGCCGTCGACCGCGATCGTTTCCAGTTCGAACGTCACCCGCAGTGTCGAACCGTCATCCGCTATCAAGCCGGTCTCTATTTGTTCGCTTTCGCCGTCGAGGGCACGTTCAATTGCCGCCGTGAGGGCGGTCGCCTCCTGGCTTGCCAACTCGGCAAGCGACCGCCCCTCGAGTACCGATGGGGCGTACCCGAGTGCGTCGGCGTACGCCCGGTTGACCCGCGTAAAACGAGCGTCATCGGGCTCGTGTACTGCAATGCGTGCTGCAGTATTCTCGAATATGTGTTCGTAAATTGAACTTTCCATCTTCGCTGGTCTCCCTTGGGCCGTCTCTATCCACCCCTGATAGGCTTTTGGCCGAAACGGATTATTCATCCGTCAGCGGGGAGTTTCCGATGACCGCTCTCGCCTTTGCGCTCGCTCTCGAGTCATCCTCACTCGTTATATATAATATCGCTTATATACCGCTCCAGCTCGGGGTCGGGTTCCAGGTTCGGAACAGTGTGGCGTCAGCCAATTCTTGCATTTGGCGGAGTGCAAACGCGCTCTCGTTCGCGTTCGGTGTGGCGTCGATTCGGACCAGGATCGGAGCTCTCTCCGTGGCTCTTCCGGATACGCTGGCACCCACTATTCGATATATTCTCACGTATTAGCAGTAGATATAAGTTATGCTGGGGAGACAACCAAAGTGGAAGCCCGCTCCAACGGAGGCAGGGGGCATACGCGGAAATGCCCCGGGTGGTAGAGTCACCCGAGACGTGGCTTCCAAGCCGACACCGGCTTCGAAAGCCATGATTACGTTGCTTCTGACGGGATATAAACGTCCCGCACGATCGTCGAATCGCCCGCCACGACCAGCGATACCGCCGGCGTTCGGATATCGCCGGTTCGAGACGCGAGGTGGAACATGAGCGGTGATTTCGACTCGAGTGACGAGCCAGACGGGTCACTCGAGCGCGACGAACCGACCCAGTCAGCCGTGCGCGACGAGACAGATTCGTCGTTCTCGAACGACGATACGGACGACCGAAATGACCGTCTCGAGATTGATGGGCTCGAGTCGAGCGCGGGTGCTGCGGAGCGAACCCGGCGAACCAGCACCGAATCCGCCGAATCGTCGTTCCCGCCGTGTCCACGGTGCGGCGATCCGGTCGTCCGGACGATCCTGACCGGTCCACTCTCCGGGTCCGTTCGCCCCTGTGGCTGTTCCGTCCTGCCGGGCGCCCTCGAAAACGACTGCGAGTAATTTCCTCGCCGGGCGCCCTCGAGAACGACTGCGAGTGATTTCCCCGCCGGGCCCCCTCGAGAACGACCGCGAGTGATTTCCCCGCCGGGCCCCTTTCGTCGATGGTCGACTCGAGTCCCGGCGGACAGCCGGTCCGTCGTCGTCCGACGCCACCACCGAAACCACCGCGTCGGCGGCGAGAGACGGGTCCGTAAATGTGGTTCGATCGTCGACGGAACCGGCTGGCCTCGGCCGTGAGGATATGCCTAGGTGTCGATATCCGACCTGATGGTGGTCTGTTTCCCGTCCGTGTCGACCGCGACGATGGTATTTCCGGCGGAACAGTTGAACGTCGTTCCGATGCTGCTCGCCGTTTCTTTCGGTGTGGATGGTCCGACACACTCGACCGCGTTCGTTTTGTCACCCAACGCGGTGAGCGTGACCTGTAGTCCCGGAGTTCCGGTCTCGTTCTCTATGCTGACGCCTGCCGTCGCGGGCGCGCTTTGGTCTTCCGCCGTGTTGAGTGCGAGTGACGCGGCTGCGGCCGCCAGAATGACCGTTATTACGACCATCAGTACGACACTGATCACGGGCGACACTGCGCGTTCGTCTTCGGTTCCACTCTGCTTCGTATCGTTCTGCTTCGTGTCCATCATTGTTCTGACACACCGGGTGTGAACGGCGAGAAAGCGCACCCATCCCCGATCACGTCGGGCGATTGCAGACCTCGGTCGATTGCAACTTCGTCCCGTTGCTTTCTCGAGTAGCCGTTCCGATGCTAAAAGAGCGACTCTGTTCAGTTCATAAATACATACTAGATCGTGTATGTAATCGCCGTTGTGATGGCATTCAAAGGTGATAATCAGCGGCTGACAGAAGTGTTACAGCGGGTTCTTGAAGCCATACTGGTGGGCGATTGTTGACTTTGGTCGCCGCTACTGCGACTTCTACTCTGCTACACAAACCTGCGGATGTGACAGAAAGTGATCTCTCGGCATTTACTGGAAGATGCGATCAGTCCCGCACCTTGTTATCTGCTATTCCCTCCTCACCGACAGGGGGGTCGTGCTAGTCACGTACTCTCTATGAATAAAACGTCCGCAAAATGCTACTCTCTCGAGTACAAGGGGTTCGCTCATTATTTTCCTTGCATCGGTAGCCGCACGTCCTTACCGATTGCCGATGTTCTGTCGCTAGGCGCTAGCATCGGGATTACCGAATTGATACCGGAGACCGGTCTGAAATTGTCGGTCGAAATCCTGCAAATCATATCAGGAATTCTCATGGACGGCCACAAGCAATAAGATATAGTTCGGATATCGATTCGGAGTGGAGATGAAGGCTGATAAATGAATTTATTAGTCGTTGGCTCGTCCCATTTTTGGACTGTATATCCGCTCGCCAATACAACAAAGCGACTGATATAATACCCAACGAACAGTGCGAGTTTTGAAATATACCGGAAAACGAGTTGCCTTATCTGAACTGTCTGGATTACACTCCATCTAATTGTTCAGTACACATCACTGACAGTCAAATTAGCAGAAAATTGGCTAAATAGGCCGGATACCTGCCGTTCTATTTAGAGGTCCGACTGAAGGACCGTTTCCTTGTCCTCGTCATTCACACCGATGATACTCGAACCATCTGGACATTTGAATTTGCCGCCAACACTAGTCGCTTTTTCAGATGGCTTGGACGAACATTTGACAGTCTTCGTGTTATCTCCCATCGATGTGACGGTCACGTTGTAGCCTCCTGGGGAGGTGGTGTTTTGCGTGTTGTTAGAGATATCGAGACCAGCCTGTGCGGGTGCACTCTGATTACTACCCATATCCATCACGAACGCGGCGATCACAGCAGCCAAAATGACAGTGATGGCAACCATGAGTATAACCCCGATGACTGGGGATACCGCACGTTCATTATCGTCTCCAACCAGTTTTGGTCTGATAAATTTCAAATCCATTGTATATCAATTCACACATCCGATTGGAGAACAGTTTTCTCCCCTTCTTCATTGATTCCAACAATACTATTCCCACTCCCTGTCGGGCAAGTAAAGGTCCCTCCTACACTCGTTGCGGAACCACTACCACCTCCCTCACATGTTACCTCTTGCGTATTCTCACCCATTGAGGTAACAGTCACCTGGTTTGAGGATTCGTTGATATCAAACCCGGCTTGCGCGGGCGCGCTTTGATTACTGCCCATGTCCATCACGAACGCCGCGATCACGGCCGCCAGAATGACCGTGATGGCGACCATCAGTATCACACCGATCACGGGTGACACCGCGCGTTCGTCGTCGGTCCCAACCAGTTTGTTGCTGTATTGTTTCAAGTCCATCATTGTTCTGACACATCTGGCGTGAACGGTGAGAAAGCTTATCTATCACTTTCCCGAACGGACACTTGCGGACCAAGGGGATTGGATTCAACCTCGTGTCCCCGCTTTCTCGAGCCGTCTTACCGATGCTAATACTGGGACTACACTCGACCCATAAATATATACTGGATAGTGTAGGTCACTGAACTTGATAAGACTTTCAAGACTGATAATCAGCGACCGGCGGAAACCTTACAGTGAGGCCTTGAAGCCACTCAGTCGGGCGATTCTCGCCGCTCTCCGGCAGCAATAACTCTTTCGGCCACGCTACCAGATCTAACTACATCTCATATTTTCATAGTTACACCCCGGATGATGTGTTCGCGTTCATATTGTCGAGCGGTTCCCACCGCCGCGTCCCACCGCTCGTTGAAAACCACCCCAGAAACTGTCTCGCCCCCTCTCGGTTCACCATGTCGTCCTCACGAGCGGTTCCCTCCGACCGTATCACAACCGAGCACCGTGGCCGCTTTATCGACCGTGATACTCCCCGTTCCGCTCGCTACCTCGTCTCGAGTGGGTCGCGGCCGTCGGACCACGCCGTCTGCCACCGCTCGCGTCGCGACTCGGCTCGAACCGCGGCTCTCGGCAGACTCAGCCTGCTACGCTTCGAATCCGTCCTCGAACACGAACGTCCCGTCTCGCTGGACCACTTCGCCGTCGACTTCGATGACCGAGTCCTCGCTCATGTCGACGATCATATCGACGTGGACCGCAGAGTCGTTGGCTTCGTTGCCCTCGCCGACGGTATCGTCGTAGGCCCGACCGACTGCCATGTGGACCGTATCGCCCATCTTCTCGTCGAAGAGCATGTTGTAGGTGAACCGGTCGATGTCGCGATTCATCCCGATACCGAGTTCGCCAAGGCGGCGCGCGCCGTCGTCCGTGTCGAGCACCTCGGTCAGGACGTCCTCGTTTTTCCCTGCCGAGTGCGAGACGACCTCGCCGCCCTCGAACTCGAGGGAGACGTCGGTGATCTCGCGGCCCTGGTGGTACAGCGGCATGTCGAACAGCACCTCGCCCTCGACGCT
This sequence comes from Natrinema halophilum, assembly GCF_013402815.2. Taxonomy (NCBI): domain Archaea; kingdom Methanobacteriati; phylum Methanobacteriota; class Halobacteria; order Halobacteriales; family Natrialbaceae; genus Natrinema; species Natrinema halophilum. The sequence continues at coordinate 3,124,342 of NZ_CP058601.1, forward strand.
CTCGGGCTGGGGTGCGGTGAACACTTCGCCGCCGGGGAGGTTGTGCTCGCCGTGGTCGTTCAGCGTCGGGTTGCCCGCGATGGACATTGTGACGTCGGTCGTGTCGCCGCTTTTGATCCGGATCTCCTCGGCGGGATCCATGATCTCGACCATGTTCTCCTGGTGTTCGCGTTGTTCCTCCCAGTCTTTGTTGACGGCGTCCCAGACGAAGTTCTCGTAGCCCTCGGTGCTCATTTCGGCAAGCTGGGCGTTTGCAGGCGCAGGGAACTGCGTGAGACACCACCGCTTCGAGAGCCGCTCCTCTAAGATCGGTCGGTGGGCCTGTTGGTGGGCCGCGCTGATTTCGGGGTCGACGTCGCTGGTCTGGGTGACGTTGTCGCTGGCCCGGATAGCGATGTAGACGTCGGTGTTCTGGATGAGTGCGAGTTCGTGTTCGGGCGTATCGAAGTCGCCCTCCGCAGCGCGCAGGTACGCGCGTTGGCTGCGCTTGCCGGTCCGCTGACTCGTGGTGACCGGATTTGCGCCCCGGTCGCCGATCACTTCGTGTAGTGCGACGACGAGGTCCTCGGCGACGGGATGTGCGTCGACGACGACGTTGTCGCCTTCCGCCAGATCAACCGAATGGGTCGCGATAATCTCGGCGTGTTCGCGGATTCGCGGGTCCATGTCCCGGTATTGATCGGGGGAGGGAAAAACGGTTCGTGATGAGGAATCTCGGGTGGGGCTTCGACCGACCACTGTCACGACCGCAGTCTGTGGCCCACCCGCCCGCGTTCGGCTCGGCTGTTCCGCTATTGTGACTCTATGGGCATGCCGGGCGGTTTCGAATCCCCCCGTCGATCGCCTCCTGAAAGAACGAGACCGTCGCCGCCGTCAGAACGAGCGCGAGCGGGGTCGAAAGGAGCAACGCGAGGAGGAATCCGAGTCCGCCGAGGCGCAACACCAGTGACAGAATTACCGACGAGACGACCGCCGTAAGGAGGTGACCGACGCCAAACCTGAGGACGGGCCCGCCAGCGGTCGTGAGTCGTGCCGACTGGCGAAACGCGTCGATGAAGGGTGTATCGTCGACGACGAACAGAAACGGGACGGGATAGAAGACGTAACTGATCAGGAAAATCACCGGAACTGCGAGCAAAACGAGCGGCGGAACGAGAATGAAGACCGGAAGGACCACCAGAAATGCGCCGAAACCGACGAGGTTGTACAGAATGAACCGCGGTGCGTAGGTGACGAGACACGATGCGATGGCGACCGGTTCGCCCCGGAGCCGTCGGTCGATGCCGCCAACGTATCCCGCCATCAGTAGCCCCTGTAGAACGGCGTACGCGACGAGCGCGAGTGCGATCCAGCCCAGCATCTCCGCGCCGATCGCTTCGAGCGGGACGCGGATGGTTTCCACCGGCGTTTCGATCGTCACGTCGGTGCCGCCGGTGTCCGAATATCTAGCGGGCGGCGATCCGCCAGTCGGGGCCGATTCGCCGGGTGTGTCGCCGAACGACGGGGAGCCAAACAGCTCTTCGCGAGACGGTTGCGTGGTCGCTGCCGGCGGAGGCTGCGGGGTGGCGAACCGCCACAGCGTCACGAGCGACGATGGAAAGGCGAACTCGAGATTGATGGAAGCCCCGCGACCGGCGGGGGCGAGCGCGCGGCGGACCTTCTCCACGTCGAGTAACGTGGCGAACAGGGGCACCAGGGCGAATGCCAGGAGATCGTCGAATCGGTCGATGACGCGAGAAACGTGGCGGATGAACGGCCTCGATCCGCCGTCCTCAGATCCATCAGCCACCGTCGGACCGCTATCGCCCGGATACGATCCCGGTGACGGAGCAGAATCCATACGTGTCACCACGCATATCAAACTGGTGAATGTTCCGGACAAACGGAACGTCCACACTCGATTGTCGAAACCGAGTCGCCAACGGCATCGGGAGGAACTCCGACGATATCGTTCGTCTCACCCACCGTCGACACGCATCACTCGCTCGAGCGCGACGGCGAGATCCCGCCCGAACCGGCGTGCACTCGCCGGCGTCACGGGGTCCGTCTCCGTCCCGACGTAGGGCACTTCGAGCGTGGCCGCCGGCTCGGCACCCCGTCGCGAACAATACCGGCTGAACGTGTGAAGCAGGCCCGACTGGCCGTCGAAACTCGCCAGCCCGGTGCCCGGGCTCGCATCGAAGGTGAGCGTCGGTCCGTCCGTGCTCGAGCGTGCTCGCGTCACGGACTCGAGACGCGTTGCGAGCCGCTGTACTGCGTCGCTCGCCCCCGCGGGTTCGGTGGCGAAGAACGGCCGGTCGTTGATATCCCCGCCCCATTTGAACGGACAGTGGAAATCCAGCGCGAGCGCGAGAGACTCGATCGAGCGCAGATCGCGGGTGATAGCCGCTGTCGTCCGGTACAGTGGTGAGAGCTCGGCGATCGCGTTCGCGTCGACGTAATCCCGATTGTGATCGTGGGGCCCGCGGTGTTTTCCCTGATCGCCGCGCTCGACGCCGTCTACGTCTCCGAACGGGTAGACGGTGATTCGGTGCGACTCGAGCAGCGTGCTCGCCTCCGCGCCCTCGAGGAGCTCTCGCAGGACGCCCTCGAGAACGTACGAGGCCGTCGATTCGTAGGCGTGGTGACGGGCCGCGAGTGCGATGGCGGGGGCGGCGTCGGACGAGCCGAGCCGCACGACCGGAACCGCTCTCCCGCAATCGGTCGTCGTCAGCGTCTCGACGGTTAGTCGCGGGTCGGACTCGTATTCGAACGCGAACGCGTCGAAATCGGAACGCTGGTAGGGGAACGACAGGGAAAACTGTGCCTGCTCACCTGCGTCGAACGCGTATCGGAACCCGTACACATCGATGCGATCGGCGGTCCCGAGCCAGTGCCACTCATCCCACGCGCCGTTCCGGATCGGCCCTCCACAGGGCATCGCCGTTCGAACCGCCGGCCCGCGCGGCCCGACTACCTCGTCGTTTGGGAACTCGAATCGGAGGGTCTGGGCGACGTCGCTTTCTACGTCGATGTTCCAGTAGAACCAGCGCGTGGTCGAATCTCGCTGTTCGGGCTCGATTCGGATCGTGTCGCCGTCGACCCCGAGGACGCGCCCGTTCCCGCCGGGATGGGTGGTGCGCACCGTCGCCCGACCGGACGGCGTCTCGAGGTCGTATACTGCGCCGGCGGCCGCCGTAGTCGCCGGATCGCGGCCTGTCCCAGTACCGTCCATACGTTCCTGTTGGATGACGTGAACCTAAATTCGTGCATTCCGGCGATCCGTCTCTGAATGGCCGAACATCGACTATTTGGATTCCCCTCTTGTAAGGCGACCCGTGATCGATCTGCGCTCGGATACGGTTGCGATACCCGGCGAGGCGATGCGCGAGGCCGCATCGACGGCCACGGTCGGCGACGACGTCTACGGGGAGGACCCGACCGTAAACGAACTCGAGGCCCGCGTTGCCACCCGGCTCGGAACGGAGTCGTCCTTGTACTTCCCGGCGGGAACGATGGCGAACCAGGCCGCCGCTCGCGTTCATACTGAGCACGGACAGGAGGCACTCGCCAATCATCGGGGCCACGTCGTGAAAGACGAACTCGGGGGCTTGCACAGCACTCGGGGCTGCAGGTACGGATTCCCGGCGCGGACCGCGGAGTGCCTTCGCCCGGAAAAACCGCCACCGCATCGGTCGAGGAATACGTGCACTGTCCCGAAACCGGATTGTTATGCCTCGAGAACACGCACACGCCCGTGGCGGACTCGCGATCGACCCAAAACGGACTCGCGATCGACCCAAAACGGACTCGCGATCGACCCAAAAAATCGATGCCGCGGCGGCAGCGGCCCGCGACCGCGACGTCGCGGTGTATCTCGACGGAGCACGGTTGTTCACCGCTGCGACAGCCCTGGACGTGCCGATCACAGCGTTTACCGACCCCGTCGATTCGGTCATGATCTCACTTTCGAAGGGACTGGGTCCCCCCGTCGGCTCGGTACTCGCAGGCGACGAGGCGTTCATCGAGCGCGCCCGTCGCACTCGCAAGCTGTCCGGCAGCGAGGTGCGTCAGGTCGGAATCGTCGCGGGCCCCGCACTCGAGGTCAGAGGGACCGTCTCCGATCTCGAAACGGATCACGAAAACGCACGCCTGTTGGCGATGGACTGGCCGACGTCGACGGGTTCGACGTCCGGCAGCCGGAGACGAACATCGTTCTCGCGAACGTTTCGGGAACGGGACTCGAGTCGGGAGCTGTGGTCGACCGATTACGTGACCGGAACGTGCTGACGACGGCCTTCGGTCCGACCACGATACGGTTCTGTACGCACCGCGACGTCACTCGCGATGACGTTATTCGGGTGCTCGATCGGCTCGCGGAGGACCCGATCAATCGCGAGACGACGGCCTAACGCTCGCCGCCGCGCATTCCGTCGCGGAACTCGAGGACCGTCCGCCGTAAAAGGAGATACGAGAAGAACACGAGCGAAAGCAGGATCAGGACGACCGCGATGATGACGGGATCGTCGGGAAGGAGATCGGTGATGAGGTCGAGCATATGGCACGCATTCACTGTCAGCGTGGTTAATCGTTTCGACCTGGATTCACAGCCTGTCGTCCCGAATAAACTAACTGAAATCGGCATTTTAGCTTGCGGTGTTTATAATGGGTGGCGGGCCGTAGCCATGCGTAGGCCTCGGTCGTTGGCCCTCCACCTGCCACCGACCTGTCCGGGGTTCGCCCTCGAGATCGAGGCCAGCCGCCCTTCCCGACGACGCCGGTTCGCCCGCCATCCCATCTGACAGATCGAAACCACCTCGGGCAACCGGCTATCCCCCGATATCGCTCAGCTACACAGTCCCCGCTGGCGCTGCGTACTGGTCCCACGCGCGTATCTATCGCTCCTATTCACCGATCAGAGCCGGCGTCCCTTCCGGCCGGCCCGGAACCGTTACCTTCGCCGAATCTCGAGCGTCTCGATGAGCGTCCCATCCGGTTCGCGAATTGCCCCTTCGAGACTGCCGCCGCCGGTACTCTCAGCGCTCTCGTGTCCATCGTTCTCCGCTTGCTCGAGGACGGCGAATCCCGGCCGGTTCCCGCGCGGATCGGCGTGGCTGCCGGGATTTAACAGCGTAACGTCGTCGGCATCGATAACCGTTGGCCTGTGGCTGTGGCCGAAGATGACGACGTTAGCCCCTCGCGACCGGCCGAACATCGCAAGTCCCGTCTCGCCGCCATCTCGCCGGTGCGTAACGGCGATCCGAATGCCAGCCGCCTCGACGACGCGAGCCGTCGGCAAGCGGTCGCACACCGCCGGGTCGTCGGCGTTTCCGTGGACCGCGTACAGCCGGTCGCACTCCCCCCGAAAGGCCTCGAGGGCCGCCTCGCTCGTGAAATCGCCCGCGTGAAGGACGACGTCGGCGTTTCGCGCAGCCGCCAGGGCTTCTCCCTCGAGTTCGTGGCCGCGATTGCTGTGCGTATCCGAGAAGATCGCGATCATGGTCGCCGTTCGGCTGCCGGTGTCAGGACCCTTTCGGATGCGGTCGCCTCCGTCGTTCGTCCTCGATCGAGAACGACACCGACTGCGCAAGGCGAACGGTCGACCTGCTCTAGAACGGCTTATACTTTTGACGCGCCCCTTCGTAGTCGCCGCTGATGGCCAGTAGTACCTCCGTCGTCCTCGCCGCACTGTTCGCGAACGGCGCGATCGCGATTCTCAAATTCGGCGGGTTTCTGCTCACGGGAAGCCCCGCGATGCTCTCGGAGACGTACCACTCGATTTCGGACACGGGAAATCAGATCTTTCTACTGGTCGGAATCAAGTACGGCGCACAGGAAGCGACCCGAGAACACCCGTTCGGTCACGGCAAGGCGCAGTTCTTCTACAGCCTGCTCGTCAGCGTCATGCTCTTTGGCATCGCCGGCTGGGAGAGCGCACGACACGGCTACGACGCGCTGACTCACGGCGGCGTCCACCGGGCAAGCGAGGACGTCACGTTGCTGGGACAGACGTTCGATCCCATCTTGGTCAACTACGCGGTGTTGCTCGGCGCTATCGCCTTCGAGTCGTACGCGCTCTGGAAGGCCTATCAGGGGATGCGCCGTCAGATGGACGAGTACGGCTGGTCGAGTTTCCGCGAGGCGTTCCGGAAAACCAGCGACGTGACGACGCTGACCGCGCTTACCGAGGACACCATCGCGCTTTCGGGGGCCGGAATCGCGCTTTTCGGTATCTACCTCACGAGAATCACCGGAAATTCGATGTACGATGCCGGTGCTGCGCTCATTATCGGCATTATGCTCATGGGATTCGCGGTCGCGCTCGCGTGGGAAAACAAGCGGCTCATCATCGGCGAGAGCCTGTCGAAAGACGCGGAAGACGACCTCAGACGAATAATCTCCGACTGGGACGGCGTCACCGAACTCGTCGACTTTCGGACGGTCTATTTCGGCGCCGAGGAACTGCTCGTCACCGCCGACGTCGCGTTCGAACCCGATCTGGACACAGAAACGCTCGAGCGGCGCATCACCCAGATCGAACTGGCCCTGATGGACCACGACGATCAGGTGCAGAAGGTCTACATCGAACCGGAGACGTAACCGTTGCGGTCGCGTTACTCGGTTCCGTCCGAGCGGTCGGTTCCCTCGGTTGTCTCATCGCTGCCGTCGAAGGCGGCGACGACCGTCGAGCCCGGGGGCCGGTCGTTCAACACCGCGGTCACCGTCGTCTCCTCGAGATCGACCGTCGAGAGGAGTCGGTCCCATCCGTCTTCGGTCTCGACGGCCACCGCAACGTCGGTGGGGCTCGCCCCCGGCGGCAGCCTCGACGGATCGTACACGAGCGCGATGCGGACCGCTTCGACCGCTTTCAGGTCCTCGGAGTCGACGAGGTCGATGGGATCGGCGAGGCTCTCCGCCGGCGGTTCGCTGACGCTCTTCTCGAGGCCGAACTCGTCGGGGACGACGCCGGCGACGAGGGCGACGCGGGCCCCCGCGCTCTCGAGGGCGTATTCGGCGACGTTGCTAGCATCGTATCCGGGAATCGCCATACCGGAATCAGGTACTGGAGATATATGTCCCTGTAGCGCGCGTTCGCCGGCCGTGAATATCGCGGCCGGCGGTCAATCCGTGTCCGAGCGGCGACTGAATCGAGACGAACCCTTTTATTGCAGCGCGAACCTATCACGTAGTGTGTCCGAGACAGCCGGGTACATGCGCTTTTTCCCGTACGACCAGCCGTACGAGAATCAGCGCGAGGCGATGGACCGCATCCACAACTCCCTCTACAGGGGCCAGAATGTCCTCTTCGAGGGCGCCTGCGGGACCGGTAAAACCCTCTCGTCGCTCGCGCCCGCCCTCGAGATCGCCCGCGAGCAGGACAAGACGGTCGTCATCACGACGAACGTCCACCAGCAGATGCGCCAGTTCGTCGCCGAAGCCCGCGCTATCAGGCGTGAAGAGCAGATTCGTGCGATCGTTTTCAAAGGTAAATCGTCGATGTGTCACATCGACGTTGGCTACGAGGAGTGTCAGGCGCTGCGGGACAACACCCGGGCGGTCGTCGACGCCGAACGCGACCGCGAGCAACTCGAGCGCCGTCAGCGCGAACTGCTCGCCGAAAGCCAGGACGGCGACGGATCGGCGGCAGACGCTCGCTCGGCGGTGATGGACGAACTCGAGTCCATCGAGGACCGCCTCGAGGAGTTAGAAGAGCAGAACGTTTGCGACTACTATCGGAACAATCTCACCCGGGATACGGACGACTTCTTCGCGTGGCTCTACGAGGACATCCGAACGCCCGACGAGATCTACGAGTACGCCGAACAGCACGGCTTCTGCGGGTACGAACTCTTGAAGGAGGGAATCGACGGGGTCGATCTGGTCGTCTGTAACTATCATCACCTGCTCGATTCGACGATTCGGGAACAGTTCTTCCGATGGCTGGGCTGCGATCCGGAGGACGTGATCGCCGTGTTCGACGAGGCACACAACGTCGAAGACGCCGCCCGCGAACACGCGACCCGGACGTGCTCCGAGCGGACCGTCGAATCGGCGTTAGACGAACTCGCCGACACCGAGGACCCGCGCTCCGAAGACGCCGCGAACGTCCTTTCTGCGTTTCACCGCGCACTCGTCGAGACCTACGAGGACTCCTTCGGCTTCGGCGAGCGCGAGCGGATCGGCGACGACTGGTCGGACATCTCCATCGCCAACGACGACCGCAAGGACGACCTCACGCTCGAGTTCCTGCATCGCTACTCCGGGCGGGGGATCGATGACGACCTCGAGGCCGCGATGAAACTCGGCCAGGAACTGGACGAGCAGTACGAGGACGCGTATCGGGAGGGCGAAACCGCCACGCGCACCGAATGCCAGACGCTTCAGGCTGCGGCCTTCGTCAGCGCGTGGATGAACGAGGGTTCGAAAGAGGGTCTCTATCCGGTCGTCGCCGTGACGCGGGATATCGGTACCGACGAAGTCTACGGCCGCGCGGAGCTGTACACCTGCTTGCCGCGGCAGGTGACCGGCCACCTGTTCGACGAAGTCTACGCGACGGTGCTGATGAGCGCGACGCTGCAGCCCTTCGACGTTACCGAGGACGTACTGGGGCTCGAGGAGTCGGTGACGATGGCGTACGGACTGCAGTTCCCCGCCGACAACCGTCGCACGTACGCCGTCGAGACGCCGGCGCTTTTTGCGTCGGACCGCGACGATCCTGCGGTCCAGGAGGAGGTGGCGGGAACGATCCACGATGCGGTCCGCATGACGCCTGGTAACACGCTCGCGTTCTTCCCCAACTACGGTGAGGCCGGACGGTATGCAGATCGGCTCGAGGCTCGCGGCGACCGAACGGTGTACCTCGACGAGCCGGGCACGTCCGTCGAGGAACTCAGACGGGAGTTCGTCGCGGACGACGACGCGGTGCTGTGTACGTCGCTGTGGGGGACCCTTTCGGAAGGGGTGAGCTTCGATGGCGACGACGCCCACACCGTGCTGGTCGTCGGCGTTCCGTATCCGCATCTGGACGACCGGGCGGAGGCGGTACAGGACGCCTACGACACGGCGTTCGATGGTACCGATACCGGCTGGCGGTACGCCGTCGAGATTCCGACGGTCCGAAAGACCAGGCAAGCGCTCGGCCGGGTCATCCGATCACCGGACGACGTCGGCGTCCGCGCACTGCTCGACCGACGCTACTCGAGGCGGGCGAAGTCCGACCTCGGCAAGTACAGCGTCAACGGTACCTTTCCCCACGAAGAACGCGAGGAGCTGATAGACATCGACCCGGAGAAGCTCAAGTTCGCGATGATGAATTTTTACGGCGATCACGACGCGTACGACGGCGAACCGCCGTCCCCGTGATGCACGCGCTTCCGGGCCCGCCGGCGGGCCCGGCCCGCCTTCGAAATCAGGCTGGCAACGAGATCCGACTCACCGGCAGCTTGTACGTTCCGTCCCAGAACTCGAGTTCGCTGACGGTCCACCGAACGGGCTCGATTTCGCGGTCGGCGAGCCGTTGTGCGGTCTCGGCGTGTCCACCCCGGGCCAGCGTCACGTGGGGGACGTAGTCTCGTCCCTCGAGTCCGTCGACGGGCTCGAAGGCGTCCGTAAGAGTAGCGTGGATTTCCTCGAGGCCTGGACTCTCGACGGCCAGGTAGACGACCGGTGCGGAGCCAAGCGGCGGGTCTGCGAAGTAGTCGATGCCCGTGATTTCGGCTTCGACGGCCGGGGCGCCCTCGAGCGCGCGGTGGGCGCGATGCTGGAGCTGTGCGACGTGGTCTGCCTCGCCCAGGCGCTTGAGCAGGCACGAGTGGTCTTCGCGGACGGTTTCGAACCCGACCAGCTCGGGATAGAGCCGGTCTGCAAGCCGGCGGACCCGACCGGGAACCGGAACGTTGACGCTGTACACTTCGCCCGAAGTAGGATCGGCCCGGCTATCAGTCTGCTGATTTCTGGGCCCGGACGGTCCCGTCAGATTCGGTCGAGAAGCCAGAGGACGATCAGGACGGCAATCGCGAGCTGCAAGAGCGGCGTGTACAGGCCGACGAGGGTTGCGATACTGCCGAGTATGGCCTCGAGAATCTCGAGGACGAGTAATACAGCGATCAGTCCGAGGACGAGCTTCAGCAGCAATTCGACCTCGAGTTCCCCACTATTGTCGCGCATACGTTCATGTTTGCATGACTATTAGAAAAACGCAGCGCTACCGCGGTCGGAAAGACCTATTTAGACGGCCGCAACATGTCCCCATAATGGACGTGAGGGGGCTGCGGGCCCTTGTTTGCGTGCTCGTGGTGGTTGCCTGTACGATTGCGTTCGTTCCCGGTCCGGCCGCAGTGGCGGCGGACCACGGGGCCCAACGAGCGGCGCTACAGGAGGACGGAAACGAGAGTATCGGCCTCGAGGACGCCGATCAGATCCACGTCGACGTCTTCATCGCCGAGAACGGCACGGCGCTGATGACCGTCGACTATCAGTTCCATCTCGACGACGAGAACGGGTCTGCGGCGCAGTGGGAGTCGCTGCGGAGTGATATCCGGTCGAATCCGGATGAATACGTCACTGGCGAGCGAACGAAATGGAGCGAGACGCTCACGCAGGGCGAAAACAGGACCGACCGCGACATGACCCTGTCGAACCTTTCTATCACGACGGAAGAAAATTCCGCACCGCGGCCGATCGGCCACGCGAAGGTCACGTTCCAGTGGTCTTCGTTCGCGCACGTGGAATTGAATCGGATCGATGCGGGCTCTGCACTCTCCGGGTTTACGCTCGACGACGGAACGACCCTGCAGCTCCGCTGGCCCGAAGAGTACACCATCTACGAGAACGACGGCGAACGTCAGATCGATCCATCCCCGGACGGAGAGGCGGATGATTCGGTCACCTGGAAGGGTTCCGAAACCACGTTCACCGACGATCAACCGCGGATCGAACTGATCAAAGACGGTGACACGGGCGCGAAATCGACCCCGTCGAACGAGGGGCCGGCGATGCCGTGGGCGATCGTTCTGCTAACTCTCTCCCTGCTCGCGGTCGTCGGAATCGCCGGTTGGCTGGTCGGACGCAAGCGAAATGGGGCCGTGGGGGCGGGTGCGAAACCCGAAACGGCGCGACGGACCGATGGCTCGGCCGACACCATGTCGAACGCGCCGGACGGGCCACCGCCGGAACTGTTGAGCAACGAGGAACGGGTACTTCGACTGCTCGAGAATCGGGGCGGCCGGATCAAACAACAGGAGGTCGTCTCCGAACTCGACTGGACGGAAGCGAAGACGAGCCAGGTGGTCGGCGACTTACGCGAGGACGACGAGATCGACGTCTTCCGGATCGGTCGGGAGAACGTGCTGGCATTGCCGGACGAGGAATGACTGACGACGCGGTGACGTCGAGCGGCGACCGAACTGATCAGGCTTCGTCGCTGCGCCGGGTCGCCCGCGTATTATCGCGATCTCACTAAGAAAGGCTTTAGTAGCGCGATATCACATACTTCGGCTAATGGGCCTCTCCGTCGGCACGACGCTCGCCGATTTCGCTACCGGCGGGACCGTCACTCGGCGGCCACGACGACCACGACGGGCCTTTTGAGCCCGCATTCTACTTCACCCATCGATCCTGGTTCGTTCCAACATCTCGGAAACAGCATTTTTCCACATAGCAGATGCTCTCTCGCTTATTTTCGAAAATGAAACCAACGGGCTTAAGTCCGTCCTGGGATTTCACTCGAGTACGATATGACCCGCGTGGCACTTGCGTTCTCGGGCGGCCTGGACACGACTGTCTGTGTTCCGTTGCTCGAGGAAGAATACGGATACGACGACGTAATCGGCGTCACCGTCGACGTCGGCCAGCCGGCCTCGGAGTTCGACGAGGCTGAAGAGACTGCTGAGGCACTCGGCCTCGACCACTACGTCGTCGACGCGCGAGCGGAATTCGCGCAACTCTGTCTCGAGAGCGTTCGCGCGAACGCGACGTACCAGGGCTACCCGCTGGGAACGGCGCTGGCCCGTCCAGTGATCGCCGAGGCGATCCTCGAGGTCGCGGAGGAACAGGACTGTACCGGCATCGCCCACGGCTGTACGGGCAAGGGCAACGACCAGCTTCGATTCGAGGCCGTCTGGCGTGACTCCGACCTTGAGGTAATCGCACCCGTACGCGAACTCGGTCTCACCCGCGAGTGGGAACAGGAGTACGCCGACGAGAAGGACCTCCCCGTCGAGGGCGGCAGCGGCGGCGACTGGTCGATCGACACCAACATCTGGAGCCGCTCGGTCGAGGGCGACGACCTCGAAGACCCCAGTTACGTCCCGCCGCGGGACATCTACGAGTGGACCGACGAGCCGTCCGGCGAGACCGAGGAAATCGAGATCGCCTTCGAGCAGGGTTATCCCGTGGCTGTCGATGGCGAGGAGTACGATCCGGTCGAACTGATCGAGTACTTGAACGACCTGGCGGGCGGATACGGCGTCGGTCGGACGGATACGATGGAAGATCGCATGCTCGGGCTGAAGGTGCGCGAAAACTACGAACACCCGGGCGCGACGACGCTTTTGAACGCTCACGAGGCCCTCGAGGGACTCGTCCTCACTCAGGAGGAGCGCCAGTTCAAACAGCAGATCGATCAACAGTGGGCCCAGAAGGGCTACGAGGGGCTGATCGACGCACCGCTCGTGGGCGCACTCGAGGGCTTCATCGCCGAGACCCAGAAACGCGTCACCGGAACAGTGACGATCCGCTTCGAAGGCGGACAGGCCCGCCCGGTCGCTCGCGATAGTTCGTTCGCGGCCTACTCCGCCGAACACGCATCGTTCGACACCGAAACGGTCGGCAAGATCAAACAGGAGGACGCGACCGGCGTCGCGAAGTATCACGGGTTCCAGCGCCGTCTCGCAAACGAGGCGATCGCCGCGAACGCCGCGGACGAGGAAGTCGAACTCGCGACCGACGGGAGCGGCGGTAACGCGAGCGAAGCGAGCGGATCCTCGTCGGAGCTACGCTCCGACGTAGACGAGTAACCATGTCCGAGGAGAGCGCTCGCGACGGTGACGCCGAGGGGAATTCGGTCCGCGCTGACGGTGGCGCTGACGACGAAAGCGTCGTCCGCCGGGACCGCTTCAGCGGCGGCCCGGCTCGGAGCTTCCTCTCCTCGCTCGAGGCCGACGACCGCATTTTCGAGGCCGATCTGGCGGTCGACCGCGCACACACGGTTATGCTCGCCGAGCAAGGTATCATCGCGGACGACGTGGCCGGTCAGATCCTGACCGCGCTCGACGCGACCGAGGTCGACGGCCACGATTCCCTGCCCGACGGCGAGGACGTCCACGAGGCCATCGAGACGGCCGTCATCCAACGCATTGGTGCGGACGGCGGGAAGATGCACACCGCGCGGTCGCGCAACGACGAGGTCGCGGCCTGTATCCGCTACCGACTGCGCGAGGACATCCTCGAAGCCATTGAGACGACGCTCGCGCTGCGCGAGTCGCTCGTGGACGTAGCGACCGACCACTCGGAGACGATCATGCCCGGCTACACCCACCTCCAGCCTGCACAGCCGACGACGGTAGCTCACTGGGCGTTAGCGTACGAGGGGGCCGTCGGCCGCGACACCGAACGACTACTCGAGACCTACGCGCGGATCAACGAGTCGCCGCTGGGAGGTGCGGCCTTCGCGGGGACCACGTTCGACGTCGATCGCGAGCAGGTCGCCGACCTGCTGGGTTTCGACGGGGTCGTGGAAAACTCGATGGACGCCTCCTCGGGTCGGGATTTCCTGCTCGAGGCGGTACAAGCGCTTTCGATCCACGCGACGACGCTGTCCGGGTTGGCCGAAGACGTGATCATCTTCGCGAACCGCGGGTTCGTCGATCTTTCGGACGACTACTCTTCGACGTCGTCAATCATGCCCCAGAAGAAGAACCCGGACACGCTGGAGCTCGTCCGTGCCGTCGCGGGCGATGCGGCCGGCGGCGTCCAGGGATTGGCGACGACGCTCAAGGGGCTTCCGCGCGCGTACAACCGGGATCTCCAGCGGGCGACGACTCACGCCTGGGAAACCGTCGATGCGGTTACCGAGGCGAGTGAGGTCGCGGCGGGAGCGGTGGCGACAGCGGACTGGAACGAGGGGACTATGGCGGCGGAGGCCGGCGAGGGGTTCTCGACGGCGACCGGCGTCGCCGATCTGCTGGCCGCAAACGGGCTCCCCTTCAGGACGGCACACGAACTGGTCGCCATCGCGGCGGAGAACGGTGCAGATTACGATGCACTCGAGTCCGCGGCACAGGAGGTACTCGGCGAATCGCTCGAGGCACACGTCGATCCCGCCGCCGTCGAGGATGCGCTCGACCCCGCTCGGAGCGTGGCGAGTCGCGATTCGCGGGGCGGTCCCGCCCCCGAGGCGGTTGAGGCACAACTCGAGCCGGCCCGCGAGCGACTCGTGGCGGATGAAACCGCGCTCGACGAACTGATCGGGACACTCGAGTCGGCACACGAGTCGCTTCGGTCGGAGGTGAACGACTATGTGTGACCTCGTGTCTCGATCAGCGAGAACGGAGCTGTCCGCGCTTCTGGGGGTCGTCTACCGCACGGTTCGGCGGCGATCCCCGCGAGGGGAAAAATTACCTACTTCATGATATGTCAAAGTAAAACTGCGGTAAGATAGCATCTACGTCCCGTTAGAGGGCAGTGCAGATAGTATAATTTTGCTGTTAAGTTCGAAGGCTTTAAGGGAGCGCGGCACCCACGTGCGAATACAATGACCGAATGCGTCGAGTGTGGGGCTGAGGTGTCCCTGCACGACGATCTGGAAGTCGGAGAGATCGTTGACTGTACGACCTGTGGCGCCGAACTGGAAGTCGTCGACACCGAGCCGCCAGTCCTCGAGCGGGCCCCCGAGCTCGAAGAGGACTGGGGTGAGTGACCTTGCAGTCGGGCACGATACCGGCCCGCGCTGCGGACGCGACTCGAGTGGCTCGTAACGGGCCTTTCATACCCACCCGGAGGTGGCTCGCGTGAACGTAGGCATACTCTATTCACGGATTCGCAAGGACGAGAAGCTCCTCTTAAATGAGCTTCGCGAGCGCGATCACGAGGTGACGAAGATCGACGTCCGCAAGCAGACGTTCGACATTTCGGGCGCGCCCGCGGAATTCGACGATCTCGACATCGTCGTCGACCGCTGTCTCGCGACGAGTCGGAGCCTGTACGCCACGCAGTTCCTCGAAGCGTACGGAATCCCTGTCGTCAACAGC
The DNA here is from genome assembly GCF_013402815.2 of Natrinema halophilum. Taxonomy (NCBI): domain Archaea; kingdom Methanobacteriati; phylum Methanobacteriota; class Halobacteria; order Halobacteriales; family Natrialbaceae; genus Natrinema; species Natrinema halophilum. Next base: position 3,139,569 of record NZ_CP058601.1, read on the forward strand.
CACGAAACGGCGGACGTCTGTGCGGACAAAGTGAAAAACAGCCTCGCGCTCGAGGCTGCGGGCGTGCCGACGCCCGCGACGACGGTCGCCTTCACCAAGGAAACCGCGATGGAAGCCATCGAGGACTTCGGCTATCCGTGCGTCCTCAAACCCGTCGTCGGTTCGTGGGGGCGCCTGATGGCCAAAATCGACTCCCGCGACGCTGCAGAAGCCATCCTCGAGCACAAGGCGACGCTCGGCCACTACGAACACAAGGTGTTCTACGTCCAGGAGTTCGTCGAGAAGCCGGGCCGTGACATCCGCGTGCTTGCGACCGACGGCGAGCCTATCGCCGCGATGGTCCGCTCGTCTGACCACTGGATTACGAACGCAGCAAAGGGCGCCGAGACGGACGTCTTCGACGTCGACGACGAAGCGAGAGAACTCGTCCGGAAGGCCAGCGACGCCGTCGGTGGCGGGCTTCTCGGCGTTGATCTCATGGAGACCGGTGATTCCTACACCGTTCACGAGGTCAACCATACCGTCGAATTCAAAGCGCTCGACGGGGCCGTCGACACCGACGTCGCTGCCACCGTCGTCGACTGGCTCGAAGCAAGAGCCGAGGCGGCCGACCCGGAACTCGAGGTGACCGTCTGATGGCGGTCGACACCGAAACCGGCGCGGACGAACGTGCCGAGACGGTGACCGCGACCGTTATCGGCGGGAGCGGCTTTACGGGCGGCGAACTGCTGCGATTGCTCGCCGGCCACCCGAACGTCGAGATCGCGCAGGTCACCAGTCGCTCGAAGGCCGGCAAGAGCGTCGGCTCCGTCCACCCACCGCTTCGCGGGACCGACCTCCGCTTTACCGAACCGGACGATCTCGAGTCCGTCGACGTGTTGTTCGCGGCGACGCCACACGGCGTCTCCATGGGCCGAATCGACGACTTTTTCGACATCGCAGATACCGTCGTGGATCTCTCGGCCGACTTCCGCCTCGAAAGCGAAGCGCAATACGACGACTGGTACGACGGCCACGACGCGCCCGAGTACCTCGATCGCGCGGAGTACGCGCTTCCCGAAATCAACCGCGAGAACCTCGAGGGTGCAGACCTCATCGCGGGCGGCGGCTGTAACGCCACTGCGACGATCCTCGGACTGTACCCGCTGTTCGAACACGGCGTTCTCGACGGCGGCGAGCAAGTCGTCGTCGACGTGAAAGTCGGCTCCTCCGAAGGCGGTGCGGGCGGCGGCGAAGCCTCGAGTCACCCCGAGCGCTCGGGCGTCGTCCGACCGTACGCGCCGACCGGACACCGCCACGAGGCGGAGATCGAGCAGTTCCTCGGCACGAGCATGTCGTTTACCTGCCACGCCGTCGATATGGTTCGCGGTGCCAGTGCGACCAACCACGTCTTCCCATCGGGGCCAGTCTCGAAAGGCGACCTCTGGCAGGCGTACCGCGGCTGCTACGAGGACGAGCCGTTCGTCCGGATGGCTGCCGGCGGCTCCGGCGTCTACCGCTACCCCGAGCCCAAGGCGGTCGCCGGGACCAACATCGCCGAGGTCGGCTTCGAACTCGATCCGTCGAACAAGCGCGTCGTCGTCTTCTCCGCCATCGACAATATGATGAAGGGCTCGGCGGGGCAAGCGGTCCACGCCGCGAACGTCGCGCTCGGCTTCGAGGAGACGGCCGGCCTCGAGTTCACGGGACTGCACCCCGTGGGGGCACCTTGAAATGACGACAGTGGTCAAGATCGGTGGCGCTCGCGCCGTCGATCCCGAAGGCGCACTCGCCGACGTCGCCTCACTGGTCGAGGACGACGAGGATGTCGTCCTCACCCACGGTGGTTCTACGGCGGTCGACGAGACGCTCGAGGAACTCGGCGAGGAACCGGTCTACGTCGAGACTCCCGGCGGCGTGGTCGGTCGGTTCACCGACGAGCGCACGATGGACGTCTTCAAGATGGTGATGCCGGGCAAGCTCAACACCGATCTGGTGGAGAGCCTGCACAACGAGGGCGTCGACGCGGTCGGCCTCTCGGGCACGGACGGCAAGCTTCTGGAGGGGAAGCGGAAGTCCGCCGTCCGCGTCAAAGAAGACGGCAAGAAGAAGATCAAGCGCGGCGACCACTCGGGAACGATCGAGTCAGTCAACGCTGATCTGCTCGAGACGCTGCTGTCGAACGGTTACACGCCCGTCGTCTCCGTTCCGGTACTCGGCCGCGAGAAGGAAGGTGGCTACACCGCGGTCAACGCCGACGCCGACCGCGCAGCGGCCGCGATCGCCGGCGCACTCGAGGCGGATCTGGTCGTCCTCACGGACGTATCGGGGATCTACGAGGACCCCGACGACGAGTCGACGAGAATCGACTCGGCCGCCACGCCCGCGGCGTTCGACGCGGTCAAAGACGCCGCGGCGGGATTCATGACCAAGAAGGTCATGGCAGCGGAAGAGGCCCTCGAAGGCGGTGCAGCGTCGGTGACGGTCGCGACTGCGAACGCCGACGAACCGATCACGAGCGCGCTCTCGGGCGACGGAACGACCCTCGAGCCAAGCGTGCTCGCGGACGAAGCAGACACCGAAACGGGGGAGACTGCACAATGAGTGACCTGGATTTCGTCTCCGGCGGCAAACCCATCGGCATCGAGACCGGCGATGGGCCGTTCCTCTACGGCACCGACGGAACGGAGTACCTAGACGCCGGGGCAAGTTATGCCTGCACGCCACTGGGCCACTGCCACCCTGCGGTCGTCGACGCGGTTCAGGAGCAGGTCGGCGAGTTGACGTTCGTCGACTCCTCCTATCCCGTCCAGGCGCGCGAGGACGCCTACGCCTCGCTCGTCGCGGCCGCACCCGACGGGCTCGAGGGAGCCTGGTTTTGCAATTCCGGGACCGAGGCAAACGAGGCCGCGCTAAAATTCGCCCGGTCGGCGACCGGCGAGTCGAAGATCGTCGCCGCGACCCGCTCGTTCCACGGGCGGACGATGGGATCGCTCGCGGCGACCTGGAAGGACAAGTACAAGAAACCGTACGAACCCCTGGCCGGCGACGTGGAGTTCGTCCCCTACGGCGACGCCGAGGAACTCGCTGCCGCCGTGGACGACGAAACCGCGGCGGTAATCCTCGAACCGATCCAGGGTGAAGGCGGTATCAACGTCCCACCCGCAGGATACCTCGAGACCGCCCGTGAACTGACCGACGAGGCCGGCGCGGCGCTCGTCTTCGACGAGGTCCAGACCGGGATGGGCCGCACCGGCCGGATGTGGGCCTGCCAGAACGCGGGCGTCACGCCGGACGTGCTGACGACGGCGAAGGGCCTGGGCAACGGCCTGCCCGTCGGCGCGGTCGCGGTACGGGACTGGATCGCTGACGGCGCGGCCTCGCACAACGCGACGTTCAGCGGCGGCCCCGTCGTCGCCGCGGCGGTCCACGCGACCGTCTCGACGCTGGTCGAAGAGGAGTGGCCCGCTCACGCCGCTGAAATCGGCGACTACCTCGTCTCCGAACTGGACGCGGCGCTGGGCGACGAGGTCCGCGAGGTTCGCGGCGACGGGCTGCTCGTCGGCGTCGAGTTGAAACGCGGCGCGAACCGCGTCGCCCGCGATCTGGCGCTCGAACACCAGATCCTGGCGCTGCCGGCGGGCCGGACCGTGCTGCGATTACTTCCGCCGCTCGTGATCGGCGAGTCGGAGGCGGACCGGCTCGTGGACGCGCTGACCGAGATCCTCGCACCCGAAACCGAGTCCGAATCATGAGCGCATCCATGGAAGACACCGCTGACGTCTCGCTCGAGGCAGCCCGCGACCTCTTGACCGACCTCGTTTCGATTCCCTCACCCTCGGGTGAAGAGGACGCGGCCGCCGAGCACCTGGTCCAATTTTTCGACAGCTACGGCCGCGAGGCCCGGATCGACGAGGTCGGCAACGTACGCGCACCGGCGGACGATGCCGTTCTATTGACGTCCCACGTCGACACCGTCCCCGGGGAGATTCCGGTCCAAGTCACGACCGCGGACGAAGAAGACGAAAACGCAGACGTCGCCGCGGTCGGTGACGACGTCCTCTGGGGACGAGGAAGCGTCGACGCGACCGGCCCGCTGGTGGCGATGGCCGTCGCAGCCATTCGAACCGGCGTTTCCTTCGTCGGCGTCGTCCAGGAAGAGACGAGTTCGCTGGGTGCCCGCCACCTCGTCGCGGATCGCGAGACCGAACCGGACGCCGTGATCAACGGCGAACCGAGCGGTTCGACGGGCATCACGCTCGGCTATCGAGGCTTTCTGGCCGGAACCTACGTTGCGACCAGCGAATCCGGTCACACGTCCAGACCGGGACCCAACGCGATTCAGCACGCGACCAACTGGTGGACGGGCGTCGAGGACGCGTTCGAACAGGACGAGTACACGCCCGTCTTCGAGCGGGTGACCGCTAAACCCGTCGACATCGACGGCGGGATCAGCGACGACGGACTCTCCGTCGAGGCAACCCTCGAGGCGCAGTTGCGGGTCCCCCCGTCACTGGACGTCGAGTCGGTTCGCGAGACAGCCGAAGCCAAACTCGAGATCGGCACTGTCTCATGGGACGAGCCAATTCCGCCGGTGATGGAGAGCCCGCGGACGGAGGTCGCGCGGGCGTTCCGTGCCGCCATCCGTGCGGAAGGCAGCGATCCGCGTCTCCTCCGGAAGACCGGGACCAGCGATATGAACCTCTACGCCGACGCCTGGAGTTGTCCGATGGTCACCTACGGACCCGGTAACTCGGCGTTGGACCACGCACCCGACGAACGGCTCTCGCTGCCGGAGTTCGACCAATCAGTTGCGGTCTTAGAGCGGGTCGCGACGACGCTCCGCGGAGGAGACGACTGATGACGACGATGTTCCCACTAGTAGACGTCCGAACGCGGACAGGCGGTGATCCTCTATGATGACCGATTCCAATCCGACACACTTTCTCGATATCGACGACGTCTCGCGCGACGAACTACTGACGATTCTCGACCGGGCGAGCGAATACAAACGCGCCCAGCGGGCGGGTGACGACCACGCCGCCCTCGAGGATCGGACGCTCGGAATGATCTTTCAGAAGCCGAGTACGCGGACCCGCGTCTCGTTCGAGACGGGAATGACCCAGCTAGGCGGTCACGCCGTGTTTCTCGGCGAAGACGACATCCAGCTGGGCCGGGGAGAGCCACTGAAAGACACCTCACGGACGCTTTCACGGTACGTCGACGCGGTGATGGCCCGGGTGTTCAAACACGAAAACATCGAGGTGCTCGCGGAGTACTCGTCGGTCCCGGTGGTTAACGGTCTCACCGACGACGCCCACCCGTGCCAGACGCTCGCGGATCTACTGACGATCCGCGAACACGAGGACGGGTTCGACGGCGTCTCGGCGGCCTGGGTCGGCGACGGTAACAACGTCGCCCAGTCGTTTGCGCTCGGCTGTGCACTGACCGACATCGATCTGACGGTGGCGACGCCCGATGGGTACGATATCGACGACGAAGTCCTCGAGCGCGCCCGCGCCCTCGGCGGCGATCCGACGATCTCGACTGACCCCGTCGACGCGGTGACCGACGCCGATATCATTTACACCGACGTCTGGATCAGTATGGGCCAAGAGGACGAACGTGACGTCCGAATGGACGACTTCGAAGGGTTCCAGGTCTGTTCAGACTTGCTCGAACACGCCCCCGATGCATCGGTTATGCACTGTCTTCCGGCCCATCGCGGCGAGGAAATCACCGATGCCGTCATCGAGGGCGATCGCTCGATCATCTTCGATCAGGCGGAAAATCGACTGCACGCACAGAAGGCGCTGTTGAGCTGGTTGCTCGAGTAGTCGGTTGACCCCGATCGCGCGAGCGAACGGTTTCGGTCTGGTTTCTCTTCGAAGTGTGTGCTGACAGTAGGGAAGTGCGAGGAGAACGCCCCGCCCTATAGGGCGGCGAGGATGTCAATTAGTACACGAGAGGGTAAATGGGCGAGTCGACTACCACTCAGAACGCGTCGACCAGCTGTCGATTCGAAAAATAGAATAGATATTTGACATTTTCTCCTTTAGTCAAATCCTATTATAACCAATGTTTTTGAACAAACTGTGGTATTTATATCAGTGGATGATCTGGTTAAAGTCGAGCCATGTCACTCAGATTGCTACTCGCCACGTTACTCATGGTCCTTGGACCGGTGGCTCTGGTCGTGGTGTACGTGCTGTAACGACGGGTGAGGGGGTATCGGCGACCGACCAGCAGGAGGACACCTCCCTCTGCGGATTCGGTTCAGGTTCGCTCGAGCAGTGCGTACGTCACGCCGAGGACGAGTCCGTAGGCTGCGTGGCCGACGATGCTTTCGACGGCGATGTTCGGCACGGCGGGCGCCATTTCGAAGCCGACCGCCGAAAGCCATATCGGCATAACGATAGCCGCGAGGATTGCCCAGATGACGAGACCGTACGTTATGCCGAGTATTCCACCGGTCGCGAGGCTGGGATTGGTCCGATTGGCAGCCACGAGCACCGCTGCGAAACCGACGCCGATGACGGCTCCGTGTGCCACGTGGATGGCCATGCCGACGGTGCCGCCCTCGAGACCGTACATCGCCGGAATCGCCCCGTCGAGGACGCCCGGCATTTGCATCGCCATCATCGCGCCGAACACGATGGCACCGGCGATGCCGCCGACGGTCCCTGCTTGCCAGGGCTCGAGTGCAGTTCCGGTTCGTTCGCTTCTTCGTATTGACGTTTCCGATGCCATGGTGCGAGGTACGACCTGATCCAGTGTAGCGGTATCTCGGTCTGGTGTCACTCGTTCACATCCGTCTCCGGTCGGACGATTCGACGCGACTCTATGGTTTTCGTGGCATACTTCGTATATGTTTGATGGGTACTGGACTGTCGATAGGGGTGGGTACAACGGGGTGGAACGGCCGACGCGAACCTTCTTTAGATCCGAACACGCAGTTTCACCCGATGGCGGAGCCCCTCCGTATTTCAGCAGGCGAACTCGAAACAGACGCGATCATAGAGGCGATTCAGGACGGACGACGAGTCGTTATTACGACCACCGCAGTGGAGACGGATTACGAGGTAACGCTTCGATACGACGGCTCGGTGTATTACTGCGATACGCCGACGCGACTCCATCGTCACGAGAGCGAGCGAGCGATGCGGGCTTGCATCCGGAAAATGGGATACGGATCGGAGGCCCACGACGAATAATATCGTCCCAGCGGGACAGATACCAACGGCATCGTTTTCATCCCGTCGCGCGTATTACCCGGTATGTCCGAACCTCCGCAGCACCGTCTCGGGGAACTGATGGAGGAATCGAATCCGCCGTTCGAGGAAGTGATGAGCTGCGTGTTCGGCATCGAAAACCACGAAACGTGGACGTATCTCGTGTTATGCGATCAACCCGGGAGCACGATCGACGAACTGGCCGCGACGATGGAGCGCGACCGAAGTACGGTCAATCGCTCACTATCGACGTTACGCGACCGGGGGCTCGCTCGGCGGGACCGACGTCTGCTGGACGGTGGCGGCTACGTCTACCAGTACACCGCAATTGCGCTTCCGGAGGCGAAAGCCCTGCTGCACGATGCCTTGGACACCTGGACGGCCACGGTTCACGACGTAATCGACGAGTTCGACGGCCAAACCAGGTAAGCGACACCACACCCGAATCCACTCACTTTTTCCCCCTCGCCACCTTCTCGACCGACAATGAGTCTCAGCCTCTCCGCTGATCGGCCGACAGTGCCCGCCGACGCCGACGAGGGCGTCTGGCTCGAATGCATCGAGTGCGGCGAGACGTTCGCACCTTTCGCGGACGTTCGGTACACGTGTGACGACTGCAACGGTCTTCTCGAGGTCCGATACGCCGACGTACCGACGTTCGACGACTTCGAAGGCGAGGGCGTCTGGCGCTACGCGGACGCCCTCCCGTTCGAGGCGGGCGTCTCGATTCAAGAGGGGGCGACGCCGCTGTACGAAGTCCCGCGACTGAAGGAATCGATCGGTGTCGAGGCCTTGCGGATCAAACACGAGGGAATGAATCCGACGGGGTCGTTCAAGGACCGCGGAATGACCGTCGGCGTCAGGGTCGCAAGAGAGCTCGGTGTCGATCGATTGGCCTGTGCCTCGACGGGTAACACCAGTGCCGCCCTGGCCGCCTACGGCTCCCGCGGCGGGATGGAAACGCTCGTTCTCCTCCCCGCCGGGAAGGTCGCGGCGGGCAAAATCGCTCAGGCGAGCCTCCACGGCGCGCGCATCCTCGAGGTCGACGGCAATTTCGACGCCTGTCTCGACATCGTTCAGGAACTCGCCGGAAAGGGGGAGGCCTACCTGCTGAATTCGCTGAATCCGTTCCGCCTCGAAGGCCAGAAGACGATCGGCCTCGAGATTCTCGAAGGTTTCCTCGCAGATTACGACGCCGTTCCCGACCGTATCGTGCTCCCCGTCGGGAACGCTGGGAACACGTCTGCGCTGTACAAAGCCTTCCGCGAACTCGTCCAGGCCGGCGCGCTCGCCGAGAGCGACGTCCCGAAACTGACCGGGGTCCAGGCCGCGGGCGCTGCGCCGATGGTCGAAGCGATCGAAAACGGTGCCGATGAGGTCCGCCGCTGGGACAACGTGGAGACGCGTGCGACCGCGATTCGGATCGGCAACCCTGTCAACGCGCCGAAGGCCCTGCCCGGAATCCGCGAGACCGGGGGCACTGCGGTCGCGGTCTCCGACGAGCAAATCACCGATGCTCAGCGCGACCTCGCGGGCGAAGGGATCGGCGTCGAACCCGCCTCCGCTGCCTCCGTCGCCGGTCTGCGAAAACTTCGCGACGAAGGCATCGTCGCCGACGACGAACGCGTTGCCTGTCTCACCACGGGACACTTGCTCAAAGATCCCGACGCTGCGGCCGCCGCCGGTCGAGAACCGGAACCCGTTCCGGCCGACACCGAAGGTATCCTCGCGCACCTTCGAGCGTAACATCGGCCGACTGCACGACTGACGTCGGACGCGTCTGACGCCCGACTGACTGACCTTTTTCCGAAGCAGCGTGGAAGCCGTACGTGGCCCATGTCCGCCGAGCAACGAAGCCCCGACTTCACCACCCCCGCTGACGAACGGATTCGAACCCGTCAGTCGGATTCGACCGACGAACCGATCCACCACTGTGTCAGTCCGAACCACCAGTCCGCTGTCGGCCCGAGCCCCCCTGAACCGCCGCTTTCGTACCGGATCGAACAAACCCGACTCCGAATTCGAATCGCCGTCCTCGAACGCGCACTCGAGACGAGCGAGAACCGTCGGCAGGCCGTAATTCAGCAGTACGAACGCCTTCTCGCAGATCGCAACGATGTGAGTGACCGACACCGCTCCGAGTCACCGTCTCGCTCGCGCTCTCTCCTGGCCCAGATCTTCGCCCGATAGGCTCCTCCGCCTCGCTTGCAGTTTTTCTCCTCTTCGTTCAGGTTTTCCAACAATTTAAATACGAAGGGGGAGCTATCGGTCATAGGGAGTCACAATAACTAATGGCAGAGACCGATTCGTCTGCGGTCTGCCCCGAATGCAACGGCAGATTACGGAGAAGGGGTACTGAAGTTGTCTGTGAAGAATGCGGACTCGTTGTCGCCGAAGACGCGATCGATCGTGGTCCGGAGTGGCGTTCGTTCGACGACGAAGAGACCGACCGTCGACGAACCGGCGCACCGCTGACCCGTTCAAGACACGATCACGGGCTCTCGACGGAAATTGGGTACGGTTCCGGTTCATATTCGGGGTATAGCTCACGAGTAACCGGGCGCAAGCGACGACAGATCGCACGTTTGCGCCGAGAACACAACCGTGCCCGGATCGCGTCGAAAGCGGAGCGCAACCAGGTCTACGGGTTCACGGAAATCAGACGGATGACCGCCTTGCTTTCGCTCCCAGACTCAGCACGAGAGCAGGCCTGCACCCTCTTTGAATCTGCACAGTCCGAAGGACTGTTCCACGGACGGTCACTCGAAGGATTCGCTGCTGCCGCGATCTATGCGACCTGCAGGACGCGTTCGATCGCCCGGACGACCGACGAGATTGCGGCTGTCGCGCGCCGACAGCGACGAACTCTCGGCTGCGTACACTGCCCTGAACCGGGAACTTGGTCTTCCAACGGGGCCGATCGATCCCGCTCAGTACCTTCCCCGCTACGCCTCGAAACTCGACCTCGGGACGGCCGTCGAGCGTCGAGCACGCGAACATATCGATGCACTGCTCGAAGCGAGAAAAATCGGCGGCCGTAACCCGAGCGGCGTTGCCGCGGCTTGCCTGTACAGGGGCTGCCGGTGAACGCGACGAATGGCCCTCGGTCACCCAAGCCGCGGCGGCAGATGTCGCCGACGTCGCACCGGTGACTATCCGTTCGACGGTCGCTGCAATCGACGACCTCGGCGACGATCGGTGAGTACGACGTCCGCTAACGGGGGTGATTCCTTGCCACTACGTCGTTCGAAGAGTGTCCGTACTTGGCTCGTAGACCTCGCCCTTCTGTTTGAGCTTGTCTATCTCGTGTTCGGCCTTGGAGTGGTCCATACCGACTTCCTCGGCACGCTCTAAAACGATGTCGACCGGCGCACCGTCGTCGTACTCCTCTTCGATATCGCTAATGAGCTGTTTGAGGTTCTTGATTCGGTCGCGCTGGGACTTCGAGGTGCCGGCTTCGACGATGTCCGCGTCGAACTCGCCGGTCTCGGGATCGACCCCGACGTCCTGGAGACACGAGCGAACGATTTCGATGACCTGCTCGGCGTCCGACTGTTCGACCGTGTCCGACAGCCGAACGCGAGCACTCGCCTCCGAGAGGCGAACCAGCGCCTCGAGCTTTCGTGCCGTGACGGGTACGGCGGCATCTTCGTCGGTTCCCTTCGAGCGCAGATCGACGTAGAACTCACGGATGGCCTCGCGGGCCTCCTCGGTCATCCGCGGGTGGCAGTTTTGTTTGGCGTAGGCGATGTACTTGCGCAGGAGTTCGGCGTCGATTTCCGGATCGACTTGCGCCGTCATCTCGTCGATTTCCTCGGTGGTCACCTCGAGCGAGGACAGTTGTTCGCGCTGAGTGGTCAACTCGCCGGCGTAGTTCGTCGTGATGATGTGTTCTGCGAGATTCCGATCTTTCTCTTCGTCCGGCGTGTCGGTGACGGTGAATATCAGGTCGAACCGTGAAATCAGTGCTGGTTCGAGGTCGATCTGCTCGCTGATTGGCTCGTACTGGTCGAATCGGCCGTACTTGGGGTTAGCTGCGCCAAGCAGCGAACATCGGGACTTGAGCGTGGCGTTGATACCCGCTTTGGAAACCGATATCTTCTGTTGCTCCAACGCCTCATGCATGGCGCTCCGGTCTTCCGCGCGCATTTTATCGAGTTCGTCGATGGCGGCGATCCCTTGATCGGCGAGGACGAGCGCACCAGCCTCGAGGGTCCACTGCTGGCCGTCTCCGAAGTCGTCGCGAACGGCAGCCGCAGTAAGTCCGGCCGAGGACGACCCTTTCCCAGAGGTGTAGACGGCTCGAGGTGCGATGTTCTGAATGTAGCTCAGCATCTGCGATTTACCAGTTCCCGGGTCACCGATCAGCAACATGTGCAGGTCCCCCCGGATTCTCGAGCCGTCGGGCAACTGCTTCGTGACGCCCGAGAATAACTGCAGGATCATCGCGAGTTTCTCCTGCTCGTAGCCGTAGATGGAGGGCGCGATCGAGGCGATCATGTGCTCGTAGATGTCGTCTCGATTCGAAATCTCGTAGATTGCCTTCTTGTCCTCCTCGGTGATGTCCATGTCCTCGAACTGCTCTTCGTCGATATCGACGGACATGCCCTCCATGTAGAAGTCGAAGACGGGAGATTTCTCCTGCTGGTCGCCCTGTTGCTCGAGCCGGAGGACGCCGGTCGCGGAGACGTGATCACCGGGGGTTACTTCGCCCGTGATATCGTCTTCGACGTGGATGTCGAGCGACTGTGGCGTTTCACCACCCCGGAGCCCTTCGGGACTTTCCTGAATGCGAAGCTTCTGCGAGTCGACGAACTCCGATTGATCGAAGTTGACGCGGAATGGTCCCTGCCGTTCACAGCCCTGACATTCGTGGGGTTCCTGGAAGTCGCCGCTCGACTGGGGAACTCGAGTGAGGGTGCCACAGAGCTGGCATTCGAAGGCAGCTTCCTCGATTTTGGGGCGGACATCGGTGGCTTTCCGGACGATTCCACGGACCTGAACGAGGGAGTTCATGTCCCGCGCGCGAATCTCCCTGATCTCGGGCGATTCCGTCTCGGGGAGGTTTCGAACTCGGACGTGGGCCTGTCCGAGACTCACGTCGATCGGCAGGTCGTACAGTCGCAGTGCTTCTTCCCCGTAGCGCTGCAGTTGTTCGGGCTGTGCGATATAGTCGTCTGCAAGGTCGGGATCGAATCGGTAGAGGTCCTGCCAGTCGACGTGCAGTGAGCGCTGTTCGTTCGGGTACTGCTGGGCAAGCTGTTTGATCTCGTTGTCGTAGTAGTTGCGGAAGAACTGCTCGAAGGAGTCGACGAGTTCGGAATTTCCCGCTTGCGCCATTGCACCGTTCTAGGACCGGCATCCGGTATAAATGGTCGTATCCCTCGGTGAAACTGATCGGGTGCTGTCTTCCTCGCTTATCACTGCCTTCTGCGCTGCGTGGTACTGCCACGTTCACGAATAGACCGGACCGTTGGTGCTCGTTCCGGGTGCTCGAGATCATGGCTCCATCACGAAGCGCATTTGAGACGGCGACCAAATCAGGACCTCGTCGTTCGAATACTCGTCATTCCGCCTCGGCCACTCCCTCAGGCTTTGATGCGAGTTGCGGACCACATCCCCTTCCAACGAGATAGCTAGCAGCAAAGTAAATATAGAAACGAATGAAACCATTCACAAATATAAATAATCTAGACAATCCTGGGAAGAACGCAGATACCATCAACTGTCTGCCACTGCGGTAAGCTGCGGCCCACACCCGCTCGCAATGAGGTATGTCGCGATATAGTACATGTAAAAATTAATTATGGCTAATACGACCAGCATGAGCTGGGGGTCGATCAGTAAACGGACATCGATTAAAGGGAAGAATCTCCCGAGCGTGTACACCAATATGCTGTATGGGATGAATGCCTTAACATACCGCTTTGAAATCCCTGCATTTTTTATCGCTTTGAAATCAAATCCAGAAGAGAATTGATCTTCTATCGCAAAGTTAGTTAATGCGATAGGTGCCACGTACGATGTAATCAGGAACAAAAGAATACCAAATCCAGAAATAACATATATCCTAAAATAAGCGCCACCGAGCCATATCGATACGCTGGGAAGAAAGAAAATTACACCGATGAGTAATGTCTTGACCCCATCGATAAACAATTCCTTCCCGTTGTTGAATTTTGGTCTGCTATCTATATCAGCCCCAGCAGCTCTCGCAACACGCAGGTAAAAACCTGTCACGAATATTGTCAGCGCAGGTGTTGTGAGATATATAATGGAATATGATCTCGGATCTATCGTTAAGTCGATAATTATGAAAATCGGATATAGTAACAGCAATCCTCCCCCAATCAACCCTTCCACGTACCATTCATCCCCCTTGAATGGATAGGAAACTGCCTCCCTAATCATACGTTATACTATCTCTCGAGCCGTAAGTAATTTACTGAATGCAGGATGTGAAATATAACAGCTGCGAAGAATGTGAGGATAGACACTAGGGGAAACTCGAGGGACGAACTCCATTGAAATGGAAAGAGTACACTAGTAACAAAATAGCATATGCAATGGCGTCACAAGGATCTGGGAAGAGATATTTGCCAGGAAGTTCGTCGGCCTCTGGTACCCATTTCAATAACTCACGTCAACCTGGGTTAAACATGAGACGGTCAAGTGACTTGGTCAGTAAAGAAAACCGTCTCAAAAATCAATATATTCAGATAATGCTGGTCTTATGTGGGCAAAGTACAGGTAATATATGATGCACAGTAGGATCGCGCTAGCTATCTGTGTCTCGTTAGTGTATAGACCGTACACACCAGAATATGAATAGTCAAACATTGGGTGAATACGCTGTAATGCCGGATGAATATAATGGGTGAATGCGATAGCAACCAAAACTGCAATTATCGCCATTTCAATAAATATTGAATTCTTCTCCATAACACGTTTCACATTTTCTAGGATTTCTTTCCCCATATTGAGTCCCTTTATTATCTAATCAATATTCAACCAATCAATCTACTTCCATACGATGCATTATTCTGCCTCGATACTAACCATAACGGTTGGCTTTTTTGCCAAGCATGCGAGTACAGTTTATCCTCTCTATCCGATGTAGGATTTTGACACATCGTTCTCACGATCTATATTACGTTATCCAGTCTGGGACTCTGGCAAGTCCTTGCACAATTGCTCAACGTCTTCGGAAACTTCCTGGCTTCCACACTCTTCTTCGAGAGTTCTGTATTTTTCAATGGTTTTACCTTTATCTAATACATTGTATGTATCCGGGAGGTTGTCCAGGATTTTTAGCGTCCGCTGCAAGTTTGAAGGTTTTGTTGCTGTCTTATCCAGCAATTGGATTGCTACTTCACCGTGAATGTCTTCTTCCAGCAGATATCTCATATCCGCTTCTGATACCCCTCTCTTTTTCAGGCCCTCCATCTTTTTCAGGTTTCCTCTCTTTGCGGCCCAATCACGGACATTTCTCCAGTCTGAACCGTGCTTACCAGTTAGTTTGGTCGCTCTACCATTGGTATACTGATCAAGTGTTTTGGCATTCGCTGGGCTCTTTCCGAGATTCTTTGCCACTATTCCAGCATTGTCTGCTTTCGAACTTCCCTTCAGTGCTTTCTTGATCTTGCCAAATTTCTTCGTTGCTCGGGCGCTATCGCCAAGCACTGGGACCGCCCCGAGGGCCGAGATACCCGCCTGAGCGTGGTTGCCATGTCTATAGTGTGCTTCTGCATCTAATAGATCCCTGGCACTCCCATAATATGGAATGAAACTTCCCCCTAGATGTCCGACTTGATACGATGCAGATGCTGCTTGATTCGGTGCTACGCACGATGGATCATACGGATCACAAGTAGGATCGTACGCACTGTAACCCGGATTACCCCATGAACCCAAAGCTGCTCCTTTTATAGAATTCGTATAGAACTGGAAGTCGCCTCCAGACATAAACAGATTTTGCGGGCCTGGGATCGGTCCAGCCATCGTCATTCTCCCAATAATAGCCTCAGGCGAATGTTCCCAGATTGCTTTCCCGTTTCCATTGAGATCCCCCCGCAGCATACTCCCTGGTGTCGGGAGATCTTCATCGAACACCGTGTGTTTTGCAATAGTTCCTCCCGGATCATCCATGAAATTGTCTACTCCATTTTTTCCACCAGTAACGACGTCTCCCGCAAATTCCGTGCCGCCATTGATTTTCCCACCGACGTACTCTTTTCCACCATTGATCTGCTCACCAGCAAATTCTCCGGCACCCTTTGCCTTACCTTTCCCGTAGGCTACCCCCTTGTCTTTACAGGTGCCCCATGTCCCCACACTCAGCACTTTACAATTCTCGTCGTCGCCACCCGAGTCACTGCTGTCACCCGAGTCACTGCTGCCACCCGAGCCACCGTCGCCACCTGAGCCCGTGTTTACCGGCGTTCCACCTTCCCGTCCATTCAGTTCGGAAACAGGCGTTCCTGACACGTCGGAATCTGCGTTCACCGTTATCGATTCAATCACCTTCGACTCGTCGTACTCGCTGACGTCGATCGTGAGCCCTACACTGACGCTTTGTCCAGGCTTCAGAGAGATGGCGTTCGCTTTGCGTTCGATTGGGTGGCCCGATTTCACTGTGAACGTGACGTCTTCGTGGACTTCGTCCAGCCAGATTCCGATCGGCTGATCGCCCTGATTCGTGATCGTAAACACGTCTCGAATACCGGTCTTTGCGCCGCGATTGATACCGCCGCCGCCCCCTTTCTTGACTGATTCGTCCAACGCGAGCTGTAATTCACCGTTCTTCGTTGTGGCATACTCGCCGTTGGGTCCGTCTGACGGCTCGAGGCCGATGAACGCGTTCGCGTCGCCGACGACGTCGACGTTGGCATCCCGGTCTGCGGTGAGACTCGAGAATGCGCCTGGGCCGAAAACAGCGCTGCTGACGACTGCGACCGTAATTAACACGATGCCGAGTTGTTTCGTCCGGTTCATTGGTGTCTTCGTCGCGTGAGGTGTGCCTGCGGCTGAATTCTCGTCTCAGTCTGTGGTTGGATCCCGACTCGGCCCGTCGATCGGTGACGGACTGGCTGGTAGCCGTTTCGTATCGGAAAGTCCCGAAATCCGAACGGATGTATGAAATACGGTCGAACGCGCGCGTCGCGTGGCCGTCGCTGGCGCTTGCGTTGTGTGCCGCTGTGAGGGCCGCGCCTGCGGGGACCTGTCGCCGTCCGACGACCACGCAACTGGCTCATCGCGTGTGGTTATTCACCGCTGCTTGAGCCACCGTTACCGCTCGAGCCGCTGTCTGGGCCGCCAGCGGCTTTTTCGTCGGATTCGGCGATGACCGTCACTTCGCCGCCGTCGTTACCTTTGATGAGGCTCTCGGCCCCGTTGCCGCTGTACTCGTATCCGGTGGTGTCGACTTCGATGCCGACGTTGATTTCCTCACCGGGGCTGATGCTGTTTCCATTGATCGGCTTCCCGGAGTCGCTGTCGTAGAAGGTGACGGTGTCGCCGGCTGATTGGTAATCGAGCCGGACGGATACTTCCTGAGCGCCCTGATTAGTGATCGTGAAGACGTTGTCTATCGTGGTGACAGCCTCCGGGTTGACACCCTGGCCGCTGCCTTTGATGTCGGCATTCTCGCTCAGGTAGAGCCCGAGTGTGCCGCCTTCGTTTTTCGCGTAGCCTTTTTCTTCGTTTGCTTCGAGACCGAGGAATGCATCCTCGTCGCCTGTGACTTTGACCTCTGCCGTTCGATCCGCTTTGACACTCGTGAACGCGCCCGTCGCAGTGACCATCGACGCTGCGAGGATGAACGCGACCAGTGCCAGGAGTTTGCCTCGTGGGACGTACATGATTGATCTCGTGTTCTGTCCCGCAAGCGCCGTCCGCTGCGGGGTTGGGTTGATACATTCAGCTACTACACCATTGTATTCAACACCGTGAACCGACTCACGGAAGCCGTGAATGCCACTTTTAGAAACTGGGATCGATTATTCACCAGTTAGAAACGGAGTCGCTTGCGCTCGAGCGTAGCTCAGTCATGCGATTTTGAAATTAATACCGAATACTACCCTTCTTAATTACTTAATCAGAAAGGTTAAAGTATAGTACATACGGACGAATAGTGGGGGGATCGACAATGGCACAGGGCTTCAGGCGCGTTCAAACCACACTCACGCGCAAACGTTGATGACTGAATGTATGGTTTCCGCAATAGAGACGAGTGAAAACGAGGGGGACGAACTGACGAAAGATACGCTGTTTCACCTGCTCGAGAGCCGGCGACGTCGGTGGACCATCCGCTATCTCAAACAGCGCGGTGGGAGAGCGGATATCGGGGACCTTGCGGAACAGATCGCCGCGTGGGAAAACGAAACGTCCACCGATCGGGTGTCCTCGCAACAGCGCAAACGCGCGTACACGGCACTACAGCAGCGTCATGTTCCGAGGCTCGATAAGGCGGGTGTCGTCGACTTCGACCGAAACCGTGGCACGGTCGAGGTCACCGATCGGATGCAAGAACTCGATGTCTATCTCGAGGTCGTTCCGAAACGCGACATTCCGTGGAGTACGTACTATCTCGGTCTGGGCATCGTCAGTTGTACGTGGGTCGGTCTCATGGCGGTTGTGCAATCTCCGTTCGAATCGGCTCCAGACCTCGGCTGGGCGGCACTCATCGGATTCTTGTTTACTGCCTCCGCGGCGGTCCACACGTACCGGTCGAACAAACTGCCAAACGACCCACACGACACGCTCCCGGAGTCTGAGCTATGAAACGACGAAAAATGATCGGACTGGGACTGATGGCCGGTAGCGCGGGGTTCGTTGCGTTTCCGACGGGATCGTATAGTACCACCTCCGCTGATAGGGGCGCCGCTATCGCCGTCGCTGACAACTCGAACGCCTATCTCGAACTCGAGACTGACGAGGCGAGAGTGACGTCTGCTGGCGAAACCGCTGTCTCTGTTGGATCGATAACGAACAATTTTGTCGACGAGGTCATGACGGTCGATATCTGGAGTACCGATGTCGCGGACTCGGTCGTTCAGGAGGTGTACCCATCTACTCGGTGGCTCAAGCCGGGGAAGTCCACCGATATAAATGCGACCGTCCGCTGTGAGAGCGGAACCCAGGAGGTCGAGTTGGTCTCGGTCGACATTGAGGCATCAGGTTCGGATACCGAGGTCTCGACGACGGAGACTGTCGAAATAACGTGTGACGTTCCGGAACCGCCGGAATCAGACGACTCATCAACTGACTCGAACGAACCGTCTGAGCCTGGTGAACCGCCGGAGTTCCCATTCCCATTCCCACTCCATCGATGATTTCGAGCACGGTGACGGAGCAGTTACGGTCCTGGAGGCCGGGAAGCGTAAGCCGGCCATCGATCGGAGCGATCGGTATCCTTCTCGACCGATCGGAATGGTACAGCCGTGTCGTCATCGTCCGGAAATCAGGATCCGATCGGCCCGGGCGATGGGGAACCGAAACGGAATCGAGAGACAATCAGAAACAATACATATAATTTAAATTATATGTGGGGACGCGTCAAATCAGCAGTGTACCTGTTCGTCGTCCTCGCTATCGTTGCCGTTGCGCTCGGACACGTCATCGGACAGCCCGTTCTCCTTTCGTATGTCATCAGCGACAGCATGGAACCGACGATTTCGGAGGGTGACGGCTATCTCGTCGTTCCGGCTGCTCTCTCCGGACCACCTGAAGAGGGAGATATCATCGTCTTCGAGTCGAAGACGCTCGAGAACGACGGCGGACTCACGACCCATCGGGTGGCCGAACGGACGGATGAAGGATACGTTACGAAGGGTGATGCGAACCCCTTTACCGATCAATCCAACGATGAGCCGCCAGTAAAAGAGGCCCAGATCGTGGGCAAAGCGGTTCAGATCGGCGATGATCCGATCGTTATTCCACATCTCGGTAGCGCGCTCGGTCTGATTCGTGGCGGCGTCCAAAACACACAGCGAACACTTGCGACGACGTTCGGAATCCGATCACTACAGGGATCGAACGGACTCGCATATCTCCTGTTCGGAGTTGGCTGTCTGCTTTTCGTCGGAAGCACTGTTACGGAACGCCGAAACGGTCCGAAGGCCCGACGATCCAGAAACCGTCGAACTGGCCTGTTCCCTCGCGGGATCCCGACGTGGATAGTCGCTGCCACGCTCGCCGGAGTACTTATCACATCGTTGACGATGACGATGGTTCTTGCCGGTGGTACCCACGAATTTGGCGTCGTCAGCGCCGAGTCTCCCTCGCAAAGTCCGACCGTCATCGAGTCGGGTGGGTCGGATACGATCGAGTACACCGTTCCCAACGATGGTGTTCTCCCGATCGTTGCCTACGTCGACCCGGCGAGCAAGGGTGTCGAGACTCCGGACAAGCAACTCCGCGTCGGCCCCGGCGACCGCGAGACGGTCGTCGTAGAACTTTCCGTCCCTGAATCGACCGGGTATTACAATCGTTATGTTACCGAGTATCGATATATCCGAATCCTCCCCCAGTCGGTAATCCACGCCCTCTATCGACTGCATCCGTGGCTCCCGATACTCGTGATCGATGTGTTAGTGTTCAGTCTCGTTTTTGCCGGTACACTGGCAATTATCGGCCGCGGACGGATTCGTCCTCGCTCTCGTCGATCGCTTTTCCAGCGCATTAAGAGGTCATTCGGGTGATACCATGGTTGATCCACACCAGAAAACACGATTGAAAGTAACGGTAGATGAATATTTCACGGTACTCGTACTCACGTTCGTGCTAGTCGCAGCCGTCGGCGGTTGGGTGTCCTACACGACAGTGGCTGCTCCGGGCACGACAGAAGAGCGGTACGTCAAGGGATCGTGGCAGGCTACCGGTGAGTTCAATCACAGCGCAACGGTCCAGAGGGATACACCGCTATTGAGGGAGGGTAACGTACACGTCAACGAGACGGTCTACCTTACGGAGGGGACACCAGCCCTCGCCGGAACATTTGCGTTCCAATTCGGTGGTGCACCCGGCAACGCGACGGTCACGACCGAGTCGACACTCGTTAACTACGCCTACCACGAGGGATTGAAGACTCGTCTGTGGGAAACGGAAGCGTCGATCGGTTCGAAGAAAGAACAGGTGCAGGCGGGCGAACCGGTTTCCTCTAACTTCACCGTCGACGTCGGCGCGATTCGTGACGGCATCAACAGAATCGAGTCAGTCCACGAGTCGACTGTGAAGCAAGGTGACGTCCGAACGGCTGTCGATATCGACGTGACTGTCGAGGGGACCGTCGCTAACCAACCTGTCGAACAGACGTACACCTACACGCTTCCGATCAATAGTACAGATGGCTACTATGTCGTCCTTCCACCGAAGAAAGATGACGAGCAATACAACGTCATGGGTCAACGAACGGTGACCGACACACCTAGTACGTTCGCCGTTCTCGGCTCATTGACGCTGTTCTTCGCACCGTTGGCCGCTCTGGGATGTCTCTATTACGGTCGCGAAAACGACTGGTTCACGGTCTCCTCCGAAGCCCGTGCTGTGGCCCAGCGCGAAAAGGTCCGTTCGGAATTCGACGACTGGATCAGCACAGGGACGGTGAACGACGACGACCGAATGATCGTCGAAATCGACTCGCTCGAGGATCTCGTCGACGTCGCGATCGATGCCGATCGTCGTGTCGTCGTCGATAGCGAGACGCACACGTACGTCGTTCTCGACGACGACGTCAGGTACCAGTTCGTCCCCGACTGGGCCGACTCGCTCGGAGACGATCCCGCCAATACGGCCAAAGAAACCGACGACGGCGATACTACTGACTGCAAGGACGAAACCGGGGATATCGACGCTACCAGTGATGGTGGTACCCACGATGATACCAGTGGTGATGGTGGTACCCACGATGATACCAGTGGTGATGGTGGTACCCACGATGATACCAGTGGTGATGGTGGTACCCACGATGATACCAGTGGTGATGGTGGTACCCACGATGATACCAGTGGTGATGGTGGTACCCACGATGATACCAGTAGTAATGGTGTAGATGGGGCTACCAACGACCAGGAAGCGCCGGATACTACAGCAGACGATACCGATGCCTGACATTTACCGTCGCTAGAACGGTATCGTCCATCGAACTTCCCGCTACTCGAGGAGAACAGAAATCGTGCTACTGGACGGCGCCGGAATTCCGCGCCGCGTCTGCTCACCCGACGATTTCTCGCCCGCTGAGTCGGACCACTCCGCTCACCGCGTCGATCATCAACGCGGTCAGTACTCTTCGATAGGCACGATTCCGTTCCTCTCTGCCGTCGGCGTCGTTTTCCCACTGTTCGGACGCCCAATTCCCGAACGAGGCGTAACGAACGATTCGTAATCGTCGGACGGTGCGTTGTTCCACTTGGTCATGGA
This sequence comes from Natrinema halophilum, assembly GCF_013402815.2. Lineage (NCBI taxonomy): Archaea > Methanobacteriati > Methanobacteriota > Halobacteria > Halobacteriales > Natrialbaceae > Natrinema > Natrinema halophilum. The sequence goes on from NZ_CP058601.1 coordinate 3,161,198, forward strand.
TCGACCGGGTGGATGTACTGTAGTCGATTCTAGTCACTCTCGAGTGGCCGATCGACGGGCCCGTTACGGACGGATGTCGGCCTGTGGCGTGGTGGGCGATGCGACCGATCGGATCGGCTCGGAGTTCGATGCACTTCGCAGGTCAATCGCTCTTGGCAGCGGTATACAGCCCCGTCTTCGAGCCAACGTTTATGCCTATTCACGAATTCATTGGCAGTGGTTGACATGGGCGATATCGCTATCGGTGTTGGGCTGGGGCAATTTCACGACGGACTTCCCGAGCCCGAGGAGCTGTTTCGGTACGTCGAACGGGCCGATGAATTAGGGATCGACTCGATCTGGCTGCCCGATCACGTTATCTCTGAGCGTCCGGAACTGGACACCACTGTCCTGATGTCCGTAATCGCCGCGCGGACCAGGGACATTAAAATGGGCCCTAGTGTCCTGACGCTACCGGCTCGAAACCCGGTAGCGGTAGCGAACACCTACGCGAATCTGGACTATCTCACAGGAGGGCGCGGCCGGGTGATTATGGCAGTCGGTCTCGGAGCCGATCCCCGACTCTGTGACGTTCTTGGTATTTCGTCGGCTCAGCGCCCCGAACGTCTTCGAGAGGCAATCGAACTCATGAGGCGTCTCTGGACCGAGGACAGCGTGGACTATGACGGAGAGCACTATCAGCTAAACGGAGTGACGGTAACCCCCAAGCCCGCGCAGGGGACTCTCGATATCTGGATTGGAGGGAATAGTGACGCGGCCCTGAAGAGAGTCGCACGGTACGGGGACGGCTGGTTCCCGGCTTTGATGTCGCCCCAAGAGTTCAATACGAAACTGGACCGGTTGATGGCGTTCTGTGACGAGGTCGGACGTGAGGTCGAGCGTGACGAAGCCGGCGTGATTCTGCCATCTTACGTCGCTCGGGATCCGGACCGAGCCCGCGAAATCAAAGCGCGCGTTCTCGAGCGCCGAGGCCTCGTCGGTTCTTCGTCCAAATTCGAGGAATGTTCGGCGTTCGGAACCCCTGTGGACTGCGTCGAAACGATACAAAAATACGTTGACGCCGGCTGTACCAAGTTCGTTCTGATGCCGGCTGGACCGCCTTCCGAACGCATCGGACAACTCGAACTCTACAGCAGGGAAGTACTCCCGGAACTTTCCTCGTCAACGTCGTAACGCAATACGACCTCGTCTCGCTCGAGGCCGCCTTCAAATGATATCCCTGTCTATTCTCTCGATGGGGTCGAGCGACCGCCTGCCCATCGCCGACGTACTCGCGGTCGGCGGCGGTCTTCCGATATCGTCCCCGATTGCGTTGCCGCTTACTTCTGTTCTCTCGAGCGGTGGCGCTCGAGACCCCATAGCGATCTCTCCCGCGCACCACGAATGGCGCGTGTACGGTCGAGCCAGAGCTGGCGAAGCGCGTCGATCCGATCGCCGCATCGTTCAAATCGTCGAATTCGTCGAGCCGGCTCGTTGCGAACCCTCATCCACGTGGTCAGTCTCAGTCGATTGTGTACCCCCGGGAGTGAATATCACTCTGGAACGAACTATATGTGAGACCTCATAGGGGTGGAAGTTGATTCCATGCCCTGCGTGGAGTGGGGTGATCGCCTTGCGCGACCACAACCGCGTTGTGGCCGTGTGCGTTCGCTGCGAGTCGGCGTACGCGGCGAAAGAGCTATTGAATGGTCGGATCCGCCCTATCGGAACAGACTGCTGTTCCTGTGGGTGTGAGAACTTCCGCGCGCTCGGGTGAATCGCTCCGGTCTTCCCATTCGCGGTCGCCCTTTTTCCTCGCAATAGTCAATCAATCGTCCACTCGTTCCCACTATAGTGAGGCAGTAGATGCCCTCTCTCGAGCTTTTAAGGTTCCTCTGCAAGATGAGGGCTCGACGTCCGAACTGTAATGAGGGACTGGGAAACAACGTAGAACGTACGTGTCCGACGGGTCTGCGATAGCGGACTTCATCTGCTCGGATTGCGACCATGAGTGGTCACTACCGCTATAGTCCGGTCCCTCTTCGCTAGTATATATCGTATAGGCGTCTTGATCCCGACCGTATAGCGAGTCCAAGCACCTATTCCGTTCCTCAAGTACAAGGTCTGACCGGGCCGGACCGGTTCCTCGAACGGGATTCCATCATCTCGTAGACCACTGTCTGCGCTGGAGGGTGAGTGATGGGTGGCAGCAGGAAGGAGGGTAACACGCGCAAGTGGGGAGCGTGCAGTGAGTAATCTGGTGGGTGATCCTTGCCGCATTCCAATCTTTAACCCGGATTGGTAGTACCATTGTCCCAAACAAATTTGGTCTCAGTAGTCATCCTCAAGAGACTTCACCTTGAGAAAACGCCAACTGGGGGTCGGGGTTGGAACTGCCCATCCCTTAGGTGATTTCGAGGTAACGAGGGTATGTCTCGGAGTTGACCATAGGTGCGTATACGTTCGAATCTTCTCCCATCATTATTGTATTGTAATGGAAGGATATATATTGGTAAGTTTATCACTGGTTAGCGTATGGCTTGAGCGTCCGACAGTTGGTTATCATTTGTTCGGGAAGAGCATCGGCTGCCGCCGTCATCGCCTGGATGATGGCTTCAACTTCCCTAAAGTTTGGGCCCTGTCTGGCTTCGAACGGGGATTCCTCCCAGATCACAAACCCATGGTTCGCTAATTTTGGGAGATGCTTGTGATAGAGGTCCAGTCGAAGGTCCTCGCTAGTTCCTTCGAAGTGAGGCGAATGTGCAGCATCGGGGAGCGGTACCCAATCAGAGGCTGACTTACCTGCGAGCGAGATCACTAATTCACGTCGTGGTTCTTGCGAGAGGATATTGAACGCCCGATCCCAACGCTCTGCCACATCATCAGACCCAGATTTGTGAGTGATTGCCATGGGATATGTTCACCTAAGAGTGTAAAAAGTGTTACTGAGCCAACTCCAGTTGTTTCTTAATATTTAATACTAGCATGGTTGTACTGATAAAGATGTGGAAGAACTGATTAGCGAATTCAGGGTTTATTCACTAAAACCAGGATCATGGGTCAGAATAAGGCGATTGTGATAAGTCCTAACCGTTGTGAGGAGCTACTTTTACCCTTCCGATGCCTTTTTCAACGCATCTAGTTCCTTGTTGGCACCTATATTGTTGACAAGTAACATTGGGTTCAGGAGATCGATGCTGACCTCTGTCAACATTCTCCTAAAAACAGTAGAAGGCGCTGGCTACGTCAGTCCCCAATTGGGTCTTTGGCTGATTGCAGATGTGAATTGGATTGTTCCTCGAATGATACCGTTTGTCCTATTTCAACCTCTTCTGAGCTTTTCACTCGAACCTGGTACCCTTTATATTGGAACTCAACCGTTCCATCCGTTCTAGCTGTACTGGAAGTAGATTGAAACAAAGCATCTAGCGCTTCCGTATCTATAACTTTGTGAAGCGGCGGCTGAAGATTTCCCGGATCAACTCCCTCTCGATCAGCGACTTCGTCAACTACTTTGACACTAACTCCTGCCCCCTGAGTCATGGAAAGTGGTGCCATGTTCTCTTATATAAATCTGGATAGTATACAATAATCACAATACTAGTCTCATAATATAGCTAGTGGATGATTTTCTGTCAGAAGAATTCTCGAGCGTTGCGAGCGGAACTGGTGAAAACGCTTATCTCTTGAGGAAATGGATGGGACCGCTGGTGTTCAAGATCCGCAAATACGCCGGTACGTTGATCTACAGTGGCCACGGCGAGAGTTCGACGGTGCGGCTCACCGCGACCACCCCGCGCTAACGCGATAGATAGCCGCTGCTGGCCTATATTCAATAGCGTTACGGCTTATATGAGAATGGAGTCGCACGGATTTGAACTATGCCCGAGAACCTGCGCGGAGCGCAGAACCTCGGTCTACCCCAAATCCGGTCTCTATCAGATTCCTGCTGCTCGCGGGTTTACTCGCAGCAGCAATATGGGATCGCCCGGATTTGAACCGGGGTCACGGGCACCCAAGGCCCGAAGTATACCAAGCTAACCCACGATCCCGTACATCCGCTTCCGTCCCGACATCATAAAGCGTTTCGTTATCCCTCGGCGAAAACTGAGACGAGGAGTTGCACTAATCGTCCTGATGAGTCGCCTCGCCGTTCGGTAGCCGACGACTGTTGACCGAACGGTTTTGCCCGATGCCGTGATACCGCCCGGTATGACAGGCTTCGAGATTTTGCTTCTCGTTCTCGTTCTCATCTTCGTGCTGGGTGCCGCACAGCTCGTCCAGACGGCACGGCCGTTCATCGTCAACGCGGTGGCCGGGCTCGTGGTGTTGTATCTCGCACAGGTGATCTTCGGCGTCGCGGTGGCGGTGACGCCGATCGTGATCGCTCTCGTCGCGATCGGTGGCGTTCCGGGCGCGCTGCTCGTGATCCTGTTGTCCCTGTTCGGTGTTGCCTTCGTGCCGTAAACCGATCTGCCAGAACGTGAGTCGAACCGTCGCGAGTGGGCTTATTTTCCGAGAATCTGTGCGACTTCTTCGTCGGTCGCTTCGGTACTCGCGTCCGGCTCGAGGTCGATCGCCGGCTCTTCTTCCCACTCGGCGAGGGTGGAGGCGACCTCTTCGTCGGTCGCTTCGGGGAGCGTTTCGTCGGTATGATCGTCGGCGACGACAGCGTCGAAGATCGTTCCGAACGTCGACACGACACGATCATCGTGGCGCGTGGGATCGAAGTGGAAGTGAGCGTATGCATCGACGCCGGAGAGCCGATTCGTAACGACGTGCGTAAACTGGAAAACCTCTTTCGGCGAGGTGTGACGAAGAAGCGCGTCGAGCGAGTCGAAACAGACCGTAATGTCGTTGCTCGATTCGGACCAGTGTTTGCAGAATCGACTGATTGCGACGCCGATTTCTGAGAGGTCCGTCGGATCGGTCACCGAGTCGGTGACGACCGTTTGGGTATAATCTGGCATCGAGTCGTCACTGTCGCCGGTCAGTACGTTCCCAACCGTAATCTGTCCGAACTTGCCGTCGACCGTGGCCTCGTCCGGACAGTTGGGCTCTTTGTCTCCGAAGGTGACGGAGAGGCGTGCTGTGGTGGCGGTGTCGTGGCACAGTTCCTCGCAGGCGTCCGGTTCGGTCCGCTTTGGATGCACGAGCAGGACGTTCGCCGGTGGATCGATCGCGGCTGGCGTAAGCGGATCCATAGTGTCAGTAATCGGGACTCTATTCCCTCGTTAGCAGTTCGTTGTTTCCTCGCGCCCTTTATCGTTCCGGCCGCCGACACATCGATATGGCACTTTCGGGCTCTCTCTGGAGCGTTAACGGTAGTTACCGATACGTATTACTCCCAGATTACAGGTCTTCGTCGCGGAGCTCGAGATCGGCGACGAGTGCGTACGGGTGGGCGTCTTTTCGGATGCCGTCCACGAGTGTGAACGCTTCCCCGGGTGCGAGAAAGTGTTCGGTGACGACACGCCCGAGCGGCGTCGGTTCGAAGCCGTCGATGAAATCGTACTGTAACAGTTTGCCGATGGCATGTTTCGTGGGGACGTCGCCGAGCATCCGATCGTTGAGAGCTTTCGCAGTCTTTCCACCGACAGTAATGTTTGCGAGCGTCTCCTCGATAGCGGCGCTCTCGTCGTAGTGAGTCATCACCGACTCCATCTCGCCTTTGAGCAGCGTGAACGCGACTTCGTCTTCGGTCATCTCCATCGAGTTGTGGTAGGCACAGTCGGGTTCGACGAGAACGTACACTTTTCCCTTGTCGTGGTAATCTGGACGACCTGCTCGCCCGAGCATCTGGTGGAATTCCTGTACCGAAAGCCACTCGATTCCCATCGCCAGCGAGTCGAAGATCACCTGCGAGGCGGGAAAGTCGACCCCGGCGGCCAGCGCGGCGGTTGTCACGACCGCGGACAGTTCTTGCTCGCCGAACTTGCGTTCGACTTCTTTCCGGCGTTTGTAGTCGAGACCGGCGTGGTACGGTGCTGCGGAGTAGTCGAGTTTACGGCTGATCTCGTGACACCGCCGCCGGGAGTTGGTGAAGATGATCGTCTGTCCGCGATACCCCTTCGAGGATTCGGTGTCGAACTCGCGTCTGACGAGTTTGTTCTCGACCCGAACTTTCTCCTGACCGTCCGCGAAGGTGACGTGGCGTTCGATGGGAACCGGCCGTTCCTCGAACTCGATGAGGGTCGACTCGAGCGCGTCGCCGAGTTGTTCGGGGTTGCCCACGGTCGCCGAGAGGTAGACCCACTGCGCCCCCTGGTAGTCGTCGCGTCGCTTCGCCCGCTGCTCGCAGGTGTACTTGAGCCGCGAGATGAGTCCGTCCAGCCGATGGCCGCGTTCGTCTTCTTTGAGCGTGTGAACCTCGTCGATGACGACGGTGCCGATGTCGCCCATGTCTTTGCCCGTCCGCAGCGCGTGGTCGATCCCCTCGTAGGTGCCGACGATCACGTCAGCGTTCGGATTAAACTGGTTCCCGTTGTCGGCGATCCGGCTCGCACCGACGCGGATGGAGACGTCGACGAGGTGGCCGTACTCGTCTTTGAAATCCTCGTATTTCTGGTTTGCAAGCGCCACCAGCGGGACGAGAAAGAGCATCGTTCCCTTTCCGTTCAGCACGCGATTGATACCGGTCATCTCGCCAACCAGGGTCTTTCCAGTCGCCGTCGCCGAGACGACCAGCTGGTCCTCACCGTCGAACAACCCGTTCTCGACCGAGAGGCTCTGGACCGGCAGCAAGGAATCGAATCGGTCCTCGAGCAGGTCCTGCAGTCCGGGATGCAGGTTCAGCGAGTCGGTCCGGACGGGATCGATCTCGTCGACGGTTGCCGAAATCGTATCGAACTTCGTCAGGTCGGGATCGAGCTGGCCTTTCAGTAGGTTGACGATGCGCTCGAGATCCTGAACCTCGAGCATGAGATCCTCGAGCCGGTCTTTCGCTGCGCCGGTCACCTCGCCGCCGCCGGTGAAAGAGAGTTGGCGCTCGAGTTCCTGCCGGGCGCAGTCCCGGCAGATCCAGTCGGAATCGTCCTTGACGGCCGTATCGGTGGTTATCGGTGAGTATCGGCCCGCGGAAGCGCAGTACCGACAGGTTCGGACGGCCTTTGCCTTGTCCTCGAGTTGATACCCCGCCAGCATCTCCGTGAGCTCCCGTCGAGCATCGGGCGACGTCTGCTCGGAGATGCGGATTCGCTCGGCTCGGCGGGCGAGTTCGACGAACTCGTCGGGCTGGCGGGGTTCCTCGCTCGAGCCCTCCTTGAGTCGGAACTTCGCGGGTCGGGGGCCGGCCGACGTTTCCGAAAGGCCGAGCTTGGCCCGAAAGAGCCGCTGTCCGTCGCGCTCGACGACGACGAGATAGTCGTCACCGGTCTCGTGACAAAAGATCGTTTCGACCTGCGGGACCTGCTTCGACACGCGCGAGTGTATGCGGGGACGGTATTTCAGCGATTCGGACTGGGTCGGTTGGTCGAAAAACTCCTGTTCCGGCCTGGAAATGACGTCTGCAGATCGTGGAACCGCCCGCCGATATCGTCGGTCAGGCCCCAACCGGTGTGTCATTCTGGCCTCTGCTCGTACTGTGGCGGGTAGCGGTCTCCTGGGAACTGATGTATCCACCCTGATCACGCGGGCGGATCTGACAACGGTCCCTCGAGCGTCCAACTGGACCGCTCTGGAGTCGCCGCTTCGGATCGACCGACCGAGACTCACGATGGATCGTCCCCGTCGAAGGGGTTCGCGGCTCAACGTGCGAGGCCCTCGAGCGTGGCCCGCCGATGTGTCGGCAATGCGGGGTGGTGTACCGATCGAGCTATATTTTAGGCCGGCCGAAAAATCGAAACCTCTATTATTATTTAGGCAGGCCTAAATTCTATGCAATTGGACTCTGTGAACGCCCAGGGGCCCACGCGTCGCGAGTACGTGACGTACGGTGGGTCCGCGGTCGTGGGCTCGGTACTCGCGGGCTGTACGGGCAGTGGGACCTCCGGACCATCGCTGGCTGACGGTGGAGCGGGAGGGGATTCTTCGTACACGGTGACGATGGAACCGATCGGCGAGGTCAAGTTCGACAGCGTCCCGGAGACGTGGATCCCGTACACTGGCGATTACGACGACATGGGCGTCGCACTCGGTACGTCCATCGTCAACGGAGCGAGCTGACGATGAGCGGTTCACCTACTTCACAGGAGAGCTCGGCGTTTGATCGCGACGTCGTCATCGTCGGGGGCGGTCCCGCCGGATGCACTGCGGGCGTTTTCACCGCCCGGTACGACCTGGATACGGTGATATTCGACCGGGGGCGCTCCTCGATCCAGCGGTGTGCGTCTCTGGAGAACTTCCCCGGATTCCCCGCCGGAATCGACATCGAGACGTTCTACGGATTGCTCCACGATCACGCGACAGCGGCGGGCTGTGAGATCGTTTCCGATCTCGTCGAATCGCTCGAGCGCGAAGACGGTGGATTCGCCGTCGAGACGCAAGACGGGCGCCGCGTCACCGCTCGCCGAGTCGTTGCAGCCACGCGGTACGGCGGCGAGTACCTGCGCGGGCTCGACGACGAGGCGATGTTCGAGGCGCACGAGTACGACGGGGGCCAGCAGTCTCGATTCGACCGACGCTACGCCGACCACGACGGGACGACGCCGATCGAGGGTCTGTTCGTCGCCTCCCCCTCTCGAGAGGCCGACCGCCAAGCGATCGTCGCCGCTGGCCGCGGTGCACGGGTCGCTCTCTCGCTCGTGGAGGCGGCTCGACGGGACCGAGGCTATCCCGAACCATTGACGGATCGCTACGACTGGGTGCGCCGGGAGTCGGAACTCGGCGACGAGTGGAGCGACCGCGACCGCTGGCGCGAGCACTTCGACGATCGGGTTCCCGACGATTACGACCGTTCCGAGGATCGACTCGCCGAACTCCGCGAGCAGGAGATCGATCGCCGACTCGCGAGCTACATTCCCCCGGATGAGAGAGAACGCAGGGCCGAACGCGGCCAGCGGCGGCTCATCGAACACATCGACGACGAGATCGTGCTCGAGGCGGCGCGGGAAATCGAGGCCGGTCGGCGGTCTTCGGTGGAGATCCCGATTGACTATGAGTGGTAATCGCGGACGTACCTGAAGACGGATACCCGTCGGAGGCGATCTGCCGGACGGACGGAACGGCCCCCTCTTTCGCAGCCCCTTCGACTCGGGCTCCGGCCACGTTTCCGTCTCCATTCGGTTCGTGACCGAGCGATCGACGGCTCGGCCGTATCCCCACATCGGCGACGACTGGTCCGACGATCGTTCCGATGAACTGCACTCGGCGGTCGACGAAGATGGGTCAACGGCCGGTCGGCAGTCGCTTACCGAGTACTGTCACACCGTCGCAGGAGCGATTTTCGGGACGATCGCCGAGTCATCCCACGACGACGTGGAGGGGGCGATCATGGATACGTCCCTCGAATGCGCCGAGACCATCGACTGCCCGGACGAGATCTGTCTCCGTCTCCTCGAGAGTATGGCGACGGAACTCGACCGGCGACTGTCTCCCGAGGAACAGGCTCGCGTTCTCGTCGCGGCGGCGTCCAGACTGTCGCCGCTACGGGCGGCCGAGAACCCGCTCGAGGCGACGTTGGCGCACCTGTGCTCGGTCGCCATCACCAAAGACTACACGCTCGCTCCCCGTTCGACCGCCCTCGAAACGGACACGCGATCGTGGGACGTGACCCTATCGGGGTACGCCGTGGCCCGGTCCGGTGACCGATTGGCCACGCTGTCGCTCGTGCTCGAACTGCTGCGACGGCACCCGGACCCCGCCCTGACGATTTCACGGGCGATGCGACTCGACCGGGGGCTGCGACGTCGACGTGGCGGTTCAGGCTCACGATAGCCGCGGAGTCAGCGCCCACGGGGCTCGTCTGCGTCTCGGAGGTGACCCCGTCGTGAGCGTTCGAACGCCGATCCACCACGCACGCGACCGCGTAACGGAAGATGCGCGATCACGTGCGCGAGAAGCGGGGCTTCGTTCGACACCTTCGAGCGTCAGGTTCGACAGATCGCCCCTCGCTCGCTGTTGCACCCACCGGTGGCGCCAGCCACCACGGACGGGGGCGCTCGCAGGGCACCGACGATTCGCGTCACTCCTGTGGGGTATTCCGAGAAGACACGTTCGAATCGAGTTGCCGCGAGACGAACTCATCGTCCAGCAGCGAATCGGGCCCTGCCAGGTGCACGACTGGGCAGTTCTCGATTCGAAGCCATTCGTCGTTCCGATCGCCCGCCACGGTCACGGTCTGGCGCGTTTGCGGGAGGCCGTTCGCTCGACGTCGATCGATCGACTCGCGCACGGTCGAACTCTCGAGCGAACCCGTAAACCGCTCGGAAGCGACGAGGTCGTACCGCGTGAGCGAACGGTCGAGCGTTCCGAGTGCCTCCCGGTACTGACGCGCGGCCTCGCACGCGCAATCTGCCGCCTCGTACGAGTTGAAGCTCGCGTCCGTGACCGGCTCCGGAACGACGCCGGTGTCCTTGCAGACGACTGCGAACTCGCCGTTGGGAACCGAGAGCTCCTCGATCAGCCGGCGTGCCTGCTCGAGCGTTTCTTTGACGCCGCCTTCGTCGCCGGCTTCCGTTTCGGTCCTGTCCATCGATCAGAAGTCGCCGTTGACGATGTCGCCGACCCGCTGTCGGTCGTAGAGTTTCTTCTCGACGCCGTAGACCTGCTTGGCCGCTCGATCGGTGACGACGAGGTTCGTGATCGGGCCCTGGTAGAGCGGACCGCCGCGGTAGACATCGCCGTTCTTTACGGCGGTCAATTTGCTGGCGACGCTGTCGGACTCCATTTGTGAGACGATGGCGTCCTGAAACTCCGAAACGGTCTTCGCTTCCTGTCCGCGGAACAGGATGATATCGGGATCGATCTCGAGGAGCGTCTCGTACCCGACCGAACCGCGGGTGCTGTGGAAGTCTCGCACGTCCGTTTCGGCGAACGCGTCGACGACCTCGAGGTCGCGCCACTGTTTGAAACTCGTCCCCTCGCCGATCAGGTACGGGGAGAACGATCCCATTTCGTCCGCGCTTGCCCACATGATCGCGACGCTCGGCCGCTCTCCTTCCGGCGGCACGATATCGGCGACGTTCGATTGGAACTCCTCGTGGAGGCTCTCGAAGGCTTCGTATCGCTCTTTTTCTTTGAATACCTGCGACAGCTTCTCGAAGGCCTCCAGCAACGTCAGATACTTGTAATCGTGCCACTCGTAGCCGGTCGAAAAGATACTGTTGCCGAAAAAGGGCGTTCCGGTCGATTCGATCCGATCGATATCCTCCTGTTTCCAGTTGTCGGTCCGTCCGATGATGAAATTCGGATCGTTTACAAATACGTCCACGTCCTCGCTCAGGTTCATGAACTCCTCTGCGGTTAATTCGTCTCCCCACAGCGACTTCATATCGCTTTTGTTGACGCTTACGTCCGGTATCTCGTCGTAGTACTGCGTATGATAGCGGTTGGCGAGATAGACTCCTTTCGGCGGCCCCTGGCCCAGCGCGATCCCCATGTCGGCCCAACTGCCGTTGTTGGCGGCCCATGCTTCCGGTATGCCGTCGAATTCGACCTCGCCGACCGGCGGCATCGAGACCGTGTACGGGTCAGTGTTCGCGGAGCCGTCGTTGTCAGTATCGCTGATGCAGCCGGCCATCGCGCCCATGCCGGCGATTACTCCACTGGTCCGGAGCACGTTGCGTCTCGTCCGTAGCCGTCGGTCGCTCATATTTTTAGGCCGACCTAAAAGTATTAAATTCTTCCGAAACTGACCGAATTCGTCATCGATCCGGAAGCGCACGCTTCGGCAGCACCTGGAGTTCCGGCTCGTATTCGACCGTCGCCTCGACGCCGAAGACGTCGGCGAGCAACTGTTCGGTGACGACCTCCTCGGGCGGCCCCCAGTCGTACAGTTCCCCGTCGCACATCGCGATCAGGTAATCCGCGAAGCGAGCCGCCTGCGAGATATCGTGCAGGATGACGGCAACGGTGACTCCTTTCTGTACGTTGAGCTGGCGGATCGTCTCGAGAACCCGGAACTGGTGGTGGACATCTAGAAACGTCGTCGGTTCGTCGAGCAGGAGGACATCCGTATCCTGTGCGAGTACCATGGCGATCCAGGCCAGTTGTTTCTGTCCACCGCTCAGCTGCCCGAGTTCGGCGCTCCGCAGATGCTCGATTCCGGCCAGTTCGAGCGCCCGATCGACCGCATCGCGGTCCGCATCGTCGACGTTGTCGAAGAAGCCCCGGTGAGGATATCGGCCGTGGTAGACGAGGTCCTCGACGGTGATCGAACCCAGCGAGTCGTTTTCCTGGGAGAGGACTCCCAGTTCCCGCGCCAGTTCCTTTTGACTAAACGAGTCGAGGTCTTCGCCGTGGATCCGGACTGTCCCGGTATCTGGCTCGAGGTGGTTCGAGAGTGACTTCAGCAGTGTGCTCTTCCCGCAGCCGTTCGGGCCGACGAGGGCGGTCACCGCTTCCTCGGGAACGTCGAGGCGTGCACACTCGACGATCGGTTCCTTGCTCGTCGGGTAACTCAACTCGAGGTCGTCGCCGACGAGCGCGCTTTCGACGGCGACGCCGTCCCCGTCGGTTATGCGATCCGATTCTCCGGTCGCGTCCTGCTGTGTACGTCCCATTAGAGTTCACCCATCGTTTGTTGCTTGCGCATCAGGTAGAGGAAGTAGGGGCCTCCGACCAACCCGGTGACGACGCCGACCGGCAACTGGATGCCGGGAAGCGCGAGGCGTGCGCCGACGTCCGCGACGACCATCAACGCTGGACCTGCGAAAAGACAGCCGACTAGCAGCCGCCGGTAATCGCTGCCGACGGTGTTTCGGACGATGTGCGGGACGACCAGGCCGAAGAAGCTGACGATGCCGGCGACGGCGATCGCGACGCTCGCAGCCAGGATTGCACAGACCGAGAGGAGAAAGCGCGTTCGCTCGACCCGCATTCCAAGCGATTGAGCGGTGCGCTCGCCGAGCATCAAGACGTTCAACTGTCGCGCTCCACCGATCGCGATCGCGATCGCAAACAGCGCCGGCAGGAGCGCGATCCGCACCTGGTCCCATCGCGTTCCCGTAAGCGACCCAGTTAGCCAGGCGATTGCGGTCTGGACGACGCCGATGTCGTCCGCGAAAAAGAACAGCCCCTGTTGCAGGGATTGAAAGATCATGTTCACGATGACGCCGGCGAGGACCAGACGGACGGGGCTCGTCCCACCCTTCCAGGCGATCGTATAGACGAGTAAAAACGCCACCGCGCCCCCCACAGTCGCGATCAGGGGTAACAATTGCGAGAGCCCGCTGAAGACGATCAGCGTCGCCAGCACGGCGAACCCTGCGCCGGAGCTCACTCCAAGCACGAACGGACTCGCCAACTCGTTGCGCGTCACGGCCTGGAATATCGCACCGGAGATAGCCAGCGTGGCACCGGCGATGATCCCGACCAATACTCGCGGGAGTCGTAGCTCCCAGACGACGACGCTCGCGGTGCTCATCTCCGGTGTTTCCGTCCCGAGCAGGAACGACGACCACGCGTCGAGATTGAACATGACCGCGGGATTGAATACCGCGTGCCATGTTTCGACGACCGTCATCGAGTACTCGCCGAAACTCATCTGTACGAGTCCGGCGACGACGGTGACGATCGCACTCGCCAGACAAAAGAGGACGAGGGTCCCCGTCACCCACCCCTCTCGCTCTCGAGCGGACGAATGCCCCCCGACCGACTGGGCGTCTGCCATCATAGTTTAGGAGGACCTAAAAAGCGCTTAGTAGTTGCGATTCAGGAAGGCCTAAAAAGCGCTTAGTAGTTGCGATTCAGGAAGGCCAAACTGACGCTTCGGAGTCGTACTTCCGGAAGGTCGACCCTCCAACCCCGGTAGATGACCGCTCGTGCGGTCACTCGAGTAACTGAATCTCGTCGTCGCCGTTCGGGACGGCACAGAGGAACGCGCCTCGTTCGTCGCTTTCGTTTCGATACCAGTGGGTCGTCCCGGCCGGAATGAACAACGAATCGCCCGGTTCGACGTCGTGTTCCTCGCCATCGATTCCGACCGTGTACTCGCCCTCGAGAACGTACTGTTCGTGTTCCACGTCGTTGGTGTGTTTCGGGACCTCGCCGCCGGCCTCGAGGACGAATCGCCGGATCGCGAAGTTCGGCGCGCCGTGATCGTCGGCGATCAGGACGCCCTTCGAGAGACCGTCTGTGGCCTCGACCGGTTCGTACTCGATTTCGTCATCGCGTCGCAACACGGAGTCGGGCATATCGGAAATCGGACCCGAAGGAACAAAACCGTCCGGGTCGGCGTCCAGGGCGAGTCCGTCCGGTCGCGGCCCGAACCACCGTCCGTCTCACAGTGTCCGTCGGAGTCTGGCGATCAAATACAAGAGGCCCCCGATAGCACCGGCGACGAGTGAGAGGTTGATAAGCAAAACGAGAAGCTCAGGCGGACCGAGTGAGAGGGGAGACATATCGGTTTCAACGACGATCTGTCGCGACTAATTTAGCTGTATAGTAACCAGTCCTGGCCTGCGCTCCGTCAGCCTCACTTGTGCTGGCGCTGCCGCTGGACGGTTAAAATACTGCAGTCAAGTGCCGATACCGTAACGAATTCGCCTTACAGGCGCTCGACGTTCGTTGCGCGCGGGCCCTTGGGGGCCTGCTCGATGTCGAACTCGAGTTCCTGTCCTTCTTCCAGGTCCGGGCCGCCGATGTCTTCCATGTGGAAGAACACGTCGTCGTCCGCGTCCTCAGTCTCGATGAATCCGTAGCCGCCAGTGTCGTTGAAGAAATCAACGGTTCCTTTCGCCATTGCTTCTAAAGAGAACGGCCCCTAACTCATAAACCCTCCGACTCGGTATATCCGCCCAATTCGCCCGTATCAGTCCCTGACAGTCCGGTATTCGTTCTCATCTCTAATTGATTAGATACCGTCACCGTCCTCGAGTCGCTGTACTGAAATCGAAATAAAGTAGACCAACATGAACAGCAAGAACCCGCCCGAGAGTCCGACGAGTTCCACCGTGCCCACGCTCCCTGGACTGATCACGGCGAATGCCACCATACCGACGACGTAGACCGCGATCATGAATACCCCGACAGCGTAGTAGAACCCGATATCGGACTCGAGATACTCTCGCATTGGTGTTTGCAGTCTTTCGATCCAAACCGCAAAACGCTATCGACCCGTCTCGATTCGGCGCGATGGCGACGGTCCTCTCCGGGTGCGGTCCGATCAGTGCTCGGACGGGCGTGCAAATCGCGCAACTGCGGATCGGTTTCCGTCTACTCTTGCAGGTTCCGCGAGCCCAACATTGATTTATGGATAGGAACATTGAAACGTATGGCAGAAACCAGGCAGTGGCGACTCGCCAGCCGTCCCGTCGGTGAACCGTCCATGGAGAATTTCGAACTCGTCACTGTCGACCGACCCGAACCCGGGCACGACGAAGTACTCGTCGAGACGCTGTATCAGTCGGTCGACCCCTATATGCGCGGGCGGATGCGCGACGCCGAATCCTACGCCGAACCGTGGGACGTCGGCGATCCGATGAAAGCCGGCGTCGTCGGCGAAGTCATCGAGTCGAATGCCGACGAGTTCGAGGCGGGCGACGTCGTGACCGGCGACCTCCTCTGGGCGGAACACGCGGTTGCCGACGCGGACGAACTCCAACGAGTGAATCCGGACCTCGGCCCGGTCTCGACGGCTCTGGGCGTTCTCGGCATGCCCGGCGTGACCGCCTACTGGGGCCTGCTCGACGTCGGCGACCCCAAGCCCGGCGACACCGTATTCGTCTCGGCTGCCGCGGGGGCGGTCGGTTCGGTCGTCGGCCAGCTCGCCCAGATCAACGGTGCGCGCGTCGTCGGTACCGCCGGCAGCGACGAGAAGATCGAGTGGCTTACGGAGGAGTTGGGCTTCGACGCCGCGATCAATTACAAGGAGACCGACGATCTCTCCGGGGCAGTGGCCGAGGCCTGCCCGAACGGGATCGACGTCTACTTCGACAACGTTGGCGGCCCCATAACGGACGCCGTCTGGCCCCGACTGAACGAGTTCTCACGGGTCGCGATCTGTGGCCAGATCGCGCTGTACAACGAGACGGATGTTCCGACCGGTCCCCGAAAGCTCGCGACGCTCATCGAGAAACGCGCGAAAGTCGAGGGACTGCTCGTCAGCGACTATCAGGATCGCTGGGGCGAAGCGCTCGAGCGACTCTCTCGGTTCGTCCACGAGGACGAAATCCGCTACCGCGAGAACGTCGTCGAGGGCTTCGAGAACGCACCCGACGCATTCCTCGGGCTCTTCGAGGGTGAGAACATCGGGAAACAACTCGTCAAGGTCGCCGACTACGACGGCTGACGTCGTCGTCTGACTCCGACGCTGCGCCGGGACGGATCGGCCCAGGCCCGCGGACCGAACTCGCCCATCGCGGCGCGAACGACTTTCATCTCCGCTTTTTGCACGTGTTCGCTCCCTGTCGCCGATGTACTCCCGAGTTCGGCGGCGACGTCCGCGCAGGTAGCACTTCGAGGCCGGTCGGAATAGCCGAGTTCCAGCGCAATCGCGAGTGCTCGCCCTGTCTGTCGCTCACTGTCGGCTCCGGCCCGGGCAGCTCTCGGGGGGCAGTTCCGATTTCGTCGATCCGAACGTCGATCACGATTCCGGTCCGATCTCTCGAGTCGGTGTACGACGCGTTTTTCGCGCCAATCCGGAACTCTCCACCCGGTATATTCACCGCACTGACGTCTGCGGGTACGATGTGCTCAGGCTTCGCATGAGCGGTGATGGCACCGCGGAGCCGTCGACCGTCGAGAGTCAGGTGACCGCCGTCGCGTCGACGCTCGAGACTGACGACGACGAGCGCCGGGTGACTGCAACCGGTGGGCCGATCGTCACCGCTGCAGTTACCGAAGAACTCACCGCGCCCTCACTGAGAGCCTCGGAAACCGTGGCGGTGATTCTCTCGTTGCTCATCGTCGTCTTTCGAACGACCGGATCGAGCGCCTCGCTCGGCACTGTCACGCTCGCGCCGATCCTCTGTGCCGTGATCTGATTGCTCGGGATGCTGGCCGTCCTCGAGATACCGCTTGGCCAGGTTTCCGCGCTCGTCGGCAGCATCTCGCTCGGCCTGGGGGTCGACGACGCGCTCCCCGTTACCGAACGGTTCAGTCACGAACCCGAGGCGGGAGCCGACGTGGCGACGGCCCTGCACCGGACCGTCGTCGGGACGGGCGGTGCCCTTCTGAGTAGCGCCGTCACGACGGCGGCCGGCTTCGGTGTTCTGGCGGTTGCCGTGACTCCTGCGCTTCAGCAGTTCGGAATCAGCCTCGGGATCGGGACTTGTACGCCCTCCTCGCGAGCGTCTTCGTCCTGCCGAACCTGCTCGCCCTCTGGGTCCGATACGGCTGCGGCTCGGTCGAAACGCCGATCACGACAGTGACCGCCGGAGACGATCGGCGTTCTCGTCCGAACGGTCGCGTCGACCGGGGTCGCAGTCAGTCGGTCAATCCGTATCCGGTCTTGAACAGGTAGACGTCTATCGCCAGGACGAGTCCGCATCCCAGCGTAAGCACTGCGAGCGAAATCAGTGGCGCGAAGCCACCGTAGGGTTCGGGCAAGATTCCGACTTCGATCAGGTCCGAGTAGCCGAGCAGTCCGTATCGGACGCTGTCGACCATGTAGACCATCGGGTTCACCAGCGAGAGGTTCACCTGCCACGCATGCTCGAACGTCTCGAGCGAGTAGAAGACGGCGCCGAAGAACACCAGGGGTCGGAGGATGAACTGGTTCATCACCGTCAGATCGTCGAAATCCCGTGCGACGAGACCGCCGATGATACCGAGTCCGGCGAACAACGACGTGATGACGACCATCGTGGCGACCAGGTACAGCCCGTGTTCCATGCTGATCGGAACGAACAACCGCCCGATGACGGCGATGATAACGCCGACGACGAGTCCCCGCACCGCACTGGCGCCGACATAGGCGACGACCATCTCGATGTACGACAGCGGCGACGTCAGCGTTTCGTGGATGTACTCGTTCCACCTGCCGTGGAAGATCGAGAACGACGCGTTTTCGAAGGCGTTCGAAATCGCACCCAGCACGATGAGCCCCGGGACGATGAAGACGATGTAGTCGAACGTCGCAATCTCATCGATTCGGTTTCCGAGGATGACCCCGAAGACGGCGAAGTAGAGGACGTTCGTGATCGCCGGCGGCATGAAGGTGTTCTTGGGCCGGCGGACGAACCGCAGTATCTCGCGCCGGAACAGCGCGCGAAAACCGACCGAGAGCATCAGACGACCCCCTCTTGTTTTTGCGTTCGCTTCCGTTCATCGTTCGTTGGTGGTCCGTCACCGTCGCCTTCACCCTCCGCTTCGGACCGGGTTACGGTCCGGTCGTCGCGTTCGGTGAGATCGACGAATATCTCTTCGAGCGAGGTGCGGGTGATCTCGAGATCGGCGATCTCGTAGCCCTTCGCCTCGAGATCGTTGAGCAGTCGCGGTGCGGTCGAGCCGCCGTCGTCGACGCGGACCTCGAGGCGGTCGCCGGACACCGTCGTTTCGTGTGCATACACCCCGAGGTCGGGCGCACTGATGGGAGCGGATTCGAGTCCGACGGCGATGGTGTCGGTGCCCCGTTGTTTCAGTTCGTCCGGGGTCGCGACCGTCACCTTCCGACCCTCGTTCATGATCGCGACGCGGTCACAGAGGCGCTCGGCTTCCTCGATGTAGTGGGTTGTAAGCAGGATCGTCGTCCCTTCGTCGTTGAGCTCGGTGACGAGCTCCCAGAGGTCGTGGCGCAACTGGACGTCGACGCCGGCGGTGGGTTCGTCCAGGATCAGGAGGTCTGGGTCCGTTACCAGCGCTCGAGCGAGTAGCAGCCGGCGTTTCATCCCGCCGGAGAGCCAGTCGAAGCGTTCGTTGCGTTTGTCGTAGATGCCGACGCGTTTGAGAACCTCGTCGGCCCGCTTGGCGGCCTCACCTTCGGGAATTCCGTGGTAGCCAGCCTTGTGCATCAGGACTTCCTTGATCGGGAAGAAGCGATCGACATTAAATTCCTGGGGGGCGAGTCCGATCGAATCGCGGGCCCGCTGGTAGTCTTCCTCGACGTCGTAGCCGAAGACTCGCGCTTCGCCGCCAGTCTTCCGGACCAGGCCGACCAGCGTGTTGATAAACGTCGTCTTGCCCGCCCCGTTCGGACCGAGCAGGCCGAAAAATTCGCCCTCTTCGACGGTCAGCGACAGTTCCTGCAGGGCGCGCAAATCGCCGTACTCCTTCACGAGGTCGACAGTCTCGATGGCCGGTGGCATCGGCCCAGCCTCAGCCCCGATTGCGGTTAAGAATATTGGTTGCGCAACGCAGAACGCCCGTTTTTGCCGGGACGGCTCTTCGCAGGAAGTCGTCCGCGCCCCTCTTCGCCGTCAATCCGCCGTCCCTGCCCCTCTTCGCCGTCAATCTGCCGTCCCCGCCCCTCTTCGCCGTCAATCTGCCGTCCCCGCCCGGCTCGAGGGTGAGACAGAACCGCTTTGCTGGACGATATCGAGGGCTGTCATCACATCGCTGCGTGAAATCAACCCCACGAGATTTCCGTCTTCGCGCGTCGTTTGGTCGGCCAGTGAGTCGGCGGACCGATCCTCGCGACCGACGACGAGAAGTCGACCGATCCCGTGTTCTTGCATGCGTTCGATCGCGGTCATCGCATCCGAATCCGGCGTGATCGTCTGTAAGTCGGTCGTCATTACGTCAGAAACGGTGTACGCGTCGCGCTCGACGGGCTGGACTTCACGGGCGTCGGTCAGCGTGACGAGGCCGACGAGTCGCTCTCCCTCGAAGGCCTTGCCGTCGACGACCGGATATCCCGTATGTCGTTCGGTGAACATCCGCTGGACCAGCTCTGCGACCGTCGTCTCCGGTTCGACCGTGTGGAGCTCGTCTGCCGGTGTCATGATGTCACCGACAGTGACGTCCTGGAAGGCAGCCTTCATGGTCACCTGCTGGGCCTCGCTCGAGGCGGCGATGAAGACGAAGAAAGCGACGCCGATTAAGATGATGTTGCCCCCCAAGAGGCCGACCAGGCCCATGAAAACCGCGAACAGTTTTCCGACGCTGGCGGCTTGCTGGGTCGCCTGTGCGTAGGGTTTGCTGCGTGCGAGCAACGCGCGTAGCACCCGTCCGCCGTCCATCGGAAACGCCGGGAGCATGTTGAAGATGGCGAGCGTAACGTTCAGAATGGAGAGATACCCGAGTACGAACCGTAATCCGCTGAGGCTCTCCGGTGTGACGGCGAACAATGCGTACGAGCCGATGCCGACGAGTACGCTGACGATCGGCCCCGCGATGGCGATGTTGAGTTCCTGGCGCCAGTCTTCGGGCATCTCGGAGAAGGCGGCGATCCCGCCAAACAACCAGAGCGTAATCGAGTCGATCGGAAATCCGTAGCGCTGGGCGGTCAGCGAGTGGCCGAGTTCGTGAAGGACGACGCCGACGAACAACCCGAGTGCTGCAGTTAGTCCTAGTATCCACGGCATCGACCCGCCGGTGATCGTGCTCACCTCGATCCCCGCACCGAGCACGTCGTTCAGGATCTCCGAAACGGGGCCGATCCGCGTTCCGATGAGATACGCGAACAGCGGAAGGACGAATAAGAACGTAAGGTCGAGCTTAATCGGGATGCCAAACAGCGAGCCGATCCGAAAACTCCTCATGTGTACTAGTTTCGGCGGCGGAACCTTAAGTACGCCGCCAACTAGTAGTTCACGTGCGCGTGATGTGCCAGGATGGTCAGCGATCATTACGAACTGTCATCAGCCGTTACCGCTTCGATACCCCTTTCGCTTCGAACACCGTGAACCTAATACAGATATAGTCACGATATTACTGACTAACTAGTCTATATCCAATGCAGCATAGATTTATACACAGGCTCGTAGTCGCTCGTCATACGATGCTAGAACAGACCGACCCGATCGACCGAATCAGTCCGCTTCCGGCCGAAATCGGCTCTCCGCAGGGAAAACTCGTGTACCTCGCCCTCGAGACGTCCGGCGGAGCGACGGTGGCGGACCTTCATCGGACGCTGAACATGCGAAAACTCTCGATCCTGAGCGTGCTCGCCTCGCTCTCGGGTCGCGGGTTGATCGAGCAGACCGACGCTGAGTACGTTCTCGCGAATTGATCTCGGCGGCGGCCCCGGCCAGTACTCATCGCCCCACCGTTTCGGACCGCGGTCGGCACCTGGATGGGCGTTGCAGACGACAACTCCTCGATCCCTCGTTCGAACCGATCGAGACGCTCGCTCGTCAAACCGGCCGACGCGGCGCTTCGAAGCCTTTATCCGCGCGGTGGGCCTGCGTTTGCGTAAGTAACCACAACCATGTCCGACAAACCCGCCTCCATGTATCGGGAAATCAGTAAACCGGCCTACACGCGCCGCGAATACATTACTGGGATCCCGGGTTCGAAGATTGCACAGCACAAGATGGGCGACGTCAAGGCAGACCCCGAGGACTACCCCGTCCAGATCAGCCTCGTCACCGAAGAAGAAGTCCAGATCCGTCACGGCTCACTCGAAGCCTCGCGCCTGTCTGCGAACCGCCACATGCTGAAAAACGCCGGCGAGGGGAACTACAAGATGATCCTCCGAAAGTTCCCCCATCACGTCATCCGGGAGAACAAACAGGCGACCGGTGCCGGAGCGGACCGTGTCTCTGACGGGATGCGCCAGGCCTTCGGGAAGATCGTCGGCACTGCCGCCCGCATGGATGCCGGCGAGCGCATCTTCACCATCTGGTGTGACATCGACGACGCCGACTTCGCCAAGGACGCGCTCCGACGCGCGTACAACAAGATCTCGCCGCCGTGCCGAGTCGTCGTCGAGAAAGGCGAAGCGCAACTCATCGCCTGAAGCGACGGGTCGTTCAGTCGTGCGAGAGCACGCTACTTTCTCGTCTCTGAGCGGAACTTCCTGTTGCTCGGCTTCGAGTAACTGAACTGAAAGTCCGGTGTGTCGGTGGGACTTCCGGGCTCTCGTTCACTTCGTTTCGGGGGACTCAGCCTCCGACCGCTCGATACTGTGTATCACATCACACAGTCGCCGGCCCGCTCGACCAAGCTTCGGAACTCCGGATACGCGACCGAACCGATCGGTCCCGAGCACCTTTTTGCCTGTCTGCTCCGAGTCCCTCGTATGATCGATCTCGCGGTCGCGAACGATCAGGAGACGTTCCGGCGGATGCAGGAACCGCTGGCCGAACGTGGGATACGGGTCCATCACGTACCCGTGCGCGAGCGGACGATTGCGCTGGGCGATCCGCCGTGGGTGCCCGACGAGTACGACGTCGGCTACGTGTATCCCGGCCGGCTGATGGAGGGCGGAGTCGCCGACACTTTGCTCGAGGTGCCGTGGCTCAACAGGCGCGAGGCCGTCCTGACCTCGCGGAACAAAGCCGAAGTGCTGGCGCGACTCGATCGAGCAGCCCTCCCGGTTCCCGACTCCGTGTTCGTCTCGAACGACGTTTCAGAAGCCGAGCTGGCGGCGGTCTTCGACCGCTTCGAACCGCCCGTCGTGGTCAAACCGAACTCGACGACGCGAGGCGTCGGCGTCGCGAAGGCCCACGACCTCGATTCGTTTCTGGGGATCTGTGACTACCTTTCACTGGTCCACGACTACCGGGCGACCGACGACCAGTCGTTTCTGGTTCAGGAGTTCCTCCCGAACGCGACCGACTATCGGGTGATGGTTCTGGAAGGGGAGTACGTCGGCGCTGTCGAGCGCCGATTGCCCGATGAGGCTGTGCACGAAGGCCAGTGGAAACACAACGTTCACCGCGGCGCCGTAGCGACCGGGGTCGATCTTCCCGAACCCTGGCGCGACCTCGCCGAGTCCGTCGCCGCCGAACTCGAGATTCCGTTCCTGGGCGTGGATCTGCTCGAGACGGGCGACAGGCTGGTGGTCAACGAGACGAACGCGCGGCCGACGATCGACGAGGAAACGAAGTACGAACCTGGGTTTTACGATCGACTCGCGTCTGCGATCCGCCGGGTCGCCGATCGATCCTGAAAACTGAAAACGAGTTCGTTCGACCGCGACTGATCGATCACTCCAGACTGATGTCCGAGGACTGCTCCGCGGGATCGAAGACGACCTCGAGGACGCCGTTGTTGTAGGTCGCGGCGGCGGTGTGTTCGTTTACGCGGGTCGGCAGCGAGACGCGCTCGTCGTACTGGCGGTGATCGCTCTCCGCGGAGATGGTCAGGGTTTTGCCGTCGCATTCGAGTTCGATGTTGTCCTTCTCGACGCCCGGAAGGTCGGCGACGACGCGGACCTCGTCGTCGGTTTCGTGGATGTCTACGTGCGTGTCCATCCCGAACCCGCTGTCGATAGAATTCGAGGAGTCGAAATCGACGTTTGGGTCGGCACCGTTCATCATCTCGTTCATCATCCGCTCGATTTCGCGGAACAGGTCGTCGAAGGGTTCGTCGCGGTCGTCTCGGCGCATGGGGGGACTTAGGGTATCCGCTGGCAAAAACTTTCTGTCGTTACTATACGAACGATCTTCCGACCGCGGTATCGGTCTGTCGCCCCGTCACGGCGCTAGAGGCCGATCCCTAACGTCTCGTTGGTCGTCTCGATACTCTCTTCCGCGTCGGCGGCGCCGGTCACGGCTCGAATTGCATCGATGTTCTCCGGTACCACGTCCGACTCCTGGTGAATGCCCTGGAACAGATAGAGGTCGGTGCCCACTGTCGAGACGGATTTTTCCCAGATGCAGTTCTCCCAGAGATCGCCGCGGGGTCGGCCCGCGTCCAGCGCGTACTCCTTGAGCTTGCCGCTCCCGTCGATGTTCATCCGCTCGGGGATCAAGAACAGACGCGACTCGTCGGCGAACAGTTCGCGAACGTCCGATGGGTCGACTTCCTCCTCGAGGGTGACGTTCAGACTGTGCATGTGCATCAGCGTAGCGGGCACCTTCATCCCGAGGGTATCGATATCGAGGTCTGGGAAGATAGTTTCGACGTCGGGACCGTGGTGGGACGGAACCGTCACCGGATCCGGGAGGATGTCGTTGATCGGGCCGCGGTCGGTTTGACCGGGGTCGCCGCCGCGTCGAACGAGCGTCGCGCGGACCTTTTCGACGCCGTAGGCTTCCTGAAGCGGGGCGATAACTCGGGAGAGGCCGGTGGTGTTACAGGAGACGACGCGCACGTGATCGGCGTCGGTGGCGTTTTCGAAGTTCGAGCGTGCGTTGAAGCTCACGTCGGCGACGTCTGCGTCCTCGCCGCCCTGGTAGAGCGCGGGCGTCTCGTACTCCTCGTATAGTTCCTTGTTTCGAGCGCCGATTCCCGAGGGCGTTGCATCGACGACGACGTCGGCGGCCTCCACGAGATCCTCGACGGGGCCAGCGATCTCGAGGCCGGCTTCGCCGAACTGGTCGGCCCGGTCTTCGACGGCGGCGTAGAGGGAAAACCCCTTTTCGATCGCTGTTTCGGCCTCGAAATTCGGCCGCGTTTTCGCGACGCCCAGCACTTCCATATCGGGTTGCTGTCGGACGGCGTCCGCGACGCGTTTACCGATCGTGCCATAGCCGTTGATGGCGACCTGTTGCATGTACTCGGAGTGATCCACCGAGCGGGATAATCGTTTCGAGGTCTTTCAGCCGATTTTTACTCGAATCGGAGTTTTCGATCCCTCTCGAGGCCGTCTAGCTATTCGTTCACACCTATCGTATAATCCTGTTCGTCTCTCCGCACCGACTCGATAGGCGGTAAAGATTGAAAGAGGGGTCGCGAGTCGACCCGAAGGCAAGACATATCGGTTCGCTCTCCGCACGGTCACGTATGACCGAACTTCGAGCCGCGGCGGAGACGGCTGTCAAACAGTGTCTCGGTCTCGATCCGGGGGAGTCGTGTGCGATCGTCACTGACGACGAGCGCGAACCGATCGGCGAGGCATTGTACGCGGTTGCCGGCGAGGTCACCGATGCTGCGGTGATCGTCAGGTATCCGCCTGGCGAGACCCACGGCGGCGAACCGCCCGACCCCGTTGCGGCGGCGATGGCTGGTGCCGACGTCGTCCTCGCGCCGACGACCAAGAGCCTGAGTCATACCCGTGCCCGGACCGAGGCAAACGAGGCCGGGACCCGAGTTGCGACGCTTCCCGGGATCACCGAGGACGTCTTCACGACGGGGCTGGATACCGACTACGAGTCGATCGCGGCTCACTGCGAGGCCGTACGCGAGCAGGTCGACGGGGCCGACGAAATCCGCGTGACGTCCGCGGCCGGAACGGACATCACATTTGGCCTCGGCCGCCGATCGTGGCTCTCGGATACCGGAATCGTCCACGACTCGGGCGCGATGTCGAACCTACCCGCCGGTGAGGTGTTCATTAGCCCGGAAACTGCCGACGGGACGTTCGTCGTCGATGGGACGATGATGCCCCACGGACTGCTCGAGAACGGTCGAACTCTCTCGTTCGAGGTCGAGGATGGATACGTCACCGACGTCTCCGACGACGACATTCGTGAGGAGATCGAAGATGCAGCCGATGCAGTCGGCGATGCTGCATACAACCTTGCCGAACTCGGTATCGGAACGAACGTCGCGGTCACAGAACTGGTCGGTTCGGTTCTGCTAGACGAGAAGGCCGCCGGGACAGTTCATATCGCGATCGGCGATGATGCGGGGATCGGCGGTGACACGGATGCGCCGATCCATCTCGATGGGATCATCCGAGAGCCGACTGTCTTCGCCGACGGCACTCCGATCGACCTTCCGACAGCGGACTGATACGTCGAGCTGGGAACATCTGTTTTCGCGACCGTGGGTCGACCGCCGGTACCAGTACACTCGCGTTATCCGTATTCTCGGGGCGATTCCTCCTCTATTGTCATTTATCCACATACTAGTTTCAAGTGCGTGGCGTGTGAGATAATGTCTGATGACCGCTACTCGATCATACGATATCGAGGGGATCGAACTCACTGACGACCGTTACACGGTCGAACAGGGGCTCATTCGGAGCAAGTACAGGGCGCTCGACGCCGATGGAAACGTCGTTCTCAGGGGGAAACAGAAGCGATTCAAGATGAAAGAGGAGTTTCCCTTCGTCGATGCTGAGGGAAACACGGTGTTCACGGTAAATGCCGGCGGAGTCCTTGATATTGCGGGGAATTACGTTCTATCGGACGCCCAGACCGGCGAGGATCTCGTTATCTTGGACAACGATTATTCGATCTTCCAGGACACATGGAAGATCCGCGATGCGACCTCCGAGGTGAAACTGGCGGAAATCAACTCTCGAGGTGCGATGATAACGTTGGCTCGGAACGTCGTTCCGTTCGGCGGCTGGATTCCACACAAGTACGAAATTTCTGATCAGGATAGCGCACACGTCGGTTCCATCAGCGGACAGTTTTCCCTGCGGGATCGCTACGAAATCGCCATCGACGACGCCAGTTCCGTTCCAAAAGAGCCGATCGTAGCGGCTGCGATGGTGATCGACGCGATTCAGGGCAATTAGTATCTCCCAGCATCGCTTCTTGCAGCATCGGATACGGCGATCGATGGCGGCGACCAGGCGCGTAAGTCGAATCGGGATGGATACGACGCCCGTTCCGTCCGGAGTCTGAGCGCCGAGTGTACTCGAGTGTACGCACGTCGGCCCGGTAGTCCATATCTGGATCGGGACTCCGACGGGTTCAATCGCCTTTTAGGTGCGTAGCGTATACCGTGTTCTATGACCGAGACACCGGATCGGGTCCCGACGCCCTGTCCATCCTGTTCGCCGGATCTCGAGACGGTCCACGAGGTGCTCACGACAGGCGGCGGCACCGTGACCGTTCGATGCAGCGAGTGTAGTCACGTCCACAAAATTCAGCCGGATAGCGAGCGCGAGGTCACCCTCGACGTGGTGGTTTCCCAGGGCGGCGAGTCCTTCACGGCGAACGTCACCACACCCGAAGACGAATCGATCGAGGTGGGCGACGAGTTCATCCTCGAGACCGAGGAAGTGCTGTCGACCGTTCGCGTGACGAGCGTCGAACTCGGTGGCCAGCGGCGCGTCGATGAAGCTCCCGCCGACGAAATCCAAACCGTCTGGACTCGCGAGGTCGACAACGTTGCGGTCAACGTCACCGTCCACCCACAAGACGGGTCACGAGACGACAGTCGGAGCGTTACCGTCCACGTTCCCGGTGACTACGAGTTCGAGGTCGGCGCGATCGAGTCATTCGGCGACGACGAGTTCGAAATCGACGCGTTCGTCGTTCGTGACGACGCCGCCGGATACCAGCGAGACCGCTTCGAAGTCGAGGGCGATACCGCATTCGCCAAGGACCTAAAGCGCGTCTACGCGTACGACGAGCAGAGTAGCGCCTGGTCTGCCTGGTAACGGACCGGGCGTGAGCACCGATGATCGCCCAGTATTCGCTACCCCATTCTCTACTACACTCGAGCGCGTTACCGAACCCGAACCGTGTTCGATAGCGACGATCCATCACGACGGCGAATGGTCGAGACCGTCTCACCGCGCGTCGATGACGACCGCGTCCTCGACGCGCTGGCTTCGGTCCCGCGCCACGAGTTCATCCCGCCGGACAGACGGGACAGCGCATACGCCGACCGACCGCTTCCGATCGGCGACGGTCAGACGATCAGTGCCCCGCACATGGTAGCGATAATGGTCGATCTGCTCGACGCCGAACCCGGCGACGACGTCCTCGAGATCGGTACCGGCTGTGGGTATCATGCCGCGGTTACGGCTGAGCTGGTCGGCGACGAAAACGTCTACAGCGTCGAGTACAGCGCCGACCTCGCCCAGCAAGCCCGCGATCGACTTGCGAAACTGAGCTACGACGGCGTCTCCGTTCGTACCGGTGACGGTCGCGAGGGCTGGGCCGAGCACGCACCGTACGATGCTGCGTACGTCACCTGTGGGACGGCGGAGCTTCCAGCGTCTGTCGTGGATCAGCTCCGACCAGGCGGACAGTTGCTCGCTCCGGTTGGAACCGGCCGGCAGACGCTCGTCGACGCAACCAAGCGATCGGACGGCTCGCTCGACCGGAACGATCGTGGCGGCGTTCGCTTCGTTCAGATGCGTGGGTCGGTTGACGGTTGACCGCGCAAGCGCGCCATTGATAATGGCCGGTGCGATAGCTGGCGTATGGACCCCGCGGTACTGCGCGAGGATATGGTCGATGGCCTCGAGTCCGCGCCGAAAAACGTTCTCGTCGACGAGAACGTGGCCGTCGCGATGCGTGACGTCCCCCGTCACGCGTTTGTCGACGACGAACGAACGGCCTACGCGGACCGCGAGCACGAGGCGCTCGGCACTCGCGTCCTCGCTCCGCGGACAGTTGCTCGCTTGATACAGGCGCTCGCCCTCGAGGACGATGAATCCGTTCTTATCGTCGGCGTCGGCGTCGGCTATACGGCTGCCGTTATTGCCGAACTCGTCGGTGAGACGAACGTTCACGCCGTCGACATCTCCCGGCCGCTGGTCGTCGAATCCCGACAGAACCTCGCAGAGGCCGGATACGACGGCGTTCTCGTCGATTGTCGCGACGGCGCAAACGGATTCCCGGAGTACGCGCCATTCGACCGTATTCTGCTCGAGGCAGCAGCAGTCGAGCCGCCTCGGGCGCTGCTCGAACAGTTAGCGGATGGCGGTCGATTGGTCCTGCCGCGTGGCACCCAGAAACAGCACCTCGAGGCTATCTCAGCCGACGGTGAGGCTGATCGGTTCGACGCCGTTTCGTTCGATCCGCTGCTGGTCGAGGGCGAGCAGTCGGGTGCGGTCGAACGAAATCGGATGACGCGAGAAGATCGGGAACGAGCCCAGCGACGCGCCGAATCTCACCGCGGTTGGGAACAACACTGGATCGAGTGGGACGAGGCGACGGACCCGCAGTCACGGCGCAGCCGCTCACGGTAGACGGCCGTGTGGCCGTCCCAGTCACCCTTCCCTGGGTCGACTCTGTCGGTTTCCAGCGTTGCGAGGGGATTCGAACTCCGTACGCACACCGGTACGCGTTGCGTTCTGAGTACGAGAGGTATCATCTCACACGCCTCCGTAGACGGTCGCCTCTCGTCGAGTTGAGCCGTTGCTTTTTCACCGCCGGTGACGACTGGAAAAGCGGCTACTACCGATTTTCGACGAACACCCCTATACAATGTGAAGTACGGAAAGGGGTGGGGGAAGTACTGAAAGGGGGGATGGGGGGATTGGGGGGGTGGCGACAATCTATCTCAGATCGCCAATTACTGGTACGAGCCACGGCTGGTTAAATATGATCTATAATTGTTTAGTGATTCTCTCCGTTATGTTCTATATGATTAGTATCGAAGGACGCAATAGCGATACTGAATGTCTATCCGCTACGACCGATGTCGATACCCCTTCACGAAAGTCAGCGCATGTTAGCATATGAGATCCTGTCGGAAACAAGGGAACACCCTCGGTTGTACGGGATCGGCTGCAAGCGGTGCATTAATCGGTTCACGTGTGACGAACGGTGATGGGGACTCGACTCGTACACGTTGCCGAAACTGGACCTGCCGTGGTGCCCAGCAGGCTGACTCCCGTGTCGCGGAGGGACGGTCAGTATTCCGTCCCGGTGGAACGCCTATTGCAGATGGGTGGGGAGACCGCTTTGACACGGCTCCACGCGCTGCAAAGCAGGTCCTCGGTCATAATTGGATGGCGACCATGTGGTGGACGCGAAAGCGTCCCTCGCTCCCGAGAAAATGCGCAATCTCGATGTCCTCTTCGAGGAACCTTCGCTGTTTACGGCGAGAGGATGTCACCAGCCGAACGATCGTACCATACTCTATCAGTGCAACGCACACTCCTAGGAAAGGGGGTGGGGGATTGGGGGGGTGGCGACTGTCTATTTCAGATCGCCAACTAAACGTATGGATGGTTACTGATTAAGTATAGCTTCTAACCAGTTACATAGCGACGCAATACCATACTAATTAATTAGGATCTCTGTCGAAAGCCAGTGCGACGAGCTTTCGCTCTGCTGCCCGAAGGTGATAGTGATACGTCGGCGGTGAGACGTCGAGTGCGTCTGCGAGGTCCTCGCCGGTACTCTCTCGCGGCCATTCGAAGAACCCGCTATAGTGTGCGGCCTGGAGGGCTTCGAACTGCTTGTCGGTGAGTTGCTCCGCGAGATACGTATCGAGTTGTCGCGCCGTCCGCGTATGGGTCGTCTCCCGTTTTGCTACCAGTTCTGTCTCCGGATATTCTTCCCTGATCGCTTCGACTAACGATCGCGTTTCGACACGCTGTGGGACCTCGAGAACGAGCGTCGACGTGCCACGTTCGGCTGACGCCATTCGGACTTGCACGTCATATGTTTGCAAAACGTCGAGAAACGGCGTCGTCGCAACAGTCAACTCGAACAGCGTTTCGTCGTCCCCTTCCGAAACTACCGACAGCGTCTGAATCGAGGCCCACGCTGCCTCGAGCGAGGTGAGATCCGCTGTCGTTGGCGCACTCACGAACAGCACGATTCCGTCCTCTCCGCGATCGACGACCCCCTCGAGCGTGATCGGATCGGTTCCTGTAATGTAATCCGAGAGGCGATTGAGCAACAGTCGCGAGCCACCGACGGCGAGTTCGAGCTCGATCCGGCTGTCTGTCACCATGGCTCGAGTTCGTTCGACGGATCGAATCGCGTGGCCGATCGTTTCCCCGAGTTCTATGAGCACTTCGCGCTCGCTTTCGCCCATCGAATCAGCTCCCGCGACGTGAACACCCAGTACACCGTACTGTCGCTCGTCGGCAACGAGCGGGACGCCGAGTACCGTTTGATATCCGTATGTCAATGCTTCTTTGCGCCGCGATTGCCACTCCGTTGCCTCGAGAACGTCGGGAATCAACACGACATCCCCCGACTCGAGTATGTCGCGAACCAGTTCGACCTCGGGAGCGCGGCCACTATCCTCGCGGATACGGTCGATGTAGGCCGCATCGATTCCGGCCCACGCAGTCGGTACAGGCGGTTCGTCGTCGCTTGCCGCGATCCATGCGAACCGATATCGATCCGTGTCGGCGAGGCGTTCGCACACTGTTTCCTCGATCGCTTCGCGCGTCGACGCCTGTGCAACACCGTGGTTGATCTCGCGAACGATCTCGTTTGTGTGGTTGAGACGGGTCAATTCCTCGTTTTGTTGTGTAAGCGTCCGGTCGTGATCCCGAAGCAACTGCTCGCGTTCGGCCCGATCCAGTGCGGCCTCAGTATTGGCCGCCAGAATGTGTACCAGCTCCGTCATCGTCTCATCGAACCCGTCGACGTCGCCCGTTCCTGCGACCAGCACGCCATGAGTTCCGAGCGGGACGATTAGTTCACACCGGCTTACTGCACCCGCCGTCGCTTCGACGCCGTCGACGGCTTCGCCGTCTGCTCGCGCGCTATCCACCCCCTCGCTGTCCTCTCGCGTCACGTCCTCGTAATACACGCTTTCGCCTTCCGAGAACACGTCCCAGACGAGCCCCTCTCCCCGATCGAACGTCATCTCCGGATCGACCCGATTGGGGGACTGCTGCGTCGACGAGACGTGCTCGAGCATCCCGGCCGTCGGCTCGAACGCGTAGGCCGCGGCGACTGCCACGTCGAGAATGTCGCCCGCTGTCTCGACCGCGGAGCGATAGATCTCTTCTTTCGTTTCTCCTCGCATGAGATCCCGAGTCGTCTCGTGCAACGTCGTGAGCGTCCGCTCGTAGCGTCGCTCGCTCTCTCGCAGTTCCGTTTCCGTGCGGTACTGGGAGACGGCGTTCGTGATTTGATTCGCGAGCAGTGCGTACTGCTCCTTCCCTGACCCTTTCTGGAGATACTGGGTTACCCCCGCTGCAATCGCTTCGCTAGCAATCTCTTCGGATCCGCGCCCCGTAAACAGAATAAACGGGAATTCGGGATCATCCTCACGGATCGCCTCGAGCAACTCCAGTCCGGTCATCTCCGGCATCTCGTAATCGCTGACGATACAATCGACCTCCCGCCGCTCGAGTACCTCGAGCGCTTCCGTGGCGTCCGTCGCCCCGACGGTGACGATCGACTTGTGCTCGCGCTCGAGCATCTCTCCAGCGAGAGCGGCGAAATCCGGTTCGTTGTCGACGACGAGTACGGTTATCGGTTGTGCCATGGTCCGCGTAACCGACGAATCGTTGTTTGGGACGGGCATCAGTTCACGTGATCGTCGGCTTATATAACTTGACAACGCGATAGTACTAATATATTAGGATATATGTCCTGTATCCACTAATTGTTTATACGAGGGAACGCCAGACAGTCGATATTTGAACTGTGGTCATAGATAGATTCTCACAGTTGCTATACTGTAGAACGCCGATATTCAACCGACGCCTTGAAGACGATTACGGCAGCCGAACCTCGAATCGGTACGTCTCTGCATGGTTGACGTTTGGATGGTCAATCTTCGGTTCGGTCAATCGCAGGTACGTACTTTTCTTTCCACAGTCTTCAATCGGTACCCAGTACAGCTCGTTGTTTTCTTTGCATCGTACGGCGAACGCGTCAATCTCCCCATCGTAGTCTTCCATCGTCATATCTCCATCGGTAGTCGTTTTGCTAGCCGTCTTGAAGCGAACAACGTTACCTTCTACCCATCCAGTTTTACACTGTACTCGAAGAAATCTCTTCCCAGTATCTAAAACGAGATCATACTTATCGTTGTCACCGAACGGGAGCGAGACGGAATAGCCCTCTGCGATGAGTGCTGTGATAATCCGCGCTTCGGTTTCGTCACCGACCTGTTTAGTATTCATTTAAATAGACTTATCATGAATGCATTCGGAACCGTCTTTATATGTCCTTCCTCTCACTACCAATGATCAGTGCTTGGAGAAAATAGAAACGCGAACCCGTCTGAGTCCACGGAGCTTTCACCAGAGGTATACAGAGTTTTACCCTCTGTCCAACCACTCTGTGTAGCTTTTCGAAATCGGAATACCTGCCGGCAACTGCTCGAAAGTACAGAGTCCAGAAAACGCCCGAGGCGGGATTTGAACCCGCGTCACGACCGTGACAGGGTCGTATGATGGGCCACTACACCACCCGGGCTCGCAACTCCTCGTTTCCGGGTGACGGTATTAAGGGTTTTGCTCCCTCTTCGATTGTGTTTTTCCGTGACAGAATACGTTCTCCGTAGCAATTACTCGCAAATAGCGTCACCGCCCAGTCACACATTGGTGGTGTTCGCCTCTCAGTCTCTGATATCTGTAGTCAACGGTCTACTTTCGAATCGAAAGAGACCAACTGAAGCGGTTTGAACTACAGTTACCTTGCTCGTTGCATTTGGTATCTTCTTCTTCAAGTTCCGGACACATCACTCGTCGGTCTCGACGTGGCCGGGATACACAATGCGTTCCCTCACGGAACCAAAATTCGTAGAAGCGCCCGAGGCGGGATTTGAACCCGCGTCACGACCGTGACAGGGTCGTATGATGGGCCACTACACCACCCGGGCTTCCGACTCATCGTTGCCCGGTGGTAGTATTAAGGCTTTTCAATCGGGTCCCGTGTGGTACGGTCAATCGGGACACGGACTCGACTCGAGCACTGCCCCCTGCTCCATCGTGGTACAATTTCGCACGGTCCACAAGGAATATAACTGAGAACCGGATACTCTCGTGTGTGATCGTTCGTCCCGGTCAGGTTCGCCCCGGCCGGATAGCTCTGCTTGTGCGCCGACTTAGTAACCGTTAAATGCCTGCCGCCGCTATCTGCCTGTAGTATCTCGTGACAGCCGCTTCTCTCCCGATAGCCAACACGCACACCCACACCAATCCATGGTAGATGTAAGCCAACACGACCTGGTTCCCGAGCACACCGTTCTCGAGGAGGATGTCCTCGCGGACGTGCTCGCGGAATACGATATCGACCGTACAGATTTACCGAAGATCAAACGCAACGATCCCGCCCTCCCGGACGAGGCTGAGATCGGCGACGTCATCAAGATCGTCCGGGATTCACGTACAACTGATCAAGCAATCGTATACCGGCTCGTGGTAGAATAAATGGCAATGGAACTGAACCGCGACGAACGGCGAGAAATCTCGCGCGAATACTTCTCGAAGGAACGAATCGCCGAACACCACTACCGCTCGTTCAACGCCTTCCTCAATCGAGGAATGCAAGAAGTCGTCGACGAGAAGGAAACGATCGACACGGACATCGGCGACAAAGAAGGCGAAGAACCGGTCCATGTCGAACTGGGCGACGTCCGCGTCGTCACCCCGCGAGTTCGAGAAGCGGACGGCTCCGAAGAACTGCTCTATCCACAGGAGGCCCGCCTTCGCAACATCACTTACTCCGCGCCGGTCTTCATGGAGATGTCCATCGTGAAAGGCGAGGAGGGCGACCAGCGGGTCGTCGACTCGACGGAGACGAAAATCGGCCGGATGCCGATCATGGTCGGCTCCGAAAAGTGTAACATCGCCGGCTTCTCAGACGAGGAACTGATCGAAATCGGCGAGGACCCCGCCGATCCCGGCGGCTACTTCATCGTCAACGGCTCGGAGCGAGTACTGATGACCAGCGAGGACCTCGCGCCGAACAAGATCCTCGCGGAGTACGACACCAAATACGGCGACGAGATTCAGGTCGCAAAGACCTTCTCGCAACGACGTGGCTACCGCGCACTGGTGCTGTGTGAGCGCACTCGTGACGGCCTGCTCGAAGTTTCGTTCCCCTCGGTATCGGGTTCGATCAACTTCGTGACGCTGGTTCGTGCCCTCGGACTCGAGAGCGACGAAGAAATCGTCCACAAGGTCTCGAACGATCCCGAGGTCGTCAAGTACATGCTCGAGAACCTGGAGGAAGCAGACGTCCAGACCGAAGAGCAAGCCATCGAGGCGCTCGGTAAGCGCGTCGCCTCCGGCCAGGGGAAGAATTACCAGCTCAAGCGTGCCAACTACGTCATCGACCGCTATCTCCTTCCGCACCTCCACGAAGACGGTGTCGAGGAGGAAGACGTTCGGATCAACAAGGCCCATTACCTCTGTCGGATGGCGGAGGCCTGTTTCGAACTCGCGCTTGGCCGCCGCGAATCCGACGACAAGGACCACTACGCGAACAAGCGGCTGAAGGTCAGCGGCGACCTGATGAAAGACCTGTTCCGGACTGCGCTGAATAAGCTCGCACGGGACGTCAAGTATCAGCTCGAGCGAGCGAACATGCGCAATCGGCAGCTTTCGGTGAACACGGTCGTCCGCTCGGACGTCCTCACCGAACGGCTCGAGCATCCGATCGCAACGGGGAACTGGGTCGGAGGTCGCTCCGGGGTCTCCCAGCTAGTGGATCGGACCGACTTCATGGGTGTGCTCAGCCACCTGCGACGACTTCGGAGTCCGCTCTCACGGTCGCAGCCACACTTCGAAGCGCGGGACCTGCACGCGACCCAGTGGGGACGTATCGGCCCGTCCGAAACGCCGGAGGGACCGAACTGTGGTCTGGTGAAGAACTTCGCGCAGTCGATGGAACTGTCCCAGAACGTCGAGGACGAACAGGAACTCAAACGCGAACTGGCATCGATGGGTGTCGAGGGCATTCCCGGCCTCGAAGGCATCGAACGGACGACGGCGTCAGGAGACGATTAAGCAATCATGAGCAGTCAAGAACGAGAGGCGAAAGTCTACGTCAACGGGTCGCTGGTGGGGACCCATCCCGATCCACACGAACTCGCAGAACAGATCCGCGAAGCACGACGCATCGGCGACGTAAGCGAAATGGTCAACGTGTCGGTGAAAGACCGAACCCGCGAAGTGATCGTCAACGCCGACGCGGGCCGAGCCCGGCGGCCGCTGCTGGTCGTCGAGGACGGTGAACCTCGCATCTCCGACCAGGAAATCGACGCGCTTCACGACGGCGACCTCGAGTTCGAGGACCTCGTCGATCACGGCTACATCGAGTTCATCGATGCCGAGGAAGAAGAGGACATTCTGGTCGCTGTCGACGAAGACGATCTCACTGGAAAACACACGCACCTCGAGATCGACCCGTCGCTGATCTTCTCGATCGGTGCAGGGATGATTCCGTATCCCGAGCACAACGCAAGTCCCCGCATTACGATGGGGGCCGGGATGATCAAGCAGTCGCTCGGACTGCCGAGCGCGAACTATCGGATTCGGCCGGATACGCGCCAGCACCTGCTGCACTATCCGCAGCTCTCGATGGTGAAAACCCAGACGACCGAACAGATCGGTTACGACGAGCGCCCGGCGGCGCAGAACTTCGTCGTCGCCGTGATGAGCTACGAAGGGTTCAACATCGAAGACGCGCTGGTCATGAACAAGGCCAGCGTCGAGCGAGCACTCGCCCGCTCGCATTTCTTCCGCACCTACGAGGGCGAGGAACGGCGGTATCCTGGCGGGCAGGAGGACCGCTTCGAAATACCGAGCCAGGACGTTCGCGGCGCTCGCGGGGAAGAAGCGTACAATCACCTCGACGAGGACGGCCTCGTCAACCCCGAGACGGACGTCGACGAGAACTCCGTTCTGCTGGGCAAGACGAGTCCGCCGCGATTCCTCGAGGAACCCGACGACATGGGTGGCCTTTCGCCCCAGAAGCGCCGCGAAACGTCAGTCACGATGCGTTCGGGCGAGTCGGGGATCGTCGACACCGTCACCCTCATGGAGGGCGAAGACGGGTCGAAACTCTCGAAGGTCTCGGTACGCGACGAGCGGATTCCCGAACTCGGGGACAAGTTCGCCAGCCGGCACGGCCAGAAGGGAGTCGTCGGCCACCTCGCACCGCAGGAAGACATGCCCTTCACCGAGGAGGGCGTCGTCCCCGACCTCGTGTTGAACCCCCACGCGTTGCCCTCGCGGATGACTGTCGGCCACATCCTCGAGATGATCGGCGGGAAACTCGGCGCGATGGAAGGCCGTCGCGTCGACGGGACGCCGTTCCTCGGCGAGGACAAAGATGAACTCCGAGAGGGGCTCGAAGATGCCGGCTTCGATTCCGCCGGCAAGGAAACCATGTACTCCGGGATCACCGGCGAAAAGATCGAGGCCGAAATCTTCGTCGGAGTCATCTTCTACCAGAAGCTCTACCACATGGTTTCGAACAAGCTGCACGCCCGTTCGCGCGGGCCGGTGCAGGTGTTGACCCGCCAGCCGACGGAAGGTCGCGCTCGCGAGGGCGGACTGCGTATCGGGGAGATGGAACGCGACGTGTTCATCGGCCACGGAGCGGCCATGACGCTCAAGGAACGACTGCTGGACGAGTCCGACCGCGAGTTCATCCACGTCTGTGCGAACTGTGGGATGAGCGCTGTCGAAAACGTCGAACAACGGCGCGTCTACTGCCCGAACTGCGACGAAGAGACCGATATCCACGAGATCGAGATGAGCTACGCGTTCAAGCTCTTGCTCGACGAAATGAAAGCGCTGGGTATCGCGCCGCGACTCGAACTGGAGGACGCCGTCTAAATCATGCAAAACAGTACACCAAAAGACATCGGACGGATCTCGTTCGGGCTCATGGAGCCCGAAGAGTATCGGGAGATGAGCGCGACGAAGATCATCACCGCCGACACCTACGACGACGACGGCTTCCCCATCGACATGGGGCTTATGGACCCACGGCTGGGCGTCATCGACCCCGGCCTCGAGTGCAAGACCTGCGGAAAACACTCCGGCTCCTGTAACGGCCACTTCGGTCACATCGAACTGGCCGCGCCGGTTATCCACGTCGGCTTCACGAAGCTCATCCGGCGGCTTCTGCGGGGAACCTGCCGAGAGTGTTCGCGGCTCCTGCTGACCGAGGACGAACGCGACGAGTTCCGCGGCCAACTCGAGGAGTCCCGGAAATTGAGCCGGGACCTAAACGACGTGACCAAGGCCGCGATTCGACAGGCGCGCAAGAAAGATCGATGTCCGTTCTGCGCCGAGATTCAGTACGACATCGACCACGAGAAGCCGACGACCTACTACGAGGTCCAGCAGGTACTCACGAGCGAGTACTCCCAGCGCATCGCAGGTGCAATGCAGGGCGACGAGGAAGCCGGCGTCGACCGTACGACGCCGGACGAACTCGCCGAAAAGACCGATATCGAACTGACGCGAGTCAACGAAATTCTCTCCGGTTCCTTCCGGCCGCGGGAGAGTCAGCGCAAGGCCATCGAAACGGCACTCGACATCGACCTCACGGAAGAGGACACGAACAAGCTGATGCCGAGCGACATCCGGGACTGGTTCGAGAACATCCCGGACGAAGACATCGAGGTGCTGGGGATCAACCCCGAGCGATCCCGCCCCGAGTGGATGATCCTCACCGTCCTCCCGGTGCCGCCTGTTACCGCTCGACCGTCGATCACGCTGGATAACGGTCAGCGATCCGAGGACGACCTCACGCACAAGCTAGTCGACATCATCCGGATCAACCAGCGATTCATGGAGAATCGCGAGGCGGGCGCACCCCAACTGATCATCGAGGACCTCTGGGAGCTCCTCCAGTACCACGTGACGACGTTCATGGACAACGAGATTTCGGGGACGCCACCAGCCCGTCACCGTTCTGGCCGACCGCTCAAGACGCTTTCTCAGCGGCTCAAGGGGAAGGAGGGTCGTTTCCGCGGCTCGCTGTCCGGAAAGCGGGTCAACTTCTCCGCTCGGACCGTCATCTCGCCGGACCCGACGCTTTCGCTGAACGAAGTCGGCGTTCCGGACCGCGTTGCAAAGGAGATGACCCAGACGATGAACGTCACCGAGCGTAACCTGGCCGACGCCCGGCGGTTCGTTTCGAACGGCCCCGAGGGCCATCCCGGAGCGAACTACGTCCGCCGACCCGACGGTCGACGGCTGAAGGTGACCGAAAAGAACTGCGAGCAACTCGCGGAGAAAGTCGAAGCCGGCTGGGAGGTCAACCGCCACCTCATCGACGGTGACATCGTCATCTTCAACCGTCAGCCATCGCTCCACCGGATGTCGATCATGGCCCACGAGGTCGTGGTCATGCCGTACAAGACGTTCCGCCTGAACACCGTCGTCTGTCCGCCGTACAACGCTGACTTCGACGGCGACGAGATGAACATGCACGCGCTGCAAAACGAGGAAGCGCGCGCCGAGGCGCGCGTCCTCATGCGCGTTCAAGAGCAGATCCTGAGCCCGCGCTTCGGTGAGAACATCATCGGAGCCATCCAGGACCACATCTCCGGGATGTACCTGCTTACCAACGACAACCCCCGGTTCAACGAGACGCAAGCACTGGATCTGCTCCGTGCCACCCGGATCGACGAACTGCCCGACCCCAGCGGAATCGACGACGAGGGCGAGCCGTTCTGGACGGGTTACGACGTTTTCTCCGAACTCCTGCCCGACGACCTCTCCCTCGAGTTCACCGGCACCGTCGGCGACGAAGTCGTCATCGAAGACGGCCAGTTGATCGAGGGTACCATCGCCGAAGACGAAGTCGGCGAGTTCGGCGGCGAGATCGTCGACACGATCACGAAGATCTATGGCAACACACGCTCGCGGATCTTCATCAACGAGGTGTCGACCCTGGCGATGCGGGCGATCATGCACTTCGGGTTCTCGATCGGTATCGACGACGAGACCATCCCTGAGGAGGCCCAGTCTCGTATCGACGAAACGATCACCGACGCTAACGACCGCGTCGAAGAACTGATCGAGGCCTACGAGCGGGGCGAACTGGAGAGTCTCCCCGGCCGAACGATCGACGAGACGCTCGAGATGAAAATCATGCAAACGCTCTCGCGTGCGCGTGACAACGCAGGAAACATCGCCGACGAGCACTTCCAGGACGACAATCCCGCCGTCGTCATGGCAAACTCCGGTGCGCGTGGGTCGATGCTCAATCTGACCCAGATGGCCGGTGCCGTCGGCCAGCAGGCTGTCCGAGGCGAGCGGATCAATCGGGGATACGAAGATCGCACCCTCTCACACTACGAGCCGGACGACCTGTCTGCTGAGGCACACGGCTTCGTCGAGAACTCCTACACGAGCGGCCTGACTCCGCGGGAATTCTTCTTCCACGCGATGGGTGGTCGCGAAGGGCTGGTCGACACTGCGGTCCGAACGTCGAAATCCGGTTACCTGCAGCGCCGGCTGATCAACGCCCTCTCCGAACTCGAGACGCAATACGACGGCACCGTTCGCGATACGTCGGATACGATCGTCCAGTTCGAGTTCGGTGAAGACGGAACCTCTCCGGTCAAGGTGTCTTCCGGCGACGAGAACAACATCGACGTCGCACATATCGCCGACCGTGTGCTCGACTCCGAGTTCGCATCCGAGGCCGAAAAACAGGAATTCCTCGGATCGAGGCCGCGACCGACGAACCTCTCGGAACACGCCGACGACCGGCTCGCCGAGGGAACGGAGGTGACCTCCGATGACTGAGGTCAGCTACGACGTCGACGACGACACGATCGCGGTCGTCGAGGACACGGACCTCCCGCGGCGGCTCAAAAACGAGGTCTACGAAACGCTCGAGGCCCGCGACGGTGCGACAGTCGCGGACGCCGACGAACTCGCCAAGGCGGTCGAGACCCGCTACCTGGATACCCGGGTCGACCCGCTCGACCCCGTCGGAACGGTGTCGGCCCAGTCGATCGGCGAACCCGGGACTCAGCTAACGATGAACACGTTCCACTATGCGGGTGTCGCCGAGATCGACGTGACCCAGGGGCTGCCGCGATTGATCGAACTGGTCGACGCCCGGAAGACTCCTGACACGCCGATGATGACCGTCTACCTCGAAGGCGAGTACGCGACCGAGCGCGAGCGCGCTCACGAAGTCGTCTGGAAGATCGAGGCGACGAAGATTCTCGCACTGGGCGACGTCTCGACGAACGTCGCTGACATGCGCGTTCAGATTTCGCTCAATCAGGACACCTTAAAAGAGCGGATGATCACGCCCGAAGAGGTTGCAGAAATCATCGAGGACTCGTTGGGCGTCAGTACGGTCCAACAGGGAACCCAGATCGAGTTCGGTCCGGAAGAACCCTCGTATCGGGAC
The DNA here is from genome assembly GCF_013402815.2 of Natrinema halophilum. Lineage (NCBI taxonomy): Archaea > Methanobacteriati > Methanobacteriota > Halobacteria > Halobacteriales > Natrialbaceae > Natrinema > Natrinema halophilum. The sequence goes on from NZ_CP058601.1 coordinate 3,202,219, forward strand.
CTGCTGCAACTCGTCGAGGAACTTCGCGATATCACGTTCAAGGGTATCGAAGACATCTCTCGGGTCGTCATCCGTCGCGAAGAACTCGATGAGGGCGAAGAGTTCGTCCTCTACACCGAGGGATCGGCGTTCGGCGACGTCTTAGAGATCGAGGGCGTCGATGCCTCGCGGACGACGTGTAACAACATCCACGAGATCCGGCGTAACCTCGGTATCGAGGCGGCGCGCGAAGCGATCATCGAGGAGACGAACAACACGCTGGCCGAGCAGGGGCTGGACGACGTAAACGTCCGCCATCTGATGCTCGTCGCGGACATCATGACCAACCGCGGCGAGATCGAGTCGATCGGGCGCCACGGTATCTCGGGCTCGAAGGAGTCGGTCCTCGCTCGTGCCGCATTCGAGGTGACGGTCAACCACCTCCTCAATGCTGCAATCCACGGCGAGATCGACGATCTCGACGGTGTCACGGAAAACGTTATCGTCGGCAAGCCGATCAAGCTCGGCACCGGCGACGTCGACCTCCGAATGGGATCGACCACGTCAGGCAGCAGTCAGGCCGACTGATCGATGGGCGTAACCCTCGATGATACCGCACGGCGGTTCCTGGCCGCCTTCGAGGACGTCACCGGCGTCGACGGCCGAGACTGTCTCGTCACCGAGGGCGGCGATCGGCTGTTGATCGTCGTCGAACGCGGTGGGATGAGCGAGGCGATCGGCCCCGATGGCCGAACGGTAAAACGGTTCGAGGCGCGCATCGATGCACAGGTCCGTCTCATCGAAGGGTCGGACGATCCCGAGGAATTCGTCGCAAACGCGCTCGCACCGGCGGCCGTGTACAACGTTACCATCAGCGAGAATACCGATACCGTCGCCTACGTTGAGGTAGCCGAAGACGATCACGGCGTCGCGATCGGTACGAACGGACGAACGATCGATGCCGCACGCACCCTCGCGAAGCGCCATTTCGATATCGACGACGTACAGCTGATCTGACCGCCGGTTTGGGAGCGGGTGGTTCGGTAGGCCGGATCAGCGACTCGAGAGTGAGCTATTTTCGCGTTCGGTCGTGGTATTGCGGTCGTTCTGTGCGTCTACGGTACTCTCGGCCGTCGTTTCGTTCGCGGTATTGATCTCGTCGGTCGGTGGAAACGAACGGTACTGTCCCAATCGGATCCGTTTCCAGTCTTCGACCGGCACCGCTGCTTACGATCCGAACGCGACTCCGCGCAGGCGCTTGGTCCGTCAGGGTCGACACCAGGTTCGAGCAACGGCACGGACCGGTCGAGAGCAACTGTTCGGTGATGAAACCCGCTCAGATTCCTTCGTTCGGGCCCATCGTCGATTCTCGAGCCGTAACGGAGATTCGAAACGGGTCGCTTAAGTGCCTTCGTCGGATAGCGACGGGTACTATGGCAAACGGCAAATACGCCGCGCGCAAGCTCAAGAAGGACCGCCAGAATCAGCGGTGGTCCGACTCGGATTACGCGCGTCGCGCCCGTGGACTTCGCGAGAAGTCGGACCCCCTCGAGGGTGCACCCCAGGCTCGCGGTATCGTACTCGAAAAGGTCGGCATCGAGGCTAAACAGCCCAACTCGGCGATCCGAAAGTGCGTCCGGGTACAGCTGATCAAGAACGGAAAACAAGTCACCGCCTTCTGTCCCGGTGACGGCGCCATCTCGTTCATCGACGAACACGACGAAGTCACCATCGCCGGAATCGGTGGGGCGAAGGGTCGTGCGATGGGTGACCTTTCCGGCGTCAACTACAAAGTCGACAAGGTCAACGGCGTCGCGATGAAGGAACTCGTTCGCGGAAACGCCGAGAAACCGGTGCGATAACGATGGCTGCAGAAGACCAACCCGACCCTGATGCGCCGGCCGGCGGTGCAGAGGTTTCCGCGAAGCTCTTTGGCACGTGGGAAATCGGCGAAATCGATTACGACGACCCCTCGACCGAGCGGTATATCACCGTCACCCCCGTCGCCCACACCGCGGGTCGCCATGCCAGCAAGCAATTCAAGAAGTCTCAGGTCTCGATCGTCGAACGATTCATCAATCGTTTGATGCAGACCGAGGAGAACACGGGCAAGAAACAGCAGTCGCTCAACTACGTCCGTGATGCGTTCGATATCATCAACGAACGCACCGAAGAAAATCCCGTTCAGGTCCTCGTGACGGCCGTCGAAAACGCCGCCCCGCGGGAGGAGACCGTCCGCCTGAAATACGGTGGCATTTCGGTCCCAAAAGCTGTCGACGTCGCTCCGCAGCGGCGAGTCGATCAGGCGCTGAAGTTCCTCGCCGAAGGGGTCCAAAACGCTTCGTTCAAGACAGCGACGTCGGTCGAGGAAGCTATCGCTCGCCAACTCATCGGCGGGGCCAACTACGACGTCCAGACCTACGCGATCAGCCAGAAAGAAGAGAAAGAGCGCGTTGCGGCAGCCGCACGGTAACGCGATTTACGTTTTTGTTCGTCGAGCGGCACCTCTTCTGACAGGTCTATGAGGTCGTCTCGTTGCTCGGCGAGTCGGTTCCGGTGGCGAGTTCGCATACGTGTCCCCCAATCGATGAGTCGCACCGATCGCCGTCCCACTGGTCGACTGGGTGAACTGTGCGCCACCGGTTTTCGACCGGCAGGTTCCGGAATGATATTATTAACATTCTGTATGTGATATTAAAATACGTTCATTATCATATAGTCCATCTTGAAGAATGATATATGCCGAAACTGGACAATATTTGGAGCGCCCGACCACTACACAATATCCGGTACAGTATCGATAGATGATGCGTTTCTCGAGTGTGGACCACCGGTTGCTGGCACAGGTATGGCGTGGCACAACAGTAAACGGCGGTCTCTTTACGGGGCCATGAGATTAGCGTCCAATCGAGACGATATCGTCACTCCAGTGAATCGTCCCGTCGAGGAGAACTGGGAACTGACCCGTATCGAAGAATTCCATGAGTTCTGCCTCAGTCACACGAATGTTTCCCGTTTTTCGGGGAAGCACGTAGTACGTCGTGACTGGATCGAGGTACGGTGAGAAGACACACCCCCGTCGGATTTCTGCTGAGGTGTACATGATAATCTCTGCGACAAGCCCGTCAGTTGTTCGCGTAACGGTACATGCATTTGGCACCCCTGTTTCTGCCTGCGCTATCGTCGTTCGCCCGTCGCCAACCATAACGTAGTGTTGCCCCACGACGCTTGCTTGCCGAGCGATATCCAGCGCTGCGTAGAGTGGGAAGCCGCGGTTGAGTAATTGAGCGATCGTACTTCCGATACTGACTGCACCGCTGTTGACGACGTTCTGGAGTGTCACAATCCCGCCGATGCTTCCGGCCTCGACGAGGGCCAGTCCTTGATCGTGTGACTGACACGCGTTCAACAAGAATGCCTGTATGCCGACGGAATCGAGCGTCGTCGCATCCAGTACCCCATCCGAACACCGGAATCCCGCGTCGTCGATGTGCCCGATATAGTGGAAAAAGTCGCTGTCGGTCGCCAGCACTTCCGTAAGTTCGTCTCGGGAGAGGTCCTGATGAACCGTAATCTCGAACGGCAATTCCTCGCGCGTTCCATACGTGTTGTTGACGTTCTCGAGTTCCGTGAGCATGTCCTGATCGTTGCAGACGGCCGCTATCTCGAGCGGGCCGTCTTTCGGCGTTCGGCCGATGCTATTTTCGTAGGCGGCAAGCGGGGTGGTACTGACGATCTCCGAACCGTCGATACCGGTCCAGGCTTGTTGCAACGTCGAACGCTGTTGTGACTGTGTCGACGGTGCGACGATCCCGTTGCCACGAGCGGTTCGCAACAGTGATCGGTGGCCGAACTCGTCTCGAGTAAACTCCTCGATTGCTTCTTCGACGGCTGGCTGCCGGTGACCCGTGGTCGTACTCCCGTTTTCCACACTGACGACCGCGAGAGCGTTCGCGACGAACGGAAGGAACTCGACGTGCTCCTCGGTCGGCTTCAGCCGCGTTTCGAATTGCCAGTCGGGGAGAGACGGCTCCAGAGCAGTGAACGACACGTCGAGGTAGGTCTCGAGCCGTTCGTCGAGCGGTTGGTGATACGCTGTTTCGAAGTCGAATTCGAGGAGCGATTCGACCGCTTTGCGTTCGTGCAGCGGGAGCTGAGTGGTTCCCGTGGTTCGAACCAGGCAATCGAGAAAAAACACCTGTCTCATTACTCGCTCGACGTTGTGTTCGAACCCGTCGTCTCCGTTGAGAGCGTACGTGAAACCGGTATCGATGGCGATCTGGGGACTCGAGCCGGAACGGACGTCCGCGCCGAGATAGTACGCGAGCGGTGCGATAACGAATACGTCTCGGAGTGACGCGGGAACTTCTATTCGAACGCCGGTGTCAGTTCGCTCGAAGCCGTCGGGAATTCGTAGCTCGTCTCCGAGCTCGAGTCGCGGCGGATGTCCGCGGAGCGTCGGATAGGAACGTTCGGGCGACGTCGTCTTCAACGCCGAGCCGAACGCAGAAACGGCTGCCATGACGTCGATCGGATTCGACGTCGTCGCAATCGTCCCCGCTGGCCGCTCGTGGAACGACCGGGCGCCGAGGATCACCTGCGTCGCATCGTCGAACGCGACGTGCGTCCGTTCCGCATCGGAGTAAATCCGAACCGCACTGTGAACGTCGGCGTAGACCTTCAGCGGACCGGAAATATCCAGTATGTACTCATCCGACGGGAACTCCGCTCCGTCGGTCGGATGGACCGTTGCTCGCATCGTCCCGTCGGAGTCGCGAACCAGGACGTGGTCGGTCGTCGGTAGCGCAATCGTATCGGTCGTCACCTGTACTACTGTTTCCACCGGAAATCGAATCCGATCGTTTGACACGGGCTGGAGGGAACTCGGCTCGTCTATCGTTAACCGATACCGGTGGCGTTCGATCGGATCGACAATCTCGACTCCCGTTCGTGTCGGCTCGAATTCCGGTTTCATCGAAACGGATGATCGGTTCGTGGGTGTCTGTCGGGCTGTTCCTCGTCGTGTGCTTTCAGTTCGGAACGAGCGAGGGACGGGACGCAGCGACGGCTCTGTTCTCTATTTCGGGTTCACCGAAAGCCATCCCGAAGAGTGCGCTCCGTCACCGATCATCCACCGCTCCTGGGTGTCGCCGTTTCGTTCCCGCAATTCGACGACCACGTCGAAAAGCGGCGACAGAACGGGGACGATTCTTGCGCTTGGTTCTACTGGTAAATGATAGTGCGCCATTCCGCTGACGTCTCGCGTCAGACCGTTGATCAGATGAAGAAATTTGAAGATGCGCTGTCGGCCGTACTCTTCGAGCAACGGTAACAACGAATCGACGCCGACCCTGACCTCTGCGGGCTCAAGTCCGTCTGCGTCGCGTTCGAAGGACTCGATCGCGTTTGAGATGGCCATGCCGAGGTCTGCGAGGGCGTCGACCTCGGTCGTCGACGTGATGGACTCTCCAGGCGTGGAACTATTCGTGGCGGTGCTGCGGGCCTGGACGTCGTAGTTGATGAACGACAGCGTTTCCGAATCGATTGCGCCGGCTAGATTCGAAAGCTGTCGGAAATCGCCAGTTGTCGAGATGAGAACACGTCGGCGGGCTTTTTCCGACCCCTGTCCGAGTAGCCGTCGACACGCATCTCGTCGTTGGCTGGGTCGGACGGAGCCGATAACGAGGACACACGCACCCTGACGCTTTAACCGTGATAGCTCGTTGGCAAAGCCATCGTCGTCTGTCCCCGCGCGGTCCGGTTCCGCGAACATCACTGGTATGTTCCAGCAATATATGGTATCAAACAATAAATGTTCGGGTTGAAGTGTAAAGTCGTCGGATCCGCCACTGGACACCGTCGGCTTGCGGTTCCGGACGGACTCGGCCGACCGAATCGTATCCGTGATCGGGTTCGTTCAGTCCGCGGCCGGACCCTCACCGCGTATATACGAGCGGGTCGCGTCGACGAGCACCTGGCGGTAGGTACTTGCATCCGGTTCGCGGGCGAGCTCGCGGAACCGACGCTTGAACTCACTGAATTCGATTTCGGGGGCGTCCATCGCTGCCGCGTGGGCGAGGTCGTAGAGCCGGTGATCCTCTTCGATGAGGTCATGTCGTTCCGCGAGCGCGAGCGCGAAGGCCGCGTTCACCGCCGTGATTTCGGGATCGGCGCCCGGGGAGAGGCGCTCGAGCCCCGGGCGCGGCGGCGTGTCGGGGCGGTCGGCGACCGCAGTCGCGAGACTCGACTCGAGAAACGAGAGGAGCTTTTCGCCGGGACCGACCGAGAGCGTAATGTCGTCGGCGTAGATGTCTTTCATGTGGTTGGCGATTTGATAGCAGTGGGAGAGCTTACGCCGTTCGACGCTGCGGCCGGCCAGTGCGAGGTAGAGCACTTCTTCGGTCGACTGCGTGTGGGAGGGGTGTCGCTGTTCGTGGCGGGCCATGTGGGAAAACTCGTGGAGGGCGAGTTCGCGGGCCATCGCTGACGACGCGGCTTGCCTCGAAATATTGAGGACGTGATGATCGTCGTAGTGGGCGGCCCAGGTCCGTTCGTCGGGATCGTCCCGCAGGTGGACGTGGACTGGCAGCGAGAGGTCGTGCTCCGTCTCGAAGAGGTCCCGGGCGCTGAGAAATGGTGCGGTCGGACCCGGGCCCTGGACGCGTATATCCATGCTTATACGTCCCAAGGTCTCCATCGCTATTACAGTGACGGCTGCGGACAGATGGCGCAGACCGTCGTTTCACGCCTTCATACGTCGAGTGACAGTGTCGTCGGGAACGGTGGTCGGGACGGTCACACGGCCCGGACGGTCACTCGCGTGGATCAGACGATACGAAGTGCGTGACCCGAATGGAGCGGGGGATGGAGGGCGTGGGTGATTCGGATTCAGGCAGTCCCCACCGAACCGAGGGCGTTGTTCTCGTAGGTGACGGCCACCGTCGTCACGTTACTCGCGTTGGTGTAGAGACCGTACCCCGCTCCGTTGCGAATCGTCGTGTTCTCGAGGAGTAGCCGCGCTCCGATGTAGGCCGCCACGTTCGCGGGCTCGACCCGGTGGTTGAAGCTCCCTGAGCCGGCGTACTCGACGACTGCGTAGATGAGCCGATTCTCGACCCGGTCGCTCTCTCGGTAGGAGAGCCCTCGCCAGAAGCCTGGCGTCTTCTGCTCGCCCGTAAACGTAATCGGCGTGTCGGCAGTCCCCGTTGCGTTGAGGCTACCTGTCGACCAGACCTGTAGTCCCGCGTCGCTCTCGAAACTCACGGTCGCACCGGTCTCGATCGTGAGATCGCCCTGGACATCGAGAACGTCCTCGACGACGTATCGCGCGTCGACGCCCTGCCACGTGACGGTCGATCCCTCCTCGATGCCGCTGCTCGTGGGGATAACGTCGATCCGATCGTCGTCGTTGCCGACGTAGGTGCTCGTATCCGGGAAGAAGTGCGAACTCGTACTTCTGGCCCACGCGGCGCCGCTCGCGTTCCTCGTGACGGTGTTGGTGTGGAACGAATCGATCGTCTCGTTCGAACCGAAACAGACGCCGTAACCGCCGCCCTCGCGGATGGTCGAACTATCGACGCTGAGGCGGGAGCCCGCACGAACGGTGACGTTGGCGGCGACGGTGCTGTGGTGGAAGGACTCTGAGCCGCCGTACTCGACGACCGCGTGGCCGAGTCGGTTCTCGGTCCGATCGGTGTTACAGAACTGGATGCCCTGCCAGTAGCCGCGGGTCTTCTGCTCGCCGGTGAACGTGATCGGAGCGACCGACTCGTCCTGGTTCGTGCCGACTGCAGTGAGGCTCCCGTCGTCACGTACGTCGAGGCCTGCGTCCTGATCGAAGCTGACGGTCGCGCCGGGTTCGATCGTGAGGTCGCCGTAGACGGTGACCGTCCCGGTGACTACGTAGCGAGCGTCGACGGCTTCCCAGCTATCCGAGATCGTCTCGGGAAGTCCGCCCGAGGTCGGCACGATGTCGATCCGGTCGTCGTCGTTGCCGGTGTAGGTGCTCGTGTCGGAGAAGTAGACCGAACTCGGGGTCCGGACCCAGGCAGCGCCGTCCGCGTTCTTCGTGACCGTGTTGTTGTGGAACGCGTCGACGGTTTCGTTCGAGCTGAAACAGACGCCGTAGCCGCCACCCTCGCGCACGGTGGTGTTGGTGACGCTGAGCCGTGACCCGTAGCGGACGGTGACGTTGGCGGCGACGGTGCTGTGGTGGAAAGACTCGGAGCCGCCGTACTCGACGACTGCGTGATCGAGTCGGTTCTCCGTGCGGTCGCTGTCCTGAAACTGGAGTCCGCGCCAGTAGCCGCGAGTCTTCTGCTCGCCGGTGAACGTGATCGGAGCGACCGACTCGTCTTCGTTCATCCCGACGGCGGTGAGACTCCCGCCGTTTCGCGTGTTGAGGCCCGCGTTTTGCTCGAAGCTGACGGTCGCGCCGGGTTCGATCGTGAGGCGACCGTAGTTGTCGGTCACGCCGGTCAGCACGTACCGGGCGTCGGTGACTCCCCACTCCACGTCCACTGATTCGGAGATGCCGCCGGACGTCGGCGCCACGTGAATCCGGTCGTCGTCGTTGCCGGTGTACTGACTCTTGCCGGCAAACTGGTGGGCGCTCTGATCGCGACAGGCCGCGGCCGTCGCGTTCGCAGTGACGAGACACCGATCGAACGCGTCGAGCGCCGCGTCGTATTTGAGATAGATACCCTCACCCGCGCTCTCGCGGATCGTACATCGCTCGAAGGCGGCACGAGCGTCGAGCAACTCGATACCTGCCTTCCGTACGCTGTGGTGGCTCCGGCTCGCACCCGCGTACTCGACGATGACGTGTCGCAATTTGTTGTCGAGATTGTTCGACCCGTAGAAGACCAGTCCGCCCCAGTATCCTCGCGTCTCCTGTTCCCCGGTCATCCGAATCGGAGCCTCGCACGTCCCCTGTGCGGTCAGACTCGATCCCTCTCTGACCTGCAGTGACGAGCCGCTCGCGAACGTGACGGTCGTTCCCGGCCGGATCGCCAGGTTCGCACCGTTGCGGACCCAGATCTCGGTGGTCACGTGGTAGTTCGAACACTCCTCGCCCCACACCGTATCGCTCGAGAGGCTGGCCGAAACCTCGACGGCGTCGCAATCCGTGTCGAGTTCGCCCGTGGGACACGCTCCGTAAGTCGGTTCGTCGCCGCCGGTATCGGCCGAGTCGTCGGACTCGGGGTCAGCGTCGGTATCGGAGGCGTCGTCCGGCGTTTGCTCCCCCTCAGACGACGAGAGTGCACGTTCCGAACAGCCGGCGATTGCGCCAGTGATCGATGCTGTGCCGAACGCCCGCAAGAGCGATCGGCGACTGGTTGGGTCGTTGGTTCCTGTCATGGTATGTCGTTGTCCGACGCGAATCTCCGTGCGAACGCCAAGAGCCGAAAACCGACTGAAATCCGCCGCGTTCGTCCACTTTTCGCGTCCTGATTCACTCTCCCACTACGGCAGGATATACTCTCCTCGTGAACTCAGTTCACGTCGTGAACGTTCGTGTACCTGTTCACGCGGTGACCTATTACGACCGCTTTCGTGGTGTGAACTTCGTGCACCGACCTCTCCGAACGTTCGAGTGACATGATCGCGAAACAGGCAGGGTGGTGGCGACGGCTAACTGCGTGGTATTCACTCACGCAAACGTGACTTTCCGGCGCTCGGACGGGGGAAGACGACGAATTCCGGCGAGGACGAAACACTACCCTTTTGACCCCGCTGGCGGTATTGGGGTGTATATGGGCCGACGCAAGAAGATCGTCCAAGAGTGTGAACGGCTGATGGACGAACCGGAGAACATCCGGAACATCGCCATCGCCGCTCACGTCGATCACGGAAAAACGACACTTTCTGACAATCTCCTCGCCGGTGCCGGCATGATCTCCGACGAGACCGCCGGCGAACAGCTCGCGATGGACACGGAAGAAGACGAGCAGGAACGCGGGATCACCATCGACGCGGCGAACGTTTCGATGACCCACGAGTACGAGGGGACCAACCACCTCATCAACCTCATCGACACGCCAGGCCACGTCGACTTCGGTGGCGACGTCACCCGAGCGATGCGCGCCGTCGACGGTGCACTGGTGGTCGTCGACGCCGTCGAAGGGGCGATGCCCCAGACGGAGACGGTGCTGCGCCAGGCACTCCGCGAAGGCGTCAAACCGACCCTGTTCATCAACAAGGTCGACCGCCTCATCTCCGAACTGCAGGAGGGACCGGAAGAAATGCAACAGCGGCTTCTCTCGGTCATCCACGACGTCAACGAACTCATCCGCGGCATGACCGAGGAGCGAGACGACGTCGACGACTGGACCGTTTCCGTCGAGGACGGTACCGTCGGCTTCGGCTCCGCGCTCTACAAGTGGGGCGTCTCGATGCCGTCGATGCAGCGAACCGGCATGGATTTCGGCGACATCATGGAACTCGAGCGATCGGACAAGCGCCAGGAACTCCACGAGCGGACGCCGCTCTCGGACGTCGTTCTGGACATGGTCTGTGAGCACTTCCCGAACCCCGTCGACGCCCAGCCTCGGCGTATTCCTCGTATCTGGCGCGGTGACGACGAGTCGGATCTCGCAGAATCGATGCGCCTTGTCGACGAGGACGGCGACGTCGTCTTCATGGTCACCGACATCGCGATGGACCCCCACGCCGGCGAAGTCGCGTCCGGTCGCGTGTTCTCTGGGACGCTCGAGAAGGGCCAGGAGCTGTACGTCTCCGGGACCGCGGGCAAGAATCGTGTCCAGAGCGTCGGCATCTACATGGGTGGCGAGCGCGAGGAAGTCGAGGAAGTTCCCGCCGGGAACATCGCCGCGGTCACCGGCCTCAAGGACGCCATCGCCGGCTCGACCGTTTCCAGCGTCGAGATGACTCCGTTCGAGTCGATCGAACACATCTCCGAACCGGTCATCACGAAGAGCGTGGAGGCCCAGAGCATGGACGACCTGCCGAAACTCATCGAGACCCTCCGGCAAGTGTCCAAGGAGGACCCCACCATCCAGATTACGATCAACGAGGACACCGGCGAACACCTCATCTCCGGACAGGGTGAACTCCACCTCGAAGTCATCACTCAGCGTATCGAGAAGAACCAGGGTATCCCGGTCAACACCGGCGAACCGATCGTCGTCTTCCGCGAGGCCATCCAGCGTTCCAGCGACCAGGTCGAGGGTATCTCGCCTAACCGCCACAACCGCTTCTACATCTCCGTCGATCCGCTGTCGGACGAAATCGTCGAGACGATCAAGAAAGGCGAGGCTTCGATGGACATGCCCGAGCAGGAACGCCGCGAGGCGCTGCAGGAAGCCGGCATGGACAAAGACGACTCCCAGGAGGTCGAGCACATCCACGGCTCGAACATTCTGCTCGATCAGACGAAGGGTATCCAGCACCTAAACGAGACGATGGAGCTGTTCATCGAGGGGCTCGATGAGGCCCTCGATAACGGTCCGCTGGCAAACGAGCCGGTCCAGGGAACGCTCGTCCGATTGCACGACGCCAAACTCCACGAGGACACCATCCACCGCGGTCCGGCACAGGTTATTCCCGCGACCCGCGAGGCCGTCCACAAGTCGCTTATCGACGGCCAGATCAAGATGCTCGAGCCGATGCAGGACGTCCGCATCGACGTGCCGAACGACCACATGGGCGCTGCCTCCGGCGAGATTCAGGGTCGCCGTGGCCGCGTCGACGACATGTACCAGGAAGGCGACCTCATGGTCGTCGAGGGGATCGCACCCGTCGGCGAAATGATCGGCTTCGCGAGCGACATCCGCTCTGCGACCGAGGGTCGTGCCTCCTGGAACACCGAAAATGCCGGCTTCGAGGTCATGTCCGACTCGCTCCAGCGCGAGAAGATCATGGAGATCCGCGAGCGCAAGGGCATGAAACTCGAGTTGCCGCCTGCGGTCGACTACATCTAAGCACCTTTTTACTGCGGGTTTTCGCTCGCGTCGCTCGCTCAAACCGCTTGTAAAAATCTGCCCCAAAAAAGCCGCTCGCGTCTTCGACGCTCGCGGTACAATACCTGGACTGCCAGTCCAAATTATCGCCTGACGTTTGTCTTTGGACGTTCAAATCCCACGCGACCATGGCTCGAGAGCCGGAACCGGAACGTCTCGTGGGAATACTTTCACCGGACGAGGTCGAAGACGCACGAAACGCAGCCGAGCGGTTCGGCGGCCGTGATGAAGCCAGATTCCGGCGGGCGCGAAACGCGTTCGAATAGTGAGCTACCGCTGTTCAGTTTCCGTTTGTTACTCCCGCTCGCCGGCTCCCAACGCGCTCTCGCCGACCTTCTCGTGTCCCTCTATGACTTCTTTGTCGCCCATGTACGGCCGCAGGGGCTCGGGGATGGTCACCGTCCCGTCCTCGTTCTGGTAGTACTCGAGGACGGCGACCATGACCCGCGGGATCGCCAGCCCGGATGCGTTCAGGGTGTGCAGGTACTCGGCCGATTCGTGGCGCTCGGGACGGTAGCGAAGGCCGGCGCGGCGGGCCTGGAAATCCTCGAAGTTCGATGCCGAGGAGACCTCGAGCCAGCGGCCGCCGTCCTCGGGGCCGTCGTCCATGTCGTCGCCGGGGGCCCAGACTTCGATGTCGTAGGTTTTGGCGCTGGCGAAGGTCAGATCGCCGGTACAGAGTTCGAGGATGCGGTACGGAAGACCGAGCTGTTTGAGAACTTCTTCGGCCTCCTCGAGGAGGGTCTCGAGGCGGTCGTAACTGTCCTCGGGCTCGACGAAGTTGACGAGTTCGACCTTGTTGAACTGGTGGACGCGGACGATGCCGCGGGTTTCGGTGCCGTGTTCGCCGGCCTCGCGCCGGAAATTCGGCGTGTACGCCTGATGTTTGAGCGGGAGATCGTCCTGCAGGAGGATCTCGTTTGCGTACATGTTCGTGACCGGGACCTCGGCCGTGGGACAGAGCCAGAGATCCTCGTCGTCGTATTCCTCCTCGTTGCTGCCGCCGAGGCGGTAGGCGTCGTCTGCGAACTTCGGGAGCTGACCGGTGCCGCGCATGGATGCGCTCTTGACTGGGACCGGCGGGAACAGGTCGACGTATCCCTGCTCGCGGTGGATGTCCATCATAAACTGGATCAGGGCGTGCTCGAGGCGAGCGCCGTCGCCCTTGAGGAAGTAGAAGCCGGAGCCGGTCGTCTTGGCGGCGCGCTCTTCGTCGATGACGTCTAGGTCCTCGCCGAGGTCGTAATGGGGCGTCACTTCGTCGGGGAGATCGCGCAAGTCGTCGAAGCCCCAGCGCCGGTCTTCGACGTTGTGCCGTTCGTCGAGTCCCAGCGGGACGCTCTCGTGGGGGAGCTGTGGAATTTCGAGCATCCGCTCTCGGAGTTCCTCCTGGCGGTCGGCGGCCTCGGCTTCGACGTCCTCGATCTCGGCTTTGAGCTCTCGGGATCGATCGATGGCCTCCTCGCGCTTTTCGTCTTCGCCTTCGGCGACGAGTTTGCCGATCCGCTTGGTTATCTGGTTGCGATCGTGGCGCAGGTCGTCCCCCTGGGCTTTCAGTTCCCGCCAGCGTTCGTCGATCTCGAGGACCTCGTCTATGTCGACGTCGGCCCCGCGGTTCTCTAAGGCATCGCGTACCTCGTCGGGATTTTCGCGCAGATACGTCCGGTCGAGCATTATTGCTCGTGCGTTCTTTGTGCCCGGGCAAAACCGTGTCGGAAGGTCGCGTCGCCGGATCGGAGCCGAGGACGACCGTCGGCGGGAAACGCTTTTTCCGCGGGCCTCCGTCTCTCGAGGTATGGACCCGCTCGAGGGTGAAACGTCGTCGGCGCCGATCGAGTACGAGCCGGTCAGCGTCAAGGACGTGCTCGTGGAGATGAAAGACACTGCGGAGTTGCTGATCGACCTCTCGTACTCGGCGGTCCTCCACCGGAGCGAGGAACTCGCGACCGAAGTGCTTCGGCTGGAAGAGCGGATGGATATCCTGGAACTCCGTGCCCGGATGAGCCTCCTGATGGCCGCACGGAAACCGGCCGATGCAGAACAGCTCGCTCCCGTCCTCGGCATCGTCGGCGCGGCGGATGGGATCAGCGACGCCGCCGGCGACATCGCGAAAGTCGTCCTCGACGAGACCGGATTGCCGGAAGCCATGCGAGCGGCGCTTCCCGACGCGACGGAGACGCTGGTTCGTGGGATCGTCGCCGCGGACGCACCCTATGCCGGGCGGACGCTCGCGGACATCGACCTCGAGTCGAAGACGGGCGTGCGAGCGATCGCGCTCCGGCGAGGGAACGATTGGCTACTCAATCCGGGGCCGGAGACGCGAATCGAGGCCGACGACGTGGCGCTCCTCCGCGGACCCGATACGGCTATCGGAGACGTATACGAGACGCTTACTGGTGACGAATACGAGGCGCCGATCGTCGAAACGCCCGACATCGACGACCTGGAGCGGGCCGTGGACACGATCGTCCACATGAAGGACTTCTCCGAACTCGCGGTCGATCTGGCTTACAGCAGCGTGCTGTTCGACAGCGAGGAACTCGCGGAGGAAGTTCGCAACCTCGAGGTCGAAGTCGACGCGATGCAGTCTCGGTTCGAGGCCTGGACGCTCAGAGCGGCCGCCGACGCGGCGGATCCGGTCGTCCTGCGCGGATTGATCCAACTGGGAAGCAGTACGGAAGGGATCAGCGACGCCGCGATCGAGATCAGCGAAGGCGTCCTTCGGGACATCGACGTCCACCCGGTCGTTCAACTGGCCGTCCAGGAGAGCGACGAGATCATCACCCGCGTCGCGGTCGAACCGGGAAGCGAACTCGACGGAACGGCGGTGACGGCGGGTGTCCCCGACGCCGATTCGACGATGTCGGTGATCGCCATCCGTCGTCCCGACGACGGATGGCTGCTGGTCGCGGACGGCGACGCCGAGTTGCGCGGCGGCGACGTGCTCATCTCGAAAGGGACGCGGACCGCCGCGGCCGCGTTCCGCGAGTTAGCGTCTGCGACGTCGTGACTGTCCGTCGGTATGAGTCAGTCAGGTAAACGGATTGCTCGGGGCGGTCAGTCGAACGAGTCCATCGATGGCGTCGAAGTCGGTATCGAACGAGTACAGGTAGTCGACGTTCGTTCGGTCCATCTTCCGCAAGGAGGGAATCCCGCCCTTCAGGACGGGAGGGAATCCGATACGCTCACTCGAACCACGTTCTGACACTTGGCCTGAATGCCGACCGTCCTCTTTAACTTACGTCACTCCTTACGCTTAGTCGGATGAGAGCCGACTTCGATATGGAGCGTGGCGGGCCACTTCACGAAGCCGTGAAGCAATACGCCCGTGACCACGGGATACGCCACTCACGCGCGTACCCCGAACTCCTCCGCAAAGCACTCGAATCCGAAGGCTACGATGTCAACGACTCCGACAGCGAATAAAACACTGGAGGCCACGCTCGCACCACCCACGCGGTGCAAAGAGCAACGCCTCCAGCAAACGCTGTCCGAATACCGTCACGCACTCCACGACGCCTTCGAGCAAGACTGTACGACGATGAGTGCCACGAACGACGTGGTGACGCCGTACAACCTGCCGTACCAGGCGAAAGACGCCCTCAAATCCTACGTCCCGAAACTCCACGACACGTACAACGCACAGGAGTTAGACGACGAACACCCGCTCCGGTTCGTCAATCGAGCCGGGAAGTTCGACCGTGACTCCTCGCGCGAGTACGAAATCTGTTGGAACGTTCCGCAACCCGGTCGTGGAACCAACTTCTGGATACCCCTCCGATTGAACCCCGAACAAGAGGAACTGTGGGACGACCTGCTCGATGAGGGGTCGAGTACGAAGGTGGGCGAACTTCGCTTGCAGAAACATCGGAAGACGTGGACACTCCACGTCACCGTCGAATACGAGGTCGAAGAGACGACCGAGCTACCCGAGGAACCAACTCGGGTTGGGTTCGATATTGGTGAGTCGATGCTGGTCACGGGCTGTGCCCTCCAGCACGCCACTCCCACCAAGCCGTTGCTCATCAACGGGAAAGAAGCCAAGCGACTCCGCAAGGAGATGTTCACGACGCTCAAGCGCCTGCAAGAACGAGACGCCTCGGAGTGGCGGGTCGAAGAACGCTTATCGTACTACCAGAACCGGCTCACGGACATCATCGAGAAGGCGTCTCGGAAGTCCGTCGAATACGCCAAACAGTTCGAGAACCCCGTCGTCGTGATGGAGGACTTGGCATACATCCGTGAGTCGCTGGACTACGGGAAGTATATGAACCGACGGCTGCACTCGTGGGCGTTCGCTCGGTTGCAGGGACGTATCGAGGACAAGGCACGAGACGCGGGAATTCCGGTCCGATACGTTCACCCGCAGTACACCTCGCAGACGTGCCACTCGTGCAAGCATATTGGGAATCGGCTCCAGCAAGCCGAGTTCAAGTGCAAGAACCCTGAGTGCCACGTATCGACGTTTCAGGCGGACATCAACGCGAGTGCGGAACATTGCACGTCGCGTAGACCCGTGGGGAGAGAGCCTGCCGTGGAAACAGGCAGGCGATGACTTCTTGGAAGACCAAGTCTTCCAATGGTCAGGAAATCTTCGATTTCCTTCGACGCCACAGGACGGGAGCCGTAGTGACACGGCCACGACTCAGTGTGAGCAGAGCGAGACACCCTCGCAGATGACACTCACATCGTCTCAAGAGTCGGAACCCACTGCCAGCGTTCACGAGACTGAAAGTCTCGTGCAGCCCGCCAGAACCTTCGGTTCTGGAGACGACGACTGACTGGCATTCCTCTCGTAGGGGAAGCCCCGCCGTTTACGGCGGGGAGGATGTCACATATGCCGCAATCGTTGCATCGACGAAGGAGAGTGCCGGGTACCGACGGAAAGCGCCTGTGCAGCGTTGAAGTCAACTCGAGGCGCGTGGACGATCTCGAAGTGTGTCTCTTCGATAAGCCGGTCGAGTATCGCGTTCGCTGCATCAGAGCCGAGCTTTTCTCGAGTCAGATTCAGCGTTTCGGCGAGGACGTAATTCGTCACTATCGCCGCCGGGAGTTCGCCGTGGTCGACGCCGCGGACGATATCCCGTGCCGTCTCGTGATACTCATCACGGGCACTGGCAGTGGCGAAGAGAACGTTCGTATCCAGGAGGATCGACAGTCACTCGTCACCGAAGTCGCCTTCGATCTCGACTGCGTTCGTGTGTCCCGCGTCGACCGGCTCGAAGTCATCGAACACGCCTTCGCGTTGGTGTGCGATCTCGACGGCCAACGTCTCGTCCTCGGTCACGTTCCAGCGGAGCTTATCGCCGGCGTCGATACCGAGGTGGCGACGAATCTCCGCAGGGATCGTTACCATCCCGCGGTCGCTCACTTTTGGTCTCTTCGGGAGTCTCTTCGGCGACCATACGCATCGATACAGGTGTTGTCGCCTTACATGTTTCTCCACATGTGTCTCTGGAATTCAATTCAGAACGACGAGTGCGACCCCCGAGAGCACGATCACGCCCAAGATATCACAGAGGTTCGTCACCACCGGGATCGTCGTGTCGTCCGGATCGGGCCCCCGGGTGGACGAAATGTAGGGCTCGACGAGGCTCAACGCGATCGCGATCAAGGGGAATGGCATGACGATGATCGCTGTGACGTATTTTCCGTAACTAACTCCGGTTTGAAATGGCGCGAGCAGCGAGAGGATACTGCAATCACAGGAGCATTTCTCCTTTGCCTGAACGAGACGCTTCGAATCTCGCTAATGCCGCGCAATTTTCATCTCCTGTTCGATCACCGCTGATCCCCATCTAAATCATCTTCTCGAGAGAGCATGATCACTGTCATGAACAGTGAGACCGTCGTAATGGCGAGCAATACTCGAGTGTATACTATCGGTGAAATGCCGATCGATCTGAGAGTACTGTTCACTGTTCCAAGCGTTGATTCTGCAACCATCGAAACGAAAAGGATAAAGAACGCTATCATTCCAATATCTGTCCACGTGCGCCAGTGGATACCTATGACCATCATCAATAGTTGTGTCACGCACCAATATAAAAATGACTTTCACAACATAAAATTTTGATGAATATATATGTTCTTATAGGCGGCTGTTTTACCAAATAACGGATTGTGTGATTATATTTACACAATTTTCAGTAGATACATTTAATAGATTGGGTCTTGTAACCAATTACAATGTCTAAAGAACACAACCGATCGCAACATGGTGCAGTACGGAATTCGGGTAGACGACGTGACATACTCCGTGGAATAGCAACAGGAGCAATCTCGTCAATTGGTCTGAGCGGATCCGTGTCCGCAACCGAATCCCGAAACCCAAAACACTCTGACACGACCGTCGAGTCTGTGGATTTCAGTATCGCATCTGCGAAGGATACCCTCGAAGAGATTACTTCCTCGAAATTGTTCGAGAGCTTAGTTACTGACGGATATTTTACCGAATCGTCAATTGAAGCAATACCATTTGAAGAATTAATTGACGAATCTCTGCCGGGGGGTATCGAACGATTGCGGGTTAACGGCGATATCGAGCAGTATAACTACCATATCCCGCTTGATGGGAATAGACTAGAAATAATGCTTCCTCTTTCTGATTTTATACCAAACGCCTATCTTCACAAAAAGGACGGTGCGGAAATCGTATATGCACCTGATAATTCATATCAGGGAGAGGAACTTCGTGCATCAACTGCAAGTACAGAGGCAAGTTCGAACGAATGCGGCCCACCGTACATGCGATTTTGCACGAGTTGTATAGCCTGCTGTGGCCTCCGTGGCTGGAGCCGAAATGAAAAGAAGGTCGAATGTTCTAACTGCGTTATCGGTAATTGTAAGTGGGTTAAAACGGGGTGTTGTAAACAATAAAAACTAACATCTTCGATCGTATAACGGAATGCATTTTCACAATTTGGGTAGTCTATATAAGACTTAATTAGAAGAATCGTTTCGATATCGAAAACGATTCAGTTCAACACGACGAGTGCGACCCCCGAGAGCACAATCACGCCCAAGATATCACAGAGGTTCGTCACCACCGGGATCGTCGTGTCGTCCGGATCCAGTCCTCGAGTGTACGAGATGTAGGTCGCGACGAGGCTCAACACGATCGCGATCACGGAGAGGAGCATTCCGCTGACGATCGAGATGATGAACAGATCTACGAGGGGCATCGGTTCGGCGATGATCCGGCCGACGACCCAGGCCGCGACGCCGAGCGCGGAAAAAACGGTCGCCGCCAGTCCCAGGATCGCCGTCACGTTCGTCCACAGCACTTCATTCCGTGGATCGAATTCGAGCAGTCCCAGGTGGAGCCGCGTCGAGAGTCGAGACGAGAGGATTGCCCCGAGGTTGCCGCCCATGCCGATCATAACGGGGACGAGAACGAGAAGCGTCGGGTTCTCGAGGTACGTTCGCTCGAGTTCCTCGAGAACGTATCCCGACCCCATCTCGAGCATCGAGAGTACGATCAGGATGGGGAACATCGTGCTGACGATGTTGCGGATCGACCAGGTGCCGAGGGTGTCGTCGGAATCCGTAGCGTCACTCGTGTTATCGGAGCGTGTGGCGGCGAGCGTGTCGTCGGGTTCGGTGGCCGCCATCAGAACAACACCCCCGCGACGGTGAGTGCGGTAAAGAGAAAGACGACGCCGAAGACGTCACCGAGCGTGGTGACGATGGGGCCGATCAGATTGTCGGGATCGAGACCGTACTTGTAGCCCGTAAAGACGAGCGCCAGCAGGCCGAAGATCAACGTGGTGGAGGTCAAAACCCCCGAGACTAACATGATCGAGATGAGTTCGACGAGTCTGGCGGACTCGCGTCCCAGCACCTGCATGATCCCCCACGAGAGGACGGCGATGAAGATGGAGACGCTGATCCCGTTGATGAAGGAGGCTGCGATCGCGTTGATGAGTCGGCGATCCCACGAAAATTCGGGATCGATCATCCCCTGGTGGAGGCCGCTCGAGATGCGCGCCCCCAGCGCGCCGTATACGTTGCCGCGGGTCGCAAGAAACGCGGGAAGTAACAACAACATGCCCGGAAACCGCTCGAATCCGTTCGTCATCCCCTCGGAGCCGAGAACCGACCCCGCGAAGATTCCGCCGGCGAGGCTGACCACGAGGATCGGGAGCGACTCGCGGTAGATGCGCCATGCGGTTTGGCGAGCCTCCATAGCGGCGTATAACGAAGTCCGGACATAAACCTACCGCGGGTCAAACTCGAGGATATCGATCGAATCTGTAAGGATTGGTACCGTTCCTGTACGCATGCGAACATGCGGTGAATGTTCGGATAGATCGTTTATTCGGACAGATCACCGTCTCACACTCATCCGTGCTCGCCGATTTTCATTCGCCACTTCCGTACCGAGGCAGTGTGTTCCCGTTTGACTACTGATGCGTCAGATGTGTGGGCTCGAGTGAGTCCCCTCTCAGAGCGGTCCGGCAGCGCCGGCGGCGACGAGGCCCCATGCGAGGCCGATCGCTGCGAGCGAGCACGCGAGGTTTGCAGCGGCGTTGCCGACCGCGAGAGCTCGGTCCCCGCGCTCGTAGAGCCGAACCGTCTCGACCGAAAACGATGAGAACGTCGTAAACGAGCCACAGACCCCGGTTCCAACGAGTTGCAGCGTCGAGTTCCCCGCGCCCGCGAAGACGGCCAGTCCGAAGACGAAACTGCCGACGACGTTGACCACGATCGTCGAGAGCGGGAACTGAGCGCTCGGGACGCGACTCGAGACCCGCTGGCCGACCAAGTATCGAAGGACCGAACCGATCGCGCCGCCGGTCCCGACGACGTGTGCCGGATCGGGATCGAACGTCACCAGCGCGTTTGCGATCAGATCCCCGGTGACGACGGTTTCACTCGGGCTCACGCCGTTTCACCTCCCGTAGGATGCAGGTGGCCGAGTCGACGTGCGACCGTTCGTCCTGCGAGGACGCCCGCGATTCCGAGGCCGTAGTTGGCGGCGACGATTCCGACGATCGCGACCGGGGACGGTGCGAACGCCGTCTGGAGTGCGAACGTACTGTAGGTCGTCAGCGAGGAGAGAAAGCCCGTTGCGAAGACGGTCCGCGTTCGCGATCCGATGTGACCCGCGTACTCGGCCTCGTAGACCAGAAAGCCAAGCACCGCGCTTCCGGCGGCGTTGACGAGGACGATCGATGGAACGTCCGAGAGCAACTCCATGGCCAACAACCGGAGGTTCGAGCCGGCGAAGCCGCCGACTGCGATCAGCGCGAGCGTCTCGAGTCGGATGAGTGGATGGTCGTCTGCCATGGCTGGGTGGGACGAGGGCCGTCGGCGATCTATCACCCGATGCGGGTGGCGACACACGCTGGTCCGACCTCGGTGCCACCGACCCGCCGCTTAGATTGAGGGGCCCGTCGTCCAGATATGTCGGCCCTCTCATGGAACTGCTATGAGCGTTGCGAAAGCCGGCCTTTGGTTTGGATGTGGATCACCGATTTGAGTCTGTCGTCGATCACCGGACCCTCCACGGAAGGAAAAGACCCAAGGTTAGACTGCCTCTAAACCGATCCATGGCTACGGACGACGCTGGCGTCACGGGTGCCCGAAGCGGATTCGCGCGAGCGTCGTGGGCAAACGTGTTAGGTAACGTCGTCAAAATCGTCGCCGAAGGAGCGGCGGGACTCGCCTTCGGCAGCGTCGCCTTGCTCGCGGACGCAGCGCACTCGCTCGCGGATCTCGTCGCGAGCGTCGTCGTTCTCGTCTGGGGCCGGAGTGCGTTCGACGAGCCGGATACCAACCACCCGCACGGGCACGACCGAATCGAGCCGTTGACGGCGTTGTTCGTCGGTGCCGTCATCGCCTTGCTCGGGCTCAACCTGCTTTACCGCTCCATCGAGGGGCTCGTTGCCGGGACCGAGATCGAATTTAGTGTCCTGTTGCTCGCTGCGCTCGGCTTCGCTATCGTCGATATGTACCTCGTTTACGGCTACACCGTTCGAATCAACGAGCAACTGCAATCGCCCGCGCTCGCGGCGCTCGCGAGGGACTGTCTAAACGACATTTACACCTCGATCGCAGCGATCGCCGGTGTGCTCGGCGTTCTGGCCGGCTATCCGCTGCTCGACCCCGTCGCCGGCGGTCTCGTCAGTCTGCTCGTCATCTACCAGGGCATCGAGATCGGCAAGGAGAACGTCGATTACCTGATCGGCGCCGCACCCGGCCCCGAAAAACGCGGCGAAATCACGCATGCTCTCCGCCGCCACCCGGACGTCGAAGGCGTCCACGATCTTGCCGTGTTCTACGACGGAACCGCTCTCGAGGTCGAAGTCCACGTAGAGGTCGACGGCGACATGCCGTTTCGCGACGCACACGACATCGAGTCGGAACTGGTCGCTCGTCTGCGTGGCCTCGAGGACGTCGGAGACGCCCACGTCCACCTCGACCCGTCGGGTATCGGCGAGTGGAAGGAGTCGGCCGACGAGCACTGATCAGTCGTCTCATCCGAGAGCGCCCGCGGTGTCGTCTTTCGAACGCGGCAGCGTCACGACGAAGACGCTCCCGTCGGGCCCCGTCTCATCGAGTTCGATCGTTCCGTCGTATCTGTGGGCGAGGATATCGGAGAGATAGAGTCCGAGGCCGTGATTGTCCGTCCGCCGTTCGAACAGCGTTCTCCGTTCCCCCTCGGGAATGCCCGAGCCGTTGTCGGCGACCGTGACAGTCACCGTCTCAGCCGTCGCATCCGCGGCCACGTGTACGCGCGGCGTCTCGCTGTCGTTGTGAACGATCGCGTTCTCGAGTAGATTCGAGAAGATCCACCGCACGCCCTGATTGCCACTGGCGTGCACCTCGCTCGGGATGTCCGTCTCGAAGACGGCGTCGTCGAACCGGGCACGGAAGTCGACAAGTTGCGCCTCGAGCACCGCGGCGAGGTCGACACGGGTGCCGGTTTCGGACCCTCGATTGGCGTCTAACATCGCTCGCACGTCCCTGATGACTTCGACGAGATTTTCGCTCTCGCGTTCGATCGTTTCGAGGCGGTCACGCTGTTGCTCGTCGTCGCAGTCCGTCCGTACGAGCGACGCGTGGCCGCCGATGATCTGGGACGAATTGAGCACCTCGTGTCGAAGGAGGTCGTTCAGGTAGGTCAGGAGTTCACGTTCGTCCTCGAGTTGCTCGGTTCGAACGGTGGCGGCCGTCGCTTTTACCTCTCGTCGGATGGCGCGCGCTTCGACGTAGCCGATGGCGAAGCCGCCGACTGCACCCACGTTCACCGAGAAGTGAGCCCAGTAGATGTTTCCGACGAGCGTATACCACGGGAAAAAGACCATCGTCAGCAAATTGAGAGCCAGAAAGCCGATTCCCCCGCCGATACACCACTGGGCGATCCGGGGATATCGACGTGTCTCGATGTCGCTTCGCTCGACTCTATGGCAACCCCAGATTAGCCCGAGCGCAGGAACGCCAGCCGAAATGAAGCTGACCAGAAAGAGCGTTACGTCGACCACGTCCAGAAATGCGATCCACCAGCCGACGAGGACGAAAAACGAGAGGGCGCTGAACCAGCTTACGAGTCGAAGACGGTGTTCCTGCTGGAGCCACCGAGAAGATGGCCGTACGGTGATACGGTCCGACGTATCGTGGCTCATCTCGTGGCCGGGGGCGGAGTTGGTTTCGCGACGGTTCGAAGCATCTACTATGTGCAAGAGTACGGTGTGTAAAGTCTGTAACGGCTCGCATCAACGTGATAGATTCGGCAGACTGCGACGGGAGCTTTTATCCCGTTCGCTATCCGGGTACCGATATGGAAGTCGGAGACGTCCGTGAAGTTACAACCGGTTCCTGTTCGGACATCTACTATTTGGACACGGGGATGTACGAAACGAGCGAGTACGGCGCCGTCTACATTATCGACGACGAGCGTCCCGCCGTCGTCGACACTGGTATCGGAACTAACCTCGACTTGCTCGAGGACGCACTGGCGGAAGTCGGTATCGAGCGGGACGACCTCGAGGTGATCGCCGTCACTCATATTCACCTCGATCACGCCGGCGGTGCGGGCTTTCTCGCCCGTGAGCATCCGAACGCCGACGTCTACGTTCACGGTATCGGTGTCGATCATCTGGTCGACCCGTCGCAGCTGGTCGCGGGAACGAAAAACGCTGTCGGCGACCAGTGGGAGTACTACGTCGAACCACTGTCGATTCCGGCGGAACGTGTCGTCCCGATCGAGGATGGTGACGTCATCGACCTCGGCGCCCACGAACTGGTCGTCCATGCCGCTCCCGGCCACGCTCCTCATCAGGTCGTTTTCGAAGACCCGACGAACGATGCGGTCTTCGTCGCCGACGCCGCCGGCATCTGGGTGCCCGAGGTCGAGATGATTCGGGAAACCTCCCCGCCGTCTCAGTTCGACCTCGAGCAGTGTCTCGACGACCTCGAGACCCTCAAAGAACTCGACCCAGACGTATTTCTCTATCCGCACTTCGGCCCGCGTTTCGTCGGCGACGACGCCGAACAGGCGCTCGAGGAGTACGCCACCGTTCTGACTGAGTGGGTCGCGGCTGTCGAGGCGAAACGCGACGAACTTGCGGACGACGAGGCGGTCATCGACCACTTCGCTACCTCGGGCGCGATGGACGACGTCTGGGGCGAAGAAAAATCGAGCGCGGAAGCGGCGATGAACGCGCGCGGTGTACTCGGATACCTCGAGCACCGAAGTTGAGCGGCGTCTCACCGGACGAATCCGAGGCGGTTCTCGAAGATAC
The DNA here is from genome assembly GCF_013402815.2 of Natrinema halophilum. NCBI lineage: Archaea > Methanobacteriati > Methanobacteriota > Halobacteria > Halobacteriales > Natrialbaceae > Natrinema > Natrinema halophilum. The sequence continues at coordinate 3,226,928 of NZ_CP058601.1, forward strand.
GCTGTACATAATTACACATCCATTTAGCGTATTGGTAACTATCCAGTGCACTCAAATTGACCGCCAGCGAGCCGCTGAGTCATTTTTTGTTGACCGTATTGAAATTAATAAACACATGGATAGATGAATTCCATTTCCTCACATTTTATACCATGGGGGCAACTCCCACACCAATATGGACTGGAGGGATGCTGAACGGGAGCACGAGGACGAGGTCATCGGGGAAACGACGCTCGCACGGTTATTCGAGGAGTCGGCCGAGCGAAATTCGAATCGTCCAGCACAGCAATACAAGGGCGGAATCTACGATCGCTCGTTGACCGACTCAGTCCTGTCTGCCGCGGCATCCGGCGAGTACCGAACGATTTCCTACGCCGAGATGCGAGACATCGTCCGGAAACTCTCCGCCGGCTTTCTCGATCTGGGAGTCGACACGGCGGACAGAATCGGTCTCTTCTCGAACACGCGGATGGAGTGGGCACAGTGTGATTTCGCCTTGCTCGGGGCCGGCGCGGTCATCACGACGGTCTACCCGAGTTCGTCGCCCGATCAGGTCCGGTACCTGCTCGACGATCCCGACGCCGACGGTGTCGTCGTCGAAAACGAGACCCTCCTCGAGCGGGTCCTCGAAGTCGAGGACGATCTCGATCTCGAGTTCGTCGTCTCGATAGACGATGTCGCCGGCTACGACGACCGGGACGACGTATTGACCCTCGACGAGGTTTACGCGCGCGGCGAGGAGACGTTCGATCTCGATGCGTACGAGGATCGAATTGACGCGACGGAACTGGACGATCTGGCGAGCATGATCTATACGAGCGGGACGACGGGCCAGCCGAAAGGCGTCCAGTTGACTCACGGCAACTTCCGGTCGAACGTCAACGGCGTTCGGAAGCGCTTCGGGCCACGTCCGGACAAGGACGACGATATTCCGGTAATCGACGAAGAGACGCTGGCGATGTCGTATCTGCCGTTGTCCCACGTCTTCGAGCGAACGGCCGGACACTTCGTCCTGTTTGCAAGCGGCGCGTGCGTCGCGTACGCGGAGAGTCCGGATACGCTCCAGGACGATTTCAGCGTCGTCCAGCCGACGGCGGCCACGAGCGTCCCGCGCGTCTACGAGAAAATCTACGACGCCATCCGAGAGGAAGCCAGCGGGTCGGGAGTCTCGGAACGGATTTTCGGGTGGGCTACCGACGTCGGCGTCGAGTACCAGCAGGCTGACTCACCCGGACCGATGTTGAAAGCGAAGCAGGCACTCGCCGACAAACTCGTCTTTTCGTCCGTTCGGGAAGCCCTGGGCGGCGAGATCGAAATGCTCATCAGCGGCGGCGGGAGTCTCTCGCCGGAACTCTGTCGACTGTACCACGCGATGGGACTGCCGATCTACGAGGGATACGGATTGACCGAGACCGCTCCCGTCGTTTCGACGAACCCACCCGAGGCGGTGGGGGTCGGGACGATCGGACCGCCGCTCGTCAACGTCGACGTGAAAGTCGACGAAACCGTCGCCGACCAGGAGGCGTTCGCCGGCGACCCTGGCGAGGTCGGAGAACTCCTCGTAAACGGACCGAACGTTACGCAGGGGTACTGGAACAAACCCGGTGCGACTCAGGGCGCCTTCACGGAAGACGGATGGTTCCGCACGGGAGACATCATCCACATCCGTCCCGACGGCTACCTCGAGTTCCGCGACCGCGTCAAGCAGATCATCGTCCTCTCGACGGGGAAGAACGTCGCACCGGGTCCGCTCGAGGATGCGTTCGCGGCGAGCGAGGTGGTCGAACAGGCGATGGTCGTCGGGAATGACGAGAAGTTCATCGGAGCGTTGCTGGTCCCGAACACCGATCACGTTCGTTCGTGGGCCGAGAAGGAGGATATCGACCTTCCCGACGATCCGCAGGCGATGTGCGACGACGAACGGGTTCGCGAACACATCCAGCAGGAAGTCGATCGGGTCAACGAGAAATTCGAGAAACACGAGACGATCAAACAGTTCGAACTCGTCCCACAGGAGTTTACGGAAGAAAATGACATGCTCACGCCGACGATGAAGAAGAAACGTCGCGTCATCCTCGAGCGGTTCGAGGACCGCGTCGACCGGATTTACGCGGATGCCTGATCTCCGAGAATCGAAGTCGAGACGTTCGAGTCGATCGAACGACGGCGGTTACGACCGGTTTGGCGTACCGTGTATCGTGTGTGGTATTCTCGCAAGTTGTCCGCCGATTCTCGCAGGAGTTAACCGTCTGGACTGTTTCTGCTGACACGAATGGACGCGTCATCAGTATCGTCGTGTCGATCGTTCGCAGACCGACAGTTTCGATTATGACGGGTGCAGAGGCGGGCGGAAATCTACTCATACTGGTCGCTGCGATCGTCGGACTCGGCGTCGTTTCGCAGCTCCTCTCGGCCCGATTTCGCGTCCCGAGTGTCCTCTTTCTCATCACCGCCGGCGTCCTGATCGGTCCGGAAGGACTCGGCGTATTGACCGTCGACGCCCTCGGCGGAAGCAGCGGTCTCTCCACGATCGTGGGCCTCTCGGTCGCGATTATCGTTTTCGAGGGTGCGTTCCACCTCAAGATCGAAAAAATCAAACAGGCACCGTCGGCCGTGTTGCGATTGACGACGATCGGTGCGGCGATCGCACTTGCCGGGACCGCCGTCGCGGTTCACGTGTTCCTCGAGGCTAACTGGGACATCGCGCTGCTGATCGGCGCGCTTCTTGTCGCGACGGGGCCGACGGTCGTCACCCCGATCTTGAAGGTGGTCCCCGTCCGCGATCGAGTCGCGGCAACCCTCGAGACGGAAGGAATCGTCAACGACGTGACGGCGGCGATTCTGGCTGTCGTGTTGTTCAAGGCGATGACCGTTCGCGAACTGACCGCCGACGTCTATCTCCAACTATTCGCCGAGCGACTCGGAACGGGGCTGCTCGTCGGTGTCGTGGTCGCGGCGGTCGTCTGGGCGGTCCTCCAGTACGTCGATCTCTCTCCAGACAACGCACCCCAAAACGCGCGGCTACTCACGCTGGCTGGAGCGATCATCGCCTTCGGTTCGGCCGACTACATCTTTTCCGAAGCGGGCGTCGCGGCTGCGGCGACGGCCGGACTCATACTGGGCAATGCCGGCCTCCCCTACGAGGAAGACATTGCGGCGTTTAAAGGCGACATTACGCTGCTCGTTCTCTCGTTCGTCTTCATCACCCTCGCCGCGTTGCTCGAGTTCGATCAGCTGTTCGCGCTCGGGCTCGGCGGCGTGGCCGTCGTCGTGGTCGTGATGTTCGTCTTGCGACCGCTGCTTGTCTTTCTTACGACACGGGGCGATCGATTTACGTTCCGGGAGACGCTGTTCATGAGCTTCGTCGGGCCGCGTGGCATCATTCCGGCGTCGGTCGCGACGCTCTTTGCCATCCGGTTGCAGACGTCCGAGGCACCGACAAATCAGGCCGGTGCGGACCTGCTCGTCGGGACGGTCTTTCTCGTCATCCTCGTGACGGTCGTCCTCGAGGGTGGATTCGCCCGCCAGATCGCAGAGAAACTCGACGTGATACCCATGCGTGTACTCATCATCGGCGGCGGCCGCGTCGGTCGCTCGCTGGCAGAACGACTCGAAGCGCGCGGTGAAAACGTAGTCCTGATCGACGAGGAACGGACGACCCTCAAGCAACTCCGCAACGACGGGTTCACCGCCCGCGAGGGCGACGGAACCGATGTCGACGTGTTACGCGAGGCGGGGGCTGACAACGCCCGTATCGTCGTCGCGGCGACCGGCGACGACGACGTAAACCTCCTCGTGGCACAGCTCGCACAGTCGCACTTCGACGTTCAGACGGTGATCGCTCGCGCGAACAATCCATCGAATGCGGCCGCGTTCGAGGATCTCGGTGTCGAGACCATTTCGGCGGCGGAGTCCACAGCGTGGGCGATCGACAATGTGATCGAACGGCCCGCGCTCTCGAACTGGATGTCAGAACTCGGCCGCTCCGGCGACGTCCAGGAGATCGAAGTCACCGACGAAAACCTCATCGGCGAGCGGATCGTCGATGTGGGAAGCGAATTGCCCAACGGCGTCCTTATCGCGCTCGTGAGCCGGAACGGAACCAACGAGGTCCCGTCCGCCGAGGTCGAACTTCAGGAGGGAGATCACATCACCCTCATCGGCCGGACAGAGGCGGTTCACGAGGCCATCAAGCAGTGCGGAAAACCGGTGTAGGGTAGGGTCGGCTCGGCGGCGATTGTTCGCGCTGTGGCTCGATCGGGGCTGGCAGCGACCGCGACGGTCCGGCGACTGAGAGTCCGTTCGTCGACAGTATCGACCGTCGTTTCGAGCGTCTCGAGTTACTCGGAGATGTCGTCATGACTCGTCTTCTCGTGTCGCTCTGCCGAGCGGGACATGGGCGAGAGCAGATTCCACAGGGGGATTAACGCTCGTGGAGACGGTCACCGCAGTCGGTTCGCGGCCGTTCGATACAGGCGGTCACGAGGCCGGAAAAACCGGTACCGTTTTGCGCACGTGTCTTAAACTGTCGTACCATGAATCACGCACGGGGACCGCTGTGTTCGATCGACGTCGGCAATCGGACGGCTGAAACCGAGGAGATCGACGACGTCCTCGAGTCGTTCATCGGTGGACGGGCGCTGGGGACGAAACTCGCCCACGACCGGGTTCCGTTCGACGCCGACCCGCTGGGGCCGGAGAACCGACTGTACTTCGCGACGGGGCCGATGCAACACTCGACGATGAGCTTTACGGGCCGGATGTCGGCGACCGGCGTCTCGCCGTTGACCAACGGCCTGCTTTCGTCGAACGCGGGCGGGTTCCTCTCGCGGAACTTCACCGGCACGGGCTACAGCGCCGTCGAGATCACCGGATCGAGCGACGAACTCGTCGTCGTCCACGTCACCGACGACGGGGTCGAGTTCGAAGCGGTGCCGGACCTCGCCGAGGCGACCGTCTCCGAGACCTGCGAATACATCGAGGACGAACACGGACTCGGCTCCGATCACACGACGGTCATCGGCCCCGCGGGTGAGAACCGAGTTCGCTTCGCCTCGATCATGACCTCGAAGGAGCGGGCCTTCGGTCGCGGCGGACTCGGTGCCGTTCTGGGATCGAAGAACGTCAAGGCGATCACCTTCGATGGCGACTCGACTCGCGAGGTCGAGATCCCGCCGCTTCAGATGGAGATTCACGGCGAAGCCGCCCAGGCGGAACATCCGATGAAAGCCCAGGGGACGACTTCGGTCACGGAGTACGCGAACATGGTCGAAGCACTGCCGACGCGGTACTTTTCTGCCCTCTCCTTCGAAGGCGTCGAGGGAATCAGCGGCGACCGCGTCGAGGAGAAAAAGTACAAGAAGGGGACCTGCTCGGCGTGTGCGTTCGCCTGCAAGCTGCCGACCCGTGACGAGGAGTCGGGCCTCGAGACCGAAGGGCCTGAGTACGAGACGGTCATGGCCTTCGGCTCGAACGCCGGCATCGACGACATCGTCGACGTGATGCAGTCGAACAAACTCTGCGACGAGTACGGGCTCGATACGATCTCTGCCGGCGATGTCGTCTCGGCGTACCTCGAGAGCGAAGACGAGTTCGGCAACGCCGACCTCATCCACGACCTCGTCGAGAAGATCGCTCACAGGGAAGGTATCGGCGACACACTCGCCGAGGGCGTCGATCGCATCCACGACGAACTCGGCGTCGAAAACTGGTCGGTCAAGGGGATGGAATTCTCCGCCCACGACGGCCGCACGTTGAACGGTCAGGGACTGGCCTTCGCCACCTCCAATCGCGGCGCGGACCACATGTACGCCGAGTTTTATCCCTACGAGTACCCGCTGGTAGACGCCGACGACGCCTTCGACAAGGAAGGCCTCGAGGACAAACCGCCGAAACTCGTGGAACTCGAGAACGCAAACGCGATCAAGGACAGCGCCGTGTTCTGTAAGTTCTCGCGGGACTTCATGACCGAAGAGCGAATGGAGACGTTACTGGACGCCGACTACGAGGAACTGCTTCGCGTCGGCGCGGAGGTCGTCACGCTCGAGCGTCATTTCAACAACCAGCGCGGCTTCGACCGAGACGACGACCGGCTTCCCTACGAAATTCCGGAATTCGAACAGGGTCTCACCGAGTATTACGACGAGCGCGGGTGGAACGACGATGGAACAGTTCCGTCGGCGGCGTTCGACGGCGATCACGGTGCGCCGGCTGACGACTGAGCGAGGCGGATAACCGGCCCTTCGGTTTCCACCTTGTCACTGGATCGGAATTCGGGTCACTGATCGCGCAGGTGATCGAATCGGGACCGTCGTTGCCGGCGATCCGTCTGCGGCCCTCATTTCGAGTTCGTCGAGGATTCGCTCGACGCCGTTGTGGTGCCCGGCACCGATGACCGCAACCACGTCGTAGCCGTCACGCCGAAGCACGTCGAGTCGCTCCGCCATGGCGCGGTCGCGCCGGTCGATCAGCACGGTTGCGACCTCCGGAAGGAGCCACCGAAGATGGTCGATCGCCGGTTGCACGTCGTCGCCGTGGTGCACGTCTTTGAGCGGCAGCGCCAGCATGTCGACCTGATTGACGTACTCTTCGGGTCCCATCGCTCCCATTCGGAGTGCGATCTTCGGGAGCGTCTCCGGCCCAAGTCGGCTCGAGAGTTCGGTTATGGTTTCCACGATCGGTTCGTCGATCAGCGCGACGTCGGTGTCCCGTTCGGCAGCCGTTTCGATGGCTGCTTCCATGTCGGTCTGTCCGGGATCGAGCCCGTAGAGCCGGACGACGGTTCGCTGAATCGCCTGCATGGCCCTGTAGGCGACAGCGGTCGCCGGCGGCAACTCTTGGGCCAGTTCCTTTGGTTTTGGGCGATCGTTCTGTTCGAGGCGGTCAAAGCGGGTTTCGTCGAGTTCGACGGCGACGAGGTCGGGGTCAGTCTCGCGGATCGTCGCTCGAACGCGGCGGCGGTGCGTTTCCGAAAAGTGAACGCTGGGGACGAGGGTGATGGTGCCGTCGTCGGACATCTCGGTCGATCGTTCGTCGGCCACCGGCTTGAAGCCACGACCCGTGCCGGATCGACGGCCGGTGGTATAGTCGTCGGTAAAAGTCAGTGCACGTCCCGCCCGCGAATTCGCGACCAGCGAGTCTTCGCTGACCGCCCCACTACGAGCGGTGGGTACATCGTTTCACCGTCTACTATGCTCGTCGTCTTCGTCATCCGCTGGCGAGAGCCTGTCGTCGCCTCGCGACGGGAGCGGACTGTCGTCGGCCCGTGAGGGATGGATGTTGAAGTTGTTCCCTCGGTAGGGGTCGTTTTCCGGCTCGTAGGAGAGCTCGCTGCGCTCGAACAGATAGATGAAAAAGCCGATCATCGGAAGACAGAACGTGATTGCCGCCCACTTCCTCGGCGGCTCGAGACCGACACGACCAGCGTCGTAGTATGCGACGGCGGTCAGGCCGAGGTGCCAGGCGAGCGGGATCCCGACGACGATCGCGAGGGGGCCCGTGTTCATGTGCGAGCGTACGGCTCGAGAGTATAAAACGGGCAGACATGCGGAGTGGGGGCTCGGTTCGACAGGGCCTGTTCGGGAGGGGCGATAGACGCATTCTTTCGAGCGACACTACGGCTTTCGGACCGCCAACGCTCGTTAGGCGAACGCTATGGCCGCCGTATCGTCTCCGTTCGGATCGGTCGTGGTTGCGCCGGGTTCGTCCCCGGTCGTGTATGGCATCCTGAACCCGTTTTCGTCGTCGTAATCAGTCGTTCCGGCGGCGAACGGTCTGCACGGTTTATTTCCAATAGAAATAACCAGACACGTTGCCCTCGATGGGCAGTCATATCATGATTCGGAGACGAAATCGATTCGGAACGATACTTATCGTCGTGATCACGGCCGGTCTGCTCGCAGCGGTCGTCGGGACGGGTGCGGTAGCGGCCGCCGAGGAGCAGTCGACCACGGAAAACGACTCGATGACCGTCGTCGAAGAGTCGGCCAACGAAGCCACACAGGACTCGACCGAGATTACCGAGCAGGTCGATCCGGACGGCGCGCAGAGCGACGCACTCGAGGACGCGTTTACAGCGCTCCCCGAGGACCCAGTGGCCCCACTCGAAGACCCGTTCGCGGCCGGTCTCGGGTGGCTCGACCGGCTCGGATAGACCCGTCCGACGATCATCTCGGTCGGCTGCGTCGCAGCCCCGTTTACGGTATCACCGTTTCATCCCGATTCTCGGCCCCTTCGAACCGTGTTTCCCTCGCAAAACCTGGACCAAAAAGGCACCCGTCCGGCTCAGTTCACGTCGAACTCTATCGCCGCACCCTGGCGCGACCACCTTTTGTCTCGACCGCGTCGCTCACTACGTTCGCGAGCGGTCTCGCAAAACCTGGACCAAAAAGGCACCCGTCCGGCTCAGTTCACGTCGAACTCTATCGCCGCACCCTGGCCGAAGCCGACGCAAAGCGTCGCCAGACCGAGGCCGCCGCCGCGCTTCTGGAGTTCGTTGATCAGCGTGACAGGCAGGCGAGCACCCGATGCACCCAGCGGGTGACCGATCGCGATCGCACCGCCGTTGACGTTGAATATCTCGGGGTCGATGCCGAGTTCGTCGCGCGAGTACAGCGTCTGACTGGCGAAGGCTTCGTTGAGTTCGACCAGGTCGTACTCGTCGATGTCGCGTCCGTTTCGCTCGAGCAGGCCGCGAGTCGCCGGGACCGGGCCGATGCCCATGACGGTCGGATCGACGCCGGCCACGTTGTTCCGACCGACTTCGGCCATGATTTCGAGGTCGTGTTCGTCCGCGAAGGCCTCGCTCGTAACGAGCAGGGCAGATGCGCCGTCGGAAATCTGCGAGGCGTTACCGGGCGTAACGGTGCCGTCATCCTTGAAAACGGTCGGCAGTTCGGCGAGTTTCTCGGCGGTGGTGCCGGGACGAATTCCCTCGTCTTCGTCGACGGTACCCTCGTCGGTCTCGATCGGAATGATTTCGTCGTCGAACCGGCCCTCTTCGGTGGCTTCGACCGCACGTTGCTGGCTCTGGGCGGCGTACTCGTCCTGTTCCTCGCGGGAGATGTCGTACTCCTCGGCGACCTTCTCGGCGGTCATTCCCATCTGGAGGTCGCCGAGGTCGTACAGTTCGGCCAGCCGCGGGTGAATGCTGCCGTAGCTCTCGCCCATCGGAACGCGGCTCATGTTCTCGACGCCACCGGCGATGATGGCGTCGCGGTTGCCGGCCGCAATGGCGTCAGACGCGGAGATAACCGACTGCATCGAGGAGGCACACCAGCGGTTGATCGTCGTCGCCGGGACGTCTTCCCCGAGTTCCGAGAGCACGGCGATGACGCGGGCGAGGTTGTTGTCCTGTTCGCCGCGCTGCTGGGCACAGCCCCACATCAGATCGTCGATCTCCTCGCCGGAGAGGCTGGTTTCGGCCAGGATTTCGTCGATCAGTGGTACCGAGAGATCCTCGCTTCGGACGTCGGCGAATGCGCCGTCTTCTTTCCCCTGTGGCGTCCGAACTGCCTTCACAACGACTGGTGTCTGTGACATGTACTATCGAATGTCCCACACGAACTTAAGTCCGGTCGAACTCGAGGAGGCGGGCAAATCGTTTACAGAATGACTGCGACCGTTACTGGGTGAAAGTACCATTTTACCTAGCGGAGCCGCCTTAGTATAGCATGCCATTGACAGGCATATGTCCGATCGAACGAAGCTGATCGCGGTCGCTCTCACAGCATTGCTTGTGGGCTCGGTCGTCGGTGCTGGCGTCGCCGGGCTGTTCGCCGACGACCGTCCCGTCGATGCCGACCTCGAGCGGGATCGTAGTTCCCTCGCTGGGATGACTGAACCCGAACTGACGACCTTCGCGTCCGACGAGGCGTTCGACGAGTTCTTCCGCGACCACTCGAGCAGCGTCCGTCGGGGCGGACCGACTGACGTCGTTCCCACGGATGGCGTCGGTGCAGGGGATGGAACCGATATGGCACGCGAGGATGGACCGGTTAGCGATCCCGGGTCCCCTGCTGGATCGGCCCCCGGCGGAGACGAAGCGACAGCGGGGGATTACAGCGACGCACCACGACACTCCGAGACGAACGTTCAGGAGGCTGCACTCGACGAACCGGACGTTCTGAAGACCGACGGCGAGTCGGTCTACTACGCCTCCTATCGATACACGTCAAAGTGGGACGAGACGTCGATCGTCGACGTGAGCGATCCCGCAACGCCACGAGCCGTGGGGTCGATTCCGATCTCCGGCGACCTCCTCCTCACGAACGATACTCTCGTCGTCCTCGGCGACGAGCAGGCGGCCGGCTACGACGTGAGCGACCCCGAAAACCCAACTGAGACGTGGCGCAAGGACCTCGAGGCGTCGATCGACACCGCCCGTCTGTACGACGGCGACCTCTATCTCGTTCTCGTCGATCGGCCCGACAGCGACCCGTGTCCGATAGTTCCGTACGGCGACACGGCTATCGAGTGCACCGACGTGGTTCGCCCGGCCGCGCCCGCCGATGCCGATGCCGTCTACACCGCCGCCCGCGTCGATCCCGAGACGGGATCGCTCGAGAGCGAAGCGAGCGTCGTCGGCTCGAGTTCTCTGTCGGCGACGTACGTCTCCGAAAACGGCATCTACCTCTCCTATACGCGCTCGACCGACGGGTACGAACTACGGCGAGCCTTCCTCGACAGCGAGAACGGCTCCGACCTGCTCGACACAGACGCCCGCGCTCGCGTCGCCGCCCTCGACGATCTCGACATCTCGAAGCGCGCCAAAGCCGTCGAACTGCAGGCGATTCTCGAGGACTGGTACGCCCGGATGGACGACGACGAACGTCGAGCGGCCCGTCAGGCGTTCGAGAACGGACTGCGTGACTACATCGCGGCTCATCACCGCGAACTGACGACGACCGGGATCGTCAGGATCGGCATCGACGGCGAACTGTCAGCCGAGGCCAACGGCGAAGTCCCCGGAACGCCGCTCAACCAGTTTTCGATGGACGAACACGACGACCACCTCCGCATCGCGACGACGATTCCGCGAACCCACGGAATCGACTCCGAGAACGACGTCTACGTCCTCGATTCCGACCTCGAGACCGTCGGCTCCGTGACGGGACTGGGCGTCGATCAGCGCATCTACTCCGTCCGCTTCGAGGGCGACGAGGGCTACGTCGTCACGTACCGGGAGATCGATCCGTTTTACACGCTCGATCTCTCCGACCCCACGGACCCGTCCGTTGACGGAGAGCTCAAGCTCCCGGGCTTCTCGTCGTACCTTCACCCGCTCGAGGACAACCTCGTCCTCGGGATCGGGCAGGAAGACCGCAGACCCAAGGCCACCCTCTTCGACGTGAGCGATCCCGAAAACCCGCTCGAACTGGACTCTCAGGTTCTCACCGGAGAGCGCTACAGCGCCGTGAGCCGAACGCACACCGCATTCCTGCAGGACGAGGCCCACGGGGTCTTCTTCATGCCCGGCGGCGAGCAGAGCTACGTGTTCGACTACACAGGCGGCGAACTCGAGGAGGTCGCCCGCGTCGATCTGGGCGGTCCCGGGACGCGAGCGATGTACGTCGACGATTACCTCTACGTCTTCGGCGAGAACCGGGCGGTCGTCTTAGACGAGACGACCTGGACGGTGGAGCAGCGACTCGAACTGTAACGGACGCGTTTCCAACCGTCGCGGCGGCATCGGATCAGCCTCGCTATCGGTCCCGGCCCGCTATCGGATCAGCCTCGCTATCGGTCCCGGCCCGCTATCGGTCCCGGCCCGCTATCGGTCCCGGCCGTCCGACCGGCGATCGGGTCGTCGCGGTCGACCGCGGGGAGGGGAACCCTTTTGCCCGCCGTTTGGCAATGCCACCTCATGGACGGCAACGAGACGGTCGATCGACCCGACTCCGACCGCCCGGAACGGACCGATCGACCGAACGGAACGGACGACGACTCGAGCGGTACTGCGGTGGACGCCTCGACGGACGCGGAACCGTCGGACGGGGCGGTACCCGAGACGGACGCTGAAACGGCAAACGAAACGAGTCCCTCCGCAGACGATACGTCTTCCGCGGCGGACGACCACGAGCAGTCGTCCACGAGTGACGCCGACTCGTCGATGCCGGCCGTCCCCGATCCCGATCCACAAGAGAACGACGTCCCCGAAGACGTCCAGAAATACGCTCGGTTCAAGAAAATGGACGGCGCGGAGTACGAGCGGGTCAACGAGTTCCTGCGGGAACGGACATACATCACCGCCCGCGAGTGGGCGATCGCGCGGCTCTGTTCGGACTTCCGGACCGAAACCGGCGTCGAGATGACCAAAATCGGGGAGAATCTGCCCGAACTCATCCCCTTCATGACCGATACATACACGCCACAGGCCGTCAATCAGGCCCGCTCCTCGTTCGAGGAGAAAGTCCGGACTGCCGGCGCAACCTTCCTCTACGGCGCGATGTGCGACTTCTTTACCGCCGAAGAACTCGACGACGTGATGTACGAAGCCACGGAAGTCGCAAAGTTCCTCCTCGAGGTCGAGGGCGTCGATCTCTCGGTCGAGGACGAACTCGAGGCCGAGGAGCGCATCTCGAGCGTGATGCGGGAGGTCCGCGAGGCCAGCGAGGAACTCCGCGCGGAGGACATCGCCGAGAGCGAGGACTAGCGCCGATTCCGTCCCTCTGTCCGTCGACGGTGGTGTTTCCGGTTTGTCGGACGAATCGCCTGTCCGAGCGTGTCGCCTCGACCGCGACCGAGCCCGTTCGAGCTTGCGAAGACGACGGCGCGTTTTCGGTCGAGTGAGCGTATTGATCCGCCGTGAGCGTCAACAGCGGACAGAGAGACAGAGAACTATAATATGTCTGTGGCGAATCGGTCGGAATACGATGAACGACTCACGCGACGCACAGTCGGATTCTCTCGACGAAGGGGGAGTGTCGCCACGACTGATCGCGCTCGGTGCCGGTATCGTGGACGTTCCGGTGTTCGCATACGTTAGCCTCGAGCTGTTCGACAACCCGTCGTTCGGCGCGTTCGTTGGTCTCGTGGTCGGTCTCGGAACGTTCCTGTTTCTCCCCGCAGTGATCACGGACGACGACGAACGCGATGTCGACGACCTCGAACCGACGAACGTCGGGACTCGCCTCCGCGGCTTCCACCGAGCGGCCGCCGGACTCGCGCTCCCGCCGGCGGGCATCGCGCTATTCGGGTGGCGGTTCGTCTCCGAGAATCTTCTCCTCGGCATCCTCGTGGCGCTCGTGATCGCAGTCGCGATATACTTCCCGCTCGCAGTGTTGCTTCCGAGACGCCTCTCCTGAGACCGCGGAGCCAGTCCGAGGTCGACGCGCGTTCGATCCCGATTCGAGGCTCGTTGCACCTGCGAGTGTGCTCCTTTTGCCGACTCGAAGGATACCGTCTCGTATGACCGACCTGCCTCTGGCGCCCGATGACGGCTGGAATTCGCTGTACATCGCCGGTGACTGGATCGATAGCGGCGAGAGAGACGGGATCCCCGTCGAGAACCCGTACACGCGCACGGAGATCACGACCGTCCCGGCGGGTACCGAAGACGACGTCGACCGAGCCTACGAGATCGCCGCCGAGGCCCAGGCGGCGTGGGCCGACCAGCCGCCGCAAGCGCGAGCTGGTGTGATCAACGCCGCTCTCGAGTTCCTCGGCGATCACCGCGAAGAAATCGCCGAGTTGCTCGCGCTCGAGGCCGGCAGCACGCAGGTCAAGTGCGAGGCTGAACTGGAGACCGCCCGCGGGATGATGCAGCAGGCGGCCAGCTACCCGTTTCGGATGGATGGTCAGCACGCGGACTCGATCACGCCGGGGAAAGAGAACATCGCCGAACGGATACCCGTTGGCGTCGTCGGCGTTATTTCACCGTGGAACTTCCCGCTTCATCTCTCGATGCGGGCGGTCGCACCGGCGATCGCAGCGGGCAACGCCGTCGTCCTCAAACCAGCTTCGAACACCCCCATTACGGGCGGCTTGCTACTCGCGCGAATTTTCGAGGCAGCCGGCGTTCCGGCGGGGATTATCAACGTGGTTCCCGGTCGCGGCTCCGAAATCGGCGACGCGATCGCCGGTCACGAAATCCCGAGCGTCCTCGCATTTACCGGCTCGACCGAGATCGGCGAGCGCGTCGGCGAGCAGGCAGCCGGTACTGCTGCGCTCCCCGCCCTCGAGCTCGGCGGGAACAACGTCCACGTCGTGACAGAGAACGCAGCCCTCGAGCAGGCCGTCGACGGCGGCGTTTTCGGCTCGTTTCTCCATCAGGGCCAGATCTGCATCTCGACCAATCGTCACCTCGTCCACGAATCGCTGTACGACGACTACGTCGACGCGCTCGCCGATCGGGCCGCGTCGTTGCCGACCGGCGATCCGACCGAAGACGACACGGTTGTCGGCCCCATCATCGACGAGAGCCAGCGCGACCAGATCATAGAGTACGTCGAGCGGACAGTCGACGCGGGAGCGACGCTCGAGTCTGGCGGCGAACACGACGGCCTCGTCGTGGAACCGACGGTCCTCTCGAACGTCGACAACGACATGGCCGCGGCCTGCAACGAGCACTTCGGCCCTCTCGCACCCGTGATCTCCTACGCGAGCGACGAGGAGGCGATCGAACTCGCCAACGACACGATCCACGGGCTCTCGGGATCGGTCCACAGTGAGGATATGGAGCAGGCTCGCCGGGTCGCAGACGGGATCGAGACGGGAATGATCCACATCAACGATCAGCCGGTCAACGACGAACCCCACGTTCCGTTCGGCGGGATGAAACAGTCCGGGATCGGCCGCTACAACGGCGAGCAGATCCTCGAGGAAGTGACGACGACGAAGTGGATCTCGATTCAACACGAGCCGCGCGAGTATCCGTTCTGAGGGGCTACTCGCGAGGAGTCGACGGAGAAAACAGCAACGAGAAACGAACGTCGCTTCCGTTACTCGATGTCTGCCCGTTCTCGTGTTAGCCGTGTTTTTGCGTCGCGTCGTAGTCGTCGGTTGCGCCGTGATCGTGGGTCGCGCCGTGGTCGTTCCAAATCGTGTTCGTTATCCGCTGTTGTCTCTGAGGGCAAATGTGAACTCCCCTGAATCCGTCTCCGACGAGGGTCGAACGCTAACAAGTCGTGGGTACCGTATTACTGTCGACGATGGACGTGACTCGTTTTTCGCGATCTGTCTCGAGGATCCGGATAGTGACACGGCATGGATCATGTCGGATACCGTCCGATCGGTCGAAGACATGCAGTAAGAAGCCAGTCTGCGGTGGTCGTCTCGAGCGACGAAGCCAGAAAGTGGTACTGACGAGTCGCTCTCTACAGGCGGGGTAAGCCGAGTGTCTCGGGGACGAGTCCCGATCCAGTTCACCGCCGCCGAGTATCTGTTCACGTCAATCGCGGACCCTCGCGCCGAACAGGACGCCGACGTTTCGTTCGCCGTCGCTCGTGGAATACGTTCGACAGCGATGTGACGGTCGTCCGATTCGAACCACCTTCAGACGCTCCCCCTCACGCTATTCTGACGCTGCGGCTGACGTGCTACAAATCACGACTACCCCAGTCGCCACTCACGAATCGACCGCGTCGATATGCGAGGGTTGGGATTCGAACCCAAGGACCCCTACGGGAGCGGGTCTTAAGCCCACCGCCGTTGGCCTGCTTGGCTACCCTCGCACAGAAGCGCACTCGATGGTTGTCGCCGGGTTGGAATGTGCGTTTCGATGTCCGCGTCACGGAGAATGCAGTGGGCGTTCGGTTTGAGAACCCCTAATCGGGGCTGTTACCGTCTAAAACTCCAGACCGCTGATGGAAAAGCGCCGTCCCAGCAACGGCTGTCGATTCGTCTCGTTTGTGCCCGCCATCACAGCTCCGGATCGCGTCCGTCGGCAGTGCTACCAGTCGACGCTCAGCGTCCCGTCGCCGTTCGGATCGGGCGCGATTTCCTCGTCGGTCCGCCGGTCGATGACGTGGATGCAGCCGTCGTCTTTCTTTGCCGGGCAGACTTCGGCGGCGCGAACGTTGTGCTCGAGGTCGTCCTCGTCGAAGAAATACTCCGTGGGCTGGGCTATGCCCGAGACGATGGACATCTCCCAGTTGTCGCTGACTTCGGCGCACTTGCCCGCGCCGAAGCACTTGTTCGCCTCGAAAATTATCTTGTAGGGCTTTTCTTCGACCGGCGGGGCGTCGGCCGAGCCGACGTCGCTGGCACGCTGAATGCCGTCGTCGCTCATTGCGTTATACTTCGGCCGACCGGTCTTTCGCCTTACGGTTGGCGCGAACGACGGAACCGAATCCGGCCTCGATTGAGCGGTCTCGGTGGTAACCGGACGCCCGTTTACGTCCGCGATGAATTCGACAACCGAGCGACCGCCGCGTCGTCCGTGGTGTTCGCGGATGAGAACACCACTCCATGCGCCGTGCGAATACTATCCGATCGCGGCGAGGATTGTTTCGAACCCATCCTCGGCTGCTTCGAACGTTTCCCGAGAGTTGAACTCGATCTTCGTCGGGCGATCAGGACCGATCCTCTCGACCAAGCCGGTGATCGCGGCGAGAATCGCGTTCGACGGCCGCGACGACGCCCACTCGAGAGATATCGTCATCGTCCCGGGATCGATCGTGACGTTTCGGAGATTCTCGAGCCCGAAACACGCGCTTCCGACGCAAAGACTCGGTGGAGACAGCACGTAGCGTGTGCCGTCGACCACCCACTCGCAGAGGGGACGCTTCGGAAGGACGCCGGCGGCGACGCCGTCGAACGCGGTCTCGATTTCGGTCAGCGCCCCCGGCACGGCATCGCCGTCGATATCGAACTGTCGGTGATCGGCGTTATACAGGAGGACGGTCTCTCCGTCACGATCGAGACGGACGTGCTGGACGCACGCGTACAGATGCCAGCTTTCGACGGTGAGAATATCGTGGACGACGGGTGTCTCGTTCACTTCGCGCGTGCAATAATCGTCGTAGTTCGCGTCAGCCGATGTGACGCGATCGCAGGTGGTTCGCAATCGATCGATACGGTCCGGATATTCCTCGACGAAGCAGTCGCAGTCGATCCGCAGACAGACGCGGCCCGCGTGGGCGGCGGCCCCCGTGATCGCGTCAGCTGTGGCTGCGCGCTCGCTCCCTCTGTCGATCGCGCCGAAGACGACCGTATGGGTCGGTCGAAACGTGGAATGGCTCATCGATGGGGTCGACCTCGGTACAGCGTGTGGATGGATGGTATCCGCCCGATCGGGTATAGGAGTTGCTAGTTGACGGCCGAAAGGGCAGCGAGCGGGTACGGCCGCCGCTGTAGCGGTCACCGCGGCCGCCATGTCGATCGTTCCGACCCGAATCCGAACTCGACCATCGCTCGTCGACAGCGTTGCCGGTGATACGCCGGTGCTTACACGTGGCCACCGGACTGAAATCGCGACGCGACGAACGACGGTCGTCGCGGGCCAGTTAGGCCTGCATTTCGACCTCCGGCTCCGGGAGGTCGTACGTGACGCCCGTCAACTCGCTCGAGACGGCCCACAATCGCTGGGCCGTCTCCTCGTCGTAGGAGCGATCCGACGAAGCCTGCCGCTCGGGAGTCCCGCGCATGTTCTGGAAGCCGCCGGGGCCGTAGTACGCGCCGCCCTCGGCGTCCGGATCGGTTGCGGCGTAGAGCGTCGGGAGCGCGCCTTTCTCGGCCGATTGTGCGAGAACGGTGTTCAAGATCCACATCCCGGCTTTCCGGAGGCGGCTGCCGCTTTGCTCCGGGCCGCGGTACTGCAGTCGCGTGTCGGCGTAGCCCGGGTGGACGGCGATGCTCTTTGCATTCGCGTTCGCCGTGAGCAACCGTCGCTCGAGTTCGTACGCGAAGAGGACGTTCGCCAGTTTCGACTGCGCGTAGGCGTCCCACTTGTCGTAGGACTGCTCGTGCTGGAGGTCGTCGAAGTCGATCTCACCGCGCTCGTGGACGCCGCTCGAAACGGTGACGATCCGAGAGTCGGGGTCCTCGTCGAGGGCCAAATTGTCGAGCAGTAACCCCGTCAGTGCGAAGTGGCCGAGGTGGTTGACGCCGAACTGGGTTTCGAAGCCGTCCTCGGTCTCCGAGCGTGGGATCGCCATTACTCCCGCGTTGTTGATCAGGACGTCGACGGGTTCGTCCCCCAGCCGGCCCGCGAACGTTCGGATCGACTCGAGGGACCCCAGATCACACGCTTCGACGCGGAGGTCGACGTCGGAACCGTTTTCGCGGATGGTCCGTGCCGCGTCCTCGCCGCGGTCGAGACTCCGGCACGCCATGATCACCGTGGCGCCGTTGCGTGCGAGGTCGCGGGTCGCCTCGAAACCGATCCCGCTGTTCGCGCCGGTGACGACGATCGTTTGCCCGTGCTGATCAGGTATATCGGCGGCTGTCCATCCCATACGGGCCCTACGTCGGCCGACTCCTAAATGACCGCCCTGTACGCGGCGTTCGAGTTGGTTCCGCGGGCGTCCATCATCGTTCGTGGTCGTCTGAGGCGGGAAGGGAAAACGAGAAGGTTGCGCCCTCGCCGCGCTCGGATTCGACCCAGATGTCGCCGCCGTGGCGCTCGACGATCCGCTCGCACAGGGCCAGGCCGATCCCCATTCCGTCGTACTCCTCGCGACTGTGGAGTCGATCGAAGATGGTGAACACTCGTTCCTGATCCTCGGGGTCGATGCCGATCCCTTCGTCGCAGACTGAGATAACCCAGTCTCTGCCACGCCGTTCGGCCTCGATGTGGACTCGCGGCGCTCCGTCGCCGCTGTAGGTTATCGCGTTGCCGAGGAGGTTCTGCAACACCTGACGCAGCTGACTGGTATCGCCCTCGACCTGGGGGAGATCTTCGGCCGTAATTTCCGCATCGGTCTCCTCGATTTGCAGCTGCAGGTCCGCGATGACGTCGTCGAGAATCTCGCCCAGATCGGTCGGCTCGAACGGATCGCCCCGCGTTTCGATCCGCGAGTATTCGAGCAGGGCGTCGATCATCTCGCGCATCCGCTCGGCCCCGTCGACGGCGAATTCGAGGAACTCCTGGCCGTCCTCATCGAAGGCGTCTTCGTACCGGTTCTCGAGCAGTTGCAGGTAGCTCGTGACCATCCGCAGCGGTTCCTGCAGGTCGTGGGAGGCGGCGTAGGCGAACTGCTCTAAGCGCTCGTTCGATTCCTCGAGCTTTCGCTGGTACTCCCGGCGCTCGGTGACGTCCTGGACGACGACCATGCCGGCGAAGATATCGCCGTTGGCGTTTTTGACGGGTAGCGTATTGGCGTACAGGTGCCGGTCGTACAGTTCGAGTTCGAACGAGTGGTGCTCCCCCTCGAGCGCCGCCCGAAAGTGTGGCTCGTATTTGTCGACCAGCGGATCGGGATGGATGTCGTCGACCTTGTTCCCGACGCGGTCTTTCGCATCGATGCCGATCTCTTCGAGGAGCTGTCCGCCCACGGCCGTATACGTCAGGTCCTCGTCGAATAGCCCCACCGATCCCTCGGGGAAGTTCTCGACGAGCGTCCGATAGCGGTGTTCGCTTTCGGCGAGTTTCTGCTGATACTCGCGGCGTTTGGTGATGTCCGTGATCGTAATGACGCCGCGAGTGACGTCGCCCGCTGTCTCGCGTACCGGCATCCCCTCGACCCTGATAATTCGACGCTCCCCGTCGACGGCTTCGATTTCGAAGATATCCGGCTCCCGAACCTTTTCACCGTCGAGGACTCGACTCATCGTCGTTTCTTCGGGTTCGACGAGCTCGCCCGAATCCGCCCACCATATCGAGTATTTTTCGTATTCGGTGATGGAGCCAGCGTCGAACACGTCTCCGCCCCAGATTTCTCGTGCGGCGTCGTTGGCCTCGACGAGTTCGCCGTCGGCGTCGGCGACCACGACGCCGACCGGGAGGACCTCGAACAGCGTCTCGAGTTGCTCCTGGTTACGCTTGCGCTCGAGTTCAGCCCGCTTGCGCTCAGTGATGTCTGTGAGCGCGCCGGGGAAGGTCGTCGGGTTGCCCTCGTCGTCGCATTCGACGTGTCCGCGGGAGAAGACCCATCGGATCTCGCCGTCGACGTTTCGGACGCGATACTCCGTTTCGTACTCGTCGCAGGTTTCGACGGCATCCGTGATTTCGTCGACGACCCGTTCGCGATCGTCCTCGTGGATCGCTTCGATGAATCGGTCGAGCGACACGCCCTCACGAGCCGCATCCGGATCGACCCCGAACGTCCGGGCGAACGACGGACCGACGACCATCTGGTCGGCTTGAACGTCCCACTCCCAGGTCCCAACCGCACCGGCTTCTGTCGCCGCTTCCAGTTGCGACTTGGCGTCGTGCAGGTAGCGTTCCCGTCTCTTCTGCTCGGTGATGTCCTGTGCCATCGTCATTCCGGCGAAGACCTCGCCGCGCTCGTCGGTGATCGGGACCGCGTGTAGTACCCATTCACGGTCGGCGTACTCGAGTTCGACCGCCCGTTCTCTGCCCGCGAGAGCGGCTTGGAACGCCGGCTGGAGTGCGTCGACGGTCTCCTCGGGCCAGACGTCGTGGAACTTCCGGCCCTCGAGATCGTCGGGATCGACGGGAATCTGGGCGAAGCCCTGACCCGCGGCCAGCGTGTACTCGAGGTCGTGGTCGAACAGCGTAACCAGCCCGTTGGGGAAGTACTCCACGAGGGTTCGATAGCGCTGCTCTGATTGCTCGAGCTGGCGCTCGTATTCGCGGCGCTCGGTGATCTCCTGGGACAGTCCGAGCGCGGCAAACACCGTGCCGTCGTCGTCGCGGACCGGCACGATGCGCGCGTCGAAGACGTGGTCGCCGGACGAGAGCTCGAACTCGGTTCCTTCGCCGTCCAGCGCGGCTTCGTAGTGGGGAACGAGTTTGTCAGCCAACGCCGGTGGAAGGGCTTCTCGAACCGGTTTCCCCTCGAGCTCGTCGCTCGTCGCACCCGCTCTGCTCAGGGGGCTTCCGCCGACAGCCTGGTATCGCATCTCCTCGTCGACCAGGGTGACGGCCCCGTTCGGAAACTGTTCGATGAGCGTCCGGTAGCGCCGTTCCGACTCCTCCAGTTCTCGCTCGCGCTCGACACGCTCGGTGATATCGCTGTCCGAGACGATGATCGAAACGACGTCGCCGTCGTCGTTCGTAACGGGTCTGAAAACGCCGTTCAGGACGTACCGTTGTCCGCCCGGTCGCGTGAGTTCCGCCTCGAAGTTGACGTACTCACCGCTTGCGGCTCGTTCGACCCATTCTTTGACGTCGGCCTGAATTTCCCTCCCCGCTCCCCACCAGGGCGTCTCCCAGAACAGTTCGCCGGTCACCGCCGACAGATCAGCGTCGATGTACTCCATCGCGGTCCGGTTGATATCGATGACCGTTCCGTCGGGCTCGAGGAGGCCGACGAGGATGTTCGGGTCCTCGAAAATCGCTTCGAATCGACGCTCGGTCCGCCGGAGGTCACGTTCTCGCTCTCGGCGTTCGGTCACGTCCCGGGCGACCGCGAGGACGTATTCCCTGTCGTGTTCGATGTGTGTGGCGTTGACTTCGACCGGATACGTCGTCCCGTCGTGCCGCCGATGATGACTATCGAACGTAACCGACCCACTCGTTTGCAGGTCGTCGACGAACGATTGCCACGCCGTCCGATCGTCGATTTCGACGTCGATATCTGGGACCGTCAGGTCCAGTAACTCGTCTCGTGAATAGCCGCGGCGCTGACAGGCGGTTTCATTGACGTCCAGATACCGGCCGGTGTCCGGATCGATGACCAGCACGCTATCGGTCGACTGGTCGAGGAGCGTCCGAAACAACTCGAGTTCGCGTTCACGTCCCTTGCGTTCGGTGACGTCGCGGAAGTAGATTGAAAGCCCCGTTTCCGACGGATAGGTTCGTATTTCGAACCAGGCGTCGAGCGGTTCCGGGTAATACTCCTCGAATTCGACGGTCTCTTGCTCGCGCATCGCGCGTTCGTACTTCGATTTGAATGCGCGGGTCGGCCCCTCGGGGAACTCCTCCCAGATACTGTTCCCGAGCAGCGATCGATCGTCGGGGTTGATCAGTTCGTGTGCGCGTTCGTTGAGATAGGTAAATTTCCAGTCTTCGTCGAGGGCGAAGAACGCATCAGAAATGCGTCCGTACACTTCCTTGAGTTCGCCCTGATTCGGCTTCGTCTCGATGGCAGACGCGAGGAGTTCCGCGACGCGTTCGACGAATTCGACGCTCGACTCGGCAAACGCCCGTTTCTCGGTCGAATATACTCCCAGAACCCCCTGTGGTTCGTCCGTCGGTCCGATACGGACGTTGATTCCGCTGCGAACGTTACTGTCGGCGAGCAACGTCGAGTCAGCGAACCGACCGTCGTCTCGTCGGTTGTCGACGACGACTGCCCCAGCGGCCGAGACCGTCTGTCCAATCTGCGAGTCGTCTTTCATCGGCACCGTCGTGCCGACGATCTCCTCATCCCACCCGATTCCCGCCGTCAGAACGCTTTCGTCATCGCCGGGTAATAACTCGAGTATGGCACAGTACTCGGCCTCAATCGTTTCCGCGACGGCGCTGACTGCATCGCGTCGAAGTCGGTCGACGTCGTCCGTCTTCATCGCCTGCTGGTAGAGTTCCATCACCACCTCCTGTTGGCGGAGTCGCATTTGGCAGTTCGCGTCAGTGGATGAAGGCGGTCCCATTCTACCCGAACACAGTTGCGCGGGTGTAAAACGTCTTGGTTCAGTATCCTTTCGGCACGACTCGTCTGCCGTTCATAACGTAGAATAATGGCCCCGGCGACTCGGGGCGACGGCCGACTGGTTACTCGTAGTCGACTGAAACTGACTCGAGGACGACGTCCTCTCGCGGCCGGTCGTTGGCGTCGGTGTCGACGCTTCCGATTTCGCGGACGACGTCCATCCCGTCGACGACCTGTCCGAAGACGGAATGTCGATCGTCGAGATGGGGTTGGGCGTCGAGCGTGATGAAGAACTGCGAACCGTTGGTGTCGGGGCCGGAGTTGGCCATGCTCAGGACCCCCTCGTCGTCGTGACGGAGTTCATCGTGGAACTCGTCGTCGAACTGGTAGCCTGGGCCGCCTCGTCCGGTTTCGGTCGGGTCGCCGCCCTGAATCATGAAGCCCTCGATGACCCGGTGGAAGGCGACGTCATCGTACAGGGGTTCGCCCTCGACTTCTTCGCCCGACTCTGGATCGGTCCAGGTCTTCCCGCCGGTTGCGAGTCCGACGAAGTTATCGACGGTTCGCGGTGCGCGGTCGTCGTAGAGTTCGACTTCGATGTCGCCCTCGGTCGTATGCAGGGTAGCAGTAACGTCTCCCATACGTCGGCGTCGACGGGGCGACTGAAAACGATAGTGGTCTCGAGTCGTGACGGCAGGCGTTTGCACTAATTCACCCGGAATGCGGTCGCCGTGACCGGTTCGAGCGTCGAAAGTAACGGCCGGCCGCAGCTACATACCGACGGACGTGAAACGTTAGATCATGAGCGACGGCACGCACACGGGGGAACAGGTAACACTTGCGCGGTTACCGTCGGGCGTGGAACTGACGACGACCGTCCACACCTATCGTGGCGACGAGCCGGGGCCGACACTGTACGTGCAGGCGGCCCAGCACGGCCGCGAAATAAACGGCACCGAGGTGCTTCGACGGTTCCACGAGCGCCTGTCGCTCGAGTCGCTGTCGGGAACCGTAATCGCCGTTCCCGTCGCAAACCCGCTGACGTTCGACCGCGTGTCCTACACGACACCGGAACAACTCGACAGCGTCAACCCGAACATGAACCGTATCTGGCCGGGTGATTGCGACGGTAGTCTTCACCAGCGCATGGCCGCTCGCCTCTGGGAGTACGTCACGGGGGCCGACGCTATCGTCGACCTCCACACGGGCAGTCCGAATATGCTTCCGCACGTCGTCTACCGCGAGGGCGACGAGCGGTCCCGATCACTTGCCGAAGCCTTCGGAACCGACCTCTTGCTGTCCGAACAGGCCGACGAGGACGCCCCCGACGAGTGGCACCGCCGTGGCTTCGCGGGCAAACTCCGCGTCGCCGCCGCTGACGAGGGAATCCCGTCGATCACGCCCGAACTCGCCTACAACAAACAGATCCTCGAGACGGTCGTCAAGGAGGGCGTCGAGGGGCTAATCGACGTTTGCCGGTACATCGATGTCCTCCCCGGAGACGTTCCCGACCGTGATCAGCACATCGCCCGAAACCATCTCGGACAGGTCACAGCCGGCGAGTCCGGGCTTTTCCGGCCGAACCCCTCGATCGAGGTCGGCGAGTTCGTCCCGGAAGGGACGGCGATTGGAACGGTTTACCACCCGACGCGCTACGAGCCGTTGGACGAGGCATCGGCGGATCGAGATGGAATCATCTATGCGCTCACGCAAGAGGCGACGGTAACCGCTGGTGACCAGCTCGCGAGTGTCGCACTGATTCGCGATGAATAACGGACCCTCGGGCACCACGCTCGCGAGCGTGATACAGAGTAGGAAGTCATCGAGGAGACGCCGAGTCCGGTTCAGTTGGTCGAGAACCCGCCGTCGACGACCAGTCCATGGCCGCTGACGAACGACGACTCGTCGCTTGCGAGGAATAGAATCGCGTCCGCGATTTCCTCGGGTTCGCCGAATCGCTTGAGCGGGTATTGCGCTGCCATCCGTTCGCGGGCCGCGTCAGGATCGTCCTGTTGTTCGAGATACCCCTCGAGCATCTGCGTGTCGGTAAAGCCGGGACAGATGGCGTTTGCGCGGATACCGTATGGTCCCGCTTCGGCGGCGATGGTTCGGGTCATGTTCAATACCGCGGCTTTGCTCGTCGAGTAGGCCGCTTGCTTGGGGAGTCCGAGAATACTCGCCAGCGAGCCGACGTTGACTATCGCGCCGCTTTCTTGCTCTTTCATGTGTGGCAGCGCCGCGTGACAGCCGTTCCAGACTCCTTTGATGTTGATGTCGATGACGAAGTCACGGATTTCGTCGTCCAGTTCCTCCAAACTACCGCCCGGATGACCGGTGCCGGCGTTGTTGACCATCACGTCCAGACCATAATCGTCGGCGACGGCATCGACGACTGCGTGGCACTGATCGCTGTCAGTAACGTCGAGTTCGTGAAACTCGGCTTCTCCTCCGGCATCTTCAATGGTCTCAGCGACTGCACGACCGCCCTCGGTGTCGACATCGGTAACGATGACCCGTGCACCCTCCTCGGCGCAGCGTTCGGCTGTCGCTTGCCCGATTCCCGAGGCTGCACCCGTGATAACTACCGTCTTCCGTTCGAGTCGCATACGTCCACTATCGGACAACAACCCCATAAATTCGTTCATCACTCGACGGCCAATTATCGACGTTGTTTCCGATACGACCGCTATGATCGACCACTGGTAAACTCCCCCTCTCTGAGCCCCTCCGTTTTTCGCACTGGTCGTCACCATTACCCTCTCCATTTCCCCTGCTCGAGCGTCGACGGATCGATCCGTTTCCGCTGAACGTACGATATCGGAGTAACGGGTACGCCAAATTTTTCTAGAAAACTTACAATTATGGCTAAACATAATAGTACTGTTACTATTGGGGTGAGTGGGCGCTACTTCGGCATCTCAGTCGCCGGTTACTGCTGAGATCGGTTCTCCCACAGGAAGACGGCGCTGTACGTTCGGCATGCCTGGAGGGCAGCAAACTGTCCCCTTGCTCGAAGCATCTGTCGGTGAAACGGGACGCGAAGACAGAAACTCGTCCTCTGACCCATATTTACCGTCTAGAGGGCCTCTGGAGGATTATTGTTGAAATCAACAAGGGAAATATGTGGGTAATTGAAATCTCCCCAAAGATATAGAATATAATACATGTTTGGTTTAGTAGTTATATGTAAAAACACCATGTTGCAGTTGATAGATCTCCCGTGGCCGCTATCAACGCGCCGATCCGACCGGTTATCGGATTCGAACCACCGGTATCCCGGTGCGTCCCGTAACGTCGTCTTCGGAGTGGTGCGCTCCCGAACTCGGTGGCCGCGGGTTACCAGCCGTTCGACCCGATACTGTAGTGACTACCGTTTCCGTCACCTGGTCGTTCTCACCGTCGACTGTTAGCACGTCTCCAACGGATCGCCGACAACCGTCGGGTCGTCCCGCTTGTTCAGTCGGGTGAGCCACGCATCGTGCCGTTTTCGATCCGAATTCGTGCTGCTTTCGTCTTGCTACCCCGAACGAAAAGCCGGCTACGGGCAGACGAATCGATCGGACGAGTCGTTGTCTTTGTTTCTCTTCTTCCAGCTATAGTAGTCGTTGACGGTCATTGCACACCCTGCTCGCGAATTCGCGGCCAGCGAGCAGTCGCTGGCCGCAGCAATGTGAGGGAGGGGTATCTCTGTTCAACGACTACTATAGAGTTCCCTGCCGATGCAATCCGTTCTATCCTCGTTTCTACAGGCGGAGCAGGCCGAGTGCCTCGGGGTCAAGCCCCGAGGCGGTTCACTACCTGTGTCATATAGCCGTCCCGTGATTGCGGAGTGTATGACCTGTGTTCCGACTGCAGTCCGGGAATGCGCCAGTGGCCCTCGACGCGAGTCCGAAATCGGTCGCCGGGTAGCCGCCCTCTCCCAATTACAAACGTATGGCTGTAACTCATACCGCTCGTCAGTGAGGGGCCGCCTCTCCTCGGTCACCTGGTCGTCACGCACTGGCCGCCGCGACGGACTCGCTGATTCACGGATTGATCGTCCCGATTGTGGCCGTTCGACCGCCGTTCTTACTGATTGAACGGCTACGAGAACATGATGTTCACTTCGATCGTGTTCGCTGTCGACAGCAACTGATTACGGAGGTTATTTTCTTCCCACTCGTTTTCGAGTCGGTGTTCGGGGCCGGCAACGGTAACTGCCCCGTACACTGTTCCGTCCGTGTCCAGTATCGGGACACCGATCGCGCTGATGCCGGGTAAGTACTCCCCGGTACTGTATGCGACGCCGTCGTCTCGAATCGCCTCGAGTTCGTCGTGGAGGGTCGCTCGATCGGTAATCGTCTCCTCGGTGAACGCTGGAAGTCCCCAGTCTTCGATTATCTCGTCGACCCGCTGTTTGGAGAAATGAGCAAGCATGGCCTTTCCACCGGCCGAATTGTGGAGATACGTGTGCGTACCGATGCCGATGTCGCTCGTAAACGACCGGGTCCCTTTGCGGACGTTGATGATCGCCCCGAGCCCGTTCTGATGTGTCGAACACAGCACTCGCTCACCGGTTTCCTCCGAGAGTTCGGTGATAGGACCGTCCGATGCTTCGTATAGCGGCTCAGCGTGTTTGACGTGCTCACCGAAGGAGAGAAATCGAAGACTGAGCCGGTATTCCTCCTCGTCCTGGACGACGTACCCCTTCGAGTGGAGCGTCATCAGATGGGTGTGAACCGTACTCTTTGCGAGATCTGTTCGGTCGGCCAGTTCCGTGACGCCGGCCCCTTCAGCCTGCCACAACGCTTCGAGAACGTCGAGCGTTTTAACCACTGCCTCGACCCGCTTCCTCCCGTTCGTTCCCGATGTTGCCATACTTCAAATTCTCTTACATGAAATAAAATTGTTTCGCTCTGTTGAACGCTGTTAATTCTCGAAAAATTCGCAGAGATCAGCGAACAGTAATACAGTCGCTGACTCGCCAGTACTGCCCGTATTCGCTATCAGGCTTTTCCTTGAAAACAATTCCCACGGCAACGCTTAAGTGACACGTTATATGAAATAAGCTATGGACTTCAGCGAACCGTCCGAAGCCGTGCAAATCAAGAAAGCAATCGACGACTTCATCGATCAGGAAGTTGCCCCTCTCGAGAACGAATACGATCAGTTTCTTGGAGCGGACTACGAAAAGAACATCGTCGACGACGAGCATCGACAGGTTCCAGAATACCGAAACATCGTCGAGCAGATCCGCAAAAAGTCCGTCGAGGCGGGTTTTTACGGGATGACGATGCCGGAAGAAGTCGGCGGCGGCGACGTCGACATCCTCACTCGGGCGATCGTCGGCGAACACCTGTCCAACCGGCCGCCGGGCTTTCACAGCGCCATTTTCGGCGGTGCCGGCGGTCCAACGCTAATCCTGCTCGCCTGCGACAAGCGCCAACGAGAGCAATATCTCCGGCCGCTGATGGACGGCGAGATCACGACCTGCTTTGCACTGACCGAACCAGGCCATGGCAGCGACGCACACCACATGGACACAAGCGCCGAGAAGGACGGCGACGAGTGGGTTATCAACGGTCAGAAGGTCTATATCACGAACGGGCCGTACGCGGACTTCGCCATGGTGTTCGCTCGCACCAGCGGCGACGATGGGGACCTCGGCGGGATCACGTGCTTCCTCGTAGAGGACGACAATCCGGGCTTCGAGGTCGGGACGATTCACCGCGCGATGGGGATGACCCCCGGCACGCACGCCGAACTCCATTTCGACGACTGCCGCGTCGGCGAGGAGCAAGTTCTCGGGGAGGTCGATCACGGGTTCCAGTCCGCGATGGACTGGATCGGCGGCGGTCGGATCAACATCGCCGCTGGCGCAGTCGGAACTGCCCAGTTCCTCCTCGACATGTCGGTGGAGTACGCTCGCAGTCGGGAGACGTTCGGGAAGCCGATCGGGCACCGACAGGGGATTTCGTTCCAGTTGGCCGAACTGGCGACCGACCTCGAGCAGGTTCGTCAGCTCTATCGGTATGCCGCCTGGAAGATGGACAACGGCGAGCGCGCCCGCAAAGAGGAATCGATGGCAAAACTTCGAGGGGCACAACTCGCCAACGACGCCGCCGATATCGCCATGCAGGTTCACGGCGGCGCCGGCTTCATGAAGGATCTCCCCATCGAGCGCAACTACCGTTCGGCCCGCGTCTTCCGTATCTTCGAGGGGACCGACGAAATTCAGCGACGAACGATCGCCCGCGAACTCATTTAAAATCGACAATGGAGGACTCGACGGAACCGCAGACGTTATCCGCTACGATGCGGGTGTCGAGGCTCGATTTCGATATCGAATGGCCGCCGAAACACGCCGCGGCGTACATCATAGAGGACCCAGCCCCGATCGTAATCGACGCCGGTGATCCGGAGAAACGCGCCGAAATGACGATCCGAGAGGGACTGGCCGCGAGTGACTACGACCTCAGCGATGTCGAAGCGGTCGTCGTAACCCACCCCCATAGCGATCACATCGGCCAGGTCCCGCTCCTCCGAGAAGCAGGGGCGACGGTGTACGCCCCGCAGCCGGTACTCGAGCAACTCGATCGCGACGAAGACGACCTCGCCGACGGTGTCCGCGAGATCGGTCGATCTGCTGGATATCACGGGGAAGCGATCGACCGAGAGGTCGAACGCGCTCAGTCGTCCTTGCGTCGTAACCGCAAGCTGCTCGCACCGAACGAAGCAGTCTCCTTCGAACACGGCGAGTCGTTTACCGTCGCCGGTCGCGAGTTCGAGGCCATCCACACGCCAGGCCACCAGGTCCACCACGCGAGCCTGGTGATTGAGCGAAGGGGCAGGAAGCTGCTATTCAGCGGCGACGCGCTTATCGAGCCGTTTCGCCCCGGCGCGATCAACGTCGGTCTCGATCATGGGGCCTACGAAGCCGTCGACGCGTTCCACCGCGCGCTGGACCGTCTCGAGGGGCGAGACGTCGATCGGGTGTACCCCGGTCACGGTCCTATCTTCGACGACAACGAAGGTGTCATCGCGAACACCCGAGTTGGACTCGAGTCGCTGACGGACGCGACCCTCGAGGCGGTCGAAGCCGTCGGCCCCGCGACGCCGAGAGAAATCACCCGTCACCGAACCGGTGAGGCGCGCCATCCGGCGCAGTTGCTCGACACGCTCGGTGCGCTCGGCACGCTCGAGCGCCGAAACTGGATTCGATTCGAGGATCGCGACGGCGTCCGTTACTATTCGGTCAGAAACGCCTCACCGTGATCGAGCGGGAGCACGATGCGGTCTGCGATTCCCCCGTACAGCTCTCGTGCTCGGACGAGCAGTTCGCCAGGTGGCGCTTCGATTGCGAACGCTGCAACCATCTCGTCGGTGATCAGGTCGGTCATTTCGTCCCATCGCTGGTCCCGCGAGAGCTCGTGTAATTCTTCGCCGACCGACCGCCAGCCGTGGTGGTCGAGGACGTCGTGGTACGTTCGGGTGCTCCCGTAGAACGCGATGCGCCGCTTGACCTCCGCGCGCGACTGCTCGCGCTCCTCGTCGGTTTCGCCCGTCACGACGAACGGACTGGCCGAGAGCGACACGTCCTCGAGCGCTCGGTCCTCGCGCTCGGCTCCCTCTGCAACGGTCGGTGCGATGACCTCGTCGGTGTACTCCGGAGTGTTAAACGCGTGCATCGCCAGCCCGTCGCAGAGTTCGCCCGCAAGCCGGATGTTGTATTCGTTGACACCCGCGATGTAGATCGGAACGTCCGGATGATCGCTCGGTCCCGGATTGAAGGTTTCGGTCATAAGCGAGAACGCGTAGTGATCGCCCTGATAATCGAGGTCGGTCTCGCCCTGGAAGACGTCGAATATGTGGCGCAGCGACTCGACTACTTCGCGAAGGCGCGGCCCGGGGGAGTCCCAGTCCACGCTGAATCGGCGCTCGTTGTGTCCCTTGACTTGCGTTCCGAGTCCGAGGACGAACCGACCGTCCGTGTACCGGGCGAGGTCCCAGGCCGCGTACGCGAGCGCCATCGGACTCCGAGTAAACGAGAGCGCGATGCGCGTTCCCTGCTGGATGTCGTCGGTTTGATCCGCGATTACCGGATGCGGGAGGAACGCATCGTTGTCCGTCTCGGGCGTCCAGACGCCATCGAACCCGAACGATTCCGCGCGTGCAGCCATCGCACCGGAGTCCGCCGGCAGTCCGGGCACCATCGCGTCAATGCGAAGATCTGACATACATGCTGATCGATGGGCCACTCCTTCAATCTATGGACGGACGACGGGATTACTCAGAGGACGCGGTTCTCGAGGGCTTCGCCCGCACGAAAACGGTCGTAGTTGCGTCCAAAGACATCGGCACAGCGCTCCCAGTAGTGGGGGGTGCTACCTGCCATATGCGGCGTAACGAGGACGTCCTCGCGGTCCCACAGCGGCGACTTTTCGGGTAGGGGTTCCTCTTCGAAGACGTCCAGTGCCGCACCGCCGAGCGCGTCGGCCTCGAGCGCATCGACGAGCGCAGTCTGATCGACTACCTCGCCACGGGCGACGTTGACCACCACTGCCTCGTCGGGGAGGCGTGCCAGCGCGGTCGCATCGATCAGTCGTCGCGTCTCGTCGGTCAGTGGACAGGCGAGCACGAGGTACTCGCTCTCGGACAGGACGGACTCGAGACCGTCTGGACCGTACAGTTCGTCGACGCAGTCAGGTGCGTCGGTCGGATCGCGTTTGGTCCCGATCAGGTGGGCGTCGAACGCCTGGCAGTAGTCGGCGACTTTCGAACCGATCGCGCCGACGCCCACGATCCCGACCGTTCGATCCCCGAGTTCGCCGGCCAGATACCGCTCCCACTCCCGTCGGTTTTGCTGGACGATCGCGCGATCGAAACGCCGTTCGAAGTAGAGGAGATAGCCGAGGACCTGCTGGGCGATCGGCTTTGCGTGGATTCCGGAGACGGTCGTCAGCGCGACGCTGCGGTCGGAAAGCGTCTCGTAATCGTAGAAATCCGCCCCCGCGCTGAGCGCCTGGACCCATTCGAGATCATCAGCGGCCGCCAGGACGTCGTCGGGAAGTCGCTGGGTGACGAGCACGTCGGCGTCGGCGACGGCGTCGAGCAACGCGTCCGCATCGTCGACGTGCTCGAGGTCGATGTCGGGCCGTCGCTTCCGGATCGTCGCGACCAGTTTCGGCCCACCGCCCTCGATGATATGCGGGGTGACGACAACTCTCACGGGTCAGGCGGCCTCCGACTCGTCGCGCTCCTCGAGTTTGAACTTCTGGATCTTCCCCGACGTCGTCCGCGGGAGTTCGTCGATGAACTCGACCTCGCGCGGGTGTTTGTAGGAGGCGACGTTCTCGAGGAAGTACTCCTGAATTTCGTCGGCGGTGACGTCGACCCCCGGTTCGACGCCCGGGGCGGTGACGACGTAGGCCTTCGGCACTTCGTTGCGCCGATCGTCGGGGATCCCGATCACCGCGCCTTCGGCGACGGCGTCGTGTTCGGCCAGTAGTTCCTCGAGTTCACTCGGGTAGATGTTGTACCCGGCGGAGTTGATCATGTGTTTCTTCCGGTCGACGATTTCGTAGTAGTTGTCAGCATCCCGGCGAGCGATGTCGCCGGTCCGGAAGAAGCCGTCGTCGGTAAAGACCGCATCGGTGGCCCCTGGCATGTCGTGGTAGCCTTTCATGACCTGCGGACCGCGAACGAGGAGTTCCCCTTCCTCCCCAATGGCGACCGTTTCGCCGGTTTCGTCGACGATCTTCGCTTCGGTCATCCGGAGCGGCTGGCCGATCGTGCCGTGTTTCAGGCCGAACGTCGACCCGCTCTGGGAGTGGGTTGCCCCATTCGTCTCCGTCAGCCCGTACCCCTCGCTCATCTCGACGCCTGCGGTCTCCTCGAATTCCTCCTGGACCGCGACGGACATCTTCGCACCTCCTTCGCCGGCTGACTCGAGGCTCGTGAGATCGTACTCGCCGAAGCGTTCACTGTTGATCATGTCGACGTACATCGCGGTAACGCCGACGTAGTGGGTGATATCCTCTTCTTCGATCAGCGCCATGCAGTCATCGCCGTCCCAGTTGGCGGCGCTCCGGAGATAGACGCTGCCGCCGCGGATCAGCGGTTGCCACGCGGTGTGGGTGAAGCCGGTGATGTGATACAGCGGGAGCCAGACCAGACTGCGAACGTCTTCGTCGTCGATCGCGCCCTCTCGGGAGAGGATCGCAAACGTCTGGGCGCGGAAGTTGCGGTGAGTGAGCTCGACGCCCTTCGGCTTTCCGGTCGTGCCCGAGGTGTACGGCAGCAGTGCCACGTCTTCGTCGTCGCGTTCGACGAACGTTTCGTCGCCGCGGACGTCCGAGAACGCGTGAACGTCGTCGGAATCGGTGTCGACCGACACGACGATCGGCTCCCACGCTATTTCAGCGAGAGCCGCTTCCAGATACGGTTCCAGTGCGACGTGAGTAAAGACGGCCGCTGCGTCTGTATCCTCGAGTTGGTACGTGAGTTCTCGCTTGCGGTACTGCGGATTGACCGGCGAGACGATAGCACCGGCTTTGAACGCACCGAGCGCACCGATCAGGGATGGCGGACAGTTCGGCAGATACTGTAACACGACGTCGCCGGGTTCGATCCCGAGGTCGGCTAATCCGCCGGCGACCCGCGAGCTTTCGGCCTGCAGTTCCTCGTGAGTCATCGTCTGGCCGTGGTACTCGATCGCTTGCGTCTCGCCGTGGTGGCCCACCGTCTCGTCGTGTAGCCGTGCGACGTTCCCAGATTTGGCAACCTCCCTCACACTTGCTAAATCCATGCACCATGATATCATGGATGAATATAAAATAGTATTCCCGTCCCTGGTGGCGCCCCGGGAATCGTCCCGATCCATCCGCGAGAGACAGGTCGGGCCGACCGCGATTTCCCGCTGCCCACCGATCTTCGAGCCGTTTACGCGGTTTTCCTCGGTCGGAGCGACGGCTCGAGCGATTCCTCACGAACGTTGCTCAGGACATCAGGTTCTGGTAGACGGTGAGAGTCGCTCCACATAGTAAGCGATGCGAGTCACTCCACATAGTAAGCGATGCGAGTCACTCCACATAGTAAGCGATGAGAGTCACTCCACACTTCGGTCGTGAATTCGCGACCAGCGGGTACTCGTTGGCCGCCCCAGTGCAAGCGGTGGGCAAATCGTTTCACCAAAACCATGTGCTGAGGTACCGTTCACCACAAACTATTTGCGTTCGGTTGCGATATCGAGAGACGATGCCACGATTCGCAGAACGGAAGGATACCGGTGGCTGAACCGATTTTGGCAGGTGTCGCCGAGAGTGACCTCGGCGAGACGCCCGACCGGAACTGGCTCGACAACGCAGCGATCGCGACTGTACGCGGGACTGTTCCGGCCGCCTGGCGCGTACGCGATGGCTGCTCGACGTCATCTGCACGAGTACGGCACGACCGAGGAACAGTTCGCGGAGATTGCCGTGTCGACCCGCGAATGGGCGTCGATGAACCCGAAGGCGGCCCAACGGGAGCCGATCACCGTCGACGACGTTCTCGAGTCCCGGCCGATTGCCGAGCCGTTTACCCTCCTCGACTGTTGTCTGGTCTCCGACGGCGGCGGCGCAGTCGTCCTGGTCTCCGAAGAGAAAGCGCGCGAACTCGACGTCTGTTGCGGCAACCGTCACCAGTACCCGCGAGCGGTCTGTACCGCCTGCGGAGCCGAAGACCCGCCGTTCACAGAACGCGATGGCACCGGGACGATTTACACCTACACTACTTGCCACGTCCCCGGCGAACCCGGCTTCGGTGATCGGATGCCGTACGTCGTCGGCGCTGTCGAACTGGCGGAAGGCCCACGACTGCTTGCGATAATCGACGCGGACTCGGCGGACGTCGAGGTCGGATCGCCGGTC
The DNA here is from genome assembly GCF_013402815.2 of Natrinema halophilum. NCBI lineage: Archaea > Methanobacteriati > Methanobacteriota > Halobacteria > Halobacteriales > Natrialbaceae > Natrinema > Natrinema halophilum. The sequence goes on from NZ_CP058601.1 coordinate 3,261,471, forward strand.
GAAGTCTCCTTCTGGCGAATGTCCGACGAGCCCGCGATGCCGGCGTTCGTCCCGGAGTGAGCGAGCGCTCACCGTATGGCGGCGTTCGGTCCGATTGGTTCCCCCGGAAAAGCTGCTGTTCGCGTTCTTATTCGAGATCGACCGATGCCGTTCCGGTCAATAGCGTTTCGCCAGTCGTGGTGGTGGCCTCGAGTTCCGCTTCGGCCGTCCCCTCATCTCGATCGATCTCAGCGACCTCGCCGGTCGCGACGATGGTGTCGCCCGGGAAGACCCGCGACTGAAATCGGACGCCAAAAGACGTGACGTCCGCGACGTCGAACCAGGTTGTGACCACACGGGACGTGACTCCGGCGGTGAACATGCCCTGTCCGAAGATGCTCTCGTTACCCGCGGCCGTGGCATAGGGTTCGTCGTAATGGATCGGATTGAAGTCGCCGCTGGCACCGGCGTACTTGACGAAATGCTGGCGCTCGAGGTCCTCAACGACGACCGTCGGGCCGGCGTCGCCGACTGCGAGGCCGTCGATCGTTCGCACGCGCTCGAATTCACCGGCAGTAGACGACGGGACGTCTCGATCGGCCGTGACAGTTCCGCCGTTCGCTTCGGCCACGTCTTCGGTGCTCGAAGCAACGTCCTCGCCACTCGAGTCGTCGTCCCCGCCCACGTCGCTGCCATCGTCACCGTTGTCGTCGACCGCGCCCGACGTCTCGATTGCAGTCGACCGATCGGTCAGCACGAGGTCGTCGTTTTGATCCCGATATTCGGTTTCGAGGACGGCAAACGTCATCGTTCCTGCGCGGCCCCCCTCTCGCTGGAAGACGTTCGTAAGCGTCGTCGTCCCCTCGAGGACGTCTCCGACTGCGACCGGGCGCTCGTACTCGTGGGCTTGCTCGCCGTGAAGGACGTACTCCGGCTGGAAACCGAGATCGAAGCCCTTGCCGTCGACGTCCTCGGGCGTGTACCGGGGGAACCTGCCGACCTGACTGTACGTCAGCGGCGCGGGAACGCGCTCATATCCCCGGTTTACGGCGACCGATTCGTCTCTGAACACTGGATCGTCGGCCGTGATCGCACGCGCGAACTCTTCGACTTTGCCGGCCTCGATGCGAAAATCCTCTACCGTGACTCGCGAGTCGCCGACCATCGCCTCGAGTTCCTCGAGCGATTTCGTTGGCATCGTCGTTCACCGCCTCCTCGGTTTGGCTACTACTGCTGGTGCCAGTCCTCTCGCCGCTCCATGCCGGGCCGCGCTTCGTTGCTGTCTCCGTCTCATTACGCAATTAATACGTCACGAGTGGTATAATAGTACCTTTTGGAGAACCCGGGTCGCACCCCTCAGGTGATCCGGTGAGCCAAATTATTCAGCTTCGTCTGGACCAGTCACAGAAATTCGGTTCCCTGACAGTTGTCAGAATGGCCCACCCAACCGCTCCAAGACCAATACCCGCAGTTCCTAGTTGTTTGAGAACTGCACGCCTCTTTTTCATTCACTATACTAAAACAAATGCTGTGTAAGTACAAAAACTTTTTATGAGGATACCATTCAAAAGTGCGGTTAGGTATAGTATAAACGAATATACAGTTCTCCATCGCTGAATCTGATTGGAGAAGTAAACCCCCTCGATTATCGAGTGAACGTGGGTCGAATAGCTTATAGTGACGGTTGATAAACCCGTAGACGAGAATGACTGGAGATATCATACAAGGTTCAAACGCACAGACAGTAGAACGTATTGAGAGTTTGGAGGACTGTTGATGACGACAGATCAGTTCAGCGTCGACGGTCAGACTGCGATCGTTACGGGTTCCTCGAGCGGGATCGGGAAATCGATCGTCGAGCGGTTCGCCGAGGACGGCGCGAACGTCGTGGTCACGTCACGGGAGATGGAAAACGTCGAACCAGTCGCCGACGAGATCAACGAGAGCGAGCGTCCCGGGAACGCGCTCGCGTTCGAGTGCGACGTGACGGACCGCGACGCGGTGCAGGAGCTAGTCGACGCAACCGTCGACGAGTTCGGTTCGCTCGACATTCTGGTTAACAACGCCGGGGCGGGCTTTCAGGCGCCGCCGACCGAGATTACCGAGAACGGCTGGAAGACGATCGTCGATATCAATCTGCACGGAACGTTCCATTGCTCGCAGATCGCCGCCGAGTACATGAAGGACAATGGTGGTGGCCGGATCGTCAATTTAGCCAGCGTCGCGGGTGTGCGCGGCTCCAAGACGATGAGCCATTACGGGGCCGCCAAGGCCGGCGTCATCAACTTTACCACGTCCTTCGCGGCCGACCGGGCCGAAGACGACATCTGGGTCAACTGCATCGCACCGGGCCTCGTCGCGACCGAGGGCGTCCGTTCTCAGATGGGCGTCGAGGACGACGCCGGCGGGATCGAACGCACGACCCCGGATCGCACGATCGGCAAGCCCGAGGAGATCGCCGACCTCACGCAGTTTCTCGCCAGTCCTGCTTCCTCGTACATGGTCGGCGAGACGGTGACGATTAAGGGGCTGCCACGTCTCGAGTAGCCGAGACGCGCGGCTCACGAATCGCCGTCGGCGAGTTCGAAACACGGTGTCTGTTACCACCACCCATATACTTTTCATCTTGAGTGAGAAATGGAGGTCACATGGAACTCGACGTTGTCCCCGCAGAATCCCTCTTAGAGCCCCCTTACGACGGCAACGTTGCACATCTGCTAGAGCGTGGAGCCGCAGAAGACCCCGACGCTGTTGCGATCGAACACGCCGGCGAGTCGATCACCTACCGCGAATTCGGCGAGGGCGTCTCGCAGTTCGCCGCTGGTCTCCGGGAACTCGGCATCGAGGCTGGCGACCGGGTCGGCGTCTACATGCCTAACGGGATCCCGTTCTGTACCGTCATCTGGGCCTGCTGTCACGCCGGCGTGATCGCGAGCCCGTTGAATCCTGAATATCGCCGCCGCGAAATCGAATATCAGCTCGACCACGCCGATACCGAGGCGGTTATCGTCGCGGGGGATGCCGAGGACCACGTCCGCGAGGCAGTCGAGACGCTCGAGACCGACATCGTCAGCGCGACCGCCGCCGCCGACCACGTATCGGTACCGGATCTCGGCGCGGGTGATTCCACCGTCGATATCGTCGACCGCGAGGACGACGACGTCCTCCTCCAGCCCTATACCTCGGGGACGACCGGCCAGCCGAAAGGCGTCTTGCTGACCCACCGCAATTTCCGGGTCCAGATCGTACAGAGCGTCTCGAGTTACAGCGCCGGACCGATCGATGGCGACGGAATTATCGTCTTGCCGATGTACCACATCACCGGTCTGCTCGGGATGATGGTGTCGCTGTGTGCCGGCCGAACGCTGCATCTACTTCGACCCGACCAATGGGACCCCGACCGCGTCCTCGAGAAACTCGACGAACACGACATTCCGGCGTTCAACGCCGTTGCCGCGATGTTCGTGGATTTGCTCGAAGCCTACGACCCTGACGAGTACGATCTGTCGTCGCTAGTACGGGCCGGTCAGGGAGGCGACAAGTTACCCGCGCCGATTCAGCAACAGTTCGAGGAGGCATTCGACGCATCGCTTTCGGAGGGATACGGGCTAACGGAGACGACGGCGACGACCCATACGATCCGGTGGTCGACGCTCGGAAATCGGCCCGGAAGCGTCGGTCAACCCGTCGGCCACACGCGGTCGAAGATCGTCGACGGTGACGGAAACGAAGTCGGGGTCATGGAGGAAGGCGAGATTCTGATCGCTGGCCCGCAGGTGATGAAAGGCTACTACGGGAATCCGGAGGCGAACGAGGCGGTCTTTACCGACGACGGGTTCTTTCGCACGGGCGACATCGGAATGCGAGACGAAGATAATTACTACTACATCGTGGGCCGCGAAAAAGAGATGATCCTGACCGCGGGCTACAACGTATATCCGCGCGAGGTAGAAAACCTGCTGTACGAGCACCCCCAGATCCACGAGGCAGCTGTCTTCGGCGTTCCCGACGATCGACGTGGCGAGACCGTCGCCGCCGCTATTTCCCCGAAGGAAGGGGCGGACTTGACCGAGGACGACATCAAGAGATACATCCTCGGCGAACTCGCTCCCTACAAGCATCCGCGGCTCGTCGAGATACGTCGTGACCTTCCCAAGACGGGCAGCGGCAAAATCCGAAAGACGATGTTGCTCGACGAGTTCATCCAAGAGCATGAACTGGAATCGTGATGGGGTGCCCTCTCCACACCCGGTCTGCACGCCGACGGTCGGTCGACGAGACGTACGGCCGCGCGACCCGTTCGATCTGGACGGTCTGTTCGGCTATCGACCGTTCGTTCGAATGACAGCCGTCTCTCCCGGTCGGTACTGATGACTGATACGCCATCGTATTCGGCGGCGGAAATCAGGACGATTGCTTTCGCAGTCATCGCTGGCGTCTTCTTCGGCGGCGTTGCGACTGGTGTGGCCTTTCCGACGCTCCCGCTGCTCGACGAAAAGCTCGTTATCAGCACGGTAATGCTAAGCGTGATCCTCTCGACTAACCGGATCGCGCGACTGTTCATGAACACGCCCGCCGGGACGATTATCGATCGAGTCGGCGCGCGACGCCCGATGATTTTCGGACTGTTCACGCAGGCGCTTGCCCCTTTCGGCTACATTCTCGGTCTCGTCGTTCCCCAGACCGATCTCGGAACGGTACCAGTGCTTGGCAACGTATCGCTCCCCGGTGTCGTCTTTATTCTCTCGCGGCTGTTCTGGGGCATCGGAAGCGCGTTCGTCTTCATCGGGGCGTTCGCGACGATCACGTACGTTACGACGCCTGACAACCGCGGTCGGTGGGTCGGCTACATGCGCGGCGGCCAGTCACTTGGCTTCCCAACTGGTCTCGTCGTCGGCGGTCTCCTGACCGACATCGCCAGCATGCAAATGGCATTTCTTATGGCCGGGGCCCTCGCGTTGCTCGCCGGTATCGTCGCGATGATCGTCCTGCCGGACGTCCACGCCGGTACAGAGGGGCGTTCCGCAAGTCTTCGGGAGGTTCCGTCGTTGCTTGCCAGTAATCCAACCGTCGTCTTGGTCGGGTACGGGAACTTCACGGTACGACTCTTGTGGGGTGGCATCGTTCTCACGACGCTCGCCCGTTACGCGAACGATTTTAGCCTCGAACTGTCCGCTTTGGATGCAGCCGGTATAAGCGGAGTCGTTATGGGACTTGGCGTCGTTACGTCGGGATCGATGACAGTCGCTTCTGGCAGGATTTCGGACCTGATCAGCGATCGGACGCTAGTAACGATTCCAGCGTTTCTGTCGATGGGTGCTGGCTTTCTGATCATCGCATACGTCCCGACGATCAAAGCGCTACTCGGTGCAATCGTCCTCATCGGGGGCGGTATGGGAGCGGCAGCACCAGCGCTACTCGCGATCATGGGCGATCTCACACCCGGCGACGAACTCGGACGAATTGGCGGGGCGTACCAGGTGATGGGGGATATCGGGCTCAGTCTCGGCCCGCTCATCGCGATCCCGGCGGTCGACAACTGGTTCGGGTACCAGTTGACGTACGTTCTCTGTGCCGCACTCGTGGTGAGCTGCCTGACCGTCGTTTCAGTCCCCCTGCTTCGCAATCCTGAGGTCTCGAGGGCGCCGGTGGAAGCTGACTAGAAGGCGAAACTGTTATGAAAAAAGGTGTGTATGATAGGCCCATGGCAATAGATAACGAGAGACTCGATCGATCCCGTCGTTTTTACGAGGACGGGTTTTCGATCGGCCGACTCGAAATCACGCCTGACGATTTCTGGGGGTGGCTGACGATACTCCCCGTCTTGGGCTTGTACACGCTTATTGCACTGATTCCGATCGCCTTTGCCATCGTGGCATCGTTTCACAGCATTCATCTGCTCAGTCCGGAGTGGCAGTTCGTCGGTCTGCAGAACTATCAGAAAGTGTTCCGGATCGACGAGTTCTGGGGCTCGATGTGGCGTGGCAGCGTCTTCATGGTCGGTTCGACGCTGCTTCAACTGGTCGTCGGTGTCTGGATGGCGCTCGTCATCAACAAGATCACCCGTGGTGGCCGCATTTTGAGCACGTTTGTATTTACGTCGTATCTCATTCCCACGATCATCGTCGCGATGGTGTTCCAGTTCATGCTCGATCCCACTGACGGGGTCCTTCACTGGCTCGGGGTCGACAAAATCGGGCTGTGGGAGGGTTACCTGTTCGGAAACACCGGAACGACCCTGTTCGGAACCGTCAAACTGGCGATGCTCGCAACGGTCATCATCAGTAGCTGGAAGTTCGCGGCGTTCGTAACACTGTTTACGCTGGCACAGCTCCAGTCGATTCCCGACCGGTTCTACGAGGCTGCCAAGATCTGTGGGGCGACGACCTGGGAGATGTTCCGAGATATCACGCTGCCCCGAGTCTGGGGGGCAATCCTCGTCGTGGTCTTCCTCCGAGCGGTGTTCATGTTCAACAAGTACGATATTATCTGGCAGCTCACCCAGGGCGGTCCCGGCGTCTCGACGAAGACGATGCCGATCCTCGCGTACGATACGACTTTCCAGACCAGTGCGTACGGGCTCGGGAACGCGATCGCGATCGTAATGTTCCTGTTCCTGATGGCCGGGGGAATCGTATATCTCTCCGTTCTCAACCCGAGCCAGGAGGTGGAAACATGAGTACACTCGATGACACCGATGGAGACCAGGAGTTCGGACGATCGTTCCGAATCCCCTATCAGTACCGCAGCCTCGCCTACCGGGTGGCCCTGTACGGTAGCGGGGTCGTACTGACGGTCTTGCTCGCATTCCCCCTCTACTGGATGGCACAGAGTGCGTTCAAGACCCAGACCGCACTTGGCGGATTCGATCTGCTGCCCCTCGGAGACGCGTTCACGACGGCCACCTTCGATATCGTGATGGACTCGGTCGTCGCCAACTACCTCCTCAACAGCATTATCGTGACGGCGGGGACAGTCATATTCGTCCTCGTCGTGTCGCTAATTGCCGGGTATGGTCTCGCACGATTTAACTACCGCGGGAAGGTCGGGACCGCGCGTTTCCTCCTCCTGGGATACATGTTCAGTCCGATCGTGCTGGCGATTCCACTGTACCAGATCTGGAAATCGCTCGGCCTGATCAATACCTACATCGGTCTGATCCTGGCTCTCAGTGCGATCTCGATGCCATTCGCCGTCTGGCTCATGTGGAAGTACATCCAGACGATTCCGCCGTCCGTCGAAGAATCCGCCTGGATCGCCGGTGCGCCGCGGTGGCGCGGGTTCGTCGACGTCGTCGTCCCACAGACCAAGCCTGCAATGATCGCAAACGCCATCTTCGCGTTCGCGATCGCGTGGGGTGACTTTACGTTCTCGTTTATCATTCTCCCGTCCGCCGACGCAACGACGTTCCCGCCAGGATTATTCCGGATGCTCGGTTCCTCGACGTGGGATACCGGCTGGAACGAGTTCATGGCTGTGGCTTTGCTCGTCTCCCTTCCGCCGCTTCTGTTCGCGTTCTTCCTGCAGTCGTACCTCCTGCAGGGCTTCAAGATCAGGGCACTGTGAGGTGTGAACAATGATCAAGAATAAATACCGGTAACCGAAAATACACACATCACATAATGGTCGAAATCAACGTCGAAAACCTACGCAAAGAGTATGGATCGTTAGTCGCTGTCGAGGACTTCGATCTGACGATCGAAGAAGGCGAATTCGTCACACTCGTCGGCCCGTCAGGATGCGGCAAAACGACGACGCTGCGCTGTCTCGCCGGTCTCGAGACCGTAACGTCCGGTCAGGTGAGATACGGCGACACTGACGTAACGGATCTGCCGCCACAACAGCGCGGTATCGCGCTTCTTTTCCAGGACATCGCGCTCTACCCACATATGACCGTCGAGGAGAATATGGCCTACCCGCTCAAGATCCTCGGAATGGGTAAAGAAAAGCGACGAGACCGAGTCAAGGATGCTGCGAATCGGCTCCAGATCGAGGATCAACTCGAGAAGATGCCGAGCGAACTTTCCGGCGGGCAACAACAGCGGGTCGCGCTGGGCCGATCGATCGTTCGGGAGCCGACGATGTTCCTCTTCGACGAGCCGATGAGCGATCTCGACGCGAAGCTCAAACGCGAGTTACGGCCGCTGTTCGCCGAAGTGACTCAGGAAGTGGGATGCCCGACGATGTACGTGACCCACGACCAGGAGGAAGCGATGACGATGAGCGATCGCGTCGCGGTCATGAACGACGGGCAGATGGAACAGATCGGTCCGCCCGAGGAGGTGTACGACGAGCCAACCTCCGAGTTCGTCGGCCAGTTCATCGGCCAACCGACGATGGAGTTCTTCGACGCAACCGTCACTCAGGTCAACGGGTCAGTGACGTTCGACATCGAAGGCACCACATACGAGATGCCAGCCGACGAGTCACTCGAGTCCTACGCCGGAAACGACGTTCGGATCGGGATCAGACCGCAGCACATCTCGGCAAAAGAGGGTTCAAACGGCGAGATTCCGGCAGAGCACGTCTTCGACGAACCGCTTGGGGACCAGACGCACAGCCTCTTCGAGACCCCGCTCGGTCGTCTCACCGTTGTCACGTCGCCGAAATTCCGCGGGAACGGCGGCGACTACTCCCTCGAACTTACGGAGTCGCAGCTGAAAGCGTTTGACCCCGATAGCGGGATTCGAATCGCGTAATCGTATTTTGAAGCCTGATTGAACGCTTCTGCGGCTTTGACCTCCGGTATTCGATCCTTGGTTGCGGCAGTTTACCAGTAAACTAAGCGGAAGGTTTATGATGGTTGTTAACGACTATCATGTGTATGGTAATTCAAGGGTCTACTAGGCGACAGATCCTACGAGGTTCAGGCATCGGTGCGGCAGGACTAATCGCAGGCTGTCTCGGTACCGGTGGTGGTGGGTCTGAAGACGAACTGCACATCATGACCGATTACACCGGTGATGCATGGGACAAACACTGGAATACGCTCACGGACGGATTCAACGAGCAAAACGATATTTCGATCAACCTCGAGAAGGTCGGGATGCAAGGCACCGGCGGGCAACGGCTTGCGACGCTGATGCAGTCCGGAAACCCGCCGGAAATGTTCCACGGGACGATCACGCAGATCGGTGACCTCGTGAACATTGGACGAACGCAATCGGTTTCCGGCGTCGTCGACGACCTGGCTGACGAGTGGGGCGAGGCGATGTTTCGGGATACGATCACCCCGATCGAAGGCGAGACGCACATGATTCCCCATGGGGTCTACGCCGGGGGGACCCTCAACTACCGAGCCGATCTATACGCGGAACTCGGACTGGAGGAACCCGAAACCTGGAGCGAACTCGTCGAGAACGTGAAAGCGATCGACGAGGCCGGGATCGAAACCTCGCAGGGCGACAAAGTCCGCGGGTTCGCGCTTCCGGCGCAACCGGCCGGAAAGCCGGGATCGGATTTCTCGAACTGGCTGTACAACGCTGGCGGCGACGTCTGGCAACCAGGCACCGAGAACGATCTGGAGTTGTGGTTAGACGAGGATCACGTCCTGGCAGTCTTCGACCATCTAAACGAACTCGCGAACTACTCGCCCGATCCGTCGGGCCTGAACTGGACGTCGACGATCGAGGACTGGACGCTCGGCCGGCTCGGGCACTGTATCATGAACAACGCGTGGCTGTGCGGCCCGGCCATCGCCAACGGGCTTACGGACCTCGCCCTCGCGACCGAACAGACGCTCATCCCGAAGCGTGAAGGTGCCGATCCGATCCAGCGGGGCTGGGTCCTCGCGGACGGGACGCCGGTGATCAACGGCTCCAGCAATCCGGATACGGCGAAGGACTTCGGCCGACACATGTACGGCGCCGAACAGGGTGTCGCGACCACTCTGGTCGAGCCGATGCGGTTCATGCCACCGTACAGGGGTATTCTGGAAACTGACGAATATCAGAGTCACGAATATTTCCAGATGGAAGACGGTGCCTTCCTCGAAAAGCAGCGCTACTGCATGGACGAAATCGCACCGAAGCTCACCAGCGAGGAGGCCGTGACGACGCCAGAGACGCTTCACATCAACAGCATGGACATCACCAGCGAGGCGGTAAACCGACTCGTCGTCAGTGGGAACGATCCCCAGGATGTCTACGACTGGACCATCAGCGAGTACGAGTCTGCCCTCGAAGACGTCCAATCCCAGAGCAATTATTAACTGTTCTCGTGGTCGGTTTCATCGATCGGCTCGTCGCTGGACGCGACGCGGGCGTCCCCTGCAAAGAGTGGCTCGATCTCCGTTTCCGGTCGAACCACCAGCGTATCGGCAAGACGATCGCCCAGCCGACGACCCCGTGGCGACCGCCGTGCGAAGATCCATCCGATCAGGTACCCGACCGGGAGGAAGTCCACGTATCGCAACGCATTTCGCGTCGCTGCCGGAACGAGACCCGGCTTCGAACCGTCTTCAGTCGCGACCAGCAGTCCCATTCGTTTCTTTCCGGGCGTCGTCCCGTAACGCCACTCGAACGCGAACGTATAGAGCAAGTAGACCGGAACGAGACCGATAATACTCAATCCCATCGCCTCGCCTCCGTTCGCGACGAAGTAATCCGAAAACGCGACCATCAGACCGGCCAGAACGACTGTCTCGATGGCGACGTACGCAACGACGAGATCGATGATCGTCGCGACCGCGCGTCGTCTGAGTAGCACCGGTGAAGCCGACTCGAGGTCCGGCGTCGGCCGTCGCTTCGTCGGCAGCCAGTCCAGTACGCTCATCGCTCCGGTTCCGTTGACGTACCGTATCGGGGTATCAGTTGCGGGGCGCACCGTTCGGATGACTGGCATCGCATACGTGAAAACTCGTCTCCCGGGTTGGTATATCGTTCGGCCACGTCGAGCACGGAGTCGCGTTGACGAAGGACGCGACTACGGTGTCGCTCGGTGGCTTACTCGTCGAGCGCGTCGATGCGCAGATCCTCGTCGAACTGCAGCGTGTTCTCTATCTCGGTTTCGTCGACGTCTTCGAACGCCCAGCGGGCGATCGAGCGGCGGTGGACCTCGTCGGCTCCGTCGACGATACGGAATGCGCGGACGTTCTCGTAGAAGTGGGCAATCGGGAGGTCCTTGCCGATTCCGTTGCCACCACAACACTGCAAAGCGAGATCGATGGTATCGTTGGTAACGTTCGCGGTAAACATTTTCGACATCGCGACCTCGATGCGGGCGTCGCTGCGGTCGAGTTCGCGCGCGGCGTGGCGGACCATCGTTCGTGCGGCGTGCAGGCGCGTTTCGGCGTCGGCGATGCGGTGACGTAACGCCTGCTTCTCCTCGAGTTTCGTCCCGAAGCCTTCGCGCTCCTGCAGATAGGCCTTCGCGATGTCGAGCGAGCGCTCTGCCATCCCGGAGTAGCGCATGCAGTGGGTGAGGCGGCCGCCGCCGAGTCGGAGTTGCGCGATGCGGAACCCGTCTCCTTCCTCGCCGATCGTGTTCTCGACGGGAACGCGGACGTTGTCGAACTTGACTTCGGCGTGGCCGCCCTCGCGCTCGGTGATTCCGTGCCCGCCCAGATGGGGGACGTTGCGCTGGACTTCGACGCCGTCGGCGTCCCGCGGCACCAGGATGATCGACGTGCCCTCGTAGGGGTGTGCGTCCAGATCGGTTCGAGCCATCAGCAGATAGAAGTCGGCGCCCAGTCCGTCCGAGGTCCACCACTTGTGTGCGTTGATGACCCATTCGTCGCCGTCTTTGACGGCGGTGCTCTGGAGCATCTTCGGGTCCGATCCGGCGCCGATCCTGGGCTCGGTCATCGCAAACGCCGAAGACATCTCACCCTGCACGAGCGGCCGAAGGTACTCCTCTTTTTGCTCTTCGGTGCCGGCGAACTCCAGGGTGTGCATGTTCCCCTCCTGGGGGGAATTCGCTCGAATAGCCTGTGCGCCGATGAGCGAGCGCCCGACCTGTTCGAACGAGGGCAGCATGTCGCGAAAGCCGAGTCCTTGACCGCCGTACTTTTCCGGGACTTGCGGCGCGAACAGATCGCGCTCCCTGGCCAGCTCCCACATGTCGTGGATCTCGTTCAGCGTGATCTCCTCGCCCGTAGCCAGTGCCTCGCGCTCGCGCGGAATAACGACTTCGTCCATGAAGTCCGCTACTCGGCCCGCCACTTCCTTCGCTTTCTCAGAGTCGTGGTACTCCATATCACCCATGATCGCATACAGCATTGTAAAGCTATAGGTAAGTGAACTCATACATTGGCAAGCCACGAAAAAGCGACAATCCGTCCGTCTCAGGGCTGTTTTCCTCCGGTTTACGGCCGTAGTTAGCTCAGACCCGTTCTATGATCGTCGCGATGCCCTGACCGAAGCCGATACACATCGTCGACAGCGCCGTGTCCTGGCCAGTTCGCTCGAGTTCGTGTGCGAGTTTCGTCAGTAACATCGCGCCAGTCGCACCGAGCGGGTGACCGTGGGCGATCGCACCGCCGTTGACGTTGACGTCCTCCCACGATGCGCCGTGCTCGTCGAGCCAGGCGGCGACGACAGACGCGAACGCCTCGTTGACCTCGAAGAGGTCGATGTCGCCGATCGTCATGTCGGCCTTCTCGAGGACGTTCTCGGTCGCCGGGATCGGTCCCCGAAGCATCGTGATGGGATCGACGCCGACGACTTCCGTCTGGACGATCCGGGCCATCGGCTCCCAGCCGTGTTCCGCGGCGGCTTCTTCGCTCGCGATCAACAACGCACAGGAGCCGTCGACGATTCCCGAGGAGTTTCCGGGGTGGTGGAAGCCGTCCCCTTCGTCGCGGAACGAAAGCGGCAGCTGGGAGAGCGTTTCCACGTCGGTGCCGGGTCGTGGATGTTCGTCCTGCTCGACGACGACTTCCTCGCCGTCGAGTTCGGTTTCGACAGGCGTGATCTGGTCGTCGTAACGCCCCTCGTCCCAGGCTTCCTTCCAGCGACGCTGGGAGTCGGCGGCGATTTCGTCGAGTTCAGTGCGGGTTAGGTCGTAGTTCTCGGCGATGCGCTCGGCTCCTTCGCCCTGCGTGGTCAATTCGTCGAAGTACTCGAAGTACGTGTCCGTCGGTTTGTCGCCGTCTGATCCCATCGGAACGCGGGTCATGTGCTCGACCCCGCCAGCGACGAGGACGTCGTGCTGGTCGGCTATGACGTTCGTCGCGGCGAAGTTGGCTGCCTGCTGCCCCGAGCCACACATCCGGTTGAGTTGCACTCCAGGAACGCCGTCGCCCCAGCCGGCGACCATCGGCGCGAGCCGCGCGATGTTGAGCCCCTGCTCGTCGACCGGCGTCACGCAGCCGTAGATGACGTCCTCGATCGTTTCCGGATCGAACCCGTTGCGCTCTCTGAGCGCTTCGAGGGGTTCTGCGGCCAGATCCTGTGGATGTGTGTCGCGGAACGAGCCGTCCCGCTTTCCAAACGGGGTGCGGACAGCGTCGACGATAACTGCGGATTTCATGACGTGTTTCTAACTCGGTGTCATCGATCATAGAAGTTGTGCATACAGTCATGATACTCTCCGCTGGAGACTGATCGACGTCGGAGCGGTCGACACCGAGCGCGAACGCCGCTTTCCCTCCCCAACGATTAAGTCAAATAACGAAGTATTCGCGGAGGAGATGGATTTTGGCATCCAGAACAGGACTGCCGTCGTCACCGGCGGTGCCGGTCGAATCGGAAGCGCTGACTGTCGAACCCTCGCGAACGAGGGCGCGAACGTCGTCGTTCTCGACGTCGATGCCGACGGAGCACGGGAGGTCGCCGACGAAATCGACGACACGGCGGACGCCGGTGCGGCGATGGCCCTCGAATGTGACCTCACCGACCGCGAAGACGTCGCCGATTCGATGAACGAGGTACGCGACGCCTTCGGCGGCGTCGACATCCTCGTTAACAATGCGGCAATGGTCGACGCGCGCTCGCGCCTCGTAGACTACGATGACGACGTCTGGGACCGCGACGTCGAAATCAACCTGACGGGGACGTACAACATCAGCGCGGAGGTGTTTCCGCGAATGTGCGAACGCGGCTGGGGTCGGATCGTGAACATGTCCTCGATGGCGGGCTGGTACGGCGGCTTCGGACAAATCTCCTATTCGGCGACGAAGGCCGCCATGATCGGCGTCGGCCGAACGATGGCTCTCGAGGGGGCCCAATCCGGCGTCACCTCGAACGTCATCGCTCCGAACATCGTCGTCGGGCCGTGGTCGGAGATGAGCCCCGACGAACTCAGGGAAAACGTCGACGAGTACTACGCTCGGATCGCGGAGGCCACCCCGATGCGTCACCTCGGGACCGAGGAGGACGTCGCCAACATGGTCGCCTATCTCTGTTCGGAGCAGGCCTCCTACGTCACGGGCCAGATCATCGGCGTCACCGGCGGTATCGATTTGTTCAGCTTCTAATACTCCGTTCTCCGTCGACTCCCGTTATCGTTTGCGATCGACCCGCAGGCGATTGCTCCACTCGAGCGAGTTGTCGATCGGAAATCTGTTCAATCAGTCCATAATCCCCATCGACTTCGCGATCGTGTTGAGCTGAATCTCGTCGGTTCCCTCGACGATCCGAAGGATGCGCGCCTGGTGGACGAGATCCATGTAGGGACTTTCTTCGGCGAGCCCGTTCGCGCCATTGACCTGAACGGCGGCGTCGGCGACCTCCCAGAGGACGTTCGTGGCGAACCACTTGAACACCGAGGAGTCCATAATCGTTCGCTCGTCCTGGGCCACCTTCCAGGCGAGTTTGAGACCTGCCGCGTCGGCAGCGTAGGTCTTTGCTCGCCCCTCCGCGAGCTTCGCGGAGACCTGCTGGAAGTTCCCGATCGTCTTTCCGAAGGCTTCGCGCTCATTTACGTACTCGCCAGCTTTCTCGAGCAGGTACTCCGAATATCCGACGGCTTCGGCCCCCAACTCGAGGCGCCCGAGCGAGAGGAAGTCCATCGCCGCGTAGAAGGCGTCGTCGACCTCGCCGAGGACGCGGTCGTCGGGGATGCGCACGTCGTTCAGAATGATCTCGGCCTGCGTTCCCTCGGCACCGACCGCGTTGTTGTACGACCCCAGCTCGTACTCATCCCGCTCGACGATGAAGCAGGTGATGCCGCCGTAGCGGCCGGCTTCCTCCTGGGGAGTCGTCCGGGCGAACAGCTGGACGTAATCCGCGTACGGGGCGTTGGTGATCCACTGCTTACGGCCGTCGATCACCCACTCGTCGCCATCTCGCTCGGCGGTCGTCTCCATATTCGGCGAATCTGACCCGTACCCGGGTTCGGTCTGGCCGAACGCCGTCGATTTCTCCCCCCGGACAGTCGGCTCGAGATAGCGATCGCGCTGGTCGCCCTCGGCCTGCAAGAGGAGCGGTTTCGGCCCCTCAGGACCGGCGAGGACGTAGCGTTCGAGGCCGCCGCCGTGGGATGCAAGGTGTTTCTTCGCTCGATACCAGGTGACCGGCGATATCCCGTCGCCACCCGCATCTTCGGGCAGGTTCATCGCGTAGAAGCCTGCCTCGGCCGACTTTCGACGGATCTCCTCGCGGGCCTCGAGCAGGTCGTCGGTCCAGCGACCGTTTTCGTGGCGGCCCTTTCTGGGGTTCGTATAGACGTCCCCGAGGTCATCGACGATCGGCTCGACCTCGCGCTCGATAAATTCGTCCAGACTGTCGAGGATGAGTCGCGTTTCTTCGTCCGTGGTGAAGCTCACGCCGCTCGTCGTGTTTGCTCCCATAGCGACATATCTGCATCAGGACTCTTACCGTTTGGCGTCCCACGGGTCGTTTGCCTCGAGGTTCCGCTTTTCTCGAGAGCGCTGATCGACGGACGTTCCCCGAATACGTCACTTGGAATCACTCACCGGACGGCGGTCGGCGAGCACTCGCTGGCCGCGAGTCGCGAGCGGGGTGGAAGCCCCCGCGGGCGACGATCCTATTCGAACCAGATCTTCCGAATTTCGATCGCGCCGCGTTCGTTTCGACCGTTCCAGAAGTTCACCGAGAGCTCCCGCGGATTAGACGCTTCGATACCGTCATCGTCCATGTCGATCGACACCCTCGAGAAACACGTTCCGACACTGTCACCAGAGAGCCACCGCAACGACTCGAACTCCCCGCCGATGGCGACCGCGAAATGCTCTCCCTCGCAGCCAGCATCGCCCTTGATCCGGACATTGAGCGTCTCGTACGCCGACACGTCTCGTTTGATTTCAGTGTTGAACCAGCCGGCGTTCGCGTACGCCAGTCGAAGCGTGCTCTCGACGGCCGCACCGTCGGCGTTCGTAACGGAGCCGGCACCGGCCCCGTTGTCGAGGCCGTTGGTACCCGGCTAGCTCGACCGTTCGTCGAAGTCCTCGAGAACGAGTTCCTCATCATCGTCGCCGGGTGTGCTGAACTCGAGCCAGTCGAGGTTCCAGGAGCCGTCCTCGACGACCAGACGCAGCGTGTGTTCGCCACCGGCCAGACGTAGGTCGCGTTCCGAGACTGTCGTCCAGGACTGCCAGCCACCGGTTGTTTCGACGGGGATCGTTCCGGTGACGTCCTTGCCGTCGACTTCGAGGTGGAATGCGCCGCCAGTATCGCTGTCGCTGGCCACACGGCCGGTGAGATCGTACTCGCCGCCTTCGGCGACGGCAACGTCGTATTCGAGCCACTCCCCGTCGGCGGTCCAACCCACGCTAAACCGATCGTTCGAATACTCCTTGATGTCGACGCTGCCGTCTCGGTACGCGCCGCCCCGGTTGCCGTCGGTCGTGTCGGATGCGTCGTGGTAGTCCTCCGCCTCGAGTCGATCCGGCAATTCGAGGATCGCCGGTGGATCGTTACTGCCGTTCATCGTCACCTCGAGCGGATCGCTGATCGGCGATCTGTTCCCGTCGTCGTCGACGAGTGCGACCGAGAAGCTGTAGGTCATGCCCGGAGTCAGGTCGGATACGGTCGTTTGCGTCTCGGTCGTTTCTATTCGCTTCTCGCCGTCGACGTACACCCAGTATTCCCGGACGTTGCCTTCGAGTCCGTGTGGTGCGTTCCACTCGAGAGTCACATCGGTTTCCGAGACGGATGCTGCCGATAGCTCGACCGGGGACGTGGGGCGCGGCTGGAGGCCGGGAACGCCGTCTTCCACGACGAACCGTGCGTCGGTCCGGATCGGTGCGTCCGGTTCGGTCACGTGGTCGACGACCTGGTACTCGGCGATCCACTCCTCGGGCGTGACCGTACAGCGGACGTAGCCGCGCTTGTTACAGTAGTATTTGACGTGTTCGTTTTCCGAGATCACGTGTCTTCCGAAGTCGTCCATTTCGATTCCATCACCACCTGATGCGATCGACGTGCCGACGAACTCCGCACCGACGGTCCTGGCCGATCCCCGTTTCGGGCTTTTGAGGTTGGTTGCCCAGTTGTTGTGGAAATCGCCCGTGATGACGATCGGATTGGTAGCGTCCTCCTCTAGGGCCCGCAGGACGGTTTCCTGATCGGCGACGTAACCGTCCCACTGGTCCGTTCTGTACCCCTCCTCGGGCCCTTGCTTGAAATCCATCTTCGCTATGGGCAACTGGTTCGCCAGCACGTTCCACGTCGCGGTCGAGTCCTCGAGGTTGTCAAGCAGCCATTGCTCCTGATCGTCACCGAGAATACTGCGATCCTCGCCGAACCGCTCCTGACAATCGACCACGGTGAACGCGTCCCCGCAGGCCTGGTCGCTCCGATACTGACGGGTATCGAGAACGTTGAATTCGACCAACTCACCGAACGAGTAGTTCCGGTAGAGCTTCTGGTCGGGCCCGTCCGGCCGCTGTGCCCGTCGGAAGGGCATGTGTTCGTAGTACGCCTTGAACGCGGCCGCCTGCCGTTTCAGGAACTCCTTCGTCGTCTGTTCGTCAGGGTCCTGTGGCACGTCACCGGCCCAGTTGTTGTCGGCTTCGTGGTCGTCCCGCGTGATGAGCCACGGCGCACTGGCGTGTGCGGCCTTTAGATCGCGATCCGATTTGTAGAGGCCGTACTGGAGCCGATATCGCTCGAGTGTCTCCGTTTCGGTTCGGTACGCGCTCGGAACGGACGTGTTTCGCACCCCTCCGCTGGCCCCGATCGGATATTCGTAGATGTAATCCCCGAGATGGACGATCAGGTCAAGTTCGTCGGCGGCCATGTACCGGTAGGCTGTGTAGAACCCGTCTGGCCACGACTGACACGAGGCGAATCCGAATCGAAACTCCTCGAGTTCGGCGTCGGATGCGGGAGCGGTTTTCGTCCGCCCCACGGCGCTTCGCTTTCCACCGGCCTCGAACCGATAGTAATATTCGGTGTTCGCGGCGAGCCCGGTCACGTCCACGTGGACCGTGTGGGCGTGTTCCGGCCAGGCAGTCGCCGTCCCGGTCTGTACGACATCGGTCATCGACTCGTCCGTCGCGATGGACCACCGGACATCGACGTTCTCCGCGGGCATTCCACCGCCCCGTGTCAGCGGGTTCGGTGCGATCCGGGTCCAGAGGATAACTGAATCGGGTAGCGGATCACCCGACGCGATCCCCAGTGTGAACGGGTCCGTCTCGAACATCCCGTCGTCGGTCATCGCCGTCGCCGTCCCGGTCGAGAGCCCGAGGGTCGATACGACCGACGCAGCGCTCGTTCGTTGCAAGAACTGTCGACGATTCTGTTCCGTCAGCTCGCGGTCCGATTGGGATGTTCCATCCATATCCCGAACTCAACGACGATAATTTCAAACCTTTATATTTTTGATATTTATACGATCTTATGGAGAGTGCCGATATGAAATAGATGAACTAGACTGTGTAACGTATCGACATACGGAGCGGATATTGCGGCTACATATGTCCACTGGTGTCTCACGGTGGGCTCCCCATCAGAGAAGTAAGGCGGTGGAGAAGCGAGGCTGGTCGCGCTGTTCGCAGACCTGCTCAGCGAGACCGATGCGACGGGACTCGACGAATCGGTGTGACGATAGGCGATGCGAAGCGTCCGAGCAAGTTTCTGTGGGTGCCAATAGGAGGATTCGACTCCGACGAACCGCTCGGCGCTCAACGTGAACTACGGTCTCGTCTTCGTCGATCCGCTACAATTGCATCAGCGATGAGGGACGAGGTCAACGACGGCGGGAGTTCACCCCTCTACGGGCCGTTCGAGTCGCGGTTCTCACCGTTCGGTTTCGGTCGCTTCGTCCGCCTCAAGAACGACGTCGAACCGGTCGCGCAGCGTTTTCTTGTCGAATTTGCCGGTGGAGGTTTTGGGAATCTCGTCGATGAACCGGTAGGCGTCCGGCAGCCACCAGGCGGGGAACGTCTCCGAGAGGTGGTCGTCGAGTTCGGCTTCGGTAAGTTCCGCACCGTCTCGCTGCACGACGCAGGCCATGGGTCGTTCTTGCCAGCGCTCGTGGTCGACCGCGATCACCGATGCTTCGCTGACGCCGTCGTGAGCGATGAGTTCGTTCTCGAGTTGGACCGACGAGATCCACTCGCCGCCGGACTTGATCACGTCTTTGTCACGGTCGACGACGTCGACGTACCCGAGCTCGTCGCGGGTGGCGATGTCGCCGGTTCGGAGATACCCGTCGTCCGTAAACGCCTCCTCGTTCTCGTCGGGCCGGTTGTGGTAGTGGTCGGTCACCCAGGGGCTGCGTACCTGTAGTTCACCCATCGTTTCGCCGTCGGCGGGGACTTCGTCGCCGTCGTCGTCGATGATACGAGTCTGCATTCCCGGCACGGGGAGGCCCGCCTTTGCACGGTAGGCGTACTGTTCGTCGCTCGACAGTTCCGTCGCTTCTTTTCGAAGCGTGCTGAGGGTCCCAAGCGGAGAGGTTTCGGTCATCCCCCAGCCCTGGATGATCGGCGCGTCGTACTCCTCGTCGTACGTTCGAATGAGTGACTCCGGCGGCGCGGAGCCACCGACGGTCAAGCGGTCGATGTTCGAAATATCGACGTCCGGGTTCTCGTCTAAGTACTCGGCCATTTCGAGCCAGATGGTGGGGACGGCCGCCGAGAACGTAACTCCCTCGTCGGCGATCAGATGTGCGATCGATTCCGGATCGGTGTGAATCGAGGGGAATACCTGCTTCGCTCCGACGAACGTCGCAGCGTAGGGGACTCCCCAGCCGTTGGCGTGAAACATCGGGACGACCGGAAGCGACACGTCGCTCTGGCTGATCCCGTTTGCGTCCGCGTGTCCGCTCATGATGCTGTGCAGGTACATCGCACGGTGGGTGTACGGAACCCCCTTTGGTAGCCCCGTCGTCCCCGAGGTGTGACACATGCCGTACTCCGCGTCCTCGTCGATATCGGGCCAGTCGTACTCCCTCGATTGCTCCTCCAGCAGCGACTCGTAGTCGGTCACCGGTTCGAGACTCGTCTCCGGAACGTCGTCGTCGAGGACGACGTACTGCTCGACGGTCTCGAGGTCGTCGGCGTTGGCTTCGACTTTCTCGATGAGTCCCGGATCGACGAACACGACGCGATCCTCAGCGTCGTCGATCGTATGGACGAAGTGGTGGTCCGGCAGCCGCATGTTACACATGTGGATCGACCGTCCCGAACAGGCCGGGCCGAAGTAGAGTTCGAAGTGACGATAGTGGTTCGTCGCCACGACGCCGACTCTGTCTCCCGTCTCGAGACCGAGGTCGTCGAGCGCGCCTGCGAGCTGGCAGATTCGGTCGTAGGCGTCCGCGTACGTGTATCTGTGTATGCCTCCGTCGGGCAGTTTCGTCACCAGTTCCCGGTCTGGAAACAGGGTTACGGCCCGCTCGAGAACCTTGTCAAGTGTTAACTGGACCCCCATCATGGCAGTGTACAGAGAATTCGTCCAGTGACTTATGATTTATGCTGCACGCCGCTTTCGAAGCGCCCGTGAGCCACAGCGGGCGCCCTCCTCGAGTGGCCGATGCGGTGTCCGTTGGTTCCAGGGCCTGTGTGAACCGGTTGTGAGTATATTTCACAGGCGTCTTTTGTCAATTCGGCGGAAGAATTATGGCCGCAGTCGTCGAGTGGTGTTTCATGACATACGATAGTATCTATGATGCCGTTTCGGATCGATACGAGACTGGAATGGGGTGGGACGAACATGCACACGTCGGCGACGAAGAATCGCTCAACATCGCCGACGAAGCACTGGGACGACACGCCGATTCCGACGAGGTAGGGCTTCGTATCCGCGATTTCGAGCGCGACGAGACCGAGACGTTCACGTTTGCTGAACTCGCCGCGGCCGCGAATCGAGTTAGCAACTACCTCGCCGAACACACCGAACGCGGCGACCGCGTTGGCGCCATGCTTCCGACGCGACTGGAGTTGTACGCCGTCGTATTCGGGACGATTGCTGCCGGTCGGATCTACCTGCCGCTCGCACCGGTATTCGGCCCCGATGCGCTGAATTACCGGCTCGAGGATTCGGGTGCCGCCGCGTTGTTTACCACAGCCGAGGGGTGTGCTGCCGTCGATGGCGATCTGCCAGCACTCGAGCGTGTGATCTCCATCGACGAGGGAACGGTCGACGGCGATGTGACGGGAGACGAGTACGACGCCGTCCGCGCTCACAGCGACAGCTTCGAGACGGTCGAAACGCATCCGAACGATCCGTACTCGCTGACCTACACTTCCGGCACGACCGGCCCGCCAAAGGGCGTTCCGACGACGCACGGCGGCCCGATCGAACTGTACGCCTACACCGAGTACGTCGTCGACCTCCGTCCTGACGACGTCTATCTGGTCGCGGCATCGCCGTCGTGGTCGTACGGGCTCACGATGGGAACCATAATGTCCGGCATTCGAGGAACAGCTATCGGGTGCTATCGCGGCCAGTTCGACCCGCACGCGTTCTTCGAGACGCTCGAGACGTGGGACGTCGACAACGCGATGATCCCGCCGACGGCGCTTCGGCAGTCGCGAGCCGCGGGGATCGACCTCGAGGGATACGACGTCGACCTCCGGGTGCTGATCTCGGCGGGGGAATCCTTAGACGAGGAGACCGTCGACTGGTGCGAGACGGGCCTCGGTGCACCGCCGCAGGACGCGTACGGGCTTACCGAGGCCGGCATGGTCATTTGCAACTACGCGTTCGACGATTGGGCGGTCCGTCCCGGAAGTATGGGGAAGGTCACGCCAGGTGTCGAGGTGGCGCTGCTGGACGACGAGGGGAACGAAGTCGAGCAAGGCGACGTTGGAGAGATCGCAATCAGGCGCGACGAGGACGCCCACGGTTCGTACTGGGGACGGCCCGAAGCAACCCTCGAGACCTTCACTGGACGCTGGCTCCGGACCGGCGACCTGGCGCGTCGGGACGAAGACGGCTACTTCTGGTACGTCAGTCGGGCCGACGACGTCATCATCTCCGCCGGCTATCGGATCGGCCCCGCGGAGGTCGAAGAGACGCTGCTCGACCATCCGGCGGTCGTGGAAGCCGCCGTCGTCGGGAAAGACCACGAGACCCGTGGTCAGATCGTCACGGCGTACGTCACCCTCGTCGACGACTACGAACCGTCACCGGATCTCGCCGACGAGTTGAGCGAGTTCGCCCGCACCGAACTCTCGAAACACGAGTACCCGCGCGAGATCGAGTTCCTCGAGGACCTGCCAAAGACCGCAAGCGGGAAAATAAAGCGCTCTGCGCTCGCGGAGTGATGCGAACCGATCCGCAGTCGGTCGCCCGCCGTTTCCGACCGCCGGTCGTCAGACGGCCGTTGCGTATCCGAACTGTGCATTGCCCGGTGGTTTACTTCCCTCCGGTTCTCACACCCTCCTGTTAGCGTTCAGCTACCCGGCTACCGACCGAGCCTTCAGACCAGGTATCACCGACTTTTCGGACTATCGACGGTCCCCACAGACTTTTCGGACTATCGACGGTCCCCACAGACTTTTCGGACTATCGACGGTCCCCACAGACTTTTCGGACCTCCGACGATCGACTGCCGGTCCCACTGCCGGAGACCCCTTCAATCGTCGCCCTCGAGTTGCACCAGTTCGTCGACGTCCGGAATGTCGGCCGCGGCGTCGGTGATCTGTCGCATTCGGTCGGTGTGCTTGTCGACGGCGTAGGCGGCGAGTTTTCCTTCCTCGAGGCCGACGCGTTCGTCGGGGTCGTCGGGCTGGAACCGCTGGTCCTCGGTGATCCCCTGAACGAGTGGGAGGAGTTCGTCGACGGTGTCCTCGACGATTGCCGGGTCGACGCCCTCGGCGATGAGCTTCTTGAGCTGATTCATGCCGAAGCCGACGTGACGGCCTTCGTCGCTGCGGATCTTCGTGAATCCCTCGACCAGCCCCGTCAAGTGCGGAAGCTCCTCGAACTCGCCGCCGTATGACGTTTGCATCCCGTAGTAGCCGGTCTGGGCGAGGATTCCCTCGACCGTGAGGTGGTAGTGACAGTACGCTTTCGCTCGGTTCTCGGGTGTATCCGCCTCGAGCAATCGAAACTGCGCTTTTCGGTTTCGGTCGAACAGTTCGATATACGGGTCGTTGAACCAGCGCTCGTGCCGTGGGTTTGACCGTTCCCAGCCCATCTCGTCTTCGACCGTCCAGATGACTTCCCGCCAGTATCGATCGAAGAAGTCCGCGTGTTTCGCCTCTTCGTACAGCTGCGTCGTCAGGAACAACTGGTCGTCGATGTCGTCGAGTACCGCCCCGAGCGGGGCGAGGTCTTCGGTGACCGCGTCTTCGCCCGCGCCGAACTTCGCGATTCCGTTGAGCGTCCCGTACCACGATTCTCGGTCGTACTCTTCTGTACCCTCGATGTACGTCAGCAGGTTCTCGACGTCCTCCTCGAGGTCGATCTCCGCGGGGTCCCAGTGTCGTTCGACCGCGTTGCGATAGTAGCGGTTCGATCTGGACTCCCGGTCCATCATTTCCGTTGGCGTGTACTCAGTTGCCATATACCAAACACGCCGACGGAACTATTAAATGTACGGCCGATAGCGCACGAACGTTATATCCTGACAAAACGCCCGTTTCAGTCGGCCTGGACGTCGCTACTCTCCGCTATGGTCACCGGTATTTCGGTCGACGCGCTCGTGGCCCTCGAGCGAGGTCATCGTCCGATAGATTTCGACTCGGTCGGTCTTGCTGAGTCGGTACCGATAGTAACAGTATGCGACGGCGAACCAGCCGATGAGGACGACGCCGACGACGGGCCGCTGGAGGAGCGTGACGATCCAGAACGCACCGGTGACGACCGCGCCGCCGAGGACCGATACGAGGAGGCCACGGTAACGCCGAAGGCGGAAGGGAGCGTTGGCGTAATGGTCGGGAAATTCCCTCGGAAGGTTCCAGAGGCCGATCGCACAGAAGAAGTACGCGGTGAGACTGGCTAGCCCGATGAAAACGGAGAGACCGACGATTTCGTCGGCGAGGGGGACGAGCAGGAACGGTGGCACGCCGAGGACGGCGATGGCGTAGTGTGGCGTGTCGAATTGCGGATGGATTTGAGAGAGCGCAGCCGGGAGAATGCCGTCGCGACTCGCGCGCATGAGCGTCCGAGAGAAGACCAGCAACGTCGTGTTCACCGTCGTGACGACCGCAAAGATCGCTCCCGCTGCAACGACGTACTCCCCCCACCACGGGAGAAATCGCGAGGCGGCAAATGCGAGGTCCGCCTCGTTTCCCAGTTGCGTGTACGGCACGACGCCGACGAGAACTGCGATGAGCGCCACGTAAAACAGCGCCACGATGCCGATTCCCAGCCCCAGTACGAGCGGAATCGTCCGCCGGGGATCGTCGATCTCTTCACCGAGTTCGATCAGCAATCCGAAGCCGAGAAACGGATAGAACAGCGCGATAACCGCGAGACCGAACGCTCCGTAATCCGGGAAAAACGGTGCGTAATTGGCGGTGTCGACTGCGCTCGCACCTGGAACGATGAACGTCAGTAACACCCCGATGAGACCGACGAAGAAGACGAGCTGTATTTGTGCGACCAGTCTGAGTCCGAGCAGGTTGATGAGCAATACGAAGCCGAGCAAAACGTAAATGAGCAGCGTTGACGGCACGTCAAAGAAGAGACGCGTGTACTCGGCGAAACCGGTCGCCGTCACGAGTAGGGATGCCCAGGCGACGAGCGGGATGGTAAAAGGGACCAAAAACCCCCAGTAGGGGGCCGTGAGACGAGAGATATAGACGTACAAACCGCCAGCGACCGGCATTGCCGAACCCAGCAACGCGTTGTACAGTACGACGAAACTCGCCGGAATCGACGCCAGCACGATCGCCAACACGAGTGCCGGTCCGGCTGCGCCTGCCAGTGGTCCCGGCAGGACGAATATCGGCACCGAAATCGCGTTGCCGACCAGCAATGCGAGCACGCCGACGATACCGATGCTAGAGGTAAGCGTGTCCGACTCACCGCTTGCCTGTTCGCTCATTCCTTCATCGTGCGGTCAGCCCGACGGCGGCGGATTTCGAAGTCGTGAACGCGACGACCGAGAACGAATCCTGCAACACCGCAGAGAATGGGTGCGAAAACCAACAGCACTTCGACGGTCGCTATCGACAGGACGATCCCGACACCGAGTCCGAACACCAAGCCGCTCTGTGGGTACTGCGCTGCGGCCACTTCACACTCGACATCGTCCATCTCCGACGGGACGTCCCGGTATCGTCCTATTGCCATGTCATAACACACCACAGTAAATGTAAAGTATTTTTCGGAGACATGATTGCTGGTGCAACTCCCTTCAGTGATCGAACGACTACCGCAAATCGTCGGGTCGTTCAGATCAATCTGACTCGTTCGGTCTCGACTTCGGTATGACGTCGTCCGTTGCTACTGTCTCTGTGCGTTGACAAGAACTAAGCCCGACCCTGTGAAGGTTGGTATCATGACACAACAGAGTGCGACTGTCGTCGGTGGCGGTATCATGGGCACCGGTATCGCACAGGTACTGGCACGAAACGGCTACGATGTATCCGTCCGGGAACTAAACGACGAACTGGTCGGTGAAGCCCGCGAACGGCTAATCTCGGGCAATTATGGTCTCGACGATGCCGTCGAGGGCGGCTATCTTTCCGAAGACGAACGGGACGAAGTCGTCGACCGAGTGACGTTTACGACTGATCTCGCTGACGCAACCAATGGCACCGATTTCGTTATCGAAGCGGTCACCGAAGACCTCGCCGTCAAGGGACAGGTGTTCCGCAACTTAAACGACGTCACGGACGATCAGCCGCTCTATTCGAATACGAGCGGGTATTTCGGTAGCCTCGATTGCGAACGCCGTCTCCGATCCCTTGAGAGTTGCCGTCACTCACTTCTTCAACCCGGTTCCAGTCATGTCCATGGTAGAGATTGTACAGGCACCGGAGACGAGTGACGCGGTCGTCGAGCGAGCCGAAACCCTCGTCGACGAACTCGGCAAGACCAGCGTCACCGTCGACGACGATCCCGGCTCCTACGGCTTTATCGCCAACCGTTGTTACGGTGCGATGCACGAAGAGGCACAGAAACTCGTCGACGAGGGCATCGCGACCGAAGAGCAGGTCGACAAAGCCCTCGAAGAAGGATACAACCTCCCCGTTGGACCGTTCTCGCTGCGCGGTATCGGTGAAGAGTGGGAGTGAGTGAACAACGCGACCGAACGAGCGACGATCCAGGTCGAAAACCGAGTCTCTCGTTTCGCTCCGCACGATCCGGAACCCCCCGGTCCCCAGAAGCGTTTCGAGATCTGCCTCGAGGAAACCGAACGAATATCCGGTGATCGCCGGCCTGAAGCGTGGGTCAGCACGGTCTCGAGGCCCCATTCGGTCAACCGCTATCGGTCTTCGCGAGACTCGGCGTCGAGAGACCGCCAATCAAGCCACACCGGGACCCAGCGGACGACCCGGTTGCCGAGTTCGCCGGGGGACCCTTCGCGTGCGAGGGCCCGCAGACCGACGCCGAGATAAATATAACTAAACTGGTTGTTATCCGTTCTTCACTGCCTAGTTATATGTTCGTCCACGTTCCGTTTCCCCACCTCGGTCGCGGATGCCTGATCCGGATGTCAGTCCGAAACCGGCACCTCCGGCGAGCGGCCAACGGCCACTCGTGCCATCCCTGATCGCGACGGCGGAACGACGCCGGGTGGGACCGGCGGTTGGTGCGTCGGTCGTTTCCCTGTCGCCGAGCGGAAATCGACTCCTCCCCCCCTCGAACGTCCTCTCCTCGAAAGCGGCGGGACCGCCGGAACGGAACTGTCCGCTCGATCGCCTGCTCAAAACGCCCGCAACTCCTTGAGGACGGCCTGTGCACTGCCGTCTGCGATGACCTCACGAGCTCGCTCGAGGCCCTCGTCCAGCCCGTCGACGTCCTGACGGGCGTGCATCCGGAACGCGCCGTTGAGCGCGATCGCATCGGTGAAGTGGTCCTCGCGTTCGCCGGCGAGTACCTCCTCTGTGAGCGTGGCCGAATCGGCGGTTACGTCGTCGACTTCGAGATCCTCAGATTCCATCTCCATGCCGTACTCCGCGGTTTCTATCTCGTAGTCCTCGAGCTCGTCGTTTCCGTCGTCCCACTCGGCGACTTTCGTGTATCCCGGACGGATGTCATCGTATCCTTCCATTCCCTGGAAGAAAATTGCACGGGAGTACTCGAGTCGCTCGCTCTCGGTGATGGTCTCGGTCAGTTTCTTCGCGAACGCGAGGTGGTAGAACGAGCCGAGGTGGACGTCGGCGTTCGCCGGGTTCGCGATGGTTTCGACGGTGTTGACGAACGTACGGACACCCATCTCGTCGCGTCGATCGTAGAGGGCCTGGATTCCGGGATTGAACTCGGGCTGGTAGTAGAATCCGAAGCCAGTCTCGTCGACCATTTCGGCGCTCGCCTCGGGTTCGAGTTCGGTTCTAACGTCGAGTTCGTCGAGGACGTGTTTGTACGCCGTCGCTTTCTGGGTGGGAACGCGGTCTCCCGAGTGGACGACGACTGGGGTTCCCGCCGCGGCGGCGACGATGCCGGCGCCAACGCCGAGAACGGCGGAGGTGTGCTTGCCGTCGTAATTCGCTCCGCAATCGACCGGATCGCAGTCCGGATCGGCGGTGACGACCGATTCTTCGCGCATGACGTCGGTGTACGCTGCCAGCTCTTCGGGGTTGTTCCGCTTCCACCGGTTTGCCAGCCAGAACGCGCCGAGGGTAGTCTCGTCGGGCTCGCCCGCCAGAATGCGCTGGAACGCTTCTCGAGCCTGCTCGCGGGTCATATCGTCGGCCGACTTCGGGCCGGAGCCGACGACCTCGGTCATCAGCCGCTTGAGCGGCCAGTCGCCGAATTCCTGGGTTGTCTGCGCCATGTTGTCGGATGGTTGTGCCGGTTCGCGCAAAAGCTTCCCGCTTCCCGCGCCCGATTGCCTCTCGATCGATGGGGTTCGAACTGGGCGTCAGTGGAACCGGACGACTCGGTGGTTCTCCCGATGGTCGGGCAGACCCGAAAACGATACGGCCCCCTTCTCCCTAGGGCAAGCAATGAGTGGCCTGACGGCGGACTGGTACGATGCGATCGACGGTGCAGACGCGGCGCTGATCGACGGCTATCAGAGCGGTTTTCCAGTCGAAGAGCGCCCGTTCCGGCGCGTCGGTGGCGACATCGGCCTCGATGAATCCGCGACGGTCGACCGCGTTCGTGCGCTGACGGAAGCGGGAATCGTCCGTCGGTTCGGTGCCGTTCTCAACCCGCCAGTGATCGGCTCGTCGACGCTCGCCGCCGTTCAGGCCCCGACGGATCGGTTCGACGAAATCGCAATGATAGTCAACGAGTATCAGCAGGTCAACCACAACTACGCACGCGACCACGAGTGGAACATGTGGTTCGTCGTCACCGCCGGCTCGCGGGACACGCGCGACGAAATCCTTGCAGAGATCGAATCCCGGACCGGTTGTTCGGTCTTGAACCTGCCGATGGTAACCGACTACTACATCGACCTCGAGTTTCCCGTCGTCAACGGCGACCGCTTCGCACGGGAGAGTACGATCGGAACGAGCGGGGACGCGGCGCGGGACGCGTCCTCGAGACAGCGCACCGACTCGTCGGCGACCCGAATCAGCGAGACGGCGACGAGCGGTCTCTCCGCGCTCGAGGCCGAATTGCTGCTCGAGATTCAGGACGGGTTTCCGCTGTCTGCAACGCCCTATCGAGACATCGCCGAGCGCGTCGGCTTCGCCGTCGAGGACGTCCTCTCGGCTATCGAACGGCTGCTCGAGAACGGCTGTCTCAAGCGGATCGGCTGCGTGATCAACCACGTCGCCACGGGATTCGACGCCAACTGCATGGTCGTCTGGGACGTGCCGGACGACCGACTCGACGAGTGGGGCGAGCGCGCGGGTGGATTGCCGTACGTGACTCTCTGTTATCACCGGCCCCGCAGACCGGACCAGGAGTGGCCGTACAACCTGTTTACGATGATACACGGCCGCGACTCCGAGGCCGTCGACGAGAAGATAGACGAACTGGCGACCGACTACCTCCCCGTCGACCACGAACGACTGTATTCGACCGAGACGCTCAAGCAGACCGGTGCGCGCTACGACGACCTGGTCGGCGTCTAATCGATCGCTTGCGAACACTCGGCCGATGGGAACCGGTGTTCAGCCGGTCGTCGACACGTCGCTCGTCGTGCCGTGGCAACAACTCGTATGGAGAGGCACCCATCGAGGCGGGCCACCGTCTACAGTCTGTGGCCCAGACTTACCAATGGGAGACCGCTATCGACGCGAGTGTCCCTCGAGCGCCGCTGCGACGACTTCGATCGGCGTCGGCGGTTCATCTGCCGCGCCGGGACGGTTCTCGAGTTGGGTCCGACAGGAGGCGCCTGGGGCGACGACACGGTCACCATCGCTTTCGTCGACCTGATCGTAGAGAATGTCCGCGATTGCGTCGCTCATCGAGGCGTGTTCGGCTTCGTAGCCGAAGCTGCCGGCCATGCCACAGCAGCCGGAGTCGAGCGGATCGACGGCGTAGCCGGCCCGCCGGAGGATGCCGACGGCGTGGTGGTCCTTCGCGACTGATTTCTGATGACAGTGGCCGTGATACGTGAGCTGTTGCCCGACCGATGCGGGATCGAATTCGATCTCCTCGTCCAGCCTGAAGGTGTCGAGGTACTCACAGACCCCGTAGGTGGCGTTCGAGAGCGTTTTCGCCGCCTCCGATGAGAGCAGGTCGAGGTAATCGGACTGGAACATTACCGCGTCGGAGGGTTCGATGACCACCACGTCCCAGCCGTCTTCGACCCGCGGGGCCAGCGCAGTCACGTTCTCGCGGGCCGCGTCTTTCGCTTTCTCGAGGAATCCCTTCGAAAACGCCGGCCGACCAGTATCGCCGAGGTCGTCGGGGACGACGACCTGGACGCCGGCGGCTTCGAGAACGCGGACGGCCGCCTTCCCCGCGTCGGGATGGCTATAGTTGGTGTAGGTATCGGGGTAGAGGACGACCTTTCGTCTGGCCCCGTCCTCGTCGACACCGGTGCCGCTGCGCTCCGCTCGCTTTTTCGATGCGGCCGCGCCGCCTCGCTCTCGAAACCAGTCCCGGAACGTCTTCGCGTGGAACGTCGGCAGCGATCGGTCGGAATCGATGCCGACGACCACCTCGAGCAATCTCCGTGCGCCCGGCAGTCTGGGAAGCGCATTCGAGAGAGGTGCGAGCCGTGACCCGAGCCTCGAGAGCGTCGATACGTTGGCAAAGAGACGATCGCGGACGGAGGCTCCGTTGCGCTGGTGGTACTCGTGGGTCACTTCGGCTTTGAGCTTGGCCATGTCGACTTCGCTCGGACAGTCGATAGCACAGCCCTTGCAGCCGATACAGAGGTCCATGACCTCCTCAACGAACTCGTCTGCAAATGCTTCGTCGGGATCGAGATCGCCGCTCATAGCCTGGCGCAGCGCGTTCGCACGCCCGCGGGTGGCCGTTATCTCCTCTCGGCTCGCGCGGTAGGTCGGACACATCACGCCGCCCGTAGACGACTGCTCGCCCCGACAGCCGCCACAGCCGTGACAGAGTTCGACCATGCCCTGGAAGCCGTTATCGTTGTTCCATTCGAGGGCTGGTTCGAAGTCGGCCTCGAACTTGTAGTCGGGATCGAACCGAAGATGCTCCCGGAGGTCCGTCGGCTCCTCCTCGCGGAAGACGACCTGTCCGGGGTTCAGGATCCAGTCGGGATCGAATGCCGTCTTGAGATCTTGAAACGTCTTCCAGAGTTGGTCGCCGTAGAGTTTGCGGTTCCACTGTGTGCGTGCGCGCCCGTCGCCGTGTTCGCCCGAGACGGACCCGCCGAGATCGACCACGAGGTCGGTCACATCGTCCGCGATCCCGTGGATCTGCTCGAGGCCGATCTCTGTCTTCGTATTCACGAGCGGCCGAACGTGTAACACGCCGGGACCGGCGTGAGCATAGAAGCTCGCGTAGGTGTCGTGGGACTCGAGAATCTCCTCGAACGCGTCGACGAATTCAGGGAGTTTCGCCGGCGGAATCGCGGTGTCTTCGATAAAGGAGATGTGCTTTTCGTCGGTCGTCCGCGAGAGCAGGATCGGCAGCCCGGACTTTCGTAGCTTCCACAACTGGGCGCGCTCGGTCTCGTCGTAGGCCTCGAGTGCCTCGAGGGCGAGCGTCTCTGACTCGCTCACCGGGGCATCGGCGGCCGGTTCGCCCGCGGGCGTCTCCGACGGCACGCGGTCGGCGAGCAGACCGGCGACCTGTTCCTTGCCGTGGTCTGCGTCCTCGGCGTAGAACTCCACCAGGAGGACCGCATTGGTCCCGTCTGGAAGCATTTCGGTTACCGGGCCAAACTCGGCGGTATCGCGCGCGAGGTCGATCAGCACGTCGTCGAGAACCTCGACTGCGGCGGGATCGTGCTCGAGAATGGGCTCGACGTCGCGCATCGCCTCGCGGAGCGTCGGATAACAAAGAAGGGAAACCGCCTTGGTTTCGGGCACCGGCTCGAGCGAGACGGTCGCTTCGGTGACGATCGCCAGCGTTCCCTCGCTACCGGCCAGCAGTCGCGCCAGGTTGACGGTCCCAGCCTCGCCGGTTTCTTGGGTGCCCGGGAGGTCGTTCCCGCGAGCCTCCGCGACGAGTCGGTCGAGATTGTATCCCGAGACGTTACGCTTGAGATCCGGATACGTTTCCTCGATGCGATCGGCGTCATCCGACAGAATTCGATCGACTTCGGCGTAGATCCGGGCCTCGAGATTGCCGTCGGGGTCCGCTCGCTCCGCGAGTTCCTCGACCGGCACTTCTCCGAATTGCGTGACGGTGCCGTCAGCGAGGACGGCTTCGACCTCCTCAATGTACGCGTCAGTTTTGCCGTATTGGAGCGAGTGGGAACCGGTCGAGTTGTTGCCAATCGCACCACCGATGGCGCTTTTGTCTCTCCAGGCGGGATCGGGGGCGAATTTGAGGTCGTACGGCTCGAGAGCCTCGTTCAGCGTCCCGAGGATCGTCCCAGGCTGGACCGTTGCAGTACGTCCCTCCGGATCGATCTCGAGGATGTCGTTCATGTCCCGGGTGAAATCCAGCACCACGGCCCGATTGACCGTCTGGCCTGCCAGACTCGTTCCGCCGCCCCGAGGGAGGACAGGAATCTCCCGTGCGGCACAGTACTCGAGGATTCCCCCGACCTGGGCAGTCGATTCGGGGAAGGCAACTGCGATGGGGGTCATTTCGTATGCGCTCGCGTCGGTCGCGTACAGTTGGCGAGAGTAGGAGTCGCCACGGACCTCGCAGTCGACGAGTTCCTCGAGATCTGCGACCAGCGCCGGACGATCGACATCGTCGCTTCGGTAGTCGTAGTTCGCTCGCCGGTCGGCGGCTGGATCGGCGCTCGGCTCCAGAGACATACCGTTGTCTTGCTCAGGCGTGGCAAAAAGCATCCGCATTAGCGGCGATTCGGCCAAGACGATGACGGGAAGTGATCGGTCACTCGGCTTCCGGTCCACTCTGCCGGCCGCGGCGTATGCCTGTCGATTTGCACCCACCACCGCGACCGCTCTGCGTCGGATCGAGTGTCGGGCGGTGGATCTCGAGCCGCCCGACCGGCGCGTAGTCTTTCGACGCTGGGGGTGACCGAGTTCGAAAGTGGCCCCGTCGTTTTCCCACGTGCGCCCTCGGGGCCGCCGTCCGATTGCTCGGACGGTAGCTCCCCCTAGTCGGGGCATCCAAAGAAGCGCCGTGCCTAACTAGTTGGGATGTTCGAGACTGGCTGCGGGCCAGCATTCCATCTCGAATCGTCCAGCCCGGTATTCCCCGTCAGCCCCCGCAGGAGCGATTCGATCGCGACTCCCGATGTCAGGCGTCGTCGTCCCAGCGACCGCTCATGCCGACTCTTTCGCCGTCCTCCCAGACGTAATAGCCCTCGCCGCTCTTTTTCCCGAGTTTCCCCGCCTGAACCTTTCGGCGGAGGGACTGGGGCGGTTTGAACCGCTCTCCGAGCTCCTCACGAAGGTGTTCTGCGATGTGCAGACGGACGTCGAGTCCAACGTGATCGGTCAACTCGAGAGGGCCCATCGGGTGGCCGTAGCCGAGCGTCATCCCCTCGTCGATGTCCGCCGGACTGGCGATGCCCCGTTCGACCATTCGGATCGCCTCGAGGCCGAGCACGAGACCGAGCCGCGAGGTAGCGAAGCCAGCCGTATCGCGCACGACGACGTCTTCTTTTTCGATATCCCTGACGTAGTCGATCGCGAACTTCTCGGCGCGGTCGTTCGTCTGTTCGGCGACGACGACCTCGACCAGATCCATGATGTGCGGCGGATTGAAAAAGTGCAATCCGACGGCCCGCTCTGGGTACTCGAGGGCGCTGGCAATCTCCGTCACCGATAGCGAGGAGGTGTTCGAGGCGATGATCGTCTCTTCGCCCGTGGCATCTTCGACGTCGGAGAACACGTCCTTTTTTAGGTCCATGTCCTCGGGAACCGCCTCGATGACGAGGGCAGCGTCCTCGACAGCCGCCTCGAGGTCGGTCGTCCCCTCGATCCGCTCGAGGGTCGCCTCCATCTCTGCGTCGGTGAGTTTGTCCCGATCGACGCCGCCCTGGAGGTTCGTTCGGATTTCCTCGAGGCCGTTTTCGACGAACCCGGATTCGACGTCCCGTAGAACGACGTCGTGGCCGGCCATCGCGGAAACGTGTGCGATCCCGTGGCCCATACTACCCGCTCCGAGCACTGCGATTTGCATGTATGGTCTCTCCGTGGAAGCGATCAAAAGCATTCCCTTTCGAGAACCCAACATGGAGAACGCGGTACTCGAGCGAGAGGGAGATTCCCCACCGGTCTGCGAGACGGCAAAACCGAGACGAACGCCGAAGAACGGAGCTACTTTACCGCTGAAGCGCGAGCGGACGAGTACTAATGAGTGACCGCCAGCCAGTTATCGTCCAGGCAGTACGAACGCCACAGGGCAAACACGGTGGCGCGTACGCCGAGACCGGCAGCGAAGAACTCTCCGTGCCGCTCGTCGACGAAATGCTCGAACGGACCGGGCTTTCGGGCGAGGACGTCGACGACGTCCGGTGGGGGTGTGCCAAACAGGTCAACGAGCAAAGTAACAACATCGCACGAGTCATCGCCCTTTGCTCCGAACTCGGCGAAGGCGTCCCCGGAACGACCATCGACCGGCTCTGTGCCTCCTCCGCGGAAGCGATAATGAGCGCGAGCGACGCCATTCGGGCGGGCCAGCGCGAGGTCATCGTCGCGGGCGGCGTCGAGAACATGTCCCGAAACGAGCGTCGAAAGGGGATCGGCTCCTACGACGGGATCGCAGCGCAGTACGACGTGGCCGGACTCGCGATGGGCCAGACCGCCGAGACGGTCGCCGAGGAGTACGACATTTCACGCGAGGAGCAAGACGAGTACGGGGCGCGAAGCCAGCAACGCGCGGTGGAAGCGACGGAGAACGGCCGGTTCGACGACGAGATCGTCCCGATCGATACGGATGCGGACGTCATCACGGAAGACGAGGGGCTCAGACCCGGTACCACGAAAGAGAAGATAGCCGGTCTCCCGCCCGCATTCGAGGACGAGGGCACTGTCACCGCGGCGAACGCCTCGCAGATCTCCGACGGGGCTGCGGGAGTCTTGATTACGAGCAGGGAATACGCCGAGAACCGGGGTCTCGAGATACTGGCCGAGATCGAAGATCACAACGTCGCCGGCGTCGATCCCACGGTCATGGGAATCGGTCCGGTGCCCGCGGTGCGAGGAATCTGGAACCGCAACGGCCGGACGGCCGATGATTACGATCTCGTCGAACTCAACGAGGCCTTCGCTAGCCAAACGCTGTACTGTCGTGACGAACTCGGGTTCGACGACGAAATCTTCAACGTCAACGGCGGCGCCATCGCGATCGGCCACCCGCTGGGCGCGTCGGGTGCCCGTCTTCCCGTCACGCTGATCCACGAACTGCGCCGCCGGGGCGGCGGTCTCGGCCTCTCGACGATGTGCGTCGGCTACGGACAGGGCGCCGCTCTCGAACTTCGGGTCTCGGGGCAGTAGCGCAGCGAGTCACTCTCGACGTCCTGTGACTCGCAACTGCCGTCGCTCGTCGTCGGACACCTCTCTTGGTATCACAATCGACGCAAGTCACGCGGTACCACTCTGTCCGCCGTTTGCGGGATGGTTCAGTACAACGTTGCGATGAAGCCAGGAAATATCACATTCGATAGTATATATGTGATCTGAGTTGTTTGATAGAATAGTGATCTCCACTGCCGGTAGGTCGCACGATCGAACGTCGATTTCGGCTCACGTCGAAAGCCGGGTCTTTCGCCTCGCTACCGCTGTAACTACGTCGTCTGGTATGGCTGTGTTCGGTCGACCGTCTGGCCGAACCTGTCTCTCTCCAAGTGTATTGTTACCGTTTGCAACTCAAGGTCCGTCTTTCGGTGTCGGTTCGGTACGTGTAGTCCGACTGTAATCCGGGTCCGCGTAAATGCCGGATTCACGTCTCATCGCCCAAAAACGCGATCCGGGGGAGATGACCGGTCGTGGAAACATTGTAATCCGGCTGTCTATTCTTGCGTGCGGGGACGGGAGTCGGGCCCGAACTAGAGGATCTGGTCGGCGATGATGTTCTTTTGTATTTCGCTCGTCCCCTCGTAAATCTTCGTGATTCCGGCGTCGCGGTAGTAGCGCTCGGCGGGGTAGTCGGTGACGTAGCCCGAACCGCCGTGAACCTGAATCCCCTCGTCGGCGACTTCGACCGAGATTTCGGAGGCGAAGAGTTTCGCCATGCTCGAGTACTGCGCGGCGACGTCCTGATTGTTCTGTTCGACCTGGGTTGCGGCGCGATATGTCAGCGAGCGGGCGGCCTCGACCTTGGTTGCCATTTCGGCGATCTTGTGCTGGATGGCCTGAAACTCCGAGATCGGCTGGTCGAACTGCTCGCGCTGGTTGGCGTACTCGATCGCTGCATCGAGTGCGCCCTGAGCGGCACCGACGGCCTGTGCGGCGACGCTGGTGCGGCCGGAGGCGAAGAACTCCATCAGTTGGTAGAATCCCCTGTCGACTTCGCCGATGACGTTCTCCTCGGGGACGCGGACGTCGTCGATGACGACTTCGGCGAGGTCGGAGGCGCGGATACCGAGCTTGTTGGTGATCTTGTCAGTCGAGACGCCGTCGCGGTCCATCTCGACGAGGAAGGCGGTGATGCCGCGGTGACCCTCGTCGGGGCTGGTCTTTGCCATCAGGACGCCGACGTCGGCGACGGACCCGTTCGTGATCCACATCTTGTTGCCGTTTATGATGTACTCGTCGCCGTCCTTCTCGGCGACCGTCTCGATGCCGGCGACGTTCGACCCGTGAGCCGGCTCGGAGATCATCGAACAGGAGGCTGATTCGCCGTTGGCGATGCTGGGAAGCCATTCCTCTTTCATCCATTCGTCGCCGAATTCGAGGATCATGTCCGTCCCGAAGCCGGCACTGCCGACGGCGGAGCCGATCCCAGGGTCGGCACGCCAGAGTTCCTCGGTGACGATCGTCGAGGAAATCTTGTCCATTCCAGCTCCGTCGTACTCGATCGGAATGTTCGGCGCGACGAAGTCGTATTCGGCCGCTTTCTTGCGCAGTTCTTCGGGATACTCGTGTTCCCGGTCGTGTTCCTCGGCGACCGGCGTTATTTCGTTTTCGCCGAACTCACGAACGGCATCGCGAATCGCCTCGTGCTCAGCTGATAACTGGAATGCCATAACGATTGCTTGCTGTCGTCTTACAAAGTGTCTTCGGATACACTCGAATTTTGTTTTTGTTAATACGGTGCCGTACGAAACATGAAACTGGAAACGACCCTCGGATCGCACGCAAAACGGGTAGTCAAACCACGACCGGTGGTTGGAATTATTCGTCGCGCAACTCGAATTTCTGGACCTTTCCGGTCGTCGTTCGGGGGAGTTCCTGGACGAACTCGACATCGCGTGGGTGTTTGTACTCCGCGAGGTTGCTCAGGCAGTACTGCTTGATGTCTTCCGGCGTCGCTTCGGCGTCGGGCGTGGGGACGATAAAGGCCTTGACGGTCTCGCCACGGCGTTCGTCCGGAACCCCAACGACGGCGGCGTCGGCAACGTCTTCGTGTTCGAAGAGAAGTTCCTCGACTTCTCGCGGGTAGACGTTGTAGCCGCCGGTGACGATCATGTGTTTCTCGCGATCGACGACGTAGAAGAAATTGTCCTCATCCCAGTAGCCGACGTCGCCGGTGTGGAACCAGCGCTTGCCGTTTTCTTCGGTAAACGCCTCCTCGTTCGCCTCCGGCAGCCCGTAGTACCCTTTCATCACGTTCGGGCCGTGGATGACGAGTTCACCCGTGATCTCGTGGAGGTCGGCCGCTTCGGCGGTCTCACCGCCTTTGCCTCGTCGCGTCGAAGACGCGACGCTATCCACGTCGATCGGCCCTTCTTCGACGCGGGGCACTTCCTCGAACTCCTCGTCTTCGGGCGGCTCGTCGCCGCCCGAATGGTCAGCGGAACTTCGTTCCGCGCTATCGACGATCTTCGCCTCGACGCCCTCGAGTGGCTGACCGATACTACCCTTCCGACGCGACTCGTCGGTGTTGGCGTGGGTGACCGGACTCGTCTCGGTCAGGCCGTAGCCCTCGTTGAGCTGGACACCCCACAAGTCCTCGAACCGTTCGAGGACCTCGAGTGGGAGACTCGAGCCGCCGGAATTGACGAAGCGAAGTGCTTCGAACTCGTACTCCTCGGCGTCGGGCTGGTTGATCATGTCGTTGAACATTGCCGGGACGCCGAACATGATGGTAATCTCGTCGTCCTCGAGCTGGTCCATCACCGTCGGAGCGTCCCACTCGGGGACGGGGTAGTAGGTGCCCCCGCTGTACATTGCACCGTTCATCACGACGGACATGCCGTAGATGTGAAACAGCGGCAGGGTACCGATGAGCCGATCGGACGCCTGGAAGCCGCCTGGTGGGACGCTGGCGTTTGCCCGCGTCGTAAAGGCGAGGTTGTGGTGGGTCAGCAGTACCCCTTTCGGCGTGCCGGTCGTTCCCGACGTGTAGGGCTGGACGGCGATGTCGTCGTCCGCACGGTCGACGATGGCTTTGGTCCCGTCGGCGAGGAAGTCGTCGAACTCGGTTGCGCCGTCGGCGTCGGCACCGACGCTGACGACCGTTTCGACGTCAGTGTCGTTCTGTACCTCGAGGACGTTGGGGACGAGGTCAGCTAGCGCAACGACCACCGTCGCCTCGCTGTCGGCCAGCATGTGACTGATTTCGCGAGCCTTGTACTGCGGATTCATCGGAACGATGATTCCGCCGACGCGAAGGGTGCCGTAGAAGGCCGTGACGAACTGCGGGAGGTTCGGTAGGTAGATGCCGACGCGGTCACCTTCGCCGATCCCGCGGTTTTCGAGAGCCTGTGCGAACTGGCCGGTTCGCTCCCAGAACTCCTCGTAGGACAGTTCCATTCCCTCGTAGGAGAGCGCAGCCGACTCCGGGTTCGTATCGACGGTTTCGGCGACCTCTGTCACAAGATTAGTCATGCCTTGTGTGGGAGTCGTCTGAGTTCCACAAAAGGATTGTCACTCGCGAAGCCCATTTATTCAGGTTGTTCGACCGGTCGGGATAGAGTGTGTGAAGGAGGCAGGCAAAACACGAGCGAGTTCGTTACGATGGGTGACGTCACACCTGAAAAGAGAGGGTCCTCACCCGAGTTTACGGGTATATCGAACGAAGGGGCCGATCGGTGGCCGAGTACCAGTCTCTGCTTCAGGTGGTCGACGTGACCTCGTTCGGCGACTGCCCGAGATAGGACAGGCCGAGACCACCGAGTGCGAGGACTGCTGCGGCTACCTGAGCCATCGATGCGACATTAGTTCCGAGTACGAAGCTCGCCGCGGGTGCGTACATTGCCGTAAACGAAAGGACGAGGTAGCCGACCCGTTGGGGGAGGCCGAGCACGTTCCAGCCGTCGTAGCCGATAGTGACGGCCGTCAGTGCGATGACGCCGACGAACACGGCGAACGTGTCGATCGGCGTAGCCGTCAGCGACCAGTTCACGAGGCTGTCGTTGGCGACCAGGGCGAACGGGATGAGAAATCCGGCCGCACCGATGCGCAGTGCCTGCTTCGCGGAGGTCATGAACCCGCTATTAGCGATACGTGACCCAACGGCCACGGCCACCGCGACGGGCGGCGTAATAGCCGACAGCATCGCGAAGTAGAACACGAACAGGTGGGCCGTGATTTCGGCGACGCCGAGATCCTGCAGCGGCGCTGTCAGCAGCGTCGCAACGAGGATGTAAGCGGCCGGCGTCGGCATTCCCAGCCCGAATAGGATGCTCGTGATCATCGCAAGCAGGAGGACGACGAGCAACACGCCTCCACCCAGCGACACCATTCGGACGCTGATCTCGGAAGTGAGGCCGGTCTGCGTGAACATGGAGATGATGACCCCCATCGCCGCGAGGACGCCCACGAGCGGCGCCATGTCGATCGCTCCCTGCTTGAAACCCGTAAGAGTCGTGTATCCGGTCCGCAGGAGCGTCTGAAACGCTTCGCCGGAGTAGCTCGCCGGTTGCTCGCCGGCGGATTCGGCGGTCGGTCCTCGGATCTGGTCGTCGAGGAGGATCAGCTGGTCGCGAACGAACATCGTTCCCACGAGCGTCACGACGGTGTAAAGCCCCGCGGACATCGGCGAAAGTCGCATGATGACCAGCGTATACAGCAGGACCGCCATCGGAATCCCGAAGTGTGCACCGTCGAAGAAATTGCGAACGGCACCGAGGAAGTCGCTCCCGACGCTTTCTTCTCCACCGGTGCTCACGATCGCCTGTAATAAGCGAGCGAAGACGAGCACTAAACCTGTTACAGTTGCAGCAACGAGGAGCCCCTGACTGCGGGCGAGGTAGAAAGACCCCACGGTGAGCGCGAAGTACCCCACCGTCAGCATCGTCTCTGTCCGAAACAGCGAGCCGAGGATACCTGCCTCGTTGACCCGTTCGGTGGTCCAACCGTACCGAAGAACGGCGAACTGGACGGCTATCCCGGCGCTGAAATAAAACAGGATGGCCGGAATGAGGGCTGCCTGTATGATGCGGACGTACGAGACGCCGATGATGTCGGCCATCAAGAAGGCTGCCACGCCCATGACAGGGGGCATGATCTGCCCGCCTGAGGAGGCGACGCTCTCGATGGCTGCCGCGTAATCTTCGCGGACCCCCTGCCGTTTCATCATCGGGATGGTAAAGGAACCGGTCGTTGCGGTGTTGGCCGCCGCACTTCCGGTGATCGAGCCCATCGCCATGCTGGAAATTACGGCGATGTGGACGACGCCACTTCTGAGGTTGTTACCGAGTTTCTCGCCAAGCCCGAGGATGAAGTCCAGAGCACCGTACGCGCGAGCGAGCCCGGCGAACATGATGAAGACGGCGACCCAGGTCGCACCGACTTCCATGATGAAACTGAACGCACCGGAGATTCGCATCGCGCCGAAGGTCACGATGTCTGTCAGCGAAAAGCCCGGATGGGAAAGAAAGCCGGGCATCGATTCACCGTACAGTGCGTACAACACCGACGCCAGCGCAACCATCGAGATGGACCATCCGTATGCACGCCGGGTCGCGTCGATGGTTACCGCGATCACGATGAGGCCGACGTAGAGGTCCGTCGTAGTGAAGCCGAAAACGATGGCGTCCTGCGACAACCGGATGTAGTGGTCGAAGGCATAGTACCCGGTGACCAGCCCCGCGACGGCAGAGACGAGACAAAGGACGGCATCGAATCGCCGAAACAGACCGAACTGCCGGTCGCTCATCCACCCCGTCAGACGGGTTCGGGCGCTCTCGTTCGTCGGGCCCTCGACCAGTGCGAGCGCCTGGGAGAGGTAATAGAGGCAGACGCCCACGCCGAAGAACAGGACCGCGAACTTGGTCCGAACGATGGGGCGCACGTAGGCGAAGTAGAGCGTTCCAGTGGTCAACGCGATACCGATACCGGTGATGGCGGCGATCAGTAGCTGTTCGACGGGCTGCCGTTGCCGAAACTCGGCGAGCGCTTCCCTGGGTTGTGGTACGTCGGAATTTGTCGAAGTTTCGCTCATGGTGTGGTGGAACGGTGGGTGGATGTGATCGGTGGACTCTGTGCCGTCCGTGGGGCGCTTCGCTTCACTCGCCGATTTCGTACTCGTCGTTCCAGACCCCCTTATCCTTGTAAAACTCTGCAGCCGCGGGGTGGAACGGCAGGGTGGTGTAGCTGTTCTTCGTCCAGTGTTCACCCTCCGTCATCGGTCCGAGAAGCGCGTTACTCTCGCCCAGCCCCTCGCGTTGTTCCCACAGCGTGTTGAGGAACGACTTGAGAGTTTCCCCGCTAAAGTCGTCACGCACGACGAAGTTGTACGACAACCCGGGCGTGTTCAGCGTGTCAGGTGCGTATCCGTAGTTGTCGAACGCGGTCGTGTCGACCGAGTTCACGATGATAGCGGGATCCTGTTCGAGTTCCGAGACGGTGTCGTCGGGCCACTGCAACAAGCGCAGATCGACCGTCCCCTTCATCTGCTGGAGCCACCCGGGTTCGACGCTGCCGTTGATGAACGTTCCTGCGCCAGCGTCGAGGCGGCCCTCGCTCATAGCGCCGCCTTGGCTACCGTAGTCGATGCTGATGCGCTCGTAGTCTTCCGTGACGAAACCGAGTGCGTACTCGAGCATTTCGGCAGTCCCTGACCCACTCGGGGTCGGCGAGATGCGGTCGCCGGAGCCGATGTCGGAGACGCTCGTCCAGCCGTCGTTTGCGGTACAGAGGAACCACGCGAGGTCGTACAGGTGGAACACCTGGTACGGCGTGTAGTCGAGGTTTCCGAAGGGGTCTTCCCCGTTTGCGACCTTGCTCGCCGTCCAGTTCTGGATGTACGAGATATCCGACTCGTCGCGCTGGAGGCGACCGATGTTGGCGTTGGTTCCCTCGCTCGGTCGGGCCTGAACCGTGAGATCGGAGTTCTGAGAGACGGCGTTCGCGATGACCTGGCTCATGGAATACGCCGAGGTCGTCTCCGTCGAGGTGGTCATGATCATTTCGCCGTCCGCTCCGGGTACCGAACCGTTGCCGGAATCGCCGGAGGTACCGGAATTATCGAAACAGCCAGCCAGTGATGTGAGTCCAACTGCTCCAACGGTACCTTTCAGGAATGTACGCCGGCGGCTACCGGCGCTGTCAAGGCCTCTAGGCATAGAACCTTAATTGAGATTAATGACTAATAAACCCTTTGCTATTGAGGACAATTGCGCCGATGCTCGAAATCAGCATCAGTCGGGTTTTAGGGTCTCTTACTGTCATTTTGCGCAATGAATTAGCCCGCGCATCATCCGACTTTAATCGGTGGTATAAGTGTAATCTTGTAGCGAGCGAGACGACCACGTGTCGAGTTGCCAGCGGGGCTCCGTGATCGAAGGCGTCACCGAGCCTTTCTCGAACCGTAGCCACCCGCCGTACTGATGGGTTTCCGTTCGGACGAGATTCGATCGTTGCCCAGGAAACCCACTCGACGAGACCAGCCCCATCGGTTGGAAACGATCCGTCGTTTCCCCCTCGTGTCCGTTGAGAGGCTAATCCGTATCGCAATACCTATTGTACCATTTGCATAGGCCTAGGTATGCTGGATTTCGTTCAACTCGAAGATGACTTGGACCAGGAAGAGCAAATGATCCGGGACACTGCCC
The DNA here is from genome assembly GCF_013402815.2 of Natrinema halophilum. Taxonomy (NCBI): domain Archaea; kingdom Methanobacteriati; phylum Methanobacteriota; class Halobacteria; order Halobacteriales; family Natrialbaceae; genus Natrinema; species Natrinema halophilum. Next base: position 3,304,545 of record NZ_CP058601.1, read on the forward strand.
GGGAATTCGTCGAGGAACACGTCAAACCCGACATCGGTGACCACTTCGAGAACGGTACGTTTCCGAAAGAACTCATCCCCAAGATGGGCGAGCTCGGTTTCTACGCACCAAATCTCGAGGGGTACGGTTCGCCAAACGTCTCGGAGACGGCGTATGGAATCCTGATGCAGGAACTCGAGGCGGGGGATTCGGGTTTGCGCTCGATGGCGTCGGTCCAGGGCGCGCTCGTCATGTACCCCATTCATGCGTACGGGAGCGAGGAACAGAAAGAGGAGTGGCTGCCGGCGATGGGTAAGGGCGAGGCGATCGGCTGCTTTGGACTGACGGAACCCGAACACGGCTCGAATCCGTCGGCAATGGAGACCCAGGCTGAACGCGACGGCGATGGCTACGTTTTGAACGGTTCGAAGACGTGGATCACGAACTCGCCGATCGCGGACGTCGCCATCGTCTGGGCACGCGACCGTTCGGACGACGGCAATCCGGTCCGCGGATTCCTGGTCGAGACCGACCGAGACGGCGTCACGACCAACAAGATCACCGAGAAGCTCTCGTTGCGCGCCTCGATTACGGGCGAAATCGGCCTCAACGACGTTTACGTCCCCGAAGAGAACGTCTTACCGGGCGTCTCGGGCATGAAGGGGCCGCTGTCCTGTCTTACCCAGGCTCGCTATGGGATCGCCTGGGGCGCGATCGGCGCTGCCCGCGATTGTTTCGAAGAGGCGCGTCAGTACGCACAGGACCGAGACCAGTTCGGCGGTCCGATCGGCCGATTTCAGCTCCAACAGCGAAAGCTGGCGGAGATGGGAACGCAGATCACGCTTGCGCAATTACTGGCCTACCGTCTCGCCGAACTCAAAGAGCGCGGCGACATGCGCCCCCAGCACATCTCGATGGCGAAGCGCAACAACGTCCGGATCGCCCGAAACCAGGCCCGTATCGCACGCGAGATGCTCGGCGGCAACGGAATCACGACCGACTATTCGCCGATGCGTCACATGGCCAACCTCGAGACGGTCTACACGTACGAGGGCACCCACGACATCCATACGCTCGTACTGGGTGAGGAGTTTACCGGCATCTCCGCCTATCAGTAGCAACTCGTTCATACTGACGTAGCGCTTCGATTTTTCACCCGTATTCTCCGCCGGTCTCTCCTGATTTCTGTTCGCTGCACCGGGTCCGAATTTGAGTCGGCCCGACCATCGAGTAAGACTTTCGTTTCAGTCTCCGGAACGTTGATTACGCTGTGCGGATAGGACCTGATATGACCACGGAACAGGGTGATACTGAGGCCGACAGTATCGGCGTGTCGACGACGAGGAAGACGTTTGCCCTCCTCGAGGCGCTCAAGGAGACAGAGGGTGTCACGATCGCAGATCTTACGCAGCGAACGGATCTCCCAAAGAGTACCGTTTATCGACACTTGCAGACGCTTACCGAAGTCGGGTACGTGATCGAACGCGACGGGCGGTACTACGTCGGGTTTCGGTTCGTCGAACTGGGTGAACAAGCCCGATCCCGGAGGATGGGATACACGGCGGCCAAACGAGCGGTGTTCGAACTCGGCCAGGAAACCGACGAACTGGCGGTCTTCGTCGTGGAGGAGGATAACGAGGCCGTCTACGTCCACCGATACGGAAGCTTGTCGAACACGATGATCGGTCAGCGACGGCCGCTTCACTCGATGGCGTCCGGAAAGGTCATTCTCGCGGAGTGGGACGACGAGTCGGTACACGAGTACGTCCGCGACGTCGGTCTCGAGGCGTTGTCGCCGAATACGATCACGGATTCGGATGCGCTGTTCGACGAACTCGAGAGCATCCGCGAGCAGGGGTATGCGGTGAACGATCAGGAACTCATGGATGGCCTTCGCGGAGTCGCCGTTCCCGTCTACACGCCCGACGGCGACTTTCTCGGGGGGCTTGCTGCTTTCGGGCCGACCAGCCGGCTTACCGATGCCCACGTTCACGATGACCTTCTCACCCGACTTCGGGACAAAGCAGGTGAGATCAAGGTAACGCTCGCGTACAGCTAACAGTACCCGCTGTACGCATTCACGACCGGAACGAATTCTGTCGGACGCCCGTTCTTGATCGAACTATCGGATCGAATGGTTTTGATCGGCAGTTCACCATCCGAAACTCGGCGGCGTAGATCGATATCACCGGTCGTATGTACGGACCGCTTTCCAGTCGACGGAACCTGTTCTTCGAATGTCGAATTCGTGTCAGAAGCCCCACCTGGCGTCGTTTCCTCGAGATTGGTTTCACCGTAGCACCCCATCCGAACAATCAACCGATCAATTCGCGAGTTCGATTTCGGACCGAACGCGTTCTATCCAGAGAAACGATTCCGTCTGGTGACGAAAGCCCGTCACACATCTTCGTCGGCTGACAGGCCCTTTACCGGTGCGTCGCTAATTGGACACCGTCACCGCACCATTCCCAACTGACGCAGGGGAATTAGACACGAAAAGTTCCCTCCCTCGGGTTGGTACCTTTCGAAATCCATAACAATCGTACTACTGTCATGGACCGAATGAAATGAGTATTCCGTCTCCATCGAAACGAGAGTATGCAAAAATATATACTTATCTTGTGTTCTGATAGCAAGGGAGTCCTGGTGATTTTTTATTTTGTCGTTCTCAGTGTACGGTCGTCCATATCGTGTCCGGCCACCCCAGTCGTGAGAAATACGATACCGCAACCGTCTTGGTCGACGCTCCTCGGTGGTTAGACCCTACGAATAGAGCGAATGGGACCAGTCGATACCGCTCGAGAAGTTCGGTACTCGACGATATCACCTGCCGTCTTTCGGCGAGGGCTCGTTCGCTGGAAGGAAGATAGCCGCTCGAATCAGCGCAAAAGAGTGCAGACAGCGCGTCACCAGTAATCATCTAGAACTCTGTATCGACATATTACGTCTCTCGAACGCAATTAAAGAAACCCTGTTACGTCATCGATCCATTCAAGCATCTGAAACATCTCGCCTCCGCCTGTGTAACTGAAGTCGCTCCGAACTCGAATCCGGAGATAGTGGTGGACGGTGATGCTCCTCGAAATGCTCCTCCCAATTCAGCCGCCGTCGTCACACTTCGGCCGAAGTCCGCTGGCAGAGACTACTTCCGTTCCGCTTCCGTTTTCAAACCCGCCGGCGTCAGCTCAGTTCCGGATATCGGTTCCGCCGAAACAGGTGCCGTCGGCGAACTCGGAGAGTACGGTCGGCGTCCGCTATCCAAAGACAGCATCTACCGGATTCAGGAAGAGGATGCCTGCACTTCCTCGCGAGACGGCTTTCTGCGATGTGACACTAATTATCACAGTTCACAACGGGGGGACTCGAATTCCCCCTATAGTACTATTATATGTGGACGTCCCGGTCGACATCACCCCCGACGAGTGGAGTCGTTACGAGACCGTGATCGCCACCTCGTGGGTCGTCCCATCGCCGTTATTCGCCGTCGCCGTTAGTCTGACGGTGTACGACCCTGCGGAGTCGTATCGGTGGGCGTTCCACCAACCCGTCGCCGTCGTCCCGTCGCCGAACTCCCACTCGAGGTCCGTGATCCACCGACCGGAACCGGACGTGTCGCGTACGCTGAACGCGATTCGTTGGTCGACGTTCGCCGACGTGGTGCTCGGATTCATCTTCGCGATCAGGTCGCCGGACGAGCCACCATCGTCCCCGCTGCCGTCGTCACCGCTGCCGTCGTCGCCGCTGCCGCCGTCACCGCTGCCGTCGTCGCCGCTGCCGCCGTCACCGCTGCCGTCGTCGCCGCCACCGCTCGAACCGCCGCCCGGCAGGTCGGCGTTTCGATGTTCGTATAGGAACTCCTGCCACCACTGCCCGGGGCGGGCCTCGTACTCCCAGATTTCCCAGGTGCTGTCTTTGCTGGTGCTATGTTTGAAGAAGGCGGGTTCGAAGGTGTGATCGAAACACCAGGCGATCGGGTGGACCGGGTAGTTCTCGATGAAGTCCTCGAACTCCGGTGCGTACTCGGAGGCCGTCCCCTCGAGGAAGGCGAAGTCGTCCTTGCCGCCGCCTTCGGCCCAGCCGAACTCGCTGAAAAACACCGGGACCTGTTCGGCGGGTTCGCCGAAGTACGTCGATAGCGGGCGGAGCGTATCGTGGGTGTAGGCGTGACCGGTGTAACAGATGTCGTCGCCGTCGAACTCGTTGTGCGGGGCCCAGTAGGTGTACTGGCTCCACCGGGGCGAGCCGATGGTGAGGAGGTTATCCGCGTGCTCCCGGACGGTGTCGATCCACGGCTGGGCCCGATCGACCCACATGTCCCAGTACTGTTTGCTTTCCTGTTCGACGACGTCGACGTCATCGCCGCCCTCGCCGTTTCCGCTCTGAGGCATCGCCGTCGGCGATCCCCAGTCTCCCGCGTACGGGCCGGTCGGCTCGTTATACACGTCGTAGATGACGTGCGAGCGGTCGCTGTATCGCGGCGCGACGAAGTTCCAGTACATCTCGAGCTCCTGGTCGAGTTCGGCGGCGTACTCCTCGGTGTAGCCGTCGATCTCGGACGCTTGCTCCTCGGAGTTCCAGAGGACGCCGCGTTCGCCACAGAAACCGAGGTCGTTCGGGAAGCTCTCCGTTCCACACTGGTACTCGCCGAGGTCGGACTCGTTTTGTGGCTGGTGGAAGACCGGGAAGTGCCGGTGGTAATCGATCATCACGTAGACGCCGGCTTCCTCGGCCGCGTCCACCAGCGGGTCCATGTAGTTCGAGAAGTACGCCTCCATGTCCGATTCGTCGATTTGCCCGGGGAGCAGCGGCCCCCAGTCGTCGCCGTGGGCGGGGGAGAGGTTATTGTTCACGCCGCTGATGTCCTGTGGTTGTGTCGGCACTCGGATGATCCGGTTGTACCAGCCGCCGTCGTTCGATTCGCTCGTGTCCGTCGCCTTCTCGAAAACGTCCGACCAGTCTTTCTTCCGCCAGCGCCGCGCCAGTCGAGCCGGATCGGCGATGTTCACCCCGCGAAGAATGACCTTGTTGTCGGACTCGTCGCGGATGAGATTGCCGTCGCGGTGGAGCCACGGTGTGTCGATGCCAACCGCCGCGACCGAACCGACGATGCTTTCGGCCAGTCCGGCGGTGAGCGCGGTCGTCCCGACCGCCCGCATCACGTTCCGGCGTGAGATGGTTCCAGGACCGCCGCTGCCGTCCGAAGTCGGTCCGTCCGCATGGGTCGTTGGTTCGTCTGTTCCGTCTGCGTTGTACGTTCGTCGTGCCATTGGTAGGTACTCTCTATTGGTCGTGATCGTTCGAGTCGCACTGTGCCTCGTTTCCACGCGTCCGTCCTGACACTCGCGCCGGGCCCCGGGCAGGTCAGCGATCGCTGAAACCAGGGGTGCGCTTTAGCCTGTAGATTACTACACCTGGTGGTGATGTCGCGGGGACGGTGCCATCGTAAACGCGGTGTGCGCACCAGCGGGGCAGGGCAGCGGCGAGTCAGAAGCGTGGCTCTAGGACACGGTAATCGTCATCTCGTAGGTCGTCTGGTCGCCGTTGTTTGCGGTCGTCGTCAGCGCCACGGTGTAGGTGCCCGGCGACTTGTACTGGTGGGCGTTCCACCAACCCGTCGCCGTCGTGCCGTCACCCAACTCCCACTCGAGATCGGTAATCCACCGGCCGACACCGGACGTGTCTTGCACGTGGAAGGTGATCCGCTCGTCTACGCTGGCGGACGTCGTACTCGGCTGAAACTTCGCGATTGGGTCGCCGGACGGCGCGTCCTCACTGCCGTCACCGCCATCACTGCCGTCACCGTCGTCACTGCCATCACCGTCGTCACTGCCATCACCGCCGTCACTGCCCTCACCGCCATCACTGCCGTCACCGCCGTCACTGCCGCCGGTCGTCGCCGTCGTCGTCGCGGCGCTCGATTCGTTGCCGGCACCATCGACTGCCGAGACCCCGATCGTGTAGCTCGTGTCCGCCGAGAGGTCGGTGATGGTCGCGCTCGTTACGTCCGCTGCGACCTGCTGCTCGACCGAGCCGTCGACGGAGACGTTGTAATGATCGAGACCGCTGCCACCGGCGTCGGTGGCGGCGTTCCAGGAGACGTCGATCGACGATTCGGTCGTCCCGTCGACCGAGAGCGACGTCGGTGCGGTCGGCGCGGTCGCATCGCCGTCGCCACCGCCACCTCCCTCGCCCGGAACGTTGTCGTCGCGCAGGTCCGAGAGCGTCGCCTTGATGAACCCGCCCATGTTCTCGCCGGTGAGGGTCGTCCACTCGCAGGGCCTGTCGGAACACAGTTCCGGTACCGGTTCCGCGTAGGGATTGCCGATCGAGTCCTGCGTGTCGTTGTCCGTAAACGCCCGATCGAACATCGCCGGCAGCCAGATCGGGTCGGCACACCAGGCCGTCCAGTGGATGGCGTCGCTTTGCTCCATCCAGTCCATAAACGGCTGGCCGTAGTCCGACGTCGTTCCCCGGAGGTAGCGGCTCCGAATGTCGCTTTGCCAGCCGAACTCTGTGACGAACATCGGGTACTCTTCGTAGACGTTGGCGACTCCGCCGCCGTTCATCGACGCGTCGTCCCAGGCCTGATCGCGGCTGACGTTGTGGCCCGGATAGATGTGATAGGTATACATGAGATTCGAGCCCTCGAAAGGCTCGACGAGCGCTCCCTCCGGACTCTGGGACCAGCTGGGCGAGCCGACCAGAACGAGATTCTCCGGCGCGTGCGATCGGATGACGTCTACCCAGGGCTGGGCGGTTTCCTTCCAGTCCCGCCAGGTGTCCGCCCAGTGGTCTTTGGCGCTCGGATCGCCCCAGATACCCGGTTCCTGTGGCTCGTTGTACAGCTCGTAGAGGACGTGGGACTGATCGGCATAGCGTGGGGCAACCACGTCCCAGAACAGCCGAATTTCGTCGTCGAGATCCGGGTCTGTCCACTTGATGTCCCGGTGACGGTGATAGTCGATGATGCAGTAGACGCCGCGCTGGCGACAGTGCTCGACGACCGGATCGAGGTGGTCGGTCAGATAGGTCTCGAGTTGCGATTCCGTAAACGCGACCGGGGGCGGGCCCTGGCCGGGTTCGTGCTCGCCGATGTCGACCGGCTGGACTGGGAGTCGGACGACGCGTGCGTGCCAGCCCTGGTTCGCGTCGGTAACCATGTCGACGACCTGTGTGGCGGTTTTTCCGCGAGCCGGCGCGGTGACGTTGATCCGTTTCGGATCGGCGATATTGACGCCTCGGAGCGTGACCGTGTTGCCGTCCGGATCTTTCACGAGGTTGCCGTCGACGTGTAACGGCGGTGTCGAAATGCCCGACGATGCGGCGACCGTCGAACCGGTCGCGCCCGTCCCGAGTGCACCGAGGGCACCTGCGGCGACGGACGTTCGCATGAACGAACGTCTCGACGTGTCGAGATCGGTAGCGTGTTCAGTAAGACGATGCGTATCGGTCTGATCTTCGTCGCGTGAATCTGTCATCGTTGGTTATTTTTTCAGTATCGTGTCGTCACGGTGCGTTCGTGAGTATGACTGCGGAGCAGAGACGCCAGAGCTGTTCGGACCGTCGACGCTCTCGGGTCGCTGACCCGGTCGCTCGTCGTGGTCGGTTGAGTATCGGACGCGATCCGAACCCGATGAAGGACTCAGCCAGCCGGTTGCTTCCTCTCGCGATTCAACGCGTTCGAATCCGACAGTCGTCGTGCGATCGGGTCGAATCATTATATTTCGTTCTTTCACGTGTCGGGTAGGCGCCGCCCGGAGTCGACTTTCCGGCGTGGTCGATCGCTGGAATCCACCGTTGCTCGAGACGCGAGGGTGGACCGCATTCGCGGTTCGTGAGCGAACCGCCGACGACGCCGGGTCATAGCTGCACCACACTGCAATCTATCTTTAATAATGATCGGATATTAGATTTACCCGTCATATTCCGTCCTATTATATGCACATGTCGGAACGTGAGCCTACCCGAGAGACTGGAAGAGTTGTTCTTCGAGGAGTCGGTGCTGTGCGCGGCGCAATCGCGCGGATACTGACGAACACGAAATACCGAGTTCCTCGGCGATGTCGGCCTGTGTGACGCGTTCGGACTCGTCGAAGTATCCCATCTCGTAGGCCGTCGACAGTGCTTCGAACTGAGCGTCCGTCAACTGGTCCCGTGGCTCGTTCGTTTCGGTTGCCTGACGTAATCGTAACACGGTCACGTCGATGTCGTTCGAGCGGAAGTACTCCCAGACATCGCGGAGGTACTCTCGACCCGACACGCGTGACGTGAACTGGAGACAGTCGGGACGAATGCGAGCGTCTATAATTGTCCCTTGCTTGCACAGGTCGTCAGGCGGTTCGTCGAGTGTCAGGTCCATCACGACCCAGAACAGGCCCCTGTCGTCGAGTTCGTTGATGACACCGACGTCGACCACGTTCGGAACGTCGGTGAAGGCAGCAGTGATTCGGCTCGCATCATCGCCAGTGGCCCAGACGTACCAGATTATTTCGCCCCCGTCCAGATGCCAGTTCTGGATCTCGAGCGTCGATTCAGGGACCACTGCCGCCGCCTGCGGGAGCGTGATCGGCGGCCCGTTGATCTGGTATTCGACGACGAGGCTCATCGTCGTCGACCCCGTTCCATCCAGGCCGTCACCGATGACGGACAGCATGGTGTCAGTTCGGTGGACCGAGGGGGGGCAGCGGGTTGTCGTCCGTTCACGTGAGGGTTCTGGACATCACATGCATTGATACCTTGGGGCGCTGGCAGCGTCATTTCACGGCTGCCGACGACGCTGGCTGGGACTATCGTGGTCCGGACGCGGACCGATCCGGCTGCGGTAGCGAAGTTGCTTCCGGGTCGTGAGCGCCATCTGGTAACCACAGACCGGGTCTCGTGGTGTGGCGCTGGCAGCCCTGCCGGTGCACCCAGCGTGTCGAATTCTCTGGCGAGTTCCGGCGTCATAGTCGGTACGGTCTATTTCTCTCCATTCCGCTGATCGGTCTCATGAGACGGTAATCGTCACCTCGTGAACCGTCTCGTCGCCCGTGTTTGTGGTCGTCGTCAGCGCCACGGTGTACGCGCCCGCCGAGTCATACCGGTGTGCGTTCCACCAGCCCGTGGCCGTCGTGCCGTCACCGAACTCCCACTCGAGGTCGGTGATCCACCGCCCTGTGCCGGACGTATCGGTCACGCTGAACGTGATCCGTTCGTCGACGCTCGCCGACGTCGTGCTCGGAGACAGCGTCGCGATCGGATCGGACGATCCGTCATCCGCTGTGGTCTCCACCGAGACGGTCGCAACGGGCGACTCGCTGCCGGAGGCATCGATCGCCGAGACGCCGAACTGGTAGCTCGTGTTCGCCGAGAGATCCGAAACCGTCGCCGCGGTCGTTCCGGCCGCGACCTGTTGATTCACGTTCCCCTCCACGTACACAGAATAGTGGTCAAGATCGCCGTCGCTCGAGTCCGACGGGGGTTCCCAGGCGAGATCGACGGTGGAACGAGTCTGGGCCGGCGAGGACACGTTCGACGGTGGCGCCGGCGGCGTGTCGTCTGACCCGCTGCCGTTCGACGGGTCGCCGGTCCCGGTGGCTTGCAGGCGGTTCTTGAACAACCGTCCGTGCGGGCTCGCGACCTCGTGGTCTCGGTTCAGCATAGCCGGCGACCAGGTGTGATCGAAACACCAGACCTGCCAGTGGATGTCGTAGGTGTCGAAGAGATCGAGGAACTGCTGTCCTTCGACGTCGGTGGTACCCGTAAGGTAGGGCGGGCCTTCCTCGCCGTACCCGAACTCGCTCAGGAACACCGGGACCTCCTCGGACGGCTCGCCGAAGTGCGTCGACAACGGGCGGAGGTTCTCGTGGGCATAAACGTGACCCGCGTACGCGAGGTTGTCGCCCTGGAATTCGTGTTTGGGTGCCCAGTAGGTGAACTGGCTCCACCGCGGCGACCCGATGACGACGAGGTTCCGTGACGCGTGAGACCGAATCAGGTCAACCCATGGTTGGGCAGTCTCGCGCCAGTAGAGATAGTTCTCCTCGGCACGCGGGTCAGTGACGCCGACCTCGTCCGTCGGGTCACCAGCACCGGGATACGGCGTCGTCGGTTCGTTGTACAGTTCGTAGATGACGTGCGAACGGTCGCTGTACCGCGGCGCAACGTGGTTCCAGAACGTCCGGATCTCCTCGTCGAGTTCCGGGGAATCCCAGTCCGGCCCTTCGGGATAATGTCGATGGTAATCCAGCATGATGTAGGCGCCGACGTCTTCGGCCGTCTGGACTGCCGGGTCGACGTACGTCTCCAGATACGTCTCCAGTTGGCTCTCGGTGAATCCTGGCGTCGGTGCGGCCGTCCCAGGGCCGTGATCACCGATATCCTGCGGCTGCATCGGTAGTCGGATGATACGCGCGTTCCAGCCCTGACTCGAGTCGGTCGCCAGTTCGATCAGCGGCTCGATGTCCATTCGCCACTCCGCGGCGGCCCGCTTCGGATCGACGACGTTGACGCCCCGCAAGTGTACCTCATTCCCAGTGGCGTCCCTGATGCGGTTGCCCTCACGGTGCAACCACGGCGTTTCGGTGGTAGTCGTGGCCGCCTCGCCGACCGAAACGGCTTGCAATCCGCTTGCCAGCGCGACCGACCCGACGGTCGACTTCACGAATACGCGCCGAGACGCGTGTCCATCTCGTCCGTCGCCGCCCCGGCTCTCCGTACTCTGGCGCTTCTCGGTATTGCTGCCTGTTCCCCTCTCGACCGTCCGCTCGATATTCTGTGGGTAGTCTGTCATTCGTGTCAGTTTCGTGTCTGATAATTTGCCCCCGGTCTCCCTCAGCAGTCGAGTGTCGGTTCCGCTCGGCGGGTATCGACTACGGAGGCCGAACGGGTGCGGTAGTCCGTTTCGCGACGGGTGGACCCCTTACGATACCGTGATCGTTACCTCGTACATCGTCTGGTCGCCGTTGTTCGCCGTGGTCAGCAACTCGACGGTGTACGTCCCGGGCGCATCGTATCGATGGGCGTTCCACCAGCCCGTGGCCGTCGTACCGTCACCGAAATCCCACTCGAGATCGGTGATCCATCGGCCGACGCCGGACGTGTCCTGGACGTGGAACGTGATCCGCTCGTCGACGCTCGCCGACGTCGTGCTCGGAGACAGCGTCGCGATCGGATCGGACGATCCGCCGTCGGTACCGTCATTGCCCCCAGATCCGTTATTGCCACCGGTACCGTCATCCCCTCCAGATCCGTCATCACTACCGGTGCCGTCATCCCCTCCAGATCCGTCATCACTACCGGTGCCGTCGCCGCTGTCGGATCCGTTATCGCCATCGTCTCCGCTATCGCCACCGGTGCCGTCGTCGCTATCACCGCCGCTCCCGCTATTGCCGCTGCCACCGCCGCTCCCGCTCGAGTAGGTGGTGCCGTTGATGGTGACGTCGAACTGGTGGAACGTGACGTCGCCCTGACTGCCTTGCCAGTATTCGTTCCCGAGTTCGATCCCGGAGATCCACTTCTGGCCGCCGACGCCGTGTCGCTCGCTCATGAAATCGATGACCGGTTTGAGGTCGACACGGCCCGATGTGAGGCCGCCCTGGACCCGGAAGATGTGGAAGTCGGCGCTCGTGCCGCCGCCGCCACCGTAGTGGACCCAGTAGTCGATGGTGTTGCCGAATTTGTCGGTCCAGACGCTCTCTTCTTTCGTACCGCCGTGACTGTGGCCGCCGCCCCAGTCGAGGACCAGCATGATCTCGTGGGTGTGTGTCTCCGACTGTTCGGAGACCGGCGCATCCATCAACCACCACTCCTCGGCGAGGTCCCACTCGCCGCCGGAGATGCTCTGATCGATGTCGACCTCGAGCTCTAATTGGTCGACGTCCCCTCGCTGGATCGGGAAGTCCCGTACCCCGGTATCCGAACCCCAGGGTTTCGTCCCGAGGAGGGCTTGCGGGTAATTCGGCGGCCCGCCACTCGTCCGCGTCGACCACTCGTATCCGTAGTCGCCGTTGTCTTCCGTCCAGATACACATGTCGACGTCGGAACTCCCCCAGTCGTTGTTGACGAGTTGAAACTGCCCGCCGCCGACCGTGGTCGTTGCGAACGATTGGCAGTTCTCCTGTCGGGCGGCCACCGTCGTACTCCCGAGCAGGGCAACTGATCCGACTACGGCGGCCGATCGCAAGAACGTCCGACGGACAGTACCACCCGTCTCATCAGCCATCGCGAATTTCTGGTGTGGGGCGTCGTTGCCTGCAGTTTTGTGTCTCGCATCCTCAGTTCCATTGTTTTCGTGCTGTACAGTTTCGTTTCCGGGTTCGTTCGGACGACCGTTCGTTCGTGTCGATGTCTGCTCACTCATGATGTACTGGTATGCTTTCGTCGTTCGTCTGCTGCTACCAACACCCACTATGGATGCTATCATACGTTTGATTCACAAACGGAATAAAGATTTTTACTAGTTCTTAACACGTATTGTGGCAGATGTGAACCCATCTCATTTGCCGGATACAGCAAGTAAAACGCGTAATAGTCGGTGACGCGTCGATCCAGATACGATGGTGGAAACACCCGCACGCGAGATCGGATTGGATCGGCCGGGGACCTCCAGTCTTCGTGCTGCGTTTTTCAGCGTTTGGTTCGTCGACCTCGTCGCGACGATTCTGTTCTTCGTCGTCCCATACGCGACCGAACTGAATCCGATTACGGTCTTTCTGTACGACCTCCTCGGGCTAACTGGCGTCGTTTTCGCTGCACTCATCTACGCTGGCATCGTCGTCGGTATCAGTTCCCTCCTTTCGAGGCCGTTCGACGTCGTCTTCGTCACGTCCGTCGTTATCCTGTATGCCCTCTTTGCGAGCAGCAACGTCGTTTTGTTGATCTCCCGCGAACCACTGCTGTCGCCATTCATGCCGTAATCAAACTGGTTACACGAGGTGATCGATCATTGATCCCAGCCCGAACGGTCAGTATATTTTATTGTCGACCAGTGGCCATGAGTTGGTATGCAACGTCATATCGTCCCGCGAGTAGGAGGGCGAACATGAGTGTCCGCGAGGAGTTCTGGAGCATCGTGTGTGCGCATTCCTCGTCTTTCTATCTCATGTTCGTCTTCGTCACCGTGATGGCTGTCCTGAACGCAGCGGCAGTGGGACTCGGCGAACAGTCAGCGGGAACGATCGTCGTCTCGTTGCTCGTGTTCGTAATTCTCGGGCTGACCGGGTTCGGAATCGCCATCGTGTTATGGGTGTGCAAACGGCGATAGCGTGTGCGTCCTCCGTGTTCGTTCCTACCGACGCGGTTCTTCCATCGACTCGTTACCTCTCATTATCCCTCTTCGGTCGCGTATCGTCTTCACAAACGAACCTCGAAAAAGGCCGCAACTACCTAATATTTAGGCGATGCGGCCCATAGTAAAGTTCTTCTATCTGTAGCTGATTATCGCTACGTATGTCTACGCAGGTCCCGGACGACGAGGAACTCCTCGAGACTGCACGGAACGATCCCGAAAACGTCGACCTCGACGCCGTTGTCGCGCTGTTCGATGCCGAACGTGGACAGGTTCGAAACATCGCGTTGCGATGCGTGCTCTTCGTCGCAGTCGACGATCCCAGTCGCGTCGCGGAAATTAGCGAGCACGTCATCGAGCGCCTGGACGACGACTTCCCCGTCGCGGGGAGCACGGCTGCTGCAGTCCTTGCAAGTATCGCGGACGACCATCCAGACGCTGTTCGACCGGGACTTCCAGCGCTGGTTGGAAAACTCGACGAGCACCCTCCACAGACGGGGTACAGAGCGGCCCGAGCACTGTCTCCGTTTCTCGAGGAGGATCCGCGCGGATTCGTTCCGGAAGCGGACGCGCTTCTCGACGTATTGATCGATCCACCGGAAGTATGGGCTCCGAATTCGGCGGCGCTGCAGGACTTCCCTCCAGATCAGCGGCTATCGATCACGAATACGCTAACGTCGCGTCGGAACGAGATCGTCAAAGAACGGGCTCGCAACAGCGGAATTCGGGAACTTGCAGCTCATGCGCTCGTCGAGGTCACGGCCAGAGAACCCGACGCGGTCGCCGACCGACTACACGAACTCTCGCCTGCCCTCTCGAACGATCCGCCCATCGCCCGCGCGGCGACCATCGACGCGATCGCGAACGTAGCCGAAGTCGATCCGACGGCTGCAACGCCCCTGACCGACGCGCTGATCGCCCGTCTCGACGACGACGCCGAGTTCGTCCGTGCACACGCCGTCCGAGCACTCGGGTTTGCGGAAGCCGTCGATGCGGTCGACCCACTCCGCGAACTGGCAGACGATGCCACCGGCGATCTCGAGGAATTAGCTGCCGATACTGCCGACTGGATCGCCGAGTCACACTGAGTGTCATCGTATTCGATGATCCGCTTTCCGTCTGGACCGTTCAGCAGTGAGCGGTCCCACCAGAGATCGTCAGCCCCTGTAATAATTGCTGAAAAATCTCTTCACACAATACTTGTGAAAAATTTTGCTAATTAAAATATGACTAAATTTATGTGTGAGCAACGTTGACTAGGGAACCGTATGGTTCGAAGCCAACGAAGTGGGGACTATAGCGATATAGTATCCCGAAGAAAATTCGTATCGCTTGCGGGTGCAACGGGTGTCGCTGCAGTCGCTGGTTGTCTCGATGGCGGCGGAGGCGGTGGTAACGACTGGTTCGATGCGACGCAGGTCAATTTCGATCCCAGTAATTACCACTGGAATCTCCTCGCCGGCTGGGAAATACCACAGGACAGATTCGGCATGTTCGCCCAGTGGACGCAGTACCTGATCAAGGAAGATACGTTCCATTCGCACCTGATCAAAGAGTGGACCCACGAGAACGGGAAGATGATCCTCACGCTCTCGGAGGAGTTTACGTGGGGCAGCGGTGACAACGTAACCGCGGACGATCTCGTCTTCCAGCTCGATATCTTCAAGGCGGCCGATAAGGCGATATGGCAGTTCATCGAGGGTGCGGAGGCGACCGGCGAGTACGAACTGACCATTTCGTATCCGGAGGGAACGAACAAGGACATCATTGAATATGCATTACTCGGTACGCAAGCCGCTTATTCTCCCGAGAATTGGGAGGGGATGAACTGGGAGGAAGACCCGGCTGGCGTCGAGATTCTAGACCCCGATCCGTCGGGACCGATCGGACTGACGGATCACACTGATAATTACGCTCAGACTGAGCCCCGAGACGGTCTCGATGACCACGCCGATCATCACCTGGCTGACCACTACAACTGGGAAGGCTACCGGGTCAAACACCGCGATGGCAACAACAAGGCCCATCAATCGTTCATCAACGGCGACACTGACGGTCAGCATAGCCTGTTTGTCGATCCAGACGTCCTGCAGCAGTTCCCGGAAGAAATTCACGAGTTCCGGATTCCCGGCGGTTTCGGAATGGCCATCTGGTTCGATCACGAGACAGAGCCCTGGAATCAGCGAGAGGTCCGCCAGGCGCTCTATTACTCGATAAACCGCGAGTCTGTCATCACCTCCGTCGGTGAGAGTACGAAGATCAGCCACCATCCAGCGCCGACCGGATTGACGTGGGAGACTGTCGACGAGTGGTTCGATTCCAAGGAACCGGACGGATTTACCGTCTACGAACGCGACGTCGACAAAGCGGAAGAATTACTCTCCGAAGCGGGCTACGACATGGGCGAAATCACGGTCGAACTGACCTATCCACAGAGTTGGTCCGATTGGGCGACGGCAGCCCAGACCATCGTCGACCACCTCAACGATGCCGGCTGGGATGCGTCCGGTGATCCCAGAAAGGAGGGTCCAGGGGGGTATCTGGAATCGACCGATGTCTACGTCGCCAGGCACACGGATGGCGGGAAACCGCGCATGAACCATCCGTATTTCTCGCTGGATTTCATCCTCAGAAATCGAACGTTCAATACCGAGAAGCACTTCGCAAATTACCCTACCACGGTCGAACTCGATGGGGAGACGATCGACATCGAAGCCGAATTGCAGGCGTTTGCAACTGCCAACGACGAAGCGACAGAGAAAGAAATCGTCGAACGCCTGGCTCGCGTCGTCAACGAAGACGTGCCCTGTATCTACGTCACGGAGAAATACGAACAATCGTTCATTCACGGAGGCCCCTTCGAAATCGACGCAGAATCCCCACACTGCTACTCCTACTGGCCGCTGTGGTGGCTCCCCAAGGTCGATGAGAGCCTCGACGGCTACGACACGCCCGGTCTGATGAAGAAAACGGACTGATCCATTCACACGTTTTTATGAACTGGTACATCAAACGAACAGGACAGGCATTGTTTACGATCTGGTCGGTCATTACGATCGCGTTCGTTCTCGCGTGGAACATTCCGGGTTCCATCGTCGAGAAGATGATCGCTCGGATGGCACAATCAGGCGGTGGTGGAAGCCGAGAGGTCATCCGTGAATCGATCGAGAGCCGCCTCATGTTCGATCCGAATGCGTCGATCTTCGAGGCGTACGTAACGTACATGACGGAATTAGCCCAGGGTAATCTCGGGTATTCCATCGTAGCGAGCAAAAACGTCAGCGCAGAAATCGCCGATACGCTCCCGTGGACGCTGCTCGTGATGTCGCTCGCGACTCTCGGGATGTTCGCCATCTCCCTGTCGCTGGGCGCGATCATGGCCTATCGAGAAGGATCCCGATTCGACCTCGCTAACACCATCGTCGGGACCGTCACGACCTCGATACCCTACTTCGTCGCCGCGCTCTTGCTAATCCTCTGGGTCGGCCACAGCGACGCCCCGATCCTCGAACTATTCCCGGAGGCCGGACGGCGACCTGCAAAGTACCAAATCGAACCCGGCCTCACCCTCGCGTACGCGTGGGGTGTGCTCAGACACGCGACGCTTCCCGCATTGTCGTATATCATTACCGGGTACGGCTTGCTCGCGCTTTCGATGCGCGGCAACAGCATCCAGACACTCGGCGAGGACTACGTCCGCGTTGCCGAACTTCGCGGCCTCCCATCCCGGCGGATCGCACTCCGATACGTCGGTCGGAACGCCGTTCTCCCGCTGTACACAAGCCTGCTGCTCGCGGTTGGCTCCATGCTGGGAGCGTCCGTCGTGCTCGAACAGATTTTCCAGTACAAAGGCATCGGATATCGGATGTTTCAGGCGATAAACAATAGTGACATCACGCTCATGATGGGAACGTTCATCGTCATCTCGGTATGCATGGTGATCTCGACGTTCATCGCAGACGTGACCTACAGCTTCCTGGATCCGCGGATCAAATCGGGTGATCAAGGTGAAGCCTACTGACGACGACGTACGGACCGATGGCGGAATGTTCGGTGAATCGGCGGTAACGAACGTGACGCGCCGTCAGCAAGCCCGGGAGGTCGTCGACGAATCGATCGTCGCCCCGTTCAAAATCGCCTGGTCGGACTGGCGGACGAAGGTCGCCCTGATTATTATCACGACCTTCGTCATCACGGCCGTGATCGTCTGGCTCCACCAGATTGGTATCACCATCCTGAACGACGCACTCAACCTGGTCGGGTCGCCGTGGACGCTCGAGACACCGCGGAGTCCGACGGTCCTTACGCCAGAAATGACGGGCGTTCGTCCGTTCGAGAACTGGGAAACGCCGCTCGGAACGTTCGACAACGGCGTCGACGTTCTATCGGCGCTGCTCTGGGCGACGCCGGGAATGCTGCAGATGATCATCGCCGGCGGAGTCTTCTCGACGGCTATGGCAACACTCGTCGGGACCGTCTCCGGGTATAAAGGCGGGACTGTCGAAACGGTGCTCAACACCATCGTCGACGTGGCAGTTGCTATCCCCGGTCTGCCGCTGGTTGTCGTGCTCATGGCGATTTTTCAGCCGTCCTCTCCCTACGTGATCGGGATATTCATCACGATCAACGTCTGGGCCGGGCTCGCGCGGACGATCCATTCGCAGGTGCTCTCACTCCGCGAGAAATCCTACGTCGAGGCATCACGCACGATGGGTATTTCCACCCCGCAGATTATCCGGAAGGATATTCTGCCGAACCTGATGCCGTATATCACGGTCAACTTCGTCTATGCCGCACGCCGGGTCGTCTACGACAGCATCGCGCTGTACTACCTGGGGCTGTTGGGCGGCGCTACGGCGGAAAACTGGGGCGTGATGCTCGACTGGGCGTACAACGAAAACAATGCGATGACCGTTCCGGGGAAAGAGTTCATGCTCATCTTGCCAATGATTCCGATCATCGCGTTGTCGTTGGCACTGATCTTGCTCTCACAGGGGACTGACAAGCTGTTCAACCCCCGGGTCCGCACCCGTCACGAAGGCAAGACGGTTCAAGACGACGACGCTGATCCCCAGGTTAATCCTCCGATGTAATAGCTATGACTGAGCAAGACACACCACTGACGCAGACGGCGACGCACAGCTCACAAACCACGTCCGATACCGTCCTCGAGATACGGAACGCCGAGGTCACATTCGGGATGGACCGCGGCGTCTCCCGCGTTCTGGACACCGTCGACCTCGACGTCCAGCGCGGTGAGATCATCGGAGTCGTTGGCGAGAGTGGAAGCGGCAAGTCGATGCTCGCTTCGTCGATTCTCGACGCGGTGGTCGATCCGGGTGTGCTCTCCGGAGAGATCACGTACTACCCAGACGACGGAGCGCCCGTCGACGTCCTCGGTCTCTCGGAACGGGAGCTGAAGTCCCTTCGATGGGAGGATATCTCCATGGTCTTCCAGGGTGCGATGAGCTCGTTCAATCCGACCATGAAGGTCGGCAAACACTTCGAGGAAACCCTCGTTGCCCACGACTACGACGTCGATACAGGGATGGAGCGCGCCCGCGAACTGCTCTCGGACCTGTACCTCGAGCCTGAGCGCGTTCTCGGTTCGTATCCGCACGAACTCAGCGGCGGCATGCAACAGCGGGCATTGATCGCCCTGTCGTTGATCCTCGAACCCGAGGTACTCGTCATGGACGAGCCGACGGCGGCACTCGACTTGCTGATGCAGCGCTCGATACTCTCGTTGCTGGAGAACCTGCAGGAAAAATACGATCTGACGATGGTGTTCATCACACACGACCTGCCGCTGGTCGCCGAACTGGCCGATCGCATCGCCGTGATGTACGCTTTCGAACTGATCGAGATCGGCCAGACTGAGGAAATCCTTCGCCACGCAGCACACCCGTACACGCGATCGCTCCTGAACGCGACGCCGAACCTCGACGCACCGCTCGAGGAGATGCAACCGATCGAAGGCTCCGCACCCGATCCGGTGAACGTCCCGGAGGGGTGTTCGTACAACCCGCGGTGTCCGATCGCCGACGAGACCTGCGTCGCCGACGATCCGGATTTCCAGTCGGCCAGTCCGGACCACGAGGTTGCGTGTTTTCACTGGGAGGACGCGGCCGAGGCGGTCCCTTTCACCAGCGAGGAGCAACACGCGGAACCGAAAGCATCGACCGCGGAGGAGAACCGATGACGGGGGAGCCACTCATCTCGCTCGACGGCGTCGAAGTTCACTTCGAGGAATCGCAGGGTCTATTGGAGTTCGGTGATCCGGACGTCGTCAAAGCCGTTGACGGCGTTTCGCTCGATATCGAAGAAAACGACGTCGTCGCACTCGTCGGAGAGTCCGGGTGCGGAAAGACGACCCTCGGGAAGACGACGATCGGGCTCCAGCGACCGACCGGCGGAAGCGTCCGGTATCGGGGCCAGGACATCTGGGACGCGAAAGACGGGAATGGGGACGTTGCGATCCCCTACGACGAGATTCGCCGTTCCCTCCAGATCATCCATCAGGACCCGGGGAGCGCACTCAACCCTAATCGTCGGGTGATGAAAATCCTCGAGGACCCGTTGAAGCGATGGCAGTCCGGAATGAGCACGGGCGATCGACGCCGAGAGATCCTGTCGATGTTAGAACGGGTTGGAATGACACCGCCAGCCGACTATGCCGGTCGATATCCCCACCAGCTCTCCGGTGGTGAGCAACAACGCGTCGCGCTCGTCCGCGCGCTGTTGATGGATCCCGATATGATCTTGGCGGACGAAGCTATCTCGGCACTGGACGTTTCACTGCGCGTCGAGATGATGGATCTGTTGCTTGAACTGCAGGATCAGTTCGACACGTCGTTCGTGTTCGTCTCTCACGACCTCTCGAACGCGCGATACCTGGCATCTCACGCCGGCGGACGGATCGGCGTGATGTACCTCGGACAACTGGTCGAGATCGGTCCGGCCGAGGAGATCGTCACCGACCCAAAACATCCCTACACGAAGGTGCTTCGGTGGGCGACGCCGGACCTCCATACCGGGACGGACGCGGCGGAGCCACCGGTTCGAACGATCGATATCCCCGATCCGCAGAATCCTCCACGCGGCTGTCGATTCCACACCAGGTGTCCCGACGCGCGCGAAGCATGTCGGCGGGCTCACCCCGACTCCGTCGGCGCGGGCACCGACCACGAGGTCGCGTGCTTCCGCGAGGTCGACGACCACGAGTATTGGTCGTCGACGCCGCTCACCGAGACCGATGACTCGGCCGACGGTACGGCCCCGGCGCAGTCGCCAACCACGGATTGACGCACCCCGCCGTCTTCAGTGGATCCTCCGCCTGAAAAAAGGCAACGTTTCTGTTACCGCTGACGATTCTATCACTGTACCCGTAGTTTTAATACAAACCGAGTCAATGTAAAACAAGAATGACCGGTCGAGAGCATTCCTACGAGAGTGGCGATTATGCAGCACCCGATCCCGCGAACATGACCCTGGCCGAAAAGGCCGGACAGCTCGTCGGTGCGTACGTTGGACCGTTAGGTGACGTCGACCTGAGCGTCGACGATGCAGCAGCGCTCGTCCGCGACGAGAACGTCGGAACGGTCGCGGCGTTTGGAATCGGTATTTCTCCGCACCGGAATCCTGAACGGCTCGCCGAGATCGCCAATCGTCTTCAGCGGGTTGCCATAGAGGAGACGCGTCACGGCATCCCGCTGTTGCTTCCCGTCGACGCCGTCCACGGACACGCGTACGTAGACGGGGCAACGGTGTTTCCCCACGGGCTGGGCGTCGCTGCGACCCGAAACCCAGCGAACGAGCGTATGGCCAGCGATATCACGGCTGCGGAGATGCGTGCAACCGGTGCGAACCAGGCCTACGGCCCAACCTGCGACGTGGCACGCGATCCGCGCTGGGGACGCACCTTCGAAACGTACGGAGAGAGTCCGCTTCTGTGTAGCGCATTTTCTCGAGCAGCCGTTCGCGGATTCGAGTCCATCGAGCACAGTCCACGCGTCGCTGCGACAGCAAAACATTTCCCAGCCTACAGCGATCCGGCGGGTGGCGAGGACGCTGCCGTCGTAGACCGCTCCTCGAGTACCGTTCATCGGCTATTCATCCCGCCGTTCGTCGAAGCGATCGACGCCGGTGCGTCGGTCGTGATGCCGTGTTATAACTCCGTCGACGGTGAACCGGCCCACGGCTCCCGCCGATACCTCACCGAACTTCTGCGCGAACGACTCGGGTTCGACGGAGCGATCGTCTCGGACTGGGGCGGGATCGATCATCTCCACGAGGATCACCGCGTGACGGCATCCCAGCGTGACTCGGCGCGAACGGCGATCGACGCGGGTCTCGACCTGATATCGATCGGCCGCGACGAGTACACGGCTCACATCCGAGACCTCGTCGAAGCGGGCGAACTGTCTGAACGCCGTATCGACGAGGCTGTCACCCGAATTCTCGACCTGAAGCAGTCGCTCGGCCTCTTCGAGGACCCGTACGTCGACGTCGAGACCGTCAAGTCAACGGTCGGTTCCTCGGATCATCGTACGGCCGCGTTGCAAGCGGCCCGCGAGTCCCAGACCCTCCTCGAGAACGACGGGGTCCTTCCCCTGTCGGACGATTTGGATTCGATTCTCGTCGCGGGTCCGAACGCGGATTCCCTGCGCAATCAGTTCGGTGGATGGAGCGTTCAGACTCCCGACCCCACGACCGGATCGACGGTTCTGGACGGGATCGTGGAACGGGCCGGTGACGGGACGTCGGTCCGGTACGAGCAGGGTGCGACTCTCCGAGACCAACGCGACCTCGAGGCGGTCGGTGACGCCGCGACGGACGCAGACGTGGCGGTCGTGGCCGTCGGTGAAGGGTGGTACTACCACGAGTTCGGACCGACGGAACTCATCGGCCCCACCGGCAGTTTTCCGAGTCGCTCCCTGCTCGAGTTACCGGATGCCCAGCGCGACCTGCTCGAGACCGTCAACGAAACCGGAACGCCGATGGTGGTCGTCGCGATTGCGGGTCGACCGCTGGCGCTGTCGTGGACCGCTGACGCCGCCAACGCGCTCGTTTACTCGTACTACCCCGGCAGCGAAGGCGGCGAAGCGATCGCGAACGTTCTGTTCGGCGATCACAATCCGTCAGGTCGATTGCCGATCAGCGTTCCGCGTTCGGCGTCCGAACTGCCGACGAATTTCAATCACGTCGCCCATCCGACGCCGATCGGGGCCGACGAACACCCCGATACGTACGACCCCCTCTACGAGTTCGGCTACGGCGAGAGCTACACCGAATTTTCGTGTCGCGATCTGACGGTAGCCAACTCGCGGATCGGACCTGCCGAATCGGTTACCGCCTCGATCACCGTCGAAAACGTCGGCAATCGAGCGGGCGACCGGGCGGTCGATTTCTTCCTGCGAGACGAAGTGAGTTCGCGCGTTCGCCCCGTTCGGGAACACGCTGGCTTCGCACGCGTTTCTCTCGAACCCGGCGAGTCGACGGTCGCCGAGGTAACGATTCCGAACGAGTCATTAGCCGTGACCGACTCGCAAGGCCGGAGCAGGGTCGAACCAGGTGTGTTCGAACTCTCGTGTGAGAACTGTTCGACGACAGTCACGGTCGAGCAGACGAACGCCCGGCGATAGCTGGCGAATTGCTTTTTTGTCGATCGATTTTCATCGCATTCGGTACATCTAGCGTCGTCGATCGAGAAAGACAGCGAATGAGGGGAAACTCGAAATCCGACGCCCACCGAGTTCAAAATCGCCAGTCGCTCGACCGATATCGACTCAGACCGTACATATATTTTATATGTGGCCGACTAAAGAACGAATCATTGAATGAAAATCGTGGCACTGGACCGGTTCAGGAACTACAATTATATATTGTATTACATGTAATAATGCTATGTTATTTTAATAGAGTGTATTATACACATACATTTTTGTACGTTCGTGATTCAGTAAATGGTATGGACACGAAGACGCTCCGACGGGCGCTCGAGGACGCTGGGTTGACCGGTCAGCAAGCGGAGGCCTATCTCACACTCCTCGAATCGGGACCAGCTCCTGTCGTCGAGATCGCCCAGCAGTCGTCGATTTCGTCCTCGCGGATCTACGACATCGTCCGATCGTTAGAGGAAGAGGGTTTCGTCGAGACGCTCGAGCGCGATCGATTACACGCTCGGCCGCGCGAACCCGTCGACGTTCTCAATCGGCTTCGCCAAAAGAGCGAGATGTTTGCGGACGCTGCCGGGGAGATCGAAGATCGATGGGAGCGTCCTGATCCGCGCGAATCGCGCATTAGCGTCCTCAAACGGGCCGAGACGGTGCTCAGGAGCACCGCGGACGCAATCGCTGAGTCGAACATCTCCCTCGTACTGGCCGTCACACCGGCCCAACTCGAGGAATTGCGGCCGACGATCGAGACCGCCGCCGCAAACGGCACGCTGATTCAGATTGCGGTCTACGACGACGGCACCGTCGACGTCCCCCGGATCGAGGGCGTCCTGGAAATTCGTCGGTGCTGTATTCCCGGCCCGTTTCTGGCGATCGTCGACCGTCGGTATGCGTTCTTCGAGCCGAACGTCCGCAGCGATCGCTCGTACGGGATCACGATCGGGGACGAAATCCTTTCGTTCATCATGCACTGGTACTTCTGGACGTGTCTCTGGGCACAGAACGAACGGATTCACGTCGATCGAGAACAGCCCCCGACGTACGTCAGCATCGAGGGGTTCGTCCACGATGCCGCATCGCTACTTCACGACGATGCGACGATGACGCTCCACATAATCGGCCGGCAGATCGAGACCGGCGACCGAGTCGATATTCGCGGCGAGCTCGCTCGGGTCACCTGTGGTGGCCACCTCGAGTTACCGCGTCATCCGAAGTATACTGACCTGGCGGGCCAGATCACTCTCTACGTCGAGACTGAGGACGGTATCGTTTCGGTCGGCGCGTGGGGTGCGGTATTCGAGGACGTCGAGGCCGAAATCATTCGTGTGGAAGGGATTGACCTCCCGGAGCCGTAAGGCGAGATTCGAAACCTGTCTTTCAGACTGCCAGGACTGTACCCATCGATGTTTTTCAGATCTCGGACCGGGACGTGGATTCAAACTCGATCGATCTGCACCCCTCAATTACACTCCTATGCATGTAATCATCTTTTGCCGCTACTCCGTCCTCGTTCGATAGCAATCGTGACCGGCGAAGGTTTCGCCGAAGCGACTCGGCACTTCTCGCCGAGTCGTGTAGTCGTTGGGTTAAATGCCGTCTAGAGATACCCCTCCAGAAATATATGTTCTTCTTTCGAGTAGTTGCACTTTACATATGTATTTTTATATAACTGGATGCGACCAGCCGCGATCACTACTTACACAGTCAGCGATCTCACAGGCAGAAATTCAGCGTCGTCAGTGGGTGGCTACCTGATTACAGTTCGATACGCATTCCAGCGATCGAGACTCCGCTATGAACGACGATTTTCTCTTTCTCTGCCGGAGAACTATCCGAAACGCTGATCGGGAAATCAGCCATCAGTGGCTGAGAAATGGCATCCCCTGCGCCAAACCGGACTGAATTCCGTTCTGACCCTTAGAGAACGGTCCCCAATTACGTAATAATTATATCAATATCGCATTCACAACACATATTTTAAAAATGTATTATTTAGATCCATCAAGTTGTGTCCGTCACCGGCGGTATCCGACGGGAAGCGGTTGAGTAGCGCCGGGAGTAACGTCACCGCGGTGGCTCGGTGTAGAATCCGTGAGTTCGTTCTCGGCATTTGCTCCGTCTCCCTCGAGTACAGCGACGGCCCCCGACCGACTCCGGCGTCAGAGTCGACGTATATCGGTATCGTCTCGCCAATACGACTCATCAGCGGGCAACGCTGGCCCACTGCAGACGAAGACCAATCACTCGATGGCGTTTCGTCAGTCAGGTAGTAGCGAACCGACGAGTTCAGAGTAAGCGACGCGATGTTGACGGCACGCCGAATCAGCCCCGTGCTCTCCTCCTCGAGAACGTCATCTCCCAGTCGGCTCACGGGACCAGTTTCGGAGACGGCGCCGTAGAGCTTCCCATCCTGATCTCGAATTGGCGCTCCGACGCCCAGTCCCTGAATCGACTCTTCGTGATTCTCTGTAATACCGTGCGAGCGCACATCTGCCAACTCGTCGCGGAGTGTATCGATGTCGGTGTTGCACCTGTGATATTTTCGCCATATACTCAAAGCCAGTCATTATTATTTCATTTACTTACTCGGAGGAACGTGAACTGTGGCGATTTGCTGAATGTATTGCTGTGCTATTAGTCCATGCCACAACAACATTATCCCACCGGAAATGATTCGCGGATAAAGTTCAATATTGTGTGAAGTCCTTCTCCGAAGGGGATATCGAGTTCGACGTTCGTGTGCAACGCCGTGCAAACCGCAGTTAGATCCGACTCATACACGTTCTATCCGCGAATGGAACGCTCATCTCCGACAGCCAGTGTCGGCCGAACGACGACGTCCCTTTCACCCGCCGACGAGGAGTGTGCAACCAGTTCGTCGTGAGCGTTGGTCGGTCCTCGCGTTGCTCGGATCGGTGAAGACCGACCGATACCGTGGATCAGAGTGAGGTTCGACATCAGTCGGTGACTGAAAGTGTTTCGACCGGCTTTCGACACCACTTCTTTCTCGAGGGTATTTCGAGACATCCGGTGTCTCGTGGCGGAATTCACGGTCTCGATACAGTCAGAGACTTCTCGTGAACCGATCGAACTCACGCCCGAAACGCAGAAAATAGCAGTTATAGATTTTTGGAGAGTTGATTGAGTCCGATGGCGAGGCTCGCGCCGATTACGATTATCACCGCGGCACCGATCATCACCGTCGAGACGACGCTCACCAGGGGATCGAGTATCTCCCGGAGCGAAATATACGCGAGCACGGGGACGGTGCGGGTATCGAATCCCGACAGGAACAACGCCATGATGAATTCCTGGAGACTGATGATAAAGGCGATCAACATCGAGGCGAAAATCCCGTTTCGCACGCCCGGGAGAACTACTTCCCAGAACGCGCGAATTCGCGATGCGCCCAGATCGAGTCCCGCATCGCGGAGACTCCAGTCGAAGCGAGCGAAGACCGACTGCATGATGAAGAATACGAGCGGTGTTGCCCAGAGCGAGTGTGCGAGTATGATCCCGAGATAGCTCTGCTGAATGCCGAGTTTACTGTAGAAGGTAAGCAGCGTAACCGCGGTCACCACCGCCGGTATGAGTAGCGGAAGCAAGACGAGCGGGACGAGGTACGTCGACAATTTCCCTCTGGATCCTTCGACACCCAGCGCTGCGAGCACGCCGAGCGTCGTCGAGAGGAGCATCGTCCCGGTTGAGGTGATGAGGCTATTTTTCATAGCAGTCAGCCATTGATCGCTCTCGAGGAACTTCTGGTACCACTGTAGTGAGATTTCTTTTGGTGGAAACGAGAGATAGCTCGATTCGGTTATCGACGTACTGATTATGATCACCAGCGGGAGAAGCAACATCACTACCAGCGTGATGTACCCGATGCGGAAGGCAGCCGTTTCGATCTGTTCTCGCTTAAACATAGTCCGTTTCACCTCCCCGACTATCGAGGAATCTAAAAAGGACGATGATGCTTACGAGGACGACGAGCAACATTATGAGGGATAGCGCCGCTGCAGCAGGCCAATTAAACTCGCTGAGCATGAGTGATTCCACTTCCAGTGCGAACGTCGTCTGGCGAGCAGTTCCGAGAATCGCCGGTGAGGAATACGCTCCGATACCCCAGGCGAAGGAGATTACGGACGCGACGGCGATTCCGGGCACTATCTCCGGGAGCACCACTTCGTAAAACGACCGGACTCGGTTTGCTCCCAGGTCACGTGCTGCTTCGACGATCTCCCAGTCCATCGTCGAGAGAACGCTGTATATGGCCAGCACCGAGTATGGAACTGTGATATACAGTTGTCCGATAAGAACCCCGAGGAAATTGTTCATAAGTTGGATCGGTTCGGACCGAATACCGGTGCTGATCAGCACTTCATTGATTGCCCCTCCAGGCGAGAGGAGCAAGACCCCAGCGTATAGTTTCACCACTAGAGTCGTCAGAAGCGGGAGCACAACTCCGAACAGAAGGAGCATTCGAAGTTTTTGTTCTGCTCTCCATATCGCGTATGCATAGAAGACGCCTATCGCGACAGAGATTGCCGTCGATATGATGGCAAATTTGAACGTAAACCACATTAGGTCTTGAATATATCCGGAGGTGATGACGTCGGCGTAAGTCGATAGGGTCCACGTTCCTTCTTTGAAGGCTCCTTGAGAGGTCTGCTCGTATAGACTGATTCGCAGGAGATACAGCATCGGAACAACGAAGAATACGAGTTCGAATACTGTAACGGGAAGAAGGAGAAGCGACGATCTATTCGAGTCGTCTTTCAAGATCTCGCCAACCCGCGTAAATAGACCCGAGGATGACTTGACACTCATGACTGTACCTTGATTTTGTCCCCTGACCTATCGAAGCAGAGGAGGCCGGTCGCCTGCCACTGGAGTTCTACCGTACTCCCTTCGTCGATAGACGAATCCCCGACCGTCTTTTCGACGAACATGGAGGTGTCTCCGACATCGACGTAGTACCGGACCGTCGACCCTCGATACAGCAAATTCGTCACGGTTCCAGTGGCGGTGAAATTGTGGGATCCGTCAGCTCTGACGGTGTTCGTTTCGGCTGTTGCTGGCTCAAGGGAGAGGATTTCCGGCCGAATCGAGACGTGAATGCGGTCGCCTTCAGTGATACTTCGGTTCTGGAGCGGGATTCGTATGGGCTCACCGATACCGGTACTTACGACCACGCCGTCGGAAACCACCTGTTCGACGGACCCTTTGATAAAGTTAGTTTCCCCGAGGAACTCCTCGACGAACTTGTTTTTAGGATTGTTGTAGACTTCCCGCGGTGGACCGACCTGTACGAGTCGACCATCGTTCATGATTCCGATCTTATCGCCGATCGTGAACGCCTCGTCTTGATCGTGCGTGACGTGAATCGTCGTTCGCTGGAACTGGCTGTGGATCTCCTTGATTTCGATCTGCATTTGCTCTTTGAGCCGCTTGTCCAGATTTGAGAGCGGCTCGTCGAGCAGAAGAACGGGAGATTCCGTCGCGAGCGAACGGGCGAGTGCGACTCGCTGTTGTTGCCCCCCGCTCAGATCGGTTGGACTGGCGTCCCCGAACTCACCCATCTCCATCACCTCGAGCATTTCGCGCGCCTTTTCCCGTCGCGCTTTCTTGTCCATCCCCTGCATTTTCAGTCCGAAGGCGACGTTCTCTATCACCGACTTGTGGGGAAACAACGCCCACTCCTGGAACACCATCGAACTGTCCTGTTTGTAGGGCGGTTGGTCTGTGACTTCCGTATCGTTGATGTATACCTCGCCCTCGGTCGGCGTTTCCAACCCGGCAAGCATGCGGAGCGTCGTCGACTTTCCACAGCCGCTCGGGCCAAGCAGACAGAGTAACTCACCGGCTTCGACCGTGAGCGATACGTCTTCGACTGCGACGAGATCGCCGAAGCGCTTTGTGAGATTCTCTGTGTGTAATCCTGACATCGTAGTCTCCTTAGTTCCCAGTTTGATTTGACTTTAGCGTTTTCATTCGCTCCGAGAAATCGGAGTTGTAATCGCTCAGATATTCCCAATCCGGGAGCTGAAGTCCCTTCAGTTCCTCGTTCGTCGTCGGAATGGTTTCCGCGACGAAGTCCGGATACTCTGCGTTCTTGTTGGATTTGATCTCCCAACTGGTTTCCGACCAACTGGTCTGGATATCGGCACGAAGCAGGAAATTGAGGAATTCTTCTGCCTGTTCTTGTTTGTCCGAGCCGCGGACGAGACAATAGTCGTCGAAGTATCCACCAGTTACTTCCGGAACGACCACGTTCAGATTGAGGCTGTCGTTCGTTCGCGACTGATATGCCGCCGTAGCCCAGTAGTACTGAGCCGTATTTATGATATCGTTCCGGAAGAGTTCCCAAATTTGAGCGCCGGAAGTGAACCATTTGGTGATGTTCATCTGACTGATTGCATCGAACGGTGCATCGTGATATTCTTCGCCGTAGAGTTCTCCAGTCCCTTCGAGGTCATCGGCGACGATGGCACCGGTCTGTAATGGATAAATGTAGAACCCGTCGCTCAAACTGATCTTCAGATCACGACTACTATCGGTGAAATGGGCGAATTTCTCCGGTGGCGACTCTAGATCCTCACTGTAGGCGATTGCGTTGGGGTTTCCTTCTACCGGAACGCCGTATTTGTGTCCGTCCGCTCGTATCTCTTTCAATACCGGGAAGACGTCCTCGTAATTGGGGATATTGTCGTGATTTACCTCGGCGAAGAGCCCTGATTGTTTTCCCTGGAAATAGAAGTAATCGTCAGCGACGGTAAGATCGTAGGGGGGATTGTCCTCGGGCGCCGACTGAATCTTGGACAGGATTTCACTGTATCCGGGGATACACTCTATCTTGTTTCCCGTCTCCTCTTCGTACGGTTTCTTGATCTTATTCCGGAATCGTTCCGTATAGGGTCCACTCCAGGTCGCAACGCGAAGCGGTCCGCCTGATCCCGATCCAGAACCCATACATCCCGCAACGCTGGCACTAACCGACGTAATGCCAAGCGCTTTAACGAATGATCGGCGGTCGAAACGTGTGCGTCCTTCTCCCTGCTTCATGTTATGTTTCATGGTTATATTGTTCGCATTTCCACATCGTGTTCGTGTTGTCCATCCGACACATCATCGCAATTCCTTTCTGTGCTACGGAATCACATGTACCATGCTAATTTGCAGGTATATATAGGTTTCGACAGGACGCGAGCCCAGTAGTCTGCTCCACCGTATGGCGGATGCGATGCCAGACGCGCGGTCCCGCGAGCTGTCGGGACCCGACTACATGAATGCATCGAGTTGCGCGATATGCGCTCAAACTCGCTTACCCAGCTAGCAACACAACGGACAGAATAGCGAACACGAAACCGACTACCTCTCTGATCCCGAGAGGATTTCCGAACAGGACAATTCCGATGCCAACCGCCACTACGAAGTACAAGGCTGAAATCGTCGTAACGGTTCCCGCTCGTCCCTGTGCGATACCGGAATAAAACGCAATGGCACCAATCCCGGCGAATATACCGCTAACCAGCGCCCAGCCTACGCCTTCAACCGTTATCGACACGTTATCACTGGCAATCCAGAGGTACCCGATTGCAATCGCGATGCTCGTTACGTACGACAGAATCATCGCTACCGTCGGATCGACTGTCTCGGTCGCTATCTTTGCTATTGCAGTCCACAACCCCCAGGAAATCATCGCAACCACTGCAAACACTACGGGTGACGGAGCCATACGGATACATCGCTTCAACTCACTTATGAAGGTACTGGTGCGGTGAGTAGATTTATATATTTCCTTCTCACCACTGGTACTGTGACACGAGAGAGCTTCCAAGACATAGAATGGTCTGTAGATGAAGAGACGGGTATCGGCCGCGTCGTCATCGACCGCCCCGAGAGCCTCAACGCGCTCACCTGGAGGACGCGTCGAGAAATTGCTGAAGCCTTCGAGCGGTTCCAGCGACTCGACGACGAATCTCACGAAGTCGTGGTAAAAGCAGTCGTTCTCGAGGGGAAGGGGGACAACTTCTCCGCCGGAGCCGACACCAACGAATTCGGTGGCGAGTCTGCGCATTCGATGGTTCCCGTTCGTATGTACGACGCTATCGAACGATACGGCGCCCCCGTTATTGCCAAGGTCTCCGGATATTGTCTCGGCGGCGGACTGGAACTCGCACTCGCCTGTGATTTCGTTCTTGCCGCGGAGGAGAGTGAATTTGGGTTCCCTGAAATCGAACACGGGCTTTGTCCGGGTGCCGGTGGGACGGTGCGACTCGTCAAAAAGATCGGTGCCGATCGAACGAAACAACTCGGAATGACCGGTGAGCGTCTCTCCGGGCGTGAAGCGGCAGACGAGGGGATTATCTATGAGGCCTATCCAGCAGCAGAATTCGACGCCGAGGTGAGAGAATTCATTGCCGAGTTAGCTTCGAAAGCCCCGCTCGGCGTTCGGGGCGTCAAACACACCGCCAACTTTGCGAAAGATGCGGACATCGATGAAGGGACGAAGTACGAGTGGTCTCAATTTTACGCGCTAATGGCGACTCGGGACTACGCCGAAGCAGCGGCGGCACGGCGTGAAGATCGAAACCCCGAGTGGAAAGGTCGATAGTGTCCGCCTTCCCCTGACCGCAGTTCATTTTTACCGTGATCGGTTTGGCGATTCCGTCTTTTCTTCGTTACGGTCGATTTCTCACGCTGGAACCGGAGCCGGCATCCTCTGAACGCCGGTACCCGTTCGCTCCGAGAGACGGCCGGGGACGAGGAATACCTCGCTTTCGATCGGAATGGGAACCGTCTCCATCAGTACTGCCGGATGGTCCGCACCATATCCGCTGACCGGCTTCGATGGTCGTCCCGATTACTTGCCCGCGGTCGTCCTTCGTAGAGTGCGATTCAGTTAGCCGTTTCTGGCAGTCTGTCTCTCCCGTCTTCGGCTTTCCCGCCTTCTATGTCCGTTCTCGTATCGCTCGGGTGGTCACTGGAGCGGATGCAACGATGGCCCGAAATGTACTGACACAATCTGTGTCTTATCCCGGCTTATGCCTCCGAACATTTTTAATGATTCAGAGATGAACTCCCGGAAAGGGTCGCTCAGCAAGAGCAACCTGTATTGGAACATACAAATATGAATTTCGTCGATTACCTCGAGCTCAACCGGCGTAGCAACCCGGACCAGATAGCGATTCGAACGGAAACGAACACGTGGACGTACGAAGAGTTGGTACGCGACGTCCGCCGATTTGCGAACGTCCTTCAATCAGATGGCATCTCTTCGGAAAGCCACGTCGCCGTGATGCTCCCTAACACCTACGAATTTGCCGTCGCTTTGTTTGGTTCGCTCGCACGCAACCAGCTGACTGGCCTGATAGACCCTCGGAGCAAACGTGGCGAGCTTGAAACACTCATCACACAGATGGACCCCGCTGCGATCGTCACGACCGCTGAGAATGCAGATTCGGTCAGGGAAATAGACCAGAGTATATCGGTCTATTGTACCGAAGCGGGCGACGGAGTCGGCCAAGATTTCTGGGAGCAAACGGAGGCTGCAAGTGCTGAGTTTCGAGTTCCCGAAACGCTCGGTGAGGAAGAAGCACTTATGTTGCATACAAGCGGCTCTACGGGCCAACCGAAAGCCGTCGTCCACACCCACGGCAGTTTTATCGCTGTTAGCGATCTTGCGACGATTTCGTACGAACTTCATTCAGATACGACACATCTCGCTGCACTCCCGTTGTACCATTGCTGGGGTCTCATGAATCTTGGGGCGACGTTGAAAATCGGCGGAGAAATAGTTCTGATGAACCGGTGGAACCCCGAGGAAGCAATGGAGCGAATCGACGAATACGGGATCGATTTCTTCTCCGGCGTCCCAGCGATGTACAAGGACCTGATGGCGTCTCCACAGTCGGACCAGTGGCAACCGACATCACTGGAAGTCGCGATCACCGGTGGCGCTCGTGTGCCATCGGAGCTCATCCCCGATGCGGAGGCGCTTCTCGAGTGTCCGGTTTTCAACGGGTGGGGTATGACCGAAACGTTTGCCGCTGGCGTCTGGGAAGAGCCGTCTCAAGAACGACGGATTCCCAGCGTCGGGACGTCGAGTGATCGGCTATTCGAGGTTAAAGTCATCGATCAGGAAGACGGTTCGGAATTGCCGAGCGGCGAAGCCGGTGAATTACTCGTGAGAGGTGACGCGGTGATGAAGCGATATCTCGGTCAGCCGTCCGAAACGAGCGACGTCTTTTCCGGCGAGTGGTTACGCACGGGCGATATCGCACGCATCGACCAGGACGGGTACGTTTACCTGCAGGATCGAGAGAAGTATATGATCATAACCGGTGGCGAAAATATCTATCCCCAGGAGGTCGAAGACGTGATCGAAGAACTGGATGGCGTTCGGAACGCGGTCGTCGTCGCGAAACCTGACGAGCGAAAAGGCGAGAAACCGGTTGCGTTCGTGGAACGAACGGACCAGTCCGAACTTACGGAAGCGGAAATCAAATCGCACTGTCTCGATCAACTTGCCGCGTTCAAACACCCGCGCACTGTCACGTTCATCGACGATCCTCCCCGGAATTCCGTCGGTAAGATACAGCGCACCGCGCTTGAGGAAGAGATAGTCGACTGATCGACCTTGCATCACGGTCGGAAATCGGTCCGGTTCTCAATTCGTTGCGGCAGGCGTCTCGAAACCCGTCTCGGACGACCCGATCACGTCGCGTCGGTACCGACCGTCGAGAGGTGGGTTCCGCCGTCCACCGTGCCCATGGCGAAGCAGGAGTCACAGCGCGTCAAATCGATCTGTAGATCTCTTCCGACTCGGCTTCGAATCCGGTTTTTCCCTCCACGAGCAGTTCTACCAGTTCGGACTCGATCATTTCGTCGGTCAACTTGTACCTGGGTCCACTGATACCGAAGGTGCCGAAAAGCGACCCGTCCGGTTCCACGAGCGGTACCGCGACGGCCCGCATTCCGTCGATACATTCCTGATAGCTCACGGCGTAGCCCTGCTCTCTGATCGTCTCGAGTTCGTCGAACAGGCGATCTTCCGATGTAATCGTGTTCTCGGTCTCCTGGGGCAGCCCCCATTGCTCTATAATCTCTTCGACGCGGTCGTGAGGCAAGTGCGCGAGGAGCGCTTTCCCTTGTGCCGTTGTCGGCATGTAGTAGTATTCAGCGATCGTAAAACGCGGATTCTGTATTCCGTTGACGGCGAGATGGACTGTGAGAACCCGGCCGTTTTGTTCGACGCAAAAATCGACGTACTCATCGCATTCTCCCGCGATCTCTTTCACGTACGTTTCCGCTAGCTTGTACGCATCGTTGCGACGTTTCGTATACTCTCCAAGGAAGAGAAATTTGAAATCGAGGTGGTAAATTTCCCCTCGCTTCGTCACGTACCCGCTCTCTTGGAGCGTGTGGAGATGACTGAAAACCGTGCTTCGGGCCATTCCAAGTTCGTTTGTGAGCTCCGCCATCGTCGCCCCGTCCATTTCCTGAATCGTCTCTATGAGTCTGAGCGACGTTTGAGTCGCCTGGACCAGATTTGTGTCCTTTTTTGCCATGCCAGAACAATACTACTGCTGCGATATAAAAGTTTTCTAGAGCCGAACTGAGTCGTCTCGAGTGCCGAGGTCGTATACGTACGTCTCTCAGTCGGGAACGAAGCGATACCGCGACGGAGATTGGTAATTGATGACGCGCGCCAATCCGTCTACGAGAACGTTCCTTTCACGCGTTCGATGCACGAACGAGGCTCCGATTTCCCTCCGTACGCAGTCAGGTTCCCCTCCGGCCGTTTACAGACGTAGGTCTGTAACACTTTGACACACTGTTTTACTAGCATAAGGTTGTAAATCACTCGGAACGTCCACGTAAAGTAGTTCACGAGAGCCGAACACCAGATCGGCCGGTCTCGTCTCACTGCACACGACTCGGCAGTACGGGACCTCCTTCGTCCGTTCAGCCTCCTCGGAGGGGAATCGACGGCGGGTATCGAAGAACGATAGTCTGGGGTTTTGCAACGAATGCATATCGAGAGCGGGGCGAACGGGAGGAGCTCGTTTCCAAAAGTATAATTGAGTATAGTCCGACTCGACGTCTATGCGTCAAACTGCGAGCGCAGTAGATCGGACTAGTTACGGTATCGTTTCTCCATTCGCTGGTGACGAGCTATGAACCTCGGTATCAACGTAAGCGACCTCGAATACGACCTGATGCGTGACTACGCCGTTCGGGCCGAAGAACTGGGATTGGATTCGGTCTGGGTGGGTGAAACGTGGGGGTGGGAAGCGTTCACGTTACTGGGCGAACTCGCCCAATTGACGGACGAAATTACGCTCGGGACCGGAATCGTCCCAGTCTACACGCGGTCACCCTCCCTCCTCGGGCAGGCAGCCGCAACTGTCGCCGAAGCGACGGGTGATCGCTTCGTTCTGGGTCTGGGGA
Source organism: Natrinema halophilum (assembly GCF_013402815.2). Lineage (NCBI taxonomy): Archaea > Methanobacteriati > Methanobacteriota > Halobacteria > Halobacteriales > Natrialbaceae > Natrinema > Natrinema halophilum. The sequence goes on from NZ_CP058601.1 coordinate 3,339,921, forward strand.
CGAGCGGCCCTGCAGTCATCGAGAACTGGCATGGAGACGACTTCGAACGGCCGATTGGCTACACGGCGGAAACTATCGACGTCATAGAACAGGTACTCTCGGGAGAGACGGTTTCCCACGACGGTGACTCGTTCCAGTTGGACGGGTTTCGGTTCCGGGCCACTCGAGAGTCGGGGGACGTCCCCGTCTTCGTCGGCGCTCTCGGGGAGTCGAACGTCAGAATGAGCGGCGCGATCGCTGACGGCTGGATGCCGATTTTCGTCCCGCGCAGTCGTATCTCGGAACTGTACGAGGAATTCGCTGCCAGTGCGTCTGAGCGAGGGAGAGATCCCGACTCCCTCTCGGTTGCACCGAATACCGTCGCCGCCATTAGCGAGGACGGTGACGTGGCTCGACAGGCGGTCAGACGTCACATCGCGTTTTACGTCGGCGCGATGGGTGATTTCTATCACCGCACCTTATCGGAGGCCGGGTTCGAGCAAAACGCCGATGCGATTCGAGAGGCGTGGCACGAAAACGGTCCCGAAGACGCCGCCGAAACGATAAGTGACAGGGTTATTGATGAGACGGCGGTCGCTGGAACGCCCCGTCAAGCACACGAGCAACTCGATTCTTTCGCTGCTACCCCGGCGGACGAGATTCACCTGTTCTTCCCACGGTCGGCGGACGCTGCCCTTATGGAATCGACGATCGATCACCTCGCTACGTATTGATCGCGCTTGGGTCGACTCTCGAGCGTAGTGGCGTACCGACATCCGATGCTGCTCGGGTTACCAATTTCCGACGGGAACCGAACCCGCCTCGAACGCGTTTCTGGGGGAGTGGCGTTCGATACTTCGCGTCGGTCGGTTTCTCTTTTCGCGGCCGAGCTTTGGGTAGCCGAATTACTCGGAACCGAACGACGTTAGAACAGTATTTTGTTCAGTGAGTACGTCCGACGGTACGTCTCCCCTGGGAGGTGTCCCGTGTCCGGTATCGTCTACTGGGACACATCGTCATTCGAAGGTCGCATCACCGATTACTTCCCGCATCACCGCGTTTGTGCCCTCGTAAATCTGGGGAATTTTCGAGAAACGGAAGTACGTTTCGACGCGGTATTCATCGAAACAGCCGTATCCGCCGTGGAGCTGGACGGCTTCGCTGGACACGTCCTCAAGTAGCGTCGTCGCAACGAGTTTCGCCATCGCGGCGCGTTCGGTATCGAAATCGTCGGCCTGCTGGCATTCGTAGGCCGTTTCGTAAACGAGCGAGCGGGCAGCCGCCACGCGAGCACGAAGGTTGGCGACTCGGTGTCGAACCGCCTGTTTTTCGGAGACAGACCCACCGAACACCTGCCGTTCCGAGACATAGTCAATCAGCAGGTCGAGTGCACCGCGAGCGGCGCCGACGGAAGCGACAGCGACGCCCAGCCGGCTTTCGTCGAGAAATTCCATGACCTGGTAGAATCCCTGCCCTTCGGCCCCGAGTCGGTTTTCCTCGTCGACTCGAACGTCGTTGAGGAATACCTGTGCGATATCCGTCGTCGCAGGCCCCAGATGACCATCCATTGGCGTCGCCTCGAACCCCGCCGCGTCCGTCTCGACGATGAACGTACTGATCCCTTTGTGTGCTTGCTCCGGTGAACCCGTGCGAGCGTATACTACGAGGAAATCCGCGACGCTCCCGTTGCTGATGAATACCTTATTACCGTTGAGAACGTATTCGTCGCCGTCTTTCTCGGCCGTCGCCTGAATGTTTGCAAAATCCGATCCGGCCTTGGGTTCGGTCATAGCGACACCGCTTACTTTCTCTCCTCGAGTAGCGGGTCGTACGTACGTCTCGATTTGCTCAGCCGTTCCGTGTTCGATAATCGATTCACATCCGAACGTAGCAGCGGTGACGCTTTCTGCGATGCCGGGATCGGCCCGGTGAAGTTCCTCGTTGATGAGTAATTCCGTGACTAGATCCATCCCGGCACCGCCGTGGTCTTCATCGAATCCCGGAGCGAGTAAATCCAGTTCGGCGCTCCGTTCGATGATGTCTATCGGGTACGTACCGTTTCGCTCGTACTCGACGGCTACCGGCTCGATCTCTTCTTCCGCAAATCGACGTACCTCTTGCTGTACAAACGCCTGCTCGTCACTCAGTCGCATACCTACGGGAAATTTCCGCATTCGTTTATAACTATCGGTGTATATGGGCCGTGTCCACGCGGGTTCGAATTAGCCGATCCGGCCGGCGATCCGCTCAATGTGGATCATACCCTTCGAAAAATGGGACACCATACGATGAGTATCCCCATAATTATTATATATTTAATCATAATTGTGTTCAGGTTTCACAGCGTTGTCACCGGACGCAGATCGACGAACGATTTTTCTCGAATTCGACCATCCGTGCCGTCACCCGGGCCGGCATTTGTTCGGTCGGTCGAAGTCGACGTTCGCAGCCGTACCAAAATCTGAAACGGGCACTCATTGTACATCTGTAGCCTCTCGGCGATGGACGTCGACTCGTATCGACTATTTACGTACCATCTGAGCCGTCAACGGGAGAACGTTCGCTCCAGATCGTCTGTGCCCAAAGCGATGGCAACCCGAAAACGGGGCTATCCAGCGGACGTCCCATTTCGCATTTCCTCTTTTCCGTTATATACCTCCGCTGTCGGGAATTGTGGCGCCTTGCGTCGGATGGCGATTCGATGAGGTGATTCAGGCGACATGTACTTGCATCCTTCCATGCCATCTCCTGGCACCCTCTTCAGAAATAAAATATTCCTGTTGTTTCTAGTGATACATACTAAAGTAGTCATATAATGGCCGGGTTATTATCAGCCCGGTTACAACGGAGTACTCGGGCTCTGCCTACACATTTTATTTTATCTTCGTATAGCTCTCTCGGATTCCATAGAGACGATCGTAAAATTTGGTAAATAATAGTGGAAATTGTATTTACTAATGATTTAATATACAAATGTGGGATTACAGTGCTGCACTGTCCTGATGTACTCGACGATCTGTCCTATTGTCCGTTGTGTGCGCCGTTATCGATGCGACTGCAATCTGTTACTTCCTCGTCGTTCGATTGACAGTCCGGTCTCGGGTCCAGTTATGAAAGGCCAACCGGGGCCGATAATCGCAACCTATCTTATTTGGATATATTATGTAGAAACGATACTATAGCCGGTTCCGATTCGGTAAGTCGCGCTTTCGAGGCGTGGATCTCTCTCTATTTTCCGCGGTCTATCGTTTCGGACATTTAGAAATGGAACAGGGCGGATTCCGGTTTAGAACGCATATCCGGGTTGCGAACCTCGTTCGTCCGATCGATCGTCGCCCGGCGAGCGACACCCCGGTTCGACAGCCGACCACTGATGAGCAGATTCGGACTCTCGGAAGCCCCGCCGCTGCCTGCCGCGAGTGGGGCGAATCCCGATGACGGCTCTCGTTCAGACCGTCGCAATAATCCCACCGCGGGCCGAAGATTTCCGAGGCGGCTGTTTCGGGCGGACTCGAGCCGACTCCCGTCGAAATAGCCGTCCATCGCATCGCTGAGTTACAGCCGCCGCGAAGCGAGGAGGCAGTCGTTCGAAGCACGAATAAGTCCCACGGCGAGTTGGGTCCGACGGCAGAAGATATCGGGCCGGCCATCCATCACGCGAAGGCACGAGTAATTTCGTCGACGCGGTCGAATCGATGGTGTCGGTGGCGAAAGCATCCAACGAGTATTCCGTCGGCATGCCTCGAGGGGGGCAGAATCGTCAGCGACGTCGATTGACTGTTTGTAATACCCCGACGCCATCACGTCGTCGGCTACCGTACGCTGCCCGGTGTGTGATCTCGTTCGACGCATGCCATACCCCCGGCGATCGTGTTCAGTACTGATTCTGTGCCGTATCCATCTTGCACTGCACGCAGCGGTCGTCGGCGAAGCAAGCGATGTCGTCGTAGGGACAGTCGTATGCGTCGACAGTGACGGAGAGATGGCGTTTTGCGTCCTCCCATTCGGACACCCAGTCCTCGAGTCGCATTTCTGCCGACGTGAAGACGATAGTATCATTCCGGTCTACGATTTTTGCCACCGTGACGGAGCACCGGTGTTCTTCGACGGCGTCGATCGCTTCGTCGTACGAGTCACACCGGATTATCTCCGTTCCGGTATCGTCGTCCAGGAGCCGGACCCTGACGGAGCCGTCGCATTCCTCGGTCGGGTCCAATCCACCTACCATGGTAGTGTCGTCGAAACCGTGACGGAAAAGGGTACGCGTTGTGAGAGTGTTGACGAGCGTTGGTATCGGATCTGAAAACGAGGCGGTGATAGATATCGTATGGTTCGAACGAAGACGTTTTGCGCGCGTCGCTCGTAGTTCTTGCAATGCCGACGACGTGTGCGCTGTGTCGGCGCGTCGTTCCGGATGAGAATATCGACGATCCGCAGGTCGTACAGCAGCACCATTTGCGGCCAGAGGAACGAGCCGAGAGTCCGACGGTGATGCTATGCAGACCGTGTCACAGGCAACTACACGCGCTATTTTCGAACGAAGAACTTCGAGAGGACTACGACACGGTCGACGCGCTCCGATCGGCAGCCCGCCTCCAGGGCTATATCGACTGGATTCGCGGGACCGAGAAACTCGATATTCGCGTCTCGACCAGCAACCGAGTGCGCGAGCGGTCGTAGATTCGGATGCGATACCGCCGTTTGACCGTGGCAAGTGCACGACCCTCGAACACGGGAGTTCCTGATCAATCCGCTCGAGGATGCGCTGACGCGTAGCCTGTCCTACGCTGAGTGCCAGAGCCGTCGCTACGGGGCACCTGGAACCCCCTCAGAAACTGACTAAGAGGTACCATCAGTGGCTCGCGGTGTTGCTCGCCACAAAAACATGGGCCGACTCGGATTTGAACCGTAGGAAGACGATCCCACTTGCTTTGCTCGTGGGCGTGGGACTTATCGACGAGGATCGCACGCCTACGATCCAGTCGGCGGCGTTCCTCTCGACACTGAAATTCTGTCGGTACCTGCGCGGCGATGACGTCGAGCGGCTCAAGCGGCACGACCTCTTCGACGAGGACTCGCCGGAGGCGGACGGTATCGAGTTCACGCGGCTGCGGAAGACGTACCGTTGCCACCTCGACGTCACGGAGTTCCTCCGCCGCTGGATGTACGAACAGGATGGCATCAAGTCCGTCTCCGATATTGACTCGACGCTGGAGACCGCCGACGGCGATGTGCCCAACGCGCTGCATCCCGTCTTCGAGGAGTCGCCGTTGATCCTCATCACGCACGTTGATCGCGGCAGTCAGCAGCGCAACGAGGCGGAGGCCAACCTCGTCAGTCGGCTCTGCAAGCTGGTTCCGGGCGAGGAGGGCGTCGGCAATCCCCTCGGACCGACGTCGACCAGAACGAGGCCACGTTCCGTCTCGACGGCGACGAGCAGGGCGTGGGCGCATCCGGATTATTCTATATCAGGTGGTTCGCTCGGACGGCCCAAAGCGTTGGATATCGAGCCTCGGAACTGCATCGGCCTGTGCCTGCAAGTATTATCACCATTACCTATCTCGCCGTTCATGACATTTGCATGACTGAAGATTGCGTGAGTCGACGACGAATTCTACAGATCGGTGGCGGCCTCGTGGTGGTCAGTGGCGTCGGAGGTACTACGGCCGCCTCGAGTGACCACGAAACGAACGACCAGCCAACCGATACTGGCTTCCAGACTCGCGTTGCACACCTTTCACCCGACGCACCCAACATCGACGTCTACGTCGACGGAGAGCGGGTCCGCAAGGGCATCTCGTACGGGACGGTCACCGACTACCGCGACCTCGCGCCTGGCACGTACAGGATCCAGATCGATCCCGCCGGTGAAGACCCGGCCGAAGCAGTGCTCGAGGAGACCGTCGAGGCCGGCGACGGAGACCCCACCCTCGACGGTCTCCTCGCAGTGATCGGCGAAGTGGCCGCCGAAAACCAGCCCCTCGAGGCGCTGTTTCTCGATGACGACAACAGCCCGATCGATTCGGGTACCGCTCGCGTTCGCGTCCTCCACGCCTCACCCGACGCGCCTGCGGTGGACGTCGTTGCCGGTGAAAACGGGAATGCGCTGTTCGAGAACGTCGCTTTCGGTGAATCCGGCTACACCGAGGTCCCGGAGGGCGAGTATCCACTCGTCATCTATCCTGCGGGTGACCGAGAGACCAGCGTCTTCGAAATCGACGTGTCCCTCGCCGGAGGAACCGTCTACTCCGCGTTTGCGATTGGCTACCTCGAGCCGGAGGGAGCACCCGCCGATGAGCCGTTCGAGATACTCCTCACGGAGGATTCCCTTCCGGATGAAGAGGTCGTCGAGCCGGACGAAGAGGAGCCAAAAGAAGACGAACCCGAGAAAGAGTCTGAAAAGGAGGAGAAGTGCGAGGGCAAGAACGCTACGTGATACTGCCGGCTGCCCGCCGTGGAATCGAGATGTCTGCACAATACCATGGTGCCGTCGTTGCGGTGGATCAGACACACCGAGCAGCTCGCTCAAAGTACAGCTCGGATCAAGATGCATCCAGCGAGAATCAAGAGAGTAACAGCTTGCAGTCGGTGAATCGGTTCGGAGAGTTCTGGAAAATCGCACGCTCAGCACCGCAGGTATTTGAACCATGAGTCTGATGCTGCCTCCCGTAATTGAATCGGATTAATTACGCAGCAGATTGTAATACACTATTACGATTTCAAGAAACAATTCTCATTTCACACCCATACTTATCACTCACGAAACTGTTTGAGCTAACCGGAATCCCGAGACGGAGGCGACCTGCGTTCAGAAGTGAATCAACTAAGCGGCGAAATCGAGGGGGCACCGATCTCCTCGAATGCCGTGAACGGAACTGTCGAACGCTAAAACCGGCGTTACCGGCCGTCTAAGAACCGTTCAGAAACTGAGTGGGCCAACTCGGATTTGAACCGAGAGCCTCCACCTTATCAGAGTGGCGCTCAACCTGATTGAGCTATTGGCCCGCTTCGCACTCGGTTGTTGCCCGGTGGAACGTTTAAGCGTTTCTTTCTTCGGGAGGCGTGCGAACCGCTACCGGGCGAGGGGATCGTCGTCCCGTTCGTCGTCGGTGTCGTCGGTGCGGTCGTCACCGAACTCGATCGTGTACGAATCTTCATCGTTGACGGTATAGGCATCCGACCCGAGGTCGTACGTTCCGCCGTCGGTCGATTCGGATGGCTCACTCGTCGTCCCCTCGCTGGGAAAGCCGACGGTCCAGACCTTTCCGCTGGCGAATCCGCCCGTTTTCTTGTCCGCGTACGGAATAATCACGAAACGCTTGAGAGCGGCGCGGATTGGGATCCGCGTCAGCGGGACGGCAAGCAGGAAGCCGATGGCGTCGGTCACCAGACCGGGGGTTAGCAGGAACGCTCCGGCGGCGATCAGTAGTCCACCGTCGAGTAGTTCGTTGGTCGGCGGCTTGCCCTGGGCCATCGACCGTTGCATCTTCCGAATCGTCCGCCGTCCTTCTGCACGGACCAGTAGCATCCCGACCAGTCCCGTCAGGACGACGAGCAGTACCATCCCGACCCAGTTCAGGAGACCAAACTGGGTGACGATGACCGCGAGCAAGACGGCATCGAGAAACGGGATGAGCAATAGCGCGAAAATCCACCAGAGCATACCCTCGCTAGGGCCCGAAGATTGAAAATCCTTTACTCTCGTCTCGGTATCCGCATCATCTTCATCTCGAGAGCGCGGTCCCCGATGGGGCGACAGGGCGGCGACCGAGTCAGTGCGAGCGAAATGATCGTCGGTTCCTGACGTTCCCCGTGCGAACGAAGGCCTTACGCCGGCGACTCCCGTCGGGTAACTATGAACGATGCTACGCGCGTCGAGTGGCGCGAGTGGGGGCAGGCGGCCTTCGACGAAGCGTCTACGGCCGAGGTTCCCGTCTTGCTCTCGCTGACTGCGACGTGGTGCGATCACTGTCACGAGATGGACGCTGAGACGTACGCCGAGCCCCGTATCGCGGCGAACGTCAACGATAGTTTCGTTCCGGTACGGGTCGACGTGGACCGTCACCCGCGCGTTCGCGACCGGTATAACATGGGCGGGTTCCCGTCGACGGTCTTTCTCGCGCCCGACGGGACGGTGCTGACCGGTGCAGGCTATCTCGGCCCCGACGGAATGCGCCAGGTTCTCGACAGCGTCCGGACCATGTGGCAGACGAAAGGCAGCGGGGCCGCGCGAATCCCCCGTCCGCTGCGGGAGGATAACCCGCCGGCCGACGAGTTGACCGCCGACGTCGAATCGGCCATGCTCGGTCAGCTCACGGAGACATACGACGAAGTCGCCGGCGGCTGGGGTCAGAGCCCGAAGTTTCCACTCCCGGATGCCCTCGAGTTCGCACTCAAACGCGACCGGGAGATGGCGCTGCGCTGCTACGATGCTGTCGGGGCAAATCTGTTAGACGAGTACGACGGCGGATTCTATCGCTTCGCGACGGAGCGCGACTGGTCGGGGCTCCAGCGCGAGAAGTTACTGGATTCGAACGGCGCGCTCGTGCGGGCGTTTGCTAACGCCTACCTGCTCACCGGGAAAGACGAGTACCGCGAGCCCGCCGAGCGGACGATCGAGTACCTGACGACGACGCTGTGGAACGGCAACAGAGACGCCTTCGCGAACAGCCAGGCTCCCGGTGAGGACGACGCCCATAGCCTCGATGCGACCGAGCGGGCGAGTGCGGACGAGCCCCCTGTCGACGACGGCGTCTTCGCCGGTCCGAACGCACTGGCGATCGAAGGACTGTGTACCTACTACGCCTACACCGACGACGACCGCACACGCCGGTACGCCGAACGCGCGCTCACGACCCTCCGTGAGGACCTGCTTGCCGACGGCGTCGTCCGGCACACACTCGGGGAAGACGACCGTAGAGGAGTCGGCGACCAACCCGTCTGTCTCCTCTCGAATCAGGCGCGCGCGCTGGGGGCACTGACGACGGCTGCGAGCACGCTCGAAACGGCGGCCATCGAGGACGCAATCGAGATCGCCGACGCGACGATCGAGCGACTCTACGACGAAGATTCGTTTCTCGACGGCCCGGCCGAAGGGGTAGGCTTACTCGACCGTCCGCTTCGGCCACTCGATTCGAACGTCGCGTTCGCCGATGCGCTGCTCGAGGTAGCCGTTCTCGCCGACACGGATCGTTATCGAGAGTACGCACGACGGACGCTCGAAGCCTTCGCTGGTGCGAGCGACCGCTTCGGCGTCCAGATCGCACGATACGCGACGACTGTCTCCCGCCTGCTCGAGGGACCGCTGGTGATACGGATCGCGGGCGAGCCTGGGTCGGACCTGCACCGTGCAGCGCTTCGCCTCGCAGACCACGAAAAAGTCGTCGTCCCCGAAGCGGACGAAATCGAAGCGGGAACGGCGCGAGTCGAACGCCGCGACCGCGTGTCCGCCCTCGCCGAAACTCCCCGCGAGTTGAGCGAACGTGTCCGGGCCGTTCACGACTGACGTTCGGGCCCGAGACGCCCGTACCTGCTATTCCGTCAAACTACCACAGCGTTTATGTTTCTTCGGTATATTGGTTCCCGATATGGCCAGCCTCAGGGATCTCGGGCTCTCCGAGTACGAAGCTCGAGCCTACCGATCGTTGCTAACAACCGGGCCGACAACGGCAAAGGAGTTGTCACGGGCGAGTGACGTGCCGATGGGCCGCATTTACGACGTCCTCAACAGCATCGAGCAGTACAATCTGGTTCGAAGCCAGACCGCGAGTCGGCCGAAAAAGTACGTCGCAGTCGAACCCTCAACGGCGCTCGATCGATTGCTCGACGACAAGAAACGCGAACTTGAAGAAAAAGCGGATCAGTACGAGTCGATCGTCGACGACCTGGCCGACGAACTCGATGCCGCCGAACCGGTCGAAGAACAGTTCTGGACCGCCGCCGTTGGCCCCGACGAGACGATCGACCTCCTCCTCGAGCGGCTCGCAGCCGCCGACCGCGATATCGTTATGGTATCCGCGGACCCGGCCCCTCAGTGGGACATGCAAACCGTCAGCGAGGACGTGAACGCTCAACTCGAGGACGCACTCGATCGCGGTGTTTCGGTCGATCTCCTGATGACCCGTGACATGGTCGCATCGCTGTCGGAAGACGTGGGCCAACGGTATCGGGAGACTCTCCAGCAACGCGACGACTTCAACGTTCGGACGAACGACGATATCACGGGTTCGTTCAATATTATCGACGGCGTGGAAGTGTGCATTCAGGTACCGAACCCGCTTTCGTCGGGTGAGGCGTTCGGCATGATCGATCTGAAGGACCCCGAATTCGCCGCGAACGTCCACGAGGAGTTCGTCCCGCGGTGGGAGGAAGCGGAGCCGCTCGAGTTTTAGGTTCCGATCTCGTCGCGCAGCGTTCCCATTTCGACGACGCGCTCTGCATGGGCGTTGTGCTGGTGGATCGACTCGTCGTTGGACTGGCTCATCGTGATCACCGCGTCGTCGGGCAGGTGATCGAACTCGTCGACGACGCCTTCGGCCAGCGCGCGAACGCAGTCCTCGACGAACTTCGCGTCGGCGTGTGCTTCGTAGGTCATGTGGTCCTCGTCGGGCCGCTTCGCGAGGTTGTAGATCCGCGCGCTCATCGAGTCGCGCGCGATATCGATGACGTGGTTCAGGTCGACATCGGGATCGCCGTCGGCCTCGACGGTCAGCGTCGCGTGTCCGCGCTGGGAATGGCCTGGCTGGGGTACCTCGTCCAGAAACTTCGTGATCGTCTGTTCCTCGACGCCGAGATCCTCGAGGGTCTGTTTCGCGCGAGCCGCGGACATCCCTTGCGAGCACGGACAGACGGTCATGCCGGTGACCTGGGCGCCGATTTCCTCGCGAGTCCCCGATTCGGTGGCGGTGGCGGATGCGACGATGTCGACCATGTGCTGGGTCTCGCGGTCGCTCGCCGGCGTCTGCTCGCGGCGCATGTACTCTGCTTCCATCGAAACCTCAGCCTTCGAGGTGTAGTCGTGTTTCTCGAGCAGCCGTTCGGCAGCCTCGCCACAGACCTCCTCGACGCTGTAGGCCTCCTCGCGGGTGGCGTCCTCGAGGATCTCGTCGATGACCTCCATGTTGCGACTCATATCCGCGCCCTTTCGCCAGGCGGGCAGATCGACGAACACCTCGAATTCGGCGGTGAGTACGATCGGTCGCTTTCCCTCGCGGGCGAGCTTGACGAGTTTGTCGACGCCGGTGACGCCGACCTGGCTCAAGCCGACTGTGACGTCGGGCGACGTGGCCTGCACGTCCGGCAGCTGATGACTCATTGGCCGCATTCAGGGCAGCAGGCGATTCAACCTTTCGGAAACGGTAGTGCCGGCGGCTCCGAACGGATGTCGTTGGCTCAAGCCGACGTTTCTTTACGTGGTTCTGGTCACAAGGTAGAGCTATGACGGGAGACGGTTCTACCACAAAATCTTCGTTCGATAGTTGCTACGCTGTGTTTCGACCGTTTTGTTCGCACGGATATCGATCTCGGTAACGGAACACGGACTACGAGTCCCGCGAGCGTACGGAGAGGTACTCTGCAACCGTCAGCGGGATGCAAAACGCGAACAGGAGGAGAAACGTCGCACCGACGGCGGTGATCGTCCCGTCTGTACTGTGTACCGCCACGGCGACGGCCAGTATCCCGGTGATGTCTGTGTACGTGACGGTCAGTTCCCGTTCGAATAGGGCTGAATGGCGGGCAGCCATTGTCACACAGTTTAGGGGTTGGATAATAAATACAAAAGTCGAACTGATCGTCGGCGGACCGTCGTGAGTGATCCAGTCGGTCAAGAACGAACTGGACCCGCTCCGGACGGCTCCGCGGGTATTTATTCGATACCGCTTGTCGCGCTGCCATCTCGGACTCCGGTCGTGCTTTAAGTGCTTCTGGTCACAAGATGAAGCTACGACGGGAGATCGTTCGCTTCTCGAGGTCGCTTACGCTCGCCAGCGTCGCATCCGGCGCGAGTAACCCGATCTTCGTCGTGCGGTAGCCGCTTCTTCCCCTTCTCGAACGGCCTTACCGATCGTCTCCAGAACAATACCTCTCTGTTCGTCTGCCGGATCTCTCCCGAATGGGCCCTTGTCCGTACTCCAGTTACGCCGTAGATCCGTTCGCGTGCTAGTCGTGGCGAGGTCCGATCCTCGAGCCGACGTTTCTTTAAGTGGTTCTCGTCACAAGGTAGAGTTATGACGGGAGACGACTGTTCTCCATTGCTCACGTTTGATAGCCTCGGCCCCGTCTCTCCCGGACGAGTTCGACCCGGCTGAGACCAATTCTCGATCACGACGAGACGTTTCCGATAGCCCGTCCGATTCGGGACTGACTTGCGTTCGGCCTTTAAGTACTTCTGGTCACAAGGTGAAGCTACGAAGGGCATTCGTCACCCGGCCGTTTCGGGTTTCGATTCTGATTTCATCGAGCCCCAGCTATGACTGTCGTTCCGAACCACGTCCGGGAAACCGTCGACGACCACCTGACGGAACTCGAGCGCGAGCACGACGTGGTGGTCGCGCTAGCGGTCGCCCGCGGCAGCCGCGCCTGGGGCGCGGCGAGTCCTGGCAGCGACTACGACGTCGGGTTCGTCTACGCGCCGACGGACCTTCGCCGGTACGCTCACCTCGAGCGACCTCCCGGAACCATCGTCGAGGACCGCGGCGAGTTTGAGTATCAGGGCTGGGACGTGCGGACGTTCGCGGGCCTGCTCGCCGACTCGAACGATGGGGCGATCGACCTTTTGCGGAGTCCGATCCGCTATCGCACCGCCTACGACCCCACGCCTCTGGCCGAATACGTCGAGCGGACGTACAACCCGATCGACCTCTATCACGCGTGGCGCGGGATCGCGACGAGCAACTACCGGAAGTACATCTCACATCATCTGGTCCGCAATGACGACGAGATCTTCCCGATCCTCGAGACTGACGTCGACTCGTACGTCATCGAGACCGACGACGGGACGGCGACGGTCGCGGGCGACGACGAGCGGTTCGCGGAGACACAGACGAAGCCGACCGTCAAACGAAACCTCACGATCCTCCGCGCAGCAATGTCCGCGCGCTATCTGAAAGCGACCGGTGACCGCGGCGAGCACGACCTTCCTGTGCTCGCATTCGATCGGTTCCTGCGCGAGCAGGCGCCCACCGTGTTCGACGCGGAGCGGATCGAGGCAGCCCGAGCATTGCTCGAGCGCAAACAGGCGGGTGAAGGGGCAGTCGAGATCGGCGACACCGTCGGCCGCGAGTTCGCGCAGCCGCCGCGAGAAATAGATCCCGCGATCCACGCCCGCGACGGCCCCCGTACGACGCAGATAAACGAGTTTATCGACGAGGTACTCGCCGCAGTCCAGTGAATTCGCCCGATCGGATTTCTGCCCGTATCTGACAGGTCACCGACCGGATGGTGATTTAAGTGCCTCTGGTCATAAGGTGAAGATACGAAGGGATTTTGACCGGGTGATGCAACTCGAGAGCGATGGTACTCGAGATCGCCTCCGATCGTTCGATACGCGTCATCTCGCTGCCGCAGTTGCGCTCGGAACGTGCCGTCACCTCGTTTGGATCCGCCCGGTATCTATCTGAAAACCTGATAGTCACGCCGAGACGGTACTGAAAGGAGCGAGCCTTTTTCACTCTCCCCCTCTGAGCGACAGACGATGCAAGACGACGGTGCCGACCCTGGTCCAGCCGCCGAGGGTGACGTGGCCGTTGCGGACAGCGCCGAGTCCGCCTTCGAACGCGATAGTCGGCTCGAGACGCGGCCCGGGTCCGGATCGCTCTCACGGGCGGACGTTCAACGCGATTCGACGGTCCGGCGATGGGGCGTCGTCACGCCCAGTGCGACGGTCATCGGCCGTGCAGCGTCACCCGATGCAGACCTCTCAGAGAGCGTTCGTCGCCTCCACGACGAACAGCACGCGGCGACGCCGGGTTACAGCGAGCGCGCCCATCAGCTCGATCGACTTCGAACCACGCAGGCGCTGTGTAACGCCCTCGAGGTGACCCCGTGGCAGCGCGATCTGGCGCTCGGCGTCATGGACGAAATCGACCTCACCGAATTCGGCAGCCAGCGGGCGATTCCGAAGGTCGCACTGGTGGTGATCCGCCACGTCGTCGACATCGATAGACAGCAGTATTTCGGACTCGACGATATCGACGCGCAGTCGCTGTCGGCCGACCGAATGGAGGAGTTGTTCGCCCGTTATCGAGCCCATGATATCACCGACGAAGAGACGTTCAAGCGACTCGCGGCCGACTACGGGCTGGATACGACGAATCTGAATCGACTGCGCCGCGTCCTGAAGGCCCAGCTCGAAGACGAACTCCCGGCCTATGGCCGCAACCCGTACCGAGATCCGAATCTGCCAGACGCGGCGGAATCGGACGTCGAGGGAACCAACGCGGCATCGACCAGCAGCCAGAGCTAACCGCCAGGCTTCCGCCGAACGTTCGGCCGCCGCTGAACCAGGGCCCCAGACTTGATACCGTGTCCGTCTCGAATCGCGTTCTGAGAACCCGTTTCGTATCCTCGAAAGCGAGTCACATCCCGCGAACCGCCTCCTGTGACCGGATACTTTTCCCTCGTGGAGCCCAACCGGCGCTATGGCCGACGCAGACACCAATGCCGACGAGACGCAGGTGACGGACGACCGAATCACGATCTACGCTGACTACGTCTGTCCGTTCTGTTATCTGGGGACACGCTCCCTCGACCAGTATCAAGATGGGCGCGACGAGCCGCTGGCTGTTGACTGGCGTCCGTTCGACCTCCGACGCGGGAAACGGAATCCGGACGGATCGGTCGATCACGATGCGAACGACGGAAAGGACGACCAGTACTACGAGCAGGCCAGGCAGAACGTCCGCCGGCTCCAGGACGAGTACGGCGTCGAAATGAGCCAGGAAATCGCGACGGAAGTCGATTCGTTCAACGCCCAGGTCGCATCGTGGTACGTCAAACAGGAGTTTCCCGACCGATGGGACGCATTCGACGAGGCGATCTACACGGCGCTGTGGCAGGATGAGCGCGATATCGGCGACAGTCAGGTGCTGACCGACCTCGCGGACGACGTCGGTCTCCCGAGCGACGAGATTCGCAAGGCCGTCGAAGACGACGACTACCGGGCGGACCTCGAGAAGCGCTTCGCGGACGCACACGAGGACGGAGTCACCGGCGTTCCGATGTTCGTCTCTGACGGTCGCGTCGCCCGCGGCGCGGTGCCGCCGGAGCACCTGAAGCGGCTCGTCGAGGGCGGACAGTAGTACCGGTTACTCGAGTTTGTCGAGCCCATCGAAGAAGTTCGCCTGCGGGCCGACGAGCGTAACGGGGTCGGGCGAGCGAGACCGAGATCGTCGCGGGCGGCTCGGTCGCGCTCATCTAAGTCATGGTGAACATCTCTACACCGCAGTTATCGACGATATCTCGCTTTCACCGTCTGTTCTGTCACATTGAAATGGTTCGTCGCTGTCGTGGTCGTAACCACGGTCTGCTAGACTGTGTAAAACATAGCACGCCTACTGCTTGAACCAGTATAGTCCTAGTGTCTTATGGCCTGTCTCCCATACGTTGATTGCCCTACTTATACTCTAGCCGGCGACTGTTTGGCGAGTTGTCTATTATACATTACAAAGCCCCATCGAGAATTTTCACGAGCTTTACTACCTAGTTGAGATTTATGAGTACCTGCTCGCTAGATGGATTATCGTAATAGTGATAAATAGACAGTTATTATAGAAATTGAAGCGCGTTATGGTAGAATACTAATTTATAATATTAACTATACAATTGTTATAATTACCGCTAAAGATAGAAAAAATTAATAGTGAGAAATGATAACCGGAAATGCAATGACCTCCAATCAAGCGAATCACAGAAGTACGATAGAGACGGACAGGCGTACATTCCTTAAAGCAGGCTCTTATAGCGGGTTGGCAGCGATTGGAGCCTCCGGAGTAATGACCAGTTCAGTTACTGCGGCCAGCGATTCTTTCAACAAATTCGCTGAATTATCAAGAAACGGGAACTTTGAGGAAGCAGAGAAAGTAGCTAAAGAAAACGATTTTGAATACCATCTCAATACAGTCAGGGCTGGTCACAATGAGAATGGATTAAAGAGCACTTCTGGGAGCGTCTCTGCCCAACATTACTATAAAAAACCCAGCTCAACCGGTTCGGGAGAGGTCTCCCTGATTACCGGTAAAGATGGAAGAGAAATGTGGGTCACTCTTTATTGGGATCTCTATTATAATACTTCCCCATACGATTTTGATGGACAAATGCCAAAAGATGCTTGTGTTATCGCTTGGGAAGATAGCCAATGGGGCCTAGTTGGTTTAGATACAGTTATTAGTTGGTCCGAGGTTTACGCGGCTGCTGACAAGATAGAGTCGAAAAAATTACCAGTTGAGATGCAGGGTGGAGGATTAATTGGTGAGCAAAACAATGCACTTGGGTTTACAGTCATAGATTGGCTTAAAGACCGATCGGGGGACATTCTGCTCACTGATCGGTGCGAAGGAGCCGTCCAAGCTAAACTTCGAAAGCAAAACTATCCTGAGCGCCAACCTGGGCGTATTGAAACGCTATACGAACATACTTGGAGTATTGGTAGTCTGGCTGGCTGGAACTTTCTTGAAAATGTGTCTATCTCACCTACCGGTACAGTCTCCGTGTCAGTACCCATTGGTGCTGATTCTTGGGAAGAACAAGACGACTATTCTGCCTGATATTTAGATAAATTAATATATAACATTCATATTTACTTATTTAATAGGTATTACTATAGCAAAAAGCATTTTTATCGCGAATGTATACCTCGCTACATGGATAGAACTGATTGGTTTCTCGCGCTCATTCTGCAATTATTAGCTATAATAGCCCTTGAATCGGTATCCAGTGCCACAAATGAATTATTCTCTGAAATTGGTGGTGGTATAGCTATCATAGTAATCATTTTCCTCCCTGTTTATATAATAATTCACTATATATTGGGATACTCCGAGTAAAAATTCCAACATGGGGGCGGAATTAACATCATTTATCCATACGGTGAAGTGTCTGACCCCAGGTCGGGAATAAAACAACTCCCACTTCACTGTGAACAGATTCTTATGAACACTGAAAGGACATCTTCTTCACTGTAAGATGCTAAGTTTCTACCAACAAACGAGTGGAACACGCCGAGCGGCTCGTCGAGGGCAGCAGCGGCGACGCCTGCGGCCGTCGATAGCGACTACTCGAGTTTGTCGAGCCCATCGAAGAAGTTAGCTTGCGGGCCGGCGAGGGTGACGGAATCGTCAGCGAGGGTGACGGAAACCGTCGCGGGCGGTTCGAGGCGCCGTCGGTTCCGGCCATCGCTGATCGCATAGGCCGTCTCGGTCCCGGAGATGGAAAGCGTAAGTTCGGTGTCCGGTTCGACGACCAGCGACGGCATCGACTCGGTGGCGGCCATCTGCGTGACGACGAGCGCGTCGGCCGTCGGATACACCAGCGGCCCGCCCTCGCTGAGATTGTAGGCGGTCGAACCGGTCGGCGTACAGACGAGCACCCCGTCGACGTGGCTTTCGGTGTACTCCTGGCCATCGACGCAAACCTCGACCGTCGCGCCGCCGCCGGGCCCTCGCCGCGGTCCGTGGACGAGGACCTCGTTGAGCGCGGGCTCGAGCGTCCAGTCCTCGTCGACGCCCGTTGCCTGAAGCCGAGTTAGCTCGCGCCCGTCGACGTCGCCCGTTTCGTCGAGTTGGGAAACGAGATCGGTGACGACCGCGAGCGCGTCGTCCGGAGCGACGGCGTTGAGAAAACCGACTTCGCCGAGATTGACGCCGAGAATCGGCGTGGCTCCGATCTCACGGGCGACGAACAGTAGCGTTCCGTCACCGCCGATACTCACGACGAGGTTGCGACTTTCCATCGCGGAAACTGGAGCGGCCGTCGCCTCGATCGCCCCGCCAGTCGCTTCGTCGACGATGACGCCCGCGCCCTCTCGTTCGAGGGCATCGACGAGGGTTGCGGCGAGTTCCTGTGCACGCTCGTTGTCGCGCTGAGCGACGATTCCGACGGCAGCCTCCATCGTCGACCGCTACCCGCCCCGGCGTCAAAAAGCCACGCTTGTCCGTCGGCGGCAACAAGGTTAATCGGGCTGGAACGAATCCGAACACGTGAACCTCGCGACGACTCCGTCGCAATGTCCAGTATGGCGTTCGTCCACTCGTGTATGCTCCCGTTGCGTCGCCCCGGTGTCAGCAGCCAGATTCACTCGCGGCTGTCGGTCCCGGACCGACGATGGCCCGAAGGTGGTTGCCGTGAGTGACGAGGCCGAAGATTGGTTCCACCGAGCGCTCGAGAACGAGGAACGCGATGGGGACGGAGACGAGGCTAGGGCGACGTCAACCGACAAGACAGTCGATTCGAGCGGCGACGAGACCGTCGATGACAATGGCGACGAAAGCGGTGCCGTCGAAAGTGGTGTCGATGAGGGTGATGTTGACGACTCGTTGTTCGAGGACGATTTCGGCGCTGCGCTGCAAGACGTCGAGACGCCGGCCGTCGGCGACACCACCGATACGGAGGTGACCAGCGATCCCGAAGGGTTCGACGATCTCGATTTCGTCCTTTCTGGCAGCGATGAACCAGACTTCGACGAAGAGATCGACTCGGAACTTCCCAGGCTGGACCTCGGGATCGAGGGCCTTGATCGGATGATTCAGGGCGGCATTCCGGAACGATCGCTGATCGTTGCGATGGGTAGCGCCGGCACCGGCAAGACCACTTTCGGCCTCCAGTTTCTCAACCACGGTCTGGAGCAGGGCGAGCGCGGCGTGTGTATCACTCTGGAGGAGAGCCGCGACCGGGTCATCAACAGCGCGACCGAGAAAGGGTACGCCTTCGACGAGTACGCTGCCGAGGGAGAACTCGCTGTCGTCGACGTTGATCCGATCGAGATGGCGAACAGTCTGGCGTCGATTCGGAACGAACTCCCGTCGCTCGTCGATGATTTCGGCGCATCACGGCTCGTGCTGGACTCTGTCTCGTTACTCGAGATGATGTACGAGAACCGGGCTGACCGGCGCAACGAAATATACGATTTCGCCCGGAGTTTGAAGGAGGCCGGTGTTACCGCCCTGCTGACGAGCGAGGTCTCTCCGGAGACGCCGTACGCGTCGCGGTACGGTATCGTCGAGTACCTCACTGACGCAGTGTTCGTTCTCCAATACGTTCGGCCGGACGATTTCCGCGAAACGCGACTCGCGATCGAGATTCAGAAGATCCGTGATGCGAACCACTCCCGAGAGAAAAAACCGTACGAGATAACCAACGACGGCATCTCAGTCTACCAGCAGGCGAATTTATTTTAGCGGAGATCTCGGATCAGACCGGTGGCTTCGATCCGAACCAGGGACCTCGTCTCCCGTCCGATCGGTGAACTGTTACAACGGCTTTCGAGCCGGTAATATCGAGTTAGAACGCCGTTCGTTGCCCATACTTTTCCGGCAGTGATCATCATGTTTCCGCATGGCGCAACGGACGACGGCCGACGAAACACTGCCACGAGAAGAACTCGCCGCGTACCTCCAGGATCTCGCCACCGAGTTCGAACACGGTGACGAAACGGTCTCCGTTCCCGTCGGGAACAAGAACGTATCACTTAATCCGCCCCAGAACGTCGACATCTCGGTCGAAGTGGTCGAACGATCTTCGATGCTTCGGGGGAACCGTGAGACAGTAGACATCGAACTGAGCTGGAAACCCTAATATGGCTACGGCGGACTCAATCTTGATTTTCGTTCTGAGTTTGTTGGTCGGGACGATCGGTATCCTCGCGGGCGCGCGCCTCGTGCTGGATCGAGATGCCGGCTTCGTGAACGCGGCGGTAACCGCGCTGATCGGCGCGGTCGCTTGGGCAGTCACGAGTTTCTTCGTGGGCTGGATTCCTGTTCTGGGAATCTTATTGATGCTCGTCATCTGGGTCGGCATCATCAACTGGCGGTATCCCGGCGGCTGGGGATCGGCTATCGCAATCGGCTTCGTTGCCTGGATCGTCGCGGTCGTGATCGTCTACGCGTTCGCAGTAGTCGGCATCATCACGCCCGACGTACTCGGAATTCCGGGAATATAGCCCGCTCAGACGGAACCAACCCAAACTTCCCACGAGGGAAGAACGTCGCAAACTCCTTTGTCCGTCCGCTCGAGTGGTCACTCTAGACAGCGATGTACGAGACGATCCTGTTTCCAACGGACGGCAGTGACCACGCGACGACCGTCGCGGCCCACGCGATCAACGTTGCGGCCACGAGAGACGCGACCCTCCACGTCCTCTCGGTCGTCGACGATCGCGCCTTTCTCGTTCTCGACGAGGACCGTATCGAGCGCGTTCGTGACGATCTCGAAGCGACGTCTCGATCGGCGGTCGACGAGGCGGCGACCCGTGCTGCCGATCGCGGCGTCGAAACGACGACGGCCGTAGACACCGGTCATCCGGCCGAATGCATCGTCGACTACGCCGCTACAAACGACGTGGACCTGATCGTCATGGGAACGAGCGGCGACGAGTACGAGCGCAACGTCGTCGGTAGCGTTTCCCAGCGCGTCGTCCGCGAGGCACCCGTCCCCGTCACGACCGTCGGCCCGAGCGTCCGGTCGGACTGACGAGACCGACCACGACGGTCCGCTCGCACGGCTGTTTCGCTCAGTCGGTAGTTTCACTCAGTCGACTGGGACCATTCATCCGTACGCCCCCGGCTCTCCAGTCGTCTCTAGCTTTCCTGCGGCCTGACTCTTTGTCCCGTCTTGGAGCGACTCTGTCGCCTCCGTCACACATGGTTTGATGTGTTTCCCGTTGCTACTGATGTGGAAATGCGTCGCTCGCTCGTGATCGGAGCCGTACTCCTCGTTCTAGCGTTCGTGCTGGTCGGCGGTCCGTCGATGTTGCTATCGATGTCGACCGGACTGACCGCGTCCGAGGAACCGACGCAACGGAAGTCGGTCGATCCGAAATCGGCCCCCGACGTCATCTCGTTCGAGAACTCCGAGAGCGGTTTCTGGCGGTATCTCAGCCCGCGTCAGGGGTTCCAGAAGCGAAGCCCTATCAACGTGATCGTCCGCGGCGACGTCGACGACGTCGAGCGGATTCTAACCGACGAGGGCGACGGCGACTGGTCGGAAATCAACGAGTCCGAGGAAGAAGCGCTCCCGGACACCTACTCCCTCTTCAGCGGCGGGAACACGACCGAAAACGACACCGATGCAACGAACAACTCGTCGCGTAACGCGTCCGCTCCAAACGCGACGAACGGATCGTCTAACGGGACCGACAACGAATCCTCGTCGGACACCTCACCGATTCGCATCCCCGACCTCGACTGGGGCGAAGCCGACGGCGGCATCCGCTACGCCTACATCGATCCCGGACCGAACGAGAGCGGCTACTGGACGACCGAAACGCTCCAGCTCGAGGATGGCGACTACTACGGTCAGCGGTATCACATCCGGCTCTACGAGAGCCCGAACGAGGACGACGACTGGGTCGCGATGCAGACGCACACGGAGCATTTCGACTGGTTTACCCTCCGACACCGCGTCGACGGGGCCAAAGCCGCCCAGAAGAAAGTCGAGTCCGAATTCATGTCGGACCCGCGAGTCGATACGCAGGAGGATGTCAAACGGATCTACCTCGCTAACGGCGGCCCGTCGGACACAGACGGCTGGGCGACGGTCGTCGAACTCGCCGGGTTATTCGTCGTCCCCACGATGATCGGTATTCGCGCCGGCAGACGTGGTCTGGACGCCGACAGTGGATCCGGCCACTCCGCCGACCAGATCAGCCAGCGCACGCCGGCAGCCATCGACGACCACCTGACTGACGTCGACCGACGCCGGATCGCCGCCGCGTACGCCCGCCTCGAAGCCGGCCACCTCGTGCTCGTGTTCACCATCCTCGCGCTGTACCTCGGCGTCCGACTGGGGGGCATTTTCCTCGAACGCCAGGCCGAGTTCCTCACGCCGCACCAGATCGCGGCGCTGCTCTACCCTGTCATCGGGATCGCCATCCCGGTGGCGGCGTACCTGATCGCACGCGGACTCACGCGCCGTCTCGACGCCGCCGTCGTCGCCGCAGCGTCGCTCGCGGTGGCGGTCTGGCTCGACTACGGCATGCTCGGTGTCGACACGCTCCCCGTCGACGTCGTCGTCCAGCGGATGCTCGTCGTCGTCGCGCTCGGTCTCATCGCCGGCGGTGCGGCCAAACAAGCGACGCGCAACTCGAAGTTCAACGATATGTTACTGGCTGGGACCACGATGTGGGTACTGGTGCTGGTCGGAACGCTCTTTGGCTACCTGTGAGGCATTTCCAGCCCCGTTCCGCCGATAAAATCGGATCTGTGTCCCTATTCAAGACTGGTTCCATTGTTGCGAGGCCTTAAGTTCTTGCACCGTCGTTACCTACACGACATGGCTAGTCCACCCCGCCAACGTGAACGTACTCCTGAAACGACCGAAAAAACGCAGGAACCAGACGAGCGTGAGCGGGTGTGCGACGAGTGTGAGGGGGGAACGCTCGTCAAAAGCGAGGATCAGGGCGAGCTCGTTTGCGATCAGTGTGGCCTGATCGTCGAGGGGTCGAACATCGATCACGGGCCCGAATGGCGCGCGTTCAATCACTCCGAACGGCAGAACAAGTCGCGCGTCGGCGCACCGACGACCCAGACCATGCACGACAAGGGTCTGACGACCTCAATCGACTGGAAGAACCAGGATGCGTACGGTCGATCCATCTCCTCGGACAAACGAAACCAGATGCGCAGACTGCGAAAGTGGCAAGAGCGCATCCGGACCAAAGACGCCGGCGAACGAAACCTGCAGTTCGCCCTCTCCGAAACCGATCGGATGGCGTCGTCCCTGGCTATCCCCCGATCCGTCCGCGAGGTCGCCTGCGTCATGTACCGGCGGGCACTCGATGAAGACCTCATCCGCGGCCGGTCAATCGAGGGCGTCGCGACGAGCACCCTGTATGCCGCCTGTCGCATGGAAGGTATCCCGCGCTCGCTCGAGGAAGTCGCGGCCGTCTCCCGCGTCGAGCGCAAAGAAATCGGCCGCACGTATCGATACGTCGCTCAGGAACTGGGCCTCGAGATGGAACCGGTCAATCCGAAGAAATACGTCCCGCGGTTTTGCTCCGAACTCGAACTGTCCGAGGAGGTCCAGGCCAAAGCCAACGAAATCATCGATACGACGACCGAAAAGGGACTTCTCTCCGGCAAATCGCCGACTGGCTACGCCGCCGCCGCGATCTATGCCGCGTCGCTGCTCTGTAACGAAAAGAAGACTCAGCGGGAGGTCTCCGACGTCGCGCAGGTGACCGAAGTCACCATCCGAAATCGGTATCAAGAGCAGATCGAAGCGATGGGCATTCACTAGTCCGCCCTGGACGCCGATTTCGGCTTCGATCTGTTTTTTCCAGACCCACTTTTCCGGCCGTCGGTTCTGAACTGACCAGCAGCCAGCACGGCCGACTATCGGTCGTCGGTTGTCGGTCAGCGGTTGTCCGCTTTCGGGACACCACTCGCTCGAGACGAGCATCGATACGATCGATAGGCCCGCGACGCTCGTCTATTGACTCTCGCCTCGCTGGGCTCGGCCCACCAGCGTCACGAGAAACGAGCTCGCTTTCTGCAGTATGCGCCGACCGGGAATTGAACCCGGGCTATGAGCTTGGGAAGCTCATGTCCTCCCACTAGACCACCGGCGCACTGCACTCACGTCGTTCGCTTGCGCGCCGAGGATCGCAACTCCGACGGAGGTGCGTACTACCGGCGCCCATTCACTCTGTTCGTCACCCAAGCATAGCGACCGGTCGCACTTGAACGTAGCGCTCTCGACCGAATCGCACTCCGGCGTCATCTAAGAACGCTGTCTCGAGTTGCAATCGTTGCAGACGATCAGCGTTTATTATGCGTGGAAGGTGCTACTGATAGCTGCCACGAGCTTCGGTCAGTGTCCGGGTTAGGGTAGTGGCTATCCTTCAGCCTGTGTGGCTGAGACGCGTAGTTCGATTCTCGCACCCGGACTTCGCTGTCCTTGGAATTTCCGACCGCGGGTGAATGGATTGCTCGGTCGACGAGTCTGGGAAATCGACCGCCCGGTCACTTTTTTCCGGAGAGGGATGACTATTAGGTCACGCCCGCCGTAGACCCTCCTATGATCGACCTTCGCTTTTCGGAGGCGGAACTGGAACGCCGGCGCGACCGTATCACGGAATTCATTCGTCATCAGGTCGACGCAGCGGGTGCTGACGGTGTCGTTCTCGGGCTCTCCGGCGGGATCGACAGCACTCTGACCGGCTTTCTCGCAGTCGAGGCCCTCGGAGCCGACTGCGTTCACGGGCTCGTCCTGCCGGCGACCGTCAGCAGCGAAGGGCACATGAGCGACGCCGAACGGGTCGCTCAGATTCTCGAGATCAGCTACGACGTCATCGAGATCGAACCGCTCGTCGACTCCCTGCTGTCGGCCTATCCCGAGGCGGAAGGCGACCGTGAAGCGGTCGGCAACGCTCGGGCGCGTATCCGCGCCGTCCTGAACTATCTCGTCGCCAATCACGAGAGTCGGCTCGTCGTCGGGACCGGAAACCGCAGCGAGGCCGCGGTGGGCTACTTTACCAAGTACGGCGACGGCGCCGTCGACTGCCATCCGATCGGCAACCTCTACAAAGGCCAGGTTCGCCAACTCGCCCACCACGTCGGCGTTCCTGAAGAACTCGCCGAAAAGACCGCCACTGCGGAGCTGTGGGCCGATCAAACCGATGAGGACGAACTGGGAATCAGCTACGAGATGCTCGACGACATCCTCGCAACCCACATCGACGGGCCGCTCTCGGTCGCCGCGACCTGCCGACTGCTCGAAATCGACGAGGAGACCGTCGAGATGGTCCGTCGAATGTACGAGCAAACCGAACACAAGCGGAACGCGCCGCCCGCACCGGAACCGCTCGAATAGGCGGTCCTCGTCATCTCACTCGTCTCGTCCCCGCCACTCATCCTCGAGCAACCCGAACCAGTACGCGTCCTGATACTCGCCGTCGATGAACTCGACGTCGCGGTGGATGCCCTCCTGCGTGAAGCCAACGGACTCGAGCAACCGGCGCGACGGCTCGTTGAGTTCGAACACGCGGGCTTCGATCCTGTGGAGCCCGAGCTGGTCGAAGCCGTACTCAAGGACTCGTTCCACCGCGTCGGAGCCATAGCCCTGTCGCTGGTGGTCGGGTGCGATCCAGTACCCGAGTTCGGCCGTTTGGGCCTCCAGGTCGTTCCAATTGAGCGCGACGGTCCCGATCGGTGTCGATTCGTCGACGATCAGCAGCGACACGTTCTCATCGCCACAAACAACGTCCTCGAAGAACTCTCGTTCCTGCTCACGGTTGAGCGGCCTCGAGCGACCGATCAGCCGCCAGATTCGCGGATCGTTGACCTGCGCCTGCAGGAACTCGAGATCCGCTTCTTCGATCGGTCGCAGCGTACTGCGGTTACCCTCCAGGAATACGGGGCCGGGCATATCAGGACCAAACCTGTCAACAAATAAACTTCTTCCGTTCGCCGCTCACTCGAGCAGCGCGTCGATGTCGTCCGCGTGAGCGGCAACGAGGTCTGCAAACGCCTGGGCCTCGCGTCGTTCCTGCGTCGCATGCTCGCTATCGTCTCGAATCCGCCGTTTCAACGCGGCCAGCGAGTCGGCTGCGTTGGCGGCGATTTCTTCGGCGACAGACCGGGGTTCGTCTTCGACTCGCGAAATCAGCCCCATTCGGCGGGCCTCGGCCGCGTCGACCGACCGCCCGGAGAGCGCAAACTCGAGCGCGTCGCCCTCACCTATGATTCGTGGCAGCCGAACGGTGCCGCCCCAGGCGCCGAACAGACCGAAGGTGACACCCGGTTCGCCGTACGTCGAATCAGGCGTTCCAACTCGAACGTCACAGGCCAGTGCGAGCTCGAGACCGCCGCCGCGTGCGGGGCCGTCGATTCCCGCGACGACAACCGCAGGCGACTCCTCGATCGTCTGGGCCACGCGTTGGCCCAGGTGGGCGAACTCTGTCGCGCGGTCGCGATCTCCGTCGAGCGCTGCAACCTCGTTCAGGTCCGCTCCCGCCGAGAACGCCCCTCCGCGTCCGCAGAGGTAGAGTACTGGCTCCTCGGCGCCTTCGATCGCAGCTTCGAGCGCCTCGAGACCGTCGACGGTGAGGGCGTTGCGGGCTTCGGGGCGGTTGAAGGTAACGGTACGAATCGACTCGGACGTATCAACGTCGATCATGGCAGCAGTCGACCCGGCGTTTCCAAAGGTCTTTGGCTCCGCCGTCGTAACCCCCCGCTAATGGAGAAGGCCGACAGCTGTCGGCGTGCCGCCGTTGGGGCCGTCGCGGACGTCGAACCACCAAAACTGCACGACTATATCGAATCCGTCCTCGAGCGAGCATCGATGGTTCCCGGGACACTCACCCTCGAGAGCGCCACAGCGATGGCTGCAGACGGATACACGCTCGAAGGCGACCTTCCTCTTTCCGGCATTCCCGAGGTCGACCGAGACCGCGCGCACGAACACGAGTACGATTCCAACCGTGACGCTGGGTGCGATCCGGACGGTATCGTCACCCACGCGGCTGGGGTCCAACTCATCTACGAGGGACTGCGCCTGACTCGCACGCTCGCCCACGACGAGCCCTGGACGGCGATCAACGAGGCCGGCGACAGCAACAAAAAACAACGGCAGCAACGGTGATCTCGCGATTCTCGCCGCCGACATTCTCGTCGCCCGGGGCTTCTACCTGCTGGCTCACACGGACGCCGCCGACAAGGCCGTCCGCACCGTCCAATCGTTCGGTCGCGATCAGACCCGTCGCACGGACCTCCACGACGAGGACAATACGAACGCCGATTCCGAGAGCGGAACGGACCCCATCGACCCGACGACGATCGACGCCAACCTCGAGCGCGACGTCCTCGAACTCGCCGTCCTCACCGGGGCCGTCGCCGTCGGCGAAACGCCCTCTCCCTGGCTGCTCGCCGTCGCCACGGATCTCGCCGACGCGGTCGGCCCGTCGTTTCCCCCGGCGGCAGAGTGTCTCACCGATCTCGAGCCATCACTCCACGACCGATCGCTCGAGGATGGACCGTCCGACCGCGCGACGTCAGCAACGGACCCCTGACGAGCGGTCACGACCGCACGACCTGATCGAGATAGACCGACACACGGCCCAATCGAATCGAAACCCATAAAGACGACTCCGGACAACGAACGAGTACGCGCCTGGGTAGCTTAGCGGTAAAGCGCGTCCTTGGTAAGGACGAGAGCCCGGGTTCAAATCCCGGCCTAGGCTTACACGGCCTTAACGTCTCTCTCGACTGATTTCCCCTTCTCAGGAGAGACGAACCATGCCCAATAACATCCGAAAAGACTACAACCCGATAGCCGCGCAGTCTTGCGATTCCAGAACGTATCATGGCACACAAACAAAAGGGGGTGCGCGCCGGTGACCAACCAGCCCGATCCCCTGGACAACCTTCCCGCCGGAGGTGGAACTCCACGAGAAGGTCTTCCGCCAGCACCAGAGTCTGTAGAGTTCGACTTCCCGCTCGTCAGCGAACGCTCACGCGAAGATCTCGAGGCATATGGACTCAATATGATCGAGGACTACCACGACTTCAAGAAGGAAGTCCTCTCGTGGCTCGCGACCTACGGGAAGCATCCAGAGAAAGGAGAGGGCCTTGCAGAGAGCACCCTTCAGTCAACACACTACAAGCTGGAGATCGTCTTTCGGTGGCTTTGGGAAGACGAGGACGCCTACACGACAGCACTCACACCGGACCACGCTGACCGTTTCATCCGCCTCCTCAATCGCTCAGACGAGATGGCTGACTCCAGCGTACTTCACTACGGAAAAGCGGTACAGCGGTTATTCAAGTATCAGAACCAGATCCACGGAACCGATTACGACTGGGAACCAAAACCCGAACTGAGTCAGGCGACCGGCGACGAACGGGATTACCTTCGTCGGACAGCCTTCAAGCCGCTATACCAGGCCGCGCTGGAATACAACTCTGTCAAGAGCTATCATAGTGAGATGTCCACCGAGGAGCGCGATCGGCTCAAGATACACGTCTCAAAACGCCTCGGTGTCCCCAAGTCTGAGGTCGGACCCGAGCACTTCGAACAGGCGAACTCGTGGAAGGAGCCCTCGATCATCGCAGTGACGCTGGACACTGGACTCCGTCCTATCGAAGTCGGTCGAGCCAGCACAGACTGGGTCAATCTTGATAATAACGAGCTCAACATCCCCAAAGACGAGTCCACGAAGAACGAAGCTCACTGGAACTGCTCGATCAAGAAGCGTACGTCAAGAGTCCTCAAGCGGTGGTTAGAGGAGCGAGCAACGTACGCCAAGTACAACGATCGGAACGAACTCTGGCTCACAAAGCAAGGGAGCAAGTAAAGTTCGAAGTCGTGTAACTATCTACTGAGCCGTCTCGTTGACGAGGGAGATCTCCCCATCCCGGATCACAAGGAGATCACATGGTACTCGATTCGTCAAGGGTAGCTACCTACTGGGCGAACCACCTCGGTCCACATCACGCGAAGGAACAGCTTCGTCACAAGAGTGTCACCACGACGATGAAGTATCTTCACTCCGACGCTGAGACTCGTAACGACGCCGCCGAGCAGATCTGGTAGACACCCTGCTGTCGGAGCATTGTCCTACGTCGTGACAGCAGTGACGCGCTGTCCTTCGATTTTTGGCTGCCACATCAAAGTTGTAATCAAATAACAAGTATACTATCAAGCACTAACTCAGGGATATAGCATCACCCCGAGAGAGGCATCGTTACCTGACCACCGACAACAAACAAACGAAACTATGAGCAACGATACGAACGACCTTGGAAAGCCACTTGATAGCAACATGACGAAGGGGGGTTATTCGCGTTATACGGTGGCCAGCCTGCTCCAAAAGGCAGTCCGTCGAGGAGACCGCGAGAAGGCGGTCTGGGCGAGCTTTGAACTCGCACGCAGCGGATGTTCCTGGAACTTCTGGGACAGAGCCCAAACCGTTCTGCTGGAGGACTGCCGACTTGCGGTCACTGAGGCTGACCTACTCCCTGCCATCGAACGACTCCGACAGCTCGCCACGAAGAAGTGGGACCCCGACGAGGGAATGGGCCTCGCCTGCGCGATGCGAGCGGCCAGCCTGCTCGCTGAGGCCGAGTCCGCTCGTGAACTACTCCCGATGAAGAACTGGTGGCTGGAGATCGCTCCAGACCGGATGCAATCGCTTCGGCGCGGGGAACAGCCAGAGCACGACTTCCCTGTCCAGCCAGAGAGCGAAGGGCTCGGCGAGTTAGGCTACGTCGTCAACGACACGCACACCGCGGCAGGCTCAAGAGCAGGTCGCAACATGGCGCACTACCTGATCGAGTCGAGCCGGATAACCGACCAGTCTGAGCTGGGCCAGCAGTATCAGAGCCTCATTATGGAGCACGAGATCAGCTACGGCCTGACCGACGAACAGATTGACCACGGAACGACGCCTGTTTCCGAGGACGAACCTTGGGAGTACGACCGCGAGATCGCGTTCCCGCGACACTAAGCTCACCCTTCCCCGTTCTGATCCCCCTTTCCCTCAGATTGCCCAGAGCATTTCCAACTCAGAGCCAATTCACCCGAAGTCACGGTAGCATCTTCCTATCGGAATTTGAAAGTATTCGTTCGTAATCAAGTATGATGAGTCTCAGTTGGGTGGTGGCACGGTGAGACATGGCCAAAACTCGATGACTGAAAGCTATTCTCAGCTGATTCCAAGTATCGAAATCTGCTTTAGATACATCCTCTTCAACCTCGAAGGGTACCACTCTAATCAAAAAATTGAAAACTAATATATATGCTTCACGGATAATGTGTATCCGTGGAGTAAGTGTCAAGATGACTGGTGAACGAACCAGTATTAAGCTGGAAAAGCGGGTCAGAAACCGGCTCAGAGGTGCGAAACGAGGCGGTGAGACATATAATCAACTGCTCGACAAGATGCTTGAGCAGTATGACCCAGAGGAGGCGGGTCACTAAGCACTCGAGAGAGCGGGTCAAGTACCGACGTCACCGGGCCGATTGATTAGAGGCCAGTCAGCCCGGTGGTCGGTGATGGTTCGCTCCGTATGGAGTTACGAAGCATGTTAAATTTACACGCACAAGCCGATAGAGGTTACGGGTTCTCCGAACTACGGGAAGCCCGACAGTGTCGCTCAGAAACCGTGCCTGCGGCATCCGGGGGTGTCATCCCGTGAGTGAGACCACCGACAGGGAGAGGTCACAATCCTCGGAGGTTGAGACCGAACTACCACCGCCTACAGAGCGGCTTGCGGCAGAACACGATTACGACAGCATCATCGAGGCAATAGAAAAGGACTCCGACAAGGCATATGAGAAGCCGATCATCGATGCGCTGGCCTTAGCAAAGAAGAACGATGAGCCGCTTTGGGCCCGATTCGCAAGTGCTCTGTCTGATCTTGACGGAGTATCGTACAACGAGTACAGGTCGATGATCGCAGGACGCGAAGAAGAGCTATTAGAGGAGAATCAGGACCAAGAACAAGCCGTCGAGGAGACGACTCCGGATGACCCCCCTGAACCCGATTCGACGGCGATGGCTTGGTCAGCTGTGGCCGAGGTGATAGAGGACACGTTCGACACACGGTCGCGACACCTGGCCGACGCCTACATGACAGTATTCGTCCGGATGCTGTTCATCGCCGTCAGTGACTGTCCGATGGTCATCGCGATCGGCCAACCTTCGACAGGGAAATCCACGGTGGCAGAGTTGTTTACTGACCTGCATCTCAGCCAATCGCATGCTATCGTCATCTCGAGCGCGTGGATCAGCCACAACGCCGATGGCGACAAGGGTGAGTACGACCTGCTTCCGCGGATCAAGCAACGTGTGATGATCGCCGCGGAGATGGGCCCGTGGTTCACCGGTGATGATGTAGCGGAGTATATGCGAGTCCTCTCCCGGGTCGCCGATGGAAGTGGGATGGCCAAGACGACGGGCGCACACGGTACAACTCGCTATGAGTCGGACTATCCCGGTGAGTACCGGTTCGGGCTCGTCGGCGCAACCACGTTCCCCAACAAACAGGCATGGATCGAGATGGGGAACGCTGGCTCTCGCTTCCTGTTCCATCCGATACCGAAGGTGGACGACCTGCGCCAACTCATGGACACACTGAATGACGACCAGAAATACACCGAGAAGAAAGCAAAAGCAAGAGAGGCGATCACGGCGTGGTGGAGCTACTTCTACCACAAGCACAGTGGTGAGATCACCGACGAGCAAATGCCGTCTCTGACCGAGGATCAGCAATTTGCGCTGATGCTGTTAGCTCGACTCGTCGCTCGCGGGCGAGCAGTGGATTTCGGTGGGGACCACGACCAAAGCGGGGTCGATATGAGCGAACAGGAGACTCGGTCCTACAAGATGCTTGAGCGGATGGTGTATGCTCGGGCCCTTGGGTACGAACGCGCGGCTGTCAATGACGCGGATATGGAGATGGCGGCCCGTGTGGCGTTCGCGTCGATCCTGCAGTGGCGACAACCCGTCGTGAAGATGCTCTGTAATCCTGCCCACGATGGGCCCTACAAGTCTGGTGATGTCGAGAAGCGACTCGGGGTTGCCCGATCAACAGCCATCGATCGGATGAAGGGGGCAGGCCGTATCGGCGTCGGGTCCTATGAGCACGAGTCGAGACAGAGCGGACACCAAACGGGAGTCGTGTCCCTTGCGGATGTGCGCCTTCGAGGAATCTTCGAGAAGGGTACTGTTCCATGGCCATTCACATCAGATAATTAAGCTTTTAGCGATCGAGAGGGTGTGAGGGGATCCCCCACCCCCTCCTACTGCGGTACGTGTACGAATGAGTACGATTAGCCCTAATCGGGGTTTAGTTCTATCCACGCGTACGCGAAGATGGAAGGTGGGGGTAGGGGGGTGGTCCCCACAGGTCACAGAATCGCAAAAGCATCTGCAGTCGATCACGTCGTATCGGCTTCGCGGGCCAGAGCAGGGAGCATTGACTCGCGAGAGGAGGCACCCCTGCTGCCAGAGCCGTCCGACCGGCATGCGGCTACCCCGACTGGCATGGGGCTGGCCCTCGCAGCTGACAGCAGGGTATCCTCGAATGACTAAAAGTCGCGATAGAGGGGTGAAAAACGCGTAAACTACCGTTTCAGATACCACTAACCACCATCCACACCTATCTCTAAACACGGGAACCCAGAGCAACAGCTACCGGATTTAGTCCGGAACCGGTGGTGGAGACACCGGCGTGGGCTTCCCGATGGAGACCAGGAAGCAATGTCAGATACGAGTTCCAGAGTGGAAACACTGTCGAACAGACACCCGGATGCGGAGCAAGTCGGCCCGCATCTGGTCATCGACAAGTCGGAGTGGGTGCCCGGAAAGCACCCTGAACCTCACCATGGATACGAGGGTCAGACCGAGTACTTGGAGCGGTACCTCCGCTGTATCCAGTGTGGTGTTAAGGTGCTGAACACGGACGATCTTCCTGAGACGTGCGACTCGGAGGGCCGACGATGAGCGGGAATCTCTCTCCGGCGTCACACCTGCGGACATCGACCGGCACTACGGCGATGCCATCACGGACCACGAGCACGAGTGGATGCCGGTCGAGGAGATGCACCCAGTCCTCGAAGACATGGCCGCGATCTTCCACGAGCGGTGTTGCTTCGAGGAAATCGTGGACAGCTACACCGATCATCGGCGAGACGAGACGTACTACGAGACAGGCGCAGAGTGCGAGGCGGAACGTCACTACCGGTTCGAACTCGAATACGTCGAGACCGAGGAGGGACGGCTGAAATGTCACGACATCGACCGACTGGAGCAAGCGGACGACGAGCGGTTCGAGGCAGTAATCGCGGCAGAACAAGCCTTTCCCGAGGCGATGGAGGTCGTCGATGTCGATCCCGACCGTCAACAGGGCCAGGTAGTCGTCAGGCACGACGGCGTCGAGATCGGCTACTGTCCTGGAGGTAAGATCTGATGGCGACGTGTCGGGAACTCGGGTGTAATCGCAAAGCCACCCGTACAGTCGTCGTCAACGCGCCGGGCCGTGGATATGCGGAAGACCCCGCCTGTACAGAGCACACTGAGAAGGCTCGCGGTCGGGTCTACGTTAGCGAGGTACTGACCACCCGAGGTGACGAGCCGTGAGCTCCGAATCGATCCAGCCCGACGTAGAACCACGGACGGTTCGGGCGGCGACAGAGCACATGACCGTGATCGAGGAAGCGCCTGCGCTGTTTAGTGTTACAACTCAGTCAGGCTCGGAGTACACGGTCGATCTTCGTGAAGGTGTCTGCTCCTGTCACGACTACCGTAATCGCGAGCCAGAGGGTGGCTGTAAGCACTTGCGTCGAACCCGGATGGAGGTCGGACAGGTGGATGTCGAGACGCTGACCGCCGAACTCGAACGAACTGCCAGCGAGCTCGAGATGAGTGCAGAGCAACTCGAACAGAAAGCCCAGAATTTCAACGAGGAAGCCTCATCGCTGGAGGCCGCGATCGATAGGCTTCAGGAGGTCGCTCGATGAGCCGTGATGTTCCAACCGAAACAGGGATTGAGCGGAGAAAAACTCGATGAACGGCCCTCAATTACGGGTGGTCGCGGCAGGTCCCCAACGGCGAAGGACACCGTCTACAGGAGCCATCGTGATCCGGCCGCACCGGTCGGTGAAGAGGTTGAGGTAACGGCTGATGGTGAGCCGCTGGATTGTCGGTATGATCCGCTCAGCGCCAGTCCCTCTGGCTTTGAGTTCGGGTACGGCGGCTCAGGACCCGCGCAGTTATCGGTGGTTATGCTGGCTCACGCCTTCGATGATGAGTTCGCGTGCGAGCACTACCAGTAGTTCAAGCGTGAGGTCATCGCAACGCTCCCCGAGGAGGGCTGGACGCTCACGACTGGTGATCTCGACGAGTGGCGGGAGGCGAACATCGAATGAGCCGTCCCGATCCAGCGGCGGCCACCAACGGTGTCGAAACCAGACACATCTGCGATTCGTGCAACCGACGCATTGACTACGGTGGCAGGGCAGGAATGTATGTAACGTGGTACGATAGGAGGGCTGGACACCCAGACGAGCCTAGTGTCAGGAGGTACGCCTATACAAGTCCAGCCAGGAACCGAAGGTGCTGACGAGGCCAGCCTCGTTGGAGTGTTTTTGCCACCGACTCGCTGGTATCCGTGTCCGTGACCGATGTCATCCGGAAAATCCCAATGAATACGCTCAGGAACAACGGTACAGCCATGTGTATCCTGCCTGTGTCCGACACACGAAACTCGCCGGATGATCTCCCCTATCTCCACAGCAGATGATAAGAAGCTCCTGCTGAATATAAATACCCAGTCAGCATATGGAATGGGTTGGCCTTGTTTAGACGCGGCGTAGGTTGCTACTGCCTCTACCGGAACAACGAAATCGGGCTGAAAGGCTCTCATGGCTTGGTTCTGCTCTCTCGACATAGCCACTAACTGACACCTTTAGAGCGTCTAAACAAGGCTGAATGGGTTTAATTCACGTTTTGGAGTCTAAGCTGGCTGGTAAAACGCATATACACATGTGAGTCTTCCATTCAGGGTGAGTAAAAAAGATGCTTTTCATGATTCAACACCGGTGAAGCGAAGTACTCCCACACCGCGGGCAAATATCCCGCTTCAATATAAACCTCTTCCGGCACGTCCCATTGGCACACTCATACCGCTTAGTAGAAATTCCGTTCATTGAACAGTCCCTCCGATATAGCACCGCGTCGCCCTTCGTGGAAATTTCTTGGCGAAGGCTTCATCAATTCTTGCAAATGCGGGTAACCCGAATGACGGAACTGCCTCAAGAACAGTCTGTGTAAAAAATAGAATTCCCGAGGTCCAGTTCACGGTGACATCCTTGTTTTCGAAGATTGAGGTAACATCCTCTTTAGTAAGGTAAGTGGTGTTCTCTCGATATCTGTTGAATAACGCCTCACTATTCACGAACTCAACCAATATTTCTCCGCCAGGTTTACATACTCGAATCATTTCATGTATCATTGATCGGGCATGGTCTTGGGTCGGTAGTTGATTGAGGGTCCGTATACTATAGACGCCATCAAACATATTATCTTGTATTGGGAGTTCTGTGCCGTCTAAGACACAAAGAGAGGCCTCTCGGTCGAGTTTCTGTCTTGCTTCGTTTATCATGTGTGCCGACATATCCCCGCCAGTCATATCTAAACCAAATTCTCGACCGTCCGCCATGAATCGGCCAGTGCCACAACCAACTTCCAGAATCTTCTCCCCGGCCTCAAGTTCCGAGAATAGTTTGTACAACTGGTTCTTCTCAAACTTGTCGAAGGCTTTCCCAGCCGGGTACTTAAATCGCTTTTGATCGTAGATTACGGCCTCTTCTTCAGGATATCCTGTGAAATCCGTACTCTCTTCACTCATAATGCGTCATCAATGATTCCTCGTAAGTGTCCCAGTTCCATCGTTTATTTATAGATTGTTCGGCTTGTTCTCCAATATCCATCATTTGTTTTGTATGGTTTAGTGCCCATGTTATAGCTTCCGTTACATCGTTGGCAGAAGGCGGAACTAAATATCCGTTTTCTTTATGTTGAATAATATCTACGTTCGATTCGACGGGGGTGGTGATGACTGGGGTTCCTGCCGCCATACTCTCCAGCACTGCAAACTGAGGATTGATAGATAATCTACGGAATGGTAATACCACGACAGTCGCGGAGACGACCAAATCCTCAATAGTCAACGCCTCTTCATATGGGTATGTTAATACATGAATATTCGAGTGGTTCTCGGCATCCTTCTTAATCTCTTGTTCGAATTCTACATTCGGACGGGTAGCATAGACGAAATCAATTTCAGGATACTCCTCTACGAGAGCAGAATACGCAGTTCGGCAAATGTCACCTCCATTTACCCAATCTGCATTTCGCCAGAATAGAACGAAGTTATCGAACGGGGCACGCGATGCGGTTGCCGACCTCACATTCTTTATTATACCTGGTTGCATAATATCAATAGCATTCCTTGGAACTTGTTGAGCGGTATATTCAGTCAATGAAGAGACTATATCTATTCTTTTCAAAAGTTGTTTTTCGAGCATAGAAGGGAGTTTAGTTCGCCCCGGATAAATTGTGAACGTCATATGAGACTCTGCGTCGACTCCCAATAGATCCAGTACGGATAATAAATAGGCAACCCGATGGCTACCAAAGAAATGGATTTTATCAAAGTTGCCTGAATTAATAATATTTTTTAAATTAGAAATCATTTTTAAAGAATTTATCTTATCTATATTATCATCTTTCCAGTGGCCGTGAATACTTGAAACTGTACTGAGGTCGATATCGTCATCGGTGAATTCTGGAACTCCATATCCCTCAGGGGCTTCATTCGTTATTATAGTAACATTATGACCGTTCTGACATAGAATATTTGCTGTCTGAATAGGAACTTGGACATGTCCAGAAATTGTATTTTTTCGTCTTTGATCATAAAGCGCTTCGGTGACAAATATGCCTATTTTCATCTTATCTGATTTTCAGCTGTATATAGTTAGGCTTTATGTTATCTATTCAGTTTTGTACGATGAAGTAGGAGCGTGACGTAGGCAGTAGCAAAGACGGAGAGTGTGTTATAGAACTCTTCTCATACTACAATCAATTTAATTATCACTGTAGCGGATTACTTGCACTAGGTGCACAACGTTCAAAACCGGTTAGAGAGTGCCCTGACGTTTCGAATAATGATTTCTCGCACCCGTTCAACGTGGTTCGTCTCGGATTTAACGAACGCTGTGAGGATGGCTTCAACGATCTCGGAGCGGCTGGCTCCGAGATCGTCACACTCAGCGACCAATTCATCTACTTCTCGCTCGATTTCCTCGTCAACAGCGACGCCGAACCTCTCTTCCGCCATAGTTCAGACAAGTTTAAGACAACGTGCACTAAGTGCACGACGGTTTCGATTCGTTTATGTTGATTCAGCGAACTATATGAACTCTTCTATGACACGCTCATGACAAGCTAGGAACAGCGTGCACTAAGTGTACAGGGTAGGTCAATTCGTTAGAGCTGATTCAGTAAACCATGAGAACTCTTCTATGACACCCTCGATGGCTGCCTACTGTCTCATTCGTCTTGATCCTGACTCGAGCGCCTTGGGGATAGTTCGCTCGAAGGCGTCATCGCTTCGAGCGAATCTTGAACACTCCCTGAAAGAAACTGTGTACAACCTTCTCTTGTGGGTTCAGGACAACAATGACCGAGGCATCGATGACCTCATGGAAGAGACCGACCACCTCTTCGTTCACTCAACAGCTGACGCTAATGTGCAAAGCTGATTTATTTAGTTGGTCTGAGTTACGTAGCTGAGAATCAAAATAATATTAAATAGCTGAGTATATGAGAGATATGCCTCTATATTAGGAATTCAACAAGGCCGGAGAGCAGGAACGCCTCAGCTCCGTGTGCGAAGGCTTCTTAAGGAATATCTGGATCGCACCGGGGTGCTGTCAGCCTCGTCGGCCCGTGTTCCGAATCATCCACCAGGGTCGGCTCAGCTAACCGGCAATCGCACTTTGAAACACCCGTCATTATGATTCTAATAACGCCTATTTTGACGTAGCCGTTGTCTGGTGGTTCTCTGTATACGGTCCTGACAGCACGCGCCGATTTGAATTGACCCCACACGATTTTGGCTGTTCCCAGTGACAAATCAAATATGGCTTTCAGCGTCTCGTGGCACAGGCTTCTCGACGACCTCACCAGCTCTCCGACGGAGGGTAAGATACGCGAATGACTGTCTCTGTCGAAGTACCGCCCCGATACGCTCGGCTTGCCTCTAAGATAGCAAAGGAACGGAACCAGTCGTTCGAAGAAAACGATGGCTGGAATAATGAATCAGATACGTGGAGAGTAGATCCTGAGGAACGCCAAACCGTTGGGGCTCTGGGTGAGATTGCGTTCGCTATCTATGCCAATCTACAGGTCGATACTGAAGTGGTAGCGTGGTCAGACGGAGGTGTTGATTTTGAGGCCTCTATTGAGGGTGTTGAGCGGACGATTGATGTGAAGACCAGCCAGAAGGACCCCCACGCTCTACCGGTGAAGGAGTATCGCGTTAATGCTGATTACTACGTACTTGGGCATCTGGAGGGTCGGGCTGTGACGTTCTTGGGGACAGCTACGAAGGAGATGGTACTCAATGGGAAGCGAAGGCAGTCAAGGTTTGACCACTACAATTATTTGGTGCCTGTTTCCTCGCTGAATCCGGTGCCGGATAGCGAATCGATTGTGGGTCTGTAGTGGTGGGTGATTGCTGGTTCGGTGTGGTGTTATCTGGAACGTGCTCCTGTGACTCCCGAGAGTGTACCATCGTTTATTTATAGGATCGTGCAGTTATTTCGGGATGAGTAGGTTCGATCTCAGTCGAGAACTGGCAATAGTGGCCGTGAATCGGCCGATATTCGTCGATCTCGAGAAAGTCCTTGGTAAGGACGAGAGCCCGGGTTCAAATCCCGGCCTAGGCTTGCGCCTGCGGCGCAGACTGTGATTCGCAGTCAGCGCCGCTCTAAAGTGCCTACGAAGGACTGCGGTGGTAGAGTCGAATGCTAGAAAGAATTACATCTTCTAGTGGAGTCCATCCAATATGGCCCCTCTTGGTGGGATTTCCGAACCGGGCTCCGACGCCTTTCGAGACTGCCCTAAATGTGGACAGGACGAAATATATTCCCAATCTGAGGGGATTCTAAGCGGGCAGAAATATCTCTGTAATCATTGTGGGTATGAGGCTGAGAAGAGCGAAGTCAAAAAGTCGCTCAGAGACTTCTACAAAGAGGCGAAAGGAGATCGGGAAAGGGAATTGGACGAGAAAATAGATGGCGAACACGGAGGGGATTCCTTCACCGAATTAACCAAAGATTTCAATATGAGAAAATTGATGATATCGCTAACTCTGAACTCCGACAACAGGTTAAGGACAGACAGGATGAGGGATGGGAGATTGAGGAAATTACAGACTCTGGAACCGAGTAGTAATGTCTACTACAAAAGGTGGGGCTATTGGTGGACACGCTTTAACCGGTGTCCTCACCGGTCTGTGGTCCTTTGGGATGGGCAACGTAGCCTATAATAAACTGTCTAAAAAGAAGAACAAAGAGCGGATCGTACTGCGAACAGATGATGAGCAAAACATCCGAGTGAAGGAGGCCGATTCAGCAGGTCCTACCGAATTAATACGAGAGCTCAAGCAACTCAACGAAGAGGGGTTAATAACTAATTCTGAATTTGAAGATAAGAAACAGGAACTGTTAGACGAGATGTAATCCCATCCTCTTACCTATATATCCCTGATATAGTCTCGCCGTCTCTTTGCCTTCTCCGCGCTTGAACCCTTGTCGTAGTGCTTGTCAAGAACCTTCCCGCTCATATTCACTCTCTCGCCGGTCACGTCCTTTGGTTGTCCTGCGTTCCGTGCCGCCGTCACGTACCCCGTCGCAAGGCGTGCGGGCTGACCGAGCCGGGACACTTACACGAAGCGTTGCAAGACATATAGGCTGTCTGGGTACAGCCTGCGTAAACGGCGCGTCCGATGGTGGCTCAGGGCGGAACACTGAGTAGTGCAACGGCACCTGCAAGATACGTAAGACTCTCACGACCATTCTTGGGAGGTGACTGCGGTCAGTCCATGCGGTGGGTCTAACGAGTAGGTCAGTCCCCGTCCCAAACAATGCGCCCTTCAGTCTCTGGGTCGACGACCAGGCTGCGGTTCACGTGGATTATTTCCATTTGATCGAGTCGGATGACTATAGTAGAAGAATAGGCACCTGAAGAAATGGTGGGTCCGTTTCCGCCCTAATCGCCGCTACCGTTTGGCCATGAAAGAGATTATGTGCGGGTGGTCTAAGAGATGCGGACGCCTTTGATTCGTCCAGAGAACCTTTGGAACAGAGGTGCCCGAGGGTGTTTTATTTCTTCCTTTATGCCATAGACAGTGACAATTTCACAGATTGGACACCGAGTATAAATATAATTGCTCCTAAAGTGAGTAGAATATAGGCGCGAGCAGATCCAGCACGTCTGAAATATCCGTTTTTATTTGCCTCCTTGGGATTTCTACTTCGCCATATGATAACTAGGCTAAATATCAGCGTGAGGAGTATTAAGACTGCACCCATCAACCGACTTCCCTGAACTGCCATACTCACTCCTTCGAGGAACATTCCAATAGCAAAACCTGAAGCGCCCACGATTGCCACGAGTTGACTGTTCATATATGTCTGCTGCTATCCGAAACGAACTTTGGCTAAGTAAATGAAATTATTGGTAGCCACTAGTCGTGGAAACGATTTACTCACCACTTGCTGTACAGCGGCCAGCAAGAACCTGCGAGATGATCGCTACCGTCGGACATCACCGCAACGGTTATCAGAGCCTGATTTGGGAATTGTGGTCCCTGAAGGAGATATCGCTGACGTTGATTGCCGAATTCAATTCGATGTCTTCGCTCCAACCAGACCGTGACAGAAAACGTGTGCGATATACTGCGAGTGTTAGTCGCTTCGTGGCCTCTTGCCGTGATTTCTGAGGTAAGTCTGGGCGTAGTGGGTCCAGTTCTGCTTCAATTTCTCTTCGGCTTCCCAACAGTCGTCAATGTCAATATCGAAATCCTTGAAGTCGGATCCAAGCTCCCTATAGTAGCGATCAATGTGGATATCACCTTCGTGGTGCTCGCTGTTGTCGACCTTCGCAACCTCTACTCTGGTACTGTCACAGAGTTCGAAAAAGAGGATGACCGCAAAAGACTCGACGTTCGTACTGCTGGGGGTATGCCGAGCGCCAATGTGGAAAACAACGTCCCTGATCCTGCCTACCTCGTAGACGTATGTAAAATCCGATTTCGCCATAGACTCACCAAGATCAGAGTTCGTCGACTCCTATCTTTCGTATCTATATCGATGCAGTTTATAATTATATTTTTCTATATGCTGATTACAAACAATCTCTCCACTGCTTTACTAAACACTTGTGGCAACAGTTATACAGTTGTGGTCCGTACACAACGGTAGGTGATTAGAACAGATGTCACAGGTCGACTGGTCCCAGACGAGCCGTGACGATGCTGAGCGAGCAGCACGGCGTAGTGAGTTAGCTCAAGCGCTTGCCCGTGGCGGAATGGAGGGTGTGCAGGTTCTCAGCCTCGAGAGCGCTGAAACAGTACTCACACCAAAGCGTCGGGAGCTCATCGAAACGCTCCGATCGGAAGATGTGGAATCTGTTCGGGATCTCGCTCGGCGTGTTGGGCGTGACAAAGCACAGGTGAGCCGTGACCTCGGTTTACTGGCCGAACACAGCATCATTCGATATGAAGAAGCGGGTCGTATGAAGCGCCCCTGTCTTGTCCAGGAACACATCATTGTCGAACCAATCTAGGCACTACTCATTGTCACAGACCTCCTCCTCGATTATCTCGTATGCTTCGGGGAGGTGCCCTTTGAGGACAGCAATGTCGGTAGCAAATTTCTTTTTCACCCGGTTTCGAACTAGTGACTCGACTTTGTACCTATAGTTGTCCGTAACTTCGGCCTCTCCGGTGATAATCTCGCGCTCACGCTCGGTCATGAGCGCCCGACCTTCTTCTGCCATCGATCGTTGTGTATTCGCCGCACCCATAAATTACCACATGTCGTAAGTTATACGACACTCACCACCCGCTTACTATTTCCGGTATTTACTGTATTAGGTATATACTTTATTTAGTAATAATTAAGTGGGTGGGCGACAGACCAGAAAGTAGAGACACAGGGTGGCTGGGAAAACCGATTCTCGGCCGGGTGCTGAAGACACCCGACCTGTGTCCCGTGGTAAGGACAATGTCGATTACAACCTCTCCAACGGAAGAAGTTTCGGATAGAGCAGCACAGTCCAACAACCCAGTCCTCGAGTGTCGCTCGTGGAACGATGACTACGTCGGCGAAGACACTGAAGGCCGACATCACCACGTCGAGTACAAACGAGGGCGTATCGTCGTCACAGAATCCAGATCCAACCATGGTGATTCCGGCGCAGTTCCCGTATTCTCACTCGAGGGTCCGATTCTACGCACAGAAGCCATCGAACTTGGCCCGATAGGCGACGGTGGCGAGGACCTCCGGCGTTGGATCCAGTTCATCGATCAGGAGTGTGGTGGCTGGGCCGACCGACCGGTCTCCGCAGCTAATCAGGCACAGGACGTCCTCGAGGAGATCCTCTAACGATGTCCGCCAGAGACCGACACCAGAGCCTCCGCAGTGAGCAACTCGAGCGCGAGGCCAAACGCCAAACCCGACTCCTCGCAGAAGCGAAGGCGTTCGCCGGACCAGATTTCGACGACTCCACTTTCACGACGACTGACACCCAAGCCACTGACTCAAACCCGGAGGTCGAAGCATGACCAACGGACCCGATCATCCGATCCGAGTCCGTCTCGAGGAAGTCCTCGCGGACGTGTGGATTCTCGACGGCGAGATCATCCAGCCGCTGTCGCTCGAGCCGGCAATCCAAAACCTCGAGGAGACGATCGAGGTGTACAAGCGCATCGAGGCAGACGACTCTTACTCCACGGAGGAGGACCGATGACGGACTCCTCCGTCTGGCTGGC
This sequence comes from Natrinema halophilum, assembly GCF_013402815.2. NCBI lineage: Archaea > Methanobacteriati > Methanobacteriota > Halobacteria > Halobacteriales > Natrialbaceae > Natrinema > Natrinema halophilum. The sequence goes on from NZ_CP058601.1 coordinate 3,382,676, forward strand.
GTCGGTCTGTGAGAGCGACCTCGAGTCGCCCGACGGCCAACCACAGCCGACGCGGACTGAGATCCACCATCCATGTCTCCTCGAGCAGCAATTCGAGGGCGCACGGATCACGGCAGGCGAGATCGTTCCCTGCAAAGACTGCAGCGACCACCTCCACGAAGGGCATCCAGTAAGCGGTCGAGCCTGTCGGTACTCCGACGAGCCGACCTACACGATTGCGGCCGTCTACTGTGCCGGCTGCGCTCCCACCAAGCTGACGGAGACCGCGAACGGTCGCGAGGACGTCCTCCTCGACGCTGATCTCGGACTCGCGATGGCGGGTCAGACGCACTGGACGATACTCGTCGAGCCCACGATCGTGGCCACTGCCTGAGCACCACTCCCCCGCATAGCCTCCCTGAACGGTGCTCTCCTCACGACCGGCCAGTCTCCAATGGCCACGACGCCAGCAGTCGCCTTATCCTCGAGACGGGCAACCCATCCGTCTCGATAGCGGCAGTGTTCTGACTTCTGGCCGACCTTCGAGCTCCGTTCTGGCGAACGACCTTCGATTTCCTCCATTCCCCCGATGACACCCATCACTCCCGACAGTGACGTATCGATCCGAGACCACCTCCAGCAGCTCGAGGCACGGATCGACGATCTCGAGAGCGAGAACGACGCTCTTCGAGAGACAGTTTCCGAGCAGAGCGACCAGATCGAAGACCAACAGCAACAGATCGAAGCCCTCCAAGAAGAGAACGCACGGCTGGACGCAGTCGCACAGGCGGCCCTGAAGAAAGCCGGCGCGAACAAGGACCGAATCGCCGAACTCCAGACGCGAGAACTCGAGAAAGGCGCGCATCTCCTCGCCGATCACGTTGATCCTGACGCACTTGCGGACGGCGTCGAACGCCTCGAGCGATTCACCAAAGAGGACGATACGTACATGCGGATTCCCGACTCCGACGATCCTCTCGATCGGGGTGGATCGGTCACGCTATCCCACGGCGATCTCCTGCCGATCCAGCAACTGGTCCAGATGGACGACGATATGCTCCGGTCGTCGACGAACTCCTTGCCGTCTCGACTCGCGGTAAAACTCTGGCGAGCTCGGAGTGACCCCAGCGTCGGCGACGATCCGTGGCAAGAGGGCTGCAAGGGTGTTCGTGAGTACGTCAAAGCCAGTGATATGAAACACTGGATCCGCCGGCAGGAAACGGGTGTGAGTGACGCCTACGCGAAGAAGCTCGTCTCGAGGATGATCGATGCCTTGCTCGAACTCTCCGAGAACCGCTTGGCGATTCGGAAGCGGACCGAACGCAAGAATGGACTACCGTACACGGAACGGCGGGTGCTGCTGAAGGCGGATGCCTCGATTCCGGGGGCAACTGCTGCATCGACTGGATCACCGGAGACGGCTGGTGTCCACGGATACGACTGACCACAGGGAGTGACCACCGCCCAACCGGGCAAACTTGGGTCCACGAAACATCTGACCCACCGCGATCGCGGCTGTACGTATGATCTCGTTACTTGGTAGTCTCTCGTTCGATCGGTCGACGTCGGTCCCTGCTCGAGACGAGATCTGGCGTGTTCCCCGCGGACAGCAGGTGTGTCTCGGGTAACAACCTGATTACGTCCACTTCAAGTATTCCAACGCTGGCAAGGACGCTACAACCCCCTCAAGACACTACGTATTCCCAGAAATGGACCACTGCAAGTGGATATCGGTGATGATAGCAGTAGCAGTAGTGGCCCGGTGGCGTTTCGTCTTGCAGTGGCACACGACGTCGGTGACGCTCGAGACGACGCGGGCTTCTATAGTATTCATCCGAATATAATCTTGAAGTTACTGTATATTTCAGACATAGATTATGGGATACTTTCAGATGTTTGCCGAGATACCATGTGTGAACGACTGAGTACTTGATATCGGGAGAACTCGGATGCTGTTATATCATAGACGATTAATTCCATCCAAACAGATATAATTCGGGACCTAACAATGTGATGTCGGTTGTACTTTTCCACTAATGTGCGGTATTGTCGGCGCATACGGGTGGACGGACGAGCCTACACTCTCGTCTATGCTAGACTGGATCGAGCATCGCGGACCGGACGAAGAGGGGAGATATCTCGACCGGGACGCGGAGATAATGATGGGGGCACGCCGCCTCTCGATTGTTGATCTAGCCGGGGGGTCACAGCCGAAGTGTAACGAAGATGGGACGATCAGCGTCGTCTTCAACGGGGAGATATACAATCACGAGACCCTCCGGGAGTCGCTCGAGCGGGACGGGCATCGGTTCGAGAGCGAGTCCGACACCGAGGTCCTGGTCCATCTCTGGGAGGAGTACGGCGAAGCGATGGTCGACCATCTCGACGGGATGTTCGCCGTTTCGATCTGGGACGAAGCGACGAATACGGTCTTTCTCGCCCGTGACCGTCTCGGAATCAAACCACTGTACTACGGACGAGCGGGTGGCGGCTACGTGTGGGGAAGCGAGCTTCCCGCGGTGCTGATCGGAGGCGTCGATCGAACGATCGACCCCGCGGCCGTCTTCAATCACTTCTCGCTCGAGTACACGCCCGGTTCGCAGACGCTGTTGCGGGACGTCCGAAAGGTAAAACCTGGTCACACGGTAACGATCGGGCCCGACGGCGCTCGGGAGCGGGAGTACTGGAACGTTCTGGACGTCGAAACGGGCGGCTCGACGCTGAGTTTCGAAGCGGCGGCCGATCGATTGCGGAGCATGTTGGAACGGTCGGTCGAGAACCGCCTCATGGCGGACGTACCCGTCGGAGCGTTTCTCTCCGGGGGGCTCGACTCGTCGGCTATCGTCGGCATCGCTTCAAAATACAGGGACGATCCGCTCGATACCTACGCCGTCTCCTTCGATAATCCGCGGTTCGACGAGAGCGAAGAGGCCCGTCTCGTTGCCGACCACTTCGGAACGAACCACCACGAGGTCAACGTCGACCTCTCCTCGATGGAACTGTTCGACGAGATGATCCGGTATCTCGGCGAGCCGACGGGCCACCTGCAGATGCTCCCCCTCTTTCTCCTCTCAGAACGCGCCAGCGAAGACGTAAAAGTCGCCCTCGCGGGCGAAGGCGCCGACGAGCTGTTCGCGGGCTATCCCCGGTATCGACAGGTGTCGGAGTACAAACGAAACGTCGATTTCCTCCCGCAGTTCACCCACGACATCGCAGGCTCCATCGCCCCGATTTCGCCGGTGGGCGGCAAGTACCTCAGGTACTACTCGTGGTTGAGAGACAATACCGAGGTAACGCTGCACCACACGTGTGGGTTCATGCCGTTTCGACCGGAACCCGACGAGTTTCTCGACACAGGGGAAACCGCCGAGACGGCGGGACTCCGAGCGCACGTGAGCGAATTGACCGAGCAAATCGATGATCCGGCCCCCGAGCAGCACATGTCGGCCTTCGAGGCGAACTACACCCTGCCCAACTTCCACCTCTTCAAAGCGGACCACACGAGCATGGCGCAGTCGCTGGAGCTCCGAGTCCCGTTCCTGTCGGCCGACATCGCGGAGTTCGCCCACTCCCTTCCGATCGAGTACAAGGTCACAGAGGGGAACGCCAAGCGGGTGCTCAAACGCGCAGTCGACGACCTGCTTCCTGACGAGATCATAGAGCGCAAGAAGATGGGGATGCGACCGCCCGTCACGGACTGGTTCCGGGAGGAACACGCGGCGATCGAGACGTGGTTCGCCAGGGAGAAACTCGAGAACGCGCCGTACGTCAACGCGGACAGGGCAACGGCGTTACGGGCCGCACACCGGCGCGGTGACGAGTCGGTGGGGCGAACGCTCTGGATGATTCTCACGTACGTTGCGTGGTATCATACGTTTATCGACGAGCACACCTCGATCATCGGTGCCACTGCGAAAGACACCCACACGCCAATTTCTAGTTCCTGATCAACTGCACGCGGTGTCACGTCAACTGCTACTGGTCCCGTGTGGAGAAGTTAGTGCCGACTACCCGTCACGCGAGCGGTGAGTGCCATCGAGATTCGGTCGTCACGGGAATCGGTTCGGACTCCTGGGCGACGACGAACCCGACTCGCACGCCCACGTTCTCGCCGGTCGTCTCCTCGAGATGGCGATCGAGGCGATCCGCGAGGTTCGGCCGAACAGCCGTGGCGTTCGACCGGCCGACGATGACCGTGACGGTCGGATCGTTCTCGAGGACGATGTCCTGGGAGTCGTAGGCAACCGCCACGGATTCGAGTTCGTATTCCGAAAGCGAGGATTCGTCGAAAAACCGCTCCGTTTCGGCGGTCGCCCGGTGTTCGAACGTCGTCGTCTGATAGGACGCGAACGTGACCAGTCCGAGCACGACCGACAGCACGACGAGCGCGATGACGAGTACCGCGCCACGTCTGAGCACCGCCGTTCGGACGGATGCTCGTTGGTCAGTCAGTTCGGGTCGGTACCCGCTGAGCCAGAAGATCGCCAGCGCGGAGAGGTTAATCGACAGAAGGTTTACCAGCACCAGCACGGTGGCGCTCGCGGCCACTTCTGGGAACCCCCAGGCGATTCCCAGCCCCGCAGTCGCCGCGGGTGGAATGAGTGCGACTGCGATCGCGACGCCGACGAGCGTCGATCCGGAACCGCGTGAGACGCTGATCGCGCCGGCGATCCCCGATCCGAAGGCGATAAACAGCGAGAGGAAGTCGGGGCTCGTCCGTTCGGCGACCTGCGGGATCGTTCGAATGTCGGTCCCAGGCGGGACGATCACCGTTCCCCGGAGTAGCGCCCCGAGTGCGGCGGCCACGGCGATCGCCAGCATGAGGCCGACGACCTGCAGCGTGATGCCCCGGGTCGCCAGCTCGCGGTCGGCGAGCACGCTGCCGGCGCTGGCGGTGATCGCCGGTCCCATCAGCGGTGCAACGACCATCGCGCCGATGATCGTCGCCGCGGAGTCGAGTAACAGCCCCCCTGTGGCGATGATGGTGCTCAGCACGATGAACGCGAAATACGTCGACCGCGCCGGTGCGAGACTCTGTGCGTTCGCCTTTAACACCTCCCGCGAAACCCGATTTCCCGGGTACAGCGCCTGTAGCGACTCGATCCGCTCGGAGACGACGGTTTCGGTCGGTAACACGATGGTGTACGCGCTCTCGCTGATACCGGCGCTTCGCAGGTTCTCGAGTACGGGTTCGACGCCGGTCGGAGGCACCGGAAACTGGACCATCGCCTCGAACTCGCCCCGGCCGGTCTCCTCGAACACGGCGTAATCGATCCCCTGCTCGTCCAGCGCAGCTATCACCGATTCGCGATTCCCGTCGGGAACCAACACCTGTACGAGGCGCATGTGGACGGTACGTCGACGCCGTGACCGATAGTTGACGGGGCATCACTGCTTACCGTACGAACCGAGTAGCAACCGAATGCGACCGGATCGCCCGCATCCGGGTCGTCATCCCAGCTGTTGACTGAGACGATTGTACAACCAGGCGAAGATGTATCCGCCGGTAAACGCGTCGACGAACGCCCATGCAGCCCCGATAGCGAGTCCGGGTACGGTTTCGCTGTAGCCGCGATACACGTCGGCGAGTAGCCGTTCCCATCGTCTACCCCATCCTATTCGGGCGGTAAGCCCGAGGACTGCGACTCCGCCGGCCCAGAGAATCCCGCAGGCCAACCCGAACGCCGTGGGCTCGAGTCGAGATGGCTCCGAGCCGGTGGCGGATCGCGTGGTGTGTATCGGCTCGGACATCGATTCCGTCGTTGTGTGTTCCCTCTCTTCGCTCATAGGGTCTCCCTCCATTCGAGTATCGTCCGACAGAACCGCGCCGACGGACTCACGCGGACGTACTATGGACCTCGTTATAAACTGGTACCGATATTCCCGCGGACAGTACCGACGACGAACCGGTCCGATCGCTGATCGAATCGCCCCCTCACCGCCGGGGTCAACCAGTCGTGGCCAGCTATCTCCGACACGGCGGTCGAATCCACGAGTTGGCGACTTACCGCCCGCTCGAAACCGGGACACTCGTACGCAACAACTCTACTGATATTGATCCGAAATGGGAAATATTAACACCGAAGGTATGCGTATCGAATTTTGGGGTGACGCCCTGCCCCCGGCGGAATAAAATGACAGACCGTAGTGGCCCTCACCGAAGGCTACTGGCCGAAGGCACACGACGAACTCGGTGCGGCCGAGGACACGGCCGCTGCCGGGCGACCGTCCGAGCCGAAACCGGTAGCCGACAGGTTTCGGTCGCTGGACTGTCACTCAGAAAGCCCCCCGGGGCCACGCGGGACGCCGAGGCCCGGCGATAGGCACCGTGTTGAAGCCGCGTCGAAGAACTCCCGCGGATCCGTTTTCCGCGTCATCACTCCGTTTTCGGCTCGAGTTCTGCGGCGTCGAGTTCTTCGTTGAGAAATGCTCGCCCCTCGTCCGTGAGGCGGTAGAGTCCCTGGGCGATCCGACTGACCAGACCGTACTCCGCGAGTTTCGAAAGCCGCACGCTGGCGTGACTCCGGGAACAGACGTCGAAGTTCTCGACGGCCTGTGGTGTCAAATTACCCTCATCTCGCATCGTTTCCAAGATGTGCTCGTCGACCGGACGCATCCAGTCGGCCCGTTGTCGTGCCACGTCTATGGTGGGCCGGTTCGTAACCATAGGTTTACCGACTTGTATGAAATTGGTAATGAAACGTCATAAATCGATACCGAACCGTTACATTCTGATTGTAAATCGTTAGAAAAATATAAACGAACGGAGGCCGACCACTCGAGTGAGTCGGCTCCATCGGATTCTGACAGTCCGACGTACCCCTGCACGCCGGAGTCGGGTCACCATCACAGGAGAGACCGCCCATGCAACCCGAACGATCCAACCCTGAAGACGCACGTTTCCCCACTAACAGTCGTATCGCCGCCCGATCTCGCGTCCGCGACGATTCACCAGACCACCAGCCGTCGCCGACCTCCTCACGTCCCGACGAGGTACTCGCGGACGGCGGGCGCGAGCCCGGATCCATCGAGTCCCGTCTCGAGGAGATCGACAAACAGGCCGAAATCGTCCTCGAGACCGTCGATGAACGGGATCTCGAGGCGACCGCCAGACGCGCCGTCGAGAGCTATCTCGAGACGATTCGATTCGAGATTGCGGCCGTGGATCACCTTCTGGAACGCGATGTGCCGTCCGACGACGATACCTGACTCACGCGACGCGCACGATCAGTGCAGGCCGATGGCTGATTCGGAGGCCGCGACCGTCGTCGCTCGCTGCTATCTGCGCCGACGGACGACGCTACTGTGAAGCTGCTCGAGACGACGGTGTGACGTAATCGCGCGGCTGCTCGAGGTAATCGGGAAAACGGTGACCGAGTGACGAATGCGGCTACTGATTGGTCAGCAGGCGACGCAGGATGTCACCATAGGCGGGTCGGGTGATGATAACCCCGATGAACACGCCGAGGATGGTGATGATGGCGAACCCGCGGAGGTCACCGAGGCTCAACACGGCCAGCGGCGAGAGAGCGACAACGGTCGTCGCGGCGGCCCCGCCGATGACCCAGAACGCTTTGCGGAATCGCGACTGGAAGACTCGAGCGGAGTTGACGTCGCCTTCGTCCATCACCTCGTCGGCGATGATCACGAGGTCGTCGACCCCGGTCCCGACGACGGCGATGAACCCGGCGACGTGCGAGAGATCGAGCGGCATGCGTATCAGCGCGGCAAAGCCGAGCAGGATCACCACCTCCGCCATCGCGGTGACGATCATCGGGAGCGCAACGCGGGTGTCCGTGTAGCGAGCGTAGACGACGCCGCTGACGGTGATCACGGAGAGCAGTCCGATCAGCAGCGAGTACTGCTTGAACTGCTCGGCGTGGGACGGCTCGATCGAGTAGATCTGACTGTTTTCGAAGTCGAGCGGGGCGCGCAGACTGCCAGCCCGGAGGTTAACCGACAGCGACTGGGCGTCCTGCTGGTTCTGTGCGCCCATGAAGAACGACGGATCGTTCGCCCAGTTGCCACGTCTCATGTTCGTTGCGAGGCCCGATCCGCCACCCGAACTGGTGTCACCCATACTGTGGGCAGCGACGGTCTCGTTGTCGACTTCTGTCAATAGACAGTAGCTCCCGCTACCTTCGCCGAACTGAAAGTTCCCATTTTCTTCAGGCAGGTCACATTTACCGACGCCCTCGCTGGTAAACCCAAGGTCGTTCATTTGCTGCTGGAATTCGCTGGCCGAACTGTCGCGTACCTGTACCGGGACGACGTAATACGGTTCGCCAGGGGTATCCTCACCACGGAGTTCGGGTGCATCAACGCTTGCGATGTCCTCGTTAGTCAGCACCGGTTTTTTGGTCTGATTTCCGTCCTCGCCCGGGTAATAGGCGACGACCTGGACGACCCCGCGCTCGGAGAGCAGCGTTCGAAGTTCGTTCGAGTCCATGTTCGGCACTTCGACGACGATGTAGTGTTCATCGTTGAGCGTCGACGCCTCGTAGACCGTGCCGCCGGAGAGCCCCGCTTCGTTGATCTTCGTCTGTATCGTCGAAATCATTTGATCGCGGGTCTGTTCGGTGACGCCGTCGCGAATGTCGTCTTCGGACGCATCGGCGTTCGCTTTCTGCAGTGCGGCGGCGAACTCCGCTTCGGTCACGTTCTCGACGAATACCTCGGCAGTAACGGTCCCGTCGTCTTGCACGTCGACGGTGGCATCCGCCTGGTCGACGCCGAGTTCCTGGTACAGCGTCGATTCGATACTATCGAGTCGCTGCTGATCGACCTCTCCGTTGTCACTGACCGCATCGGGCGCGACGTTCTCGGCGGTCATCCCTGTGACCGGAACTCTGATCCTCGTTCCGCCGTCTAAGCTGAGGCCGAACTCGAGATTGGTCGGACCGCTTTCGATGCTTTCCTCGGCGAGGCTGTCGTCGGCGACGATGCCGCCGGGAACGAACAGGGCGACGACGGCGAAGGTGAGAAACAGGACGAGCATGAGGACACGCCAGTTCCCTTTGATCGCGTCGAGCGCGCTCATGATCGGATCCCCTCGAATTTGTACCAGCGCAGGAGACTCAGGTTTAGCATGTAGGTGTTCATCAGATCGGCTGCGAGGCCGACGAAGAGGATGGTCCCGATCGATTGCAGGAGGTCGATGTTGAAGACGAAGGCGGTGACGGCCATGACGAGCATCGCCGCCATGGACGTGATCGTCATCGTGACCCCAGTCTGCATCGCGCGGAACGTGCTTTCGTAGAACTCACCGCTGCGGCGCAGGATGTGATTGTTCAACAGGATGTCGGAGTCGACCGAGTAACCGATCAACATCAGGAGGCCGGCGACCGTCCCCAGCGAGAGGGGAATGCCGGTAAGGCGCATGAATGCGAGCGGGATCACCAGATCGGAAAACGCGGAGATGACGATCGCGATCGACGGGACAAACGTCCGAAAGAGCAGGAAGGCGACGGCGCTCATGCCGAGGAACGCGACGACGAGCCCAAGGAGGGCCGTTTGCTGGCTCTGCTGGCCGAAACTCGCCGACGTCGACGAAACCGACTGGACGAGTTCGCTGTTGCCGTCTTGCTCGAGGTTCTCCCTGGCCTGTTCGCTCAGGGTCTGTGAGTCCGTCTCGGAGAATCGGACGATGTACTCGTTCCCCCCGGCCCCGGTCACCGATTCGGGCTGCTCCTCGAACGCCGCCGGGATCTGGCCCTCCGGCGTCGTCGTCTGGACCGTCAATTCCGTCCCACCGGCGAAGTCCATCCCGAGCGGGACCGGCGTGCCGTAGACGAGAAACGAGCCGCTGAGGACGAGCAGTGCCACCGCGAGAACCGCGAGCGGAACCGCCGCGAGTTGGCGGTTACTGTACCGGGGATAATCGATCTCCGGTACGTCGAAATACGCCATATACCCGATCACTCGAACCCCCCCGAAGTAAGTTTTCTCAATTCCGACAGCATCTGACGCCGGCCGCGCGGCGACTGGAACGGAGCGGAGTCGACGCCCGGCCGATTCTGCAGCGTTCAGTCCGGCAGATACCGAACGCTCACCGCCTCGTCGTCGGCCGAATGCCGGACTTCAACGCGCACCGCTTCGAGTCGGGCCGCTCGAGCGACCGTCTCATCGTCTTCGAGGACGTCTTGCGCCGCGGATACGACCTCTTCCTCGGGAACGCAAAAAACGTGGATCTCGCCGGTCCCAGCCCGTTCTTCTCGAACGAGGTCGCCGATTTCGGCCTCGGCAGCCAGTTCCGTTGCGTGTTGGGTCGGCTCGAGGTCGCTGTCGACCAGCTCGATCGACCGTCGTTCCGCGACGTCGATCACCTCCCAGGCGACTTCCAGGGGCGGCTCCGGCGCGACGGTCGCCTCGAGGACGTCGTGGACCTCGAGGCCGGGGTTCGACGCGAGGGTGTGGACCTGTGCGGTGTCGACGTCGCGGACGATGGCCGATTCGGTTTCGGCGTGCGTGACGACGAAGGTTCCCGTTTTTTCGGACATGGTCGGCCATAGATCGGGAACCGGTTTCCGGGTTTCGGCTTTTCTCCGGGGCGCAATCCGTTGCTACTGGCGATGCTGCGGACGCGAGGAACGCCGCATTCGGTCCGTCTCGCGGTGGTTCGGTGCGACGGCTGATACACGGTAGCCGACCGCAACGTCGGAGACGGGAAATGAGCGGTTCGTCACGGAACGCCTTTATCACAGGCGGTCGCGTGCTGAGTTATGAACGTCGACATCGGTAACGCGCTCGCCACTGTCGCGTCGCCGGGCGTCTCGCGGGACTCCCTCGAGCGTCTGGACGAGCAGGTTGCGGACGCCCACGCTCGAATCGAGCGCGGGATGGCGAACGCGGAACACGGCTATGAAGCATTGAATCTCCCGGAGCGGGTCGATCCGGACGAAATCCTGACCGCGGTCGAGCCGATTGCCGACGCCGAGACGATGATCACCGTCGGCATCGGTGGAAGTTCACTCGGCGCGGCGACGATTACGAACGCCCTGGATTCGGACACCGAGGCCGTCTTCCTCGACAACGTCGATCCCGAGTGGGTCTCGTATCACCTCGATCGCGTGTCCTTCGAAAACGCGGCGATCAACGTCGTGTCGCGATCGGGGACGACGGCCGAAACGCTTGCGAACTTTCTGGTCGTCCGCGACGCCTTCGAGTCGGCCGGCGTCGACTGGACCGAGCGGACGATCGTCACGACCGGCGAGTCCGGTCCGCTTTGCGACCTCGCGGACCGCCACGATCTCCCCTCGCTGACGGTCCCCGACGGCGTTCCGGGGCGGTTCTCTGCGCTCTCGGCGGTCGGCATGGTCGCCGCAGCCGTCTGCGGTCACGACCTCGAGGCACTGCTCGAGGGGGCAGCCGCCGAAGCCGATACCCTCTCTGAATCGCTGTTCGACTGCCCGGCGTACGCGTACGGTGCGACGACCTACGCCCTGGACGGACGCGGGGCCGGCGTGAACGCGATGATGCCGTACGCGGAGTCCCTCGAGACTGTTGCCGAGTGGTTCGCCCAGCTGTGGGCCGAGAGCCTTGGAAAGGACGATCTTGGCCAGACCCCGGTCCGGGCGCTTGGCGCGACGGATCAGCACTCGCAACTACAACTGTACCGAGCCGGCCCGCGGGACAAACTCGTCACGTTCGTCACGCCGCGAAACGGCGGCGACCGGCCGATCCCGGACACCGACGTCGAGGAGCTGGCGTATCTCGGCGATTCGACCCTCGGGACGCTACTCGAGGCGGAGTTCGAAGCGACGGAGGCGAGTCTTGCTGCCGCCGGTCGGCCGAACGTCCGCGTGGAAATCGACCGCGTAGACGAGTACGAACTCGGCGGACTGCTGTACGGACTGGAAGCTGCATGCGTTCTCGCAGGGGAACTCTACGGCGTCAACACGTTCGAGCAACCGGCCGTTGAGTGGGCGAAAAAGGCGACTCGCGGCTTGCTCGGCGGGGGCGAGTTCGCGGAAACTGCGGCCGTCGCCGAAAAGACGGAACTTCGAATCGAACGGTAGTTCTCTGTCGGACCGGCTCCCGGCATCAACCTGTAGCGGTGCGCCTATGAGTCCTCGCACGAACACTGAGGTATGACCGAGACTGCACGGGCCGACGACGCCGGTCCGATCGCGTCCGAAGTGGTGCCCGGGATCGGGACCACCCTCGCGGGAATCACGATGGTCGCCATGCTCGTTCCCGTCCGCCGCGGCGTCGACGATCCCGTCGTCCTGGCGGGGATGGCTTTCTCCGTCACCGCCGTTCTCGCCTTCTTGGCCCGACGTCACGGATACATAAAGCCCCGGATCGCCGCACCGGTCGCGGCCGTCTCGAGCGTCGTAGTCGTCTTGCTCGCTGGATATTCCCTGAATCAGGGCGTAATGGCACCGCTTGCCGTGCCATCGATCCCGTTTTCGATACCGATCGTCTTCGTCGGATTCGTTACGGCTGGGCTGACTGCTGGCATCGGCGTCGCGGATTACTACGGGATCGGCCCCGGTGGCCTCAAACGGCGGAGTCGACGGACGCTCAACCTCACGGTCGTCGGGCTCGCGGGACTGATCGTCCCGCAACTCGTAATGGTCGTCCTTTTGATTCCGGTTTCTCCGATGGTCGGGACGCTTTCGGGGATCGAACGGCTCGTCGCAACGCAGATCATTAGTCAACTCGGCGTCGTCATCGGAACGACAATCGTCGTCGGCAGCTTTCTCCGGATGACCGATCACGACCTGTCGTTTATCGACCTTCGATGGCCGACGCTGCGCGAGATCGGCTGGACTGTCGTCGGGTTGATCGTCCTCCTCGTGACGCTGTATGCGATCACCGTTCTCATGCAATCGGCTGGCGTCGAAAGTTCGGAGCACGCGACGGCCCAGCAGGCCGAGAATAACCCCGAACTGTTACTGGTACTGGTCCCGATTGCCATCCTGATTATCGGCCCGTTCGAGGAACTGCTCTACCGGAACGTGATCCAGAAATCGCTGTACGGTGTGTTTTCGCGGTTCGGTGCCGTAGCGGTTGGAAGCGTCATCTTCGCGGGCGTTCACGCGCTCGCGTACGCAACTGCCGGATTGGGAGCGGTGATCGCAAGTCTCGGCACCGTCTTCGGCCTCTCGATCGTTCTCGGGACGATATACGAGCGGACCAGGAACCTGTTCGTGCCGGCGCTAATACACGGCCTGTATAACGCGCTCGTATTTGGAAACCTCTATTTCGTATACGCCTGAAAACGTGCCTTCGACGGCCTACTACGACGGGTTCTTTCTGGCTAGTTCCGTTCCGCAGATCGGACACCGATCCTTCTGTTCGTCGAACTCGCGGCCACAGCCCTGACACTGGAACGACCAGTGGCGCTGTTCGTCGATGCCGTCACGTGCGATTACTTTGACGTCGACGTTTAACTTCTCAGCGACGTTTTGCATCGCGTAGTCGTCGGTGACGAGGACGCCGTCGAGTTCGAAACTCGCCGCGACGAGGCGAACGTCGGTGTTAGAGAGGACGTCGAGATCTCCGGATTCGCGGGCCGCGCGCTGGACCTTTTCCGTGGTGTCTCCGTTGGGAATGTGAATGTGCATCCCGGATCCCTCCATCGCGTCGTAGCGATAGGCGCTTTCGTCCTCGAGTTCTTCGCGGACGAGCGGGATAGTTGCAGTCTGTTCTGTCGTATGGAAGTCGTGGATAAAAGCCGAGGAGTCGAGAACGTACATACCGTTAGCGCTGGACGACGATGTAATCTTTCACCGCTTGGACGCGGTTGACGGGAACGAGGAAGCGGCCGGCGTCGTTGAGTTCGAGGTCGACGCCGCGGCGCGATATCGCTTCGTCTGGTTCGATGACGAGGTCGTGAAGCGTCCCCGATTTGAGATCCATCGTAATGTTGTAGAGCAGTCCGAGCTCGGTGCCGTCTGACCCCATGACGGACTTCCCCGAGAGGTTTTCAGCGAGTATATCGCTCATGCATCCCCGTACTTACTAATCGGTATTAAAGACCACGGGGACCGCGTGAAACGCCGTCGGAGTCCGGCCGTCGCCAACGAGCCAGCGGTTAGAACGAGTGACACGATCCGACCCCGATCGGGTGACGCGAACGACCCGCCGGCGCCAAAGCGACCACCCCTTCGACCTGCGACTGGGCCGTCTGACGACGGTCGCGACTCGCCGTTTCGAGCGCGGCGCCGGGAACTCCGATGACGATGGGTTTAACTACGGCGCTACGGACGATTTAGGTAAGACCTTCTCGGGTGGTTCATCATGTCGGACACGGACACACGCGACCCCACATCTCTCAGAACGCCGATCGTCGCCGTCCTCGGACACGTCGATCACGGCAAGACAAGTCTCCTCGACAAAATCCGCGGCTCCGCGGTCATCGAGGGCGAAGCAGGTGCGATCACCCAGCATATCGGTGCTACCGCCGTCCCGCTGGACATCATCTCCTCGATCGCCGGCGACCTCGTCGATCCTGACGATTTCGACCTCCCCGGTCTCCTCTTTATCGACACGCCCGGTCACCACTCCTTTACGACGCTTCGTTCCCGCGGCGGCGCGCTGGCCGACATCGCCATCCTCGTCGTCGACGTCAACGATGGTTTTCAGCCCCAGACGCTCGAGGCCCTCGACATCCTTCGTCGCTCTCAGACGCCGTTCATCGTCGCGGCGAACAAAATCGACACCGTTCCGGGCTGGAACGCATCGGAGGACTCGCCGATCAACGACACGTACGAGTCTCAGTCCGATCGGGTACGCCAGCGCTTAGACGAGCGTCTCTACGAGATCATCGGCAACCTCTCCGACGAGGGCTTCTCCGCGGATCTGTACTGGCGAGTGCAGAACTTCCAGCGCAACGTCGGCGTCGTCCCCGTCTCTGCGATGACCGGTGAAGGGGTTCCAGATCTCCTGACCGTCATGATGGGACTCTCCCAGCGTTACATGAAAGAGGAGATGGAAATCGACGTCACCGGCCCCGGCGTCGGCACCGTCCTCGAAGTCAAAGAGGAGAAGGGCTTCGGGACGACGATCGACACGGTCCTCTACGACGGGACGATCAGGGCCGACGATCAACTCGTCGTTGGCGGGATGAACGAGCCGATCGTCACCGACGTTCGCGCGCTGCTCCAGCCCCGTCCGCTCGCCGAAATTCGCACCGAAAGTCGCTTCGAAAAAGTCGACGAGGTGTCGGCCGCAGCCGGGATCAAGGTCGCCGCGCCCGAACTCGCAAACGCGATGGCTGGTGCACCAGTCCGGGTCGTCCGCGACCGTGACCTGGACGACGTCATCGAGGAAGTCCAGGCCGAACTCGCGGACATCGCCGTCGACACCGCCGAGGAGGGCGTCGTCGTCAAAGCCGACACGTTGGGCAGTCTCGAGGCAATGGCCGACGCGCTGGGCGACGCGGAGGTCCCGATCGTCCGCGCGGAGGTCGGCGACGTCGCGCCGCGGGACGTCTCGGTCGCCTCGACGGCCGACGACTCGAAACAGAAGGTAATTCTGGGATTCAACGTGGACGTTCTCGACGATGCGGAAGACCGAGCGGAAATCGAGGACGTGACGATCTTTACGGACGAGGTCATCTATCAATTGATCGAGGAATACGAGGAGTACGTCGAGGGGATCGAACGAGCCCAGCAGGATACCATCCTCGAGAACATCACCCGCCCCGCTCGATTTCGCATTTTGCCCGATCACACGTTCCGCCAGAACGATCCCGCGGTCGTCGGCGTCGAAGTAAATTCGGGGACGATCCGAAACAACACGAACGTCGTCAAATTCGAGGGCAACGAACCCGAGCGAGTCGGCCAGATAAAGGGAATTCAAGAACAGGGCGAGGACGTCGACGAGGCCCGCGCAGGCAATCGGGTCTCCGTCGCGATCGACGGTCCGACCGTCGGCCGCCAGATCGAGGAGGACGACGAACTCTGGGCCGAAATCCCCGAGAAACACGCGAAGATCTTAGAGCAGGAACTTGCGAGCGAAATTCCGGGTGACGAACTCGAGTCGCTGAACATGTACCTCGACAAACAGCGCAGTCGGGATCCTTTCTGGGGCAAGTAGCTACCGTCGGCGGATTCGCCGGGCCAATCTGTTCTCCCGCTGTGGCTCCGGTCAATCGCTTGGGGGTTTGCTCTCGCCTCCGGGCGCTCGTCGGGACGCGATCGGACGGCGGCTGCCCATCGTCGGGGGATCGGGCTTGCCCCACGGATCGAACGCGGCCGTACGCAGTAGATACGATACACTTCGCGCACCCGCGGCTCCCGGAAGCGCCGACCACATTTCAACTACGGTGACAATACTGCGGCCCGAACTTACTCCTTTCTTGAAATGGAAGGCCCGACTATTCATCGGGGTAACATGTCGATCCACCTCCCTTTCTATGCCACTTTGATCGCGCTGTCGGCTCTCGTATCGGCCGCGGTCGGGTTCATTTCCTGGCGAAACAGGGATATTCCGGGCACTCGCCCTCTCGCCGTGCTCATGGCTGGCGTGACGGTCTGGGGGTTCGCAAAATTGCTCGAATTGTTCAGCACCGGTCGCTCGGCGACGATTTTCTGGGCGAACGTTCAGTACACCGGAATCGTCGTCGTTCCCGTCGCGTGGCTGGTGTTCGCGTTTCGATATACGGGTCGCGACGGCTGGCTGAACAGGTGGACACTGGGGTCGTTGATGGTGGTGCCGGTGCTCGTCTATTCGCTGCTCTGGACGAACGATTTCCACGGCCTCTTCAGGACGGTCAACGGCATCTATCGATACGGTTCGCTATCGGTTCCCAACACGACACCCGGACCGGTGTTCTGGCTTCACACCGGCTATTCCTATCTGCTGTTGTTCGTCGGGTCGTGGGTGATCGTCCAGTTGATACTGATGTCCGACTACCAGTACTACGGACAGGCGATCGGATTGCTAATCGCCGTGTTCGTGCCCTGGATCGGCAACGGGCTCTTTCTCGCCGAGGTCATACCCGATGGTTTCGATCCGACGATCGTCTCGTTTTCCGCCACCGGACTGATTTTTCTGGGACTCGTCTCGCGTCACCGACTCCTGGAACTCGTCCCCGCTGCGAAAGAGGTCGCGCGCGACGAACTCATCGATACCATGAGCGATGCGGTTCTCGTCGTCGACGGCCGAGAACGAGTCGTGGATGTGAACCCGGCCGCACGGTCGATTCTCGGATCTGACAGTTCGGCCGTAATCGGCCGACAGCTCGACGCCGTTTGCCCGCCGCTGGCAGACGCCGTCGAAACGCCGATTCCTGACGACCCCGAGGCGGCACAGACGGAACTCTCGCTGATTGACGACGACAAACGCCGCTACTACGACGTCCGCGTGTCGAATCTGACGCGGGGGTACGGACTCGTGACCGGAATGCTGATCAGTCTGCGAGACGTCTCCGAACAGCGCCAGCACGAACAGCGCCTGAACGTTCTCAACCGACTCCTTCGCCACGATCTCCGGACCGAACTGAACGTCATCGAGGGCCACACCTCGTTGCTGGCCGACGAACTCACGGATTCGACCCTCCGGGAACATACTGACCGTATCGATACCGCCGTTTCCACTATCATCGAACGAAGCGAGAAGTTCGCTCGCGTCGCCAGGCGGTTGGACGCCGACCGCTCCAAACCGGTCGATCTCGCTGCGGACGTTGCGACGCTCGTCGAAACCACGCGCCAGGCGTACCCCGACGTCCGGATCACGCTAACGAATCCCGATGAGGCCTGGACGACCGCCGGACCGGTCATCACGACCGCACTCGAGGAACTCGTCACGAACGCGATCGAGCATGCGGATCGTCCTGATCTCGAGATCTCGGTCACCGTCACGGTCGGTCAGGAGGACGGCCGCGATGTCGTGCGCGTTCGGGTCGCCGATAACGGGCCCGGAATCCCCGACGACGAACTCGAACCGATCGTACAGGGCGCGGAAACGCAGTTGATGCACAGCACCGGGGTCGGGCTCTGGCTCGTCACGTGGATCGTTCGGGAAACCGGTGGCGACATCGATATCTCCGGCGGAGAATACGGGTCGACAGTGGAGATGACGCTCCCCCGGGCCAGCGCCGATGGCCGCGAAGCAGAGACGAGTTCGTGACGGTGTCATCGCTTCGGCGGTGACTCGACCGGGACACCAGCGGATTGGGGCACACGGCGGATTCGGAGAGGGGCGATATCGCGGCGAGCGTCGTCGCGGGCGGGAATCGACGAGCTATCGTGCCATCGTCGCCCGGCCCGAGACGGTCTGGGACTTCCGAGAACTACCCTGTAAGCATTAACACGACGCTCGTGGTGAGCGCAGCCATGCTCGTACACGTACGCCAGTACAAGCACGAGGAGGTGCAGTTCGACGACAATCGGACGACCGGTGAATCCCAGACCGAAGACGCGGTGAACCCGGACTCGGAGCAGTACTTCGGCACGGACGTCGACGAACTCGACGTCGAGACGTGGGATACCATCGAGCACGAAGGCGATCCGATCCAGCGCCGCTCGCTCACGATCGACGGGGTCACCGCCGTCTCCGTCCCGAAGGAGCCGACCGACGCGGACGATCCGGACCTCCCCGGGCAGACGATTCAGTTGCGCATGGGCGGGGGGATCGAAAACATCGCACAGGCCGAGATCGTCGAGGTGCAGGACCTCGAGGTCGAAGAAGGGGCTGCCGAGGGGACGGCGTCTCAGGACGACGAATCCTCCGGCAAGGAATCGATGGACGACGAGCCCTAGGCACCGCAGCTGTCGGTTCCTGAAATCCGATCGTGCTCACGAAGTCGTCGATCGGTGAGTGATCCGTCTCCGTCGCTTCTGGACGGATTCCTCCCCTGTATTAAGCCACGACGAACCGGCGGTTCGTCACGCTACTCGTTCGCGTTCAGTTGCGCCGCGTGCGCGTTCGATTCCCTCGAGAATGCTTTCGGGGTCGTCGTCGAGGGGTTGCAGGGAGGGCTCCGCGACCGATTTGTGCTCGTGGACCATCGGGAAATTGCTGTCATGCCACATGAAACAATGCAGGGCTCGAGTGCGAGATACCTTCACCCGTCTTTCGATCCAGCGTGCGGTGGCTGGGGACAGAACGACCGCCAACCGAGAGTGACAACGCCTGTCGGGGCAGTGCGTTCCCGAAATCGTTTTCAATCGGTCGCGCGCACACTCGGTATGCCGACGGAATCGGACACTCATTATGACCCCTCGCTGGGGAACAAGTTCATCTTCGTCACCGGCGGCGTCATGTCGGGGCTCGGCAAGGGGATCACGGCCGCGAGCACCGGCCGACTCCTCAAAAACGCCGGGTTCGACGTCACCGCGGTGAAGATCGATCCGTATCTGAACGTCGACGCCGGGACGATGAATCCGTACCAACACGGGGAAGTCTACGTCCTGGAAGACGGTGGCGAGGTCGACCTCGATCTGGGAAACTACGAACGGTTTCTGGACATCGACATGACCTCCGATCACAACATCACGACGGGCAAGACCTACCAGCACGTCATCGAGAAGGAACGAGCCGGCGACTATCTCGGGAAGACCGTCCAGATCATCCCGCACATCACCGACGACATCAAACGCCGCATTCGCGAGGCCGCCGACGGCACCGACGTCTGCATCATCGAGGTCGGCGGTACCGTCGGCGACATCGAGGGGATGCCCTACCTCGAGGCGCTTCGGCAGTTCGCCCACGAAGAACCAGAAGAGAACGTCCTCTTCACCCACGTCACCCTCGTCCCGTATTCGAAGAACGGCGAGCAGAAAACGAAGCCGACACAGCACTCGGTCAAGGAGGTTCGCTCGATCGGCCTCCAGCCGGACGTCATCGTCGGCCGGTGTGACGACCGGCTCGAGCCCGAGACCAAGGAGAAGATCGCGCTGTTCTGTGACATTCCCACCGAGGCCGTGTTCTCGAATCCGGACGTCGACGACGTCTACCACGTTCCGCTGATGGTCGAAGAAGAAGGACTCGACCAGTACGTCCTGGAACACTTCGGGCTGGCCGACGAGGCCCTGCCGCCCGCAGAGCGAACGAACGACTGGCGCGAGATCGTCACGACCGACAAAACCGGAACGGTCGACGTCGCGCTGGTCGGCAAGTACGACCTCGAGGACGCGTACATGTCGATCCACGAATCGCTGAAACACGCCGGCTTCGAGGTCGGCGTCGACGTCGACGTCCACTGGGTGGCCGCCGACGAACTGAGCGACGGTCACGACGACCAACTCGAGGGGGTCGACGGGATCATCGTTCCCGGCGGGTTCGGCATGCGGGGCTCCGAAGGCAAGATCGAAGCGGTCCGATACGCCCGCGAGAACGACGTCCCCTTCCTCGGGCTCTGTCTGGGCTTCCAGATGGCAGTCGTCGAGTACGCACGAAACGTACTGGGCCTCGAGGGCGCACATTCGGCCGAAATGAAAGACGAAACGCCGCATCCGGTTATCGACATCTTGCCCGAGCAGTACGAAGTCGAGGATCTCGGCGGGACGATGCGTCTGGGCGAGCACACGACAGTTATCGAACCCGAGACGCTGGCTTACGAACTCTATAGCGATACGTCCTGTTCCGAGCGCCACCGCCACCGTTACGAGGTCAACCCCGAGTACTTCGACCATTTCGAGGACGAACCCCTGATATTCTCGGGCACCGCCGGCAACCGGATGGAGATCCTCGAACTCGAGACGCACCCGTTTTTCCTCGGGACGCAGTTCCATCCCGAGTACACGTCCCGTCCCGGTCAGCCGAGCCCGCCGTTTCTCGGCCTGATCGAAGCCATCCTCGAGCAGACCGACGTAGACGGCGTAACCGACGAATCCGACGCGGATACCGAAACCGAGGTAACTCACTGATGGTAAACACCGAAACGTTCGTTCCCGACGCAGTTGCAGAGATCGACGAGGAAATCGGCGACGCCAACGCCGTCATCGCTCTTTCGGGTGGCGTCGACTCCTCGGTCGCCGCCGCCTTGGCCTACGAGGCCATCGGCGACCGCCTGAATCCGGTGTACGTCGATACCGGGTTGATGCGGAAAGGCGAGACCGACCAGATCCGCGAGACGTTCGACTACATGGAATCGCTCCGAATCGTCGACGCGAAGGATCGATTCCTCGAGGCGCTGTCCGGCGTCACAGACCCCGAGGAGAAACGCGAGGTTATCGGCGAGCAGTTCATCCGCGAGTTCGAGCGCGAAGCGAAAGACGCGGACGCGGACTACCTCGTCCAGGGGACGATCTACCCCGACCGCATCGAAAGCGAAGGCGGGATCAAATCCCATCACAACGTCGGCGGCCTCCCTGACGTGGTGGACTTCGAGGGAATCGTCGAACCGGTCCGGGACCTCTACAAGGACGAGGTTCGCGAGGTCGCCCGCCACCTCGGACTCGATGAAATCGTCGCCGAACGAATGCCGTTCCCGGGTCCGGGGCTGGCAGTTCGGGTCATCGGAGAGGTTACCGAGGAGAAACTCGAGGTCGCTCGCCACGCCTGTTACGTCGTCGAAGACGAACTCGAGGAGTACGAGCCATGGCAAGCGCTGGCGGCCGTCATCGGCAAAGCGACGGGTGTCAAAGGTGACAATCGAGTCCACGGCTGGGTCGTCTCCGTGCGCTCGGTCGACTCGCGAGATGGAATGACCGCCCGCGCCCAGGAAATCGACTGGGAGACGCTCCAGCGTATCCAGTCGCGGATCACCGGCGCAAATGAAAACGTCGCTCGCGTCGTCTACGACGTGACCCACAAACCGCCCGCGACTATCGAGTACGAATGAGCCAGACCTCGACCGCAGTCGTCGCCGGTCCCGACGAGAACGGCATCGCAGCGGCACTCGAGAACGAAGGCGTCGACGTAACTCGCCTCGACGGGATCATCTCTCGGCCCCAGCTCGAGGAGGCAGGAATCGTCGGCGCGGACCTGTACGTCTTGACCGACATCGGACAGGCAACGACGATTCCGATCGTCTGTGACCTGAACGACGACGTCCGTACCATCGTCTACACCCCCAAAACGGCACCCGAGTTCGTCAAGGGGCAACTCGACCTCGCGATCGATCCCCGACTCATAACTGCGTCCGTCGTCGCCGACGAACTCGTCGACTGACGCCGACGGCCGGTCGCTCTCCAGTCGCGAGTCTCCCCAGTATCGAGGGAGACGGTTCCAGACAACGGTCTGGAACCGATCGGCGCCCGAGTCGCTATAGTAAGCGTATAAACTGTCTCGAGTTCGGTTTCGGTGGGATTAATTCGCGTTAAACTCGGCGGAATTCGGTATAAGA
Organism: Natrinema halophilum; assembly: GCF_013402815.2. Taxonomy (NCBI): domain Archaea; kingdom Methanobacteriati; phylum Methanobacteriota; class Halobacteria; order Halobacteriales; family Natrialbaceae; genus Natrinema; species Natrinema halophilum. The sequence goes on from NZ_CP058601.1 coordinate 3,404,898, forward strand.
TCGGTATACCATCACCGCCGTTCAAGTAGCAGTCGCCAATAGCAGAGGATGGAGGTCGACGGGCAGACCCCACCGATGGCACCCACCACCTGTTCCCGCGACTTCCAGCAACCCCACCACAGCACCCTTCCCCCACTACTGCCAACCGATTCTCGTTGACGCGGGCCTTCCCCACCGGCTCGCGTCATACCCTGCAATTCTGGCAATCGGGACGCGGCGGTTTCGCTGCGTCCCGGGGATGGACCGTTCTGATTGTTCCGTGGTTCGACCGATACGAACCGCCAGTTATCGGACCATATGGCGAACGCCGTGATCAGCATCACCTTCGGAGTAGACCGAACGAGCGCCCTTCGCTCGTCATCGAACGACTCACTCGGCTGTCCGCGCTCTCCGCTGGTAGCCGTTTTGTCGAGATCCGACAGCGATTTCGTTCCGACCCCGATATCGATCGCTCCTCGAGAGTTGGCTCGCTATCGCCGTCCAACCGACTGGTGACGAGCACTCCGATCATCCCCACTCATATCGTTCCACATCGTTCGTCTGCTGACGGAAAGCAAAATCGTCCAGGAAGCCGGCGGCGACATCGTCACTACCGCTTCGAGCCCGGCACCTGACGAGCCGCGGATGACCGGTCGTGCCCTCGTTTGCGATAGTTTCGCCGGGAAACCGAATCTTTCGACGGCGGCCGGGGTGGGATCACCGCCAGTTTCGGAATTCGACCGGCGGATCTTCACTACCGGCATCTCCGCTGCGGATGGCGTAATCGGTGACACGATTTACGTCCCGCTCGTATTGCTGCGGCCGACGAGGGTTCGCTGGCCGTGAATTCGCGAGCGAGGCGTGCGTCGACGTTCACCGACTGCGAGGGTCTGCACCCCTTCTCGATACGCAGACGACCCACATTTCACATTTCGAGTGCGGCCAGGATCCGATCGACCGCGTCGTCAGGGCCGCATTCCTCGGTATCGATGGCGAGGTCGACGTTTGGCTCGTCGAATTCCCGATAAACGACGTGTACACCCTGTTCGTCGATCGAGTCCGCACGATGACTGTTTCGAGCCAGACAGGTCTCGAGGCTCGCGGTCGCGAGGACGAATCGAACGTCGCCAAGTGTCCGAAACCGTCGTTGCCACTCTCGTCGGTAGAACGTGCCGTCGACCAGCGTGATCCCGGCCGACGGCGCGTCAGTGACGCGCTCGGCCAATCGGTCGTAGGTACGACTCGAGAACTCGTCCGAATGGAACAGTCGAACGGGGCTTCCCTGCGCCTCGAGTCGCCCGCGGAGTCGCGTTGCGATGGTGGTCTTCCCCGCTCCCGGAGGTCCGCAAATGACGACGATCACGGTAGTGGGTGCCGGGTAATGGCTCCGGGAACACCAATTGATCGATTCAGCGGTCGAAGCCGCGATCAGTCGACGTCTCACACGATTGACTAATTCGATACACCGGTGGGAAGCTCTGCGAGACATTGCCGACAATACGTGTAAAAGGAGTCGTTTTCGGTCTCACAGACCGAGCACCTCTGCTGATCCGCAGTATCGGCGGATGTCGACATGGACGCCGATTCGAACTATAGCGGAAAAGATGCGGGGCTGACGCCTGCAAGGTGTCGGCGTTCGTGCGACTCAATACCGTATTTACATCCCACGGGTCGTCAGTCCCGGTCTATCTCCTCGCCGCGGCTCGACTCCCGGAGAATAAACGGGCCGATCGCCAGCGTTCGCTTTGCGATCGTCGCGATCCGTAATATAAACGCGATCAACAGGAGGAAGGGCCGACGAAACCGAACACCATCAGCGATCCGGTGATCACCCACCGGCTCGCGTCCAGCAACAGCCTGTGTTTTACCGTCGGAGCGTCGCTCCGCCGGGCCATCGTATCGCTCGGCTGAGAACCGTCACCGCTCATCGTCCGATCTCGACGGTACAACGGCCGCTGGGATATATCTCCGGCAGAACTGCACGGTCCGGCCCGAACACGACTAACCGCAGGGGATATAGTCCTGGGCCGGCACCCTAGTGACGTGATTCCACGGGCAGAGACCGAGTTTTCGTTCGAACTACGGACGTGCCGGTGGGTCGAACGGGAGTGGCGGCCGGCCGCGTCCGACTGTCCGATCATCGTCGCCCGTCAACTCGGAACGAAACGCCGCCGCTGGGATACCATCGTCCTCGAGTGCGACCCGGACGGGCTCCGACAGCGGGCGAAATTCGGCCCCGAGCGGCTCGATGGCGATTTGCTTCACGTCGTCCGGAACGCCCCTGCCGAATGGGCGTACTACCGCGATGCGCTTCCACATCCCGGCTACCCGTGGCGGTACGTCCGCGAGACGATCCACCGCGCCGACGACCGCGGAGTCGTCGAGACCAGACGGAACGGCAACCGGATCGAGATTCGACGCACGTGGGAATACCCCGACTGGCTCGAGCGAATCGTCGCGATCGAGAACAAACCCGACCTCGACAAAAGCGCCGCTCGCGCGCTGGCCTCACAGCTCGAGTACGACGTGGCGATGGGGCTGGCTGACGAGGTCTGGGTTGCAACCCGAGCGACCGGGGAGCGCGTCGAACCGGTCCTCTTCGAGGACCTCCCGGTCGAGGTCGGAATCCTCGCGCTCGATCCCGAGGCGCTGACTGGAGAGATCGCCTGGCATCCCCGCACGCTCGCGGTCGACGATCGGGGGACGCGAATTCTCGAACGGCCCGACGGCGGAACGCGGGACGGATCGGCTGCCAGATTCGAATACGTCGATCCAGAGACGAAAGTCGACAAGCGGCTCGCGATCGCCGAGCGCGCGTACGAACGCGGCTGGCGCTCGTTCGTCGATACAATGCGTCATGACTGCCGACACTTCCAGTTACGGGCGCCGGACTCGCGCCAGGCGTTACCATACTGCGCAGCCAACGATCGCTCTCAGTCGGCAGCCGAATGTTCCGGCAGCTGTGCCGACTTCGAGCCCGAACCGCCCGTCTGGCGCACCAGCGGCTGGCCGATCGAAGGCGGGCCGGGAAAGCGGGTGCGGAAAATACTCGAGAAGCGCCGACGTCGACGACGTCCCGACCTGTAAACGACTGGGACTGCCCCGTCGAGCGTCACCAGGCCGCGCTCAGTCGGAGACGTTGACGTCGAGGTCGTCGCGCTCGACGGCCAGTCGGAACGTCGGGACGGTGCGGTATTCGACTTCGACGACTCCCTTTCGACGCAGACTCTGGAGCCCGGAGCGGACTTCTTCGGCCTCAGGATCGACGTCGTAGGCGTCGCGGAGTTTGTGTAGCACGGAAACGACGCTCTCGGATTCCTCGTCCGGGCTTGCGAGCACCTCGACGATCTGGGCCTGTAATTCGGGGACGCGAATCCGGGAGGGGATGCCGTCGTCCTCGTCGCTTTCGACACCCGGCTCCACGTCGACCAGCTCCGCCGCATCTGCGGTCGCTCGAATCAGGCTGTTGTCGTCGCGGAAGTAGTAGTCCCCGAGTTGGGTTTCGAGGTACTGGTGTACCTCGCTCCCGCTTTCCATCCCCCATCGGTCCTGGAGCTCGGAATTTTTCGTCGGCTGGAGCTCCACCACGTCTGCCAATCGATCGGTCGCTTCCTCGGAGAGCGTCATCGTCGAACTGTATGCGTATCCATTACTTTTGCGTTGCGTCCCACCGGTGTTCGCCTGGAAGTACGAACCGAGCGTCGTAACTCCGAACACGGGCTACTACTCGACCCTTCCGACGAATCTCCGCAGATCGTCGACGAACAGGTCTGGCACTTCCATCGCAGCGAAGTGGCCGCCCTCCGACAGTTCGTTCCAGTGGACGATATCGTACACCTCCTCGGCCCAGCCACGCGGGGTCTTGTAGATCTCGGCGGGATAGCGGGCGTGGCCCGCGGGCACGTCGACGGAGTTCGGCGTCGCCGCTTCCACGTCAGTCTCGAAGTAAATCCGCATCGAGGAGTTGATCGTGCCTGTGAGCCAGTAGACGCTTACGGTATCGAGCAGGCGGTCGCGCTGGAAGTGCGACTCGAGATCGCCGTCGCAATCGCTCCAGGCCCGGAACTTCTCGACGATCCAGCCCGCGAGCCCGGCCGGCGAATCGGTCAGTCCGTAGGCCAGGCTCTGTGGTTTGGTCTCCTGAATGTCGTGGTACGCGGCCCTTTCGTCGCGGAACGCTGCCGTCTCCCGATAATCGGCTCGTCCCCGTTCGTCGAGCAGTTCCATCGGGTCTTCGGCCTCGATCGATCCGGGATTCAGAAAGAGCATGTTCGTGTGGATCGCGTCCACGCGATCGGGATAGTTCGCACCCAGCAGGGCTGTGACCAGCGCGCCCCAGTCGCCGCCCTGGGCGACGTAGCGGTCGTAGCCGAGTCGGTCCATCAGTTCGGCGACGGCGTCCGTCATCGCTGGAACGTCGTACCCGCGTCTGTGCGTCGGGCCCGAGAACCCGAATCCCGGGAGTGACGGGGCTACGACGTGGAACGCGTCCGACGGATCGCCGCCGTGGGCGGCCGGATCTGCGAGCGGTCCGAGGACATCGAGAAATTCCGCGATAGAGCCCGGCCAGCCGTGGCTCAGGAGCAGCGGTGTCGCGTCCGGCTCCGGCGACCGGACGTGGTAGAAGTGGAGCCGCTGCTCGTCGATCGTCGTAACGTACTGATCGAACCGGTTGAGTCGGGTTTCGAACCCCGACCAGTCGAAGTCCTCGCGCCAGTACTCACAGAGCGTTCGAAGGGTGTTCAGATCGGTGCCGTACTCCCAGCCCGAATCGGGAAGCTGATCGGGCCAGCGCGTCCGCTCGAGCCGTGTCCTGAGGTCTTCGATCTCCGCTCGATCGACCGACACTTCGAACGGTTGAATCGTCTCTTCGCGGTCCGGCGTCATGACGGCACCTCGGCTACTATCCCGACGACCCGGGTAATACTGAAAACGACTCGCATATCGGCCTCGACTCGGCCGCGTCCCAAAATACTGTCGCGGCCAGCGCCCCCTCGTTGGCCGCAGCAATACGAGCGGGGCGTAAATCGTTTACTACGACTACTATCGCCTCAATCGCTCCCGAAGACCGGCACTGCAGCCGTCGGCTCGAGCGTCTCTTCGACCTGCGTATAGACCAGGATCGACCCCAGGGCGGCGAGGACGGTGCCGAAAACGAACGGTACCGCGAAGCCGAATCTGACCAGCACGCCCGAGGAAAGCGGACCGGCGGCGATTCCGTACCCGAAGGCCATCGTAAGGACCGCCAGCTTCGAGCCGGATTCGCCCTCGCCGGCGAGATCACCGGCCAGTGCCAGCGACGGAGCGAATACCATCGCGGCGGCGATACCCTGGAACAACCGGGCGAGAAACATCACCACCGAGGACGTGATGAACCCCTGAATGAGGGTCGTCGGGATCAGAAACACCATTCCTGCGACGATGAACGGCCGACGTCCGTACAGGTCGCAGGCTCGACCGATCGGCGTCTGGAGCGTGACCTGGGCGATGATGAACGCGGCGAACTGGAGCCCGAACCAGGTTGCGCCCTGTTCGAGTCGAGCGTTGACCTCCGGTTGAATGGTTGCAAAGAGCGCGATCGACGTCGCCATGAACAGCGACGCGACGCCGAGCGTGAAAACCGGATCGAGCAGGTTCGTCCCCGATCGATCGCGGATCGGAATCGAGAGATCAGCACCGGCGTTTGCGACCGTCGACTCGGAGTCGGAGACGAGCACCGTCACCAGAACGTAGCTCGTCGTCGCCGTGATCGTGGCGATGTAGAAGGCGGCGTCGAAGCCCGAGATTGTCACTTTACCGGGGAGGGCGTATGGCCCGAGGTTGACGACCGCGCCAGCGACCGCCGGCCCGGCACCGAACCCGATCAGGCGAAACGTGTTGTAAACCCCCATGTTTCCGCCGCGGTCTCCCGCCGTCGCGAGTTCGTTTACGAGCGCGACCGACGTCGGGATGATGAACGCGACGCTGACGCCTTGCAACCCGCGGACGACGAGCAGCGAGACGTACGTTTCCGCGAAGACGTAGGCGGCGTTCGTTAGTGCGAGTCCGGCGAGCCCGACCAGAATAAACGGCTTCCGTCGGCCGAGTCGGTCGGACAGTCGGCCGGTAAACGGCTGAAAACTGCTGTTGAGAAAGCCAAATAGCGAGAGAATGAGGCCGATAATCGTCGAATCTCCGAGGCCGAACGCAGTCCCACCGACGGTGCCGCTTGTCACGTACAGCGGGATCACGATGATCAGAAACGAGTTGCCGATCCCGTCAGCCATTCGTGCCCCTGCCAGCGCGAGTACTCGTCGATCGACGGCGAACGGGGCGACAAGCCGATCCACGACTCTCCGCATCTACCAAAGGTCCGTGGGCCCGTCCGATTATAGTTTTGAATCGAAATACTGTCGGGGATGATAGTCCGTAGCGGGGTCGAAGAACTTGAAGCAGTTCGGCACCGTTTCTCGCTCGTGAGAGAAATCACACTCAGCCACATCAACAACGTCCTCGCCGACCTCGAGTATCCCGTCACGAACGAACAGGCCGCCGCAGATCTCGAGGACGTCACTCTCTTGCTCGCTGACGGCCAGCGAAATCTGAGCACGCTGATCGAACAGAGCGAGAGCGATCGGTTCGAGTCGACTGACGATCTCGTGACGGAACTGCACAACGTACTCCCGCGAGAAGCCGTCGGTGAACCGTATCAGTCGGAGGGAGAGGGCTGACTGTTTCGTCCGGTGACCGATCAACGATCCTAAACGGGTCCCTTAAGTCGTTCGACCTCCGTAACCCCGATACTAATGGAATTTTGCGACGAGTGCGGTTCGATGATGAAAGCCGACGACGGCATCTGGGAGTGTGGAAGTTGCGGCTTTACGAAGCCCAAAGGCGATGTTTCGAAGTACACTCTCACCGAAGATCAGGAAGCCGGTGAGATCATCGAGTCCTCCGAGGAGACGTCGCTGCCCGAGACCGACGCCATCTGCCCGGAGTGTGGCAACGACCGCGCCTACTGGTACATGCAACAGATCCGCTCGGCCGACGAGTCCGAGACGCGCTTCTTTATTTGCAGCGAGTGCGAGTACAAGTGGCGCGAGGACGACAACTAACGAAATTTTCCTGATTTCAGTGAGAAGTGCGCCGAGATTCTGGCACTACTACCGTGAGACTGCAACTTGAAAATTCAACTGGATATTTATTCCCGCTTTCGCTCCAAGCCCCTATATTTACTATAGAGAGATAAAATAATATAACAGTTCGCCCCACATCAAATATTACCTATTCAAATAGCGATTAGTTATTGTCGAACAGTAGGTCACATATGAAAAGAAGAAAATTAATCTCAAACGGGATTGCACTCACGGGGATTGGAAGTTTTTCTTCCAACAGTGCGGCGCAATCAAAGGAAGACTACCACAATGGTGATGCTGCTGGTGATCATGATGTGGAATTCCTTGGGCTCACTCAGAAAGAGTTGTACTTCCGCTTAAACCAAAGCCGCGGAACGAAATTAAATATAGTAGATAGGGAAACAGGAAAGGTACGAGTCATAGACCAATCAACTGGTGATGAGGTATTCGGCTATAATCCAAACAGAGGAGAATTACACCAATCTAAAAAATATCCAAAACGAGTCACTATAGCAGCGAATGCACCTACCGTAATAGAAAGAGTTGGTTTCGAAAAAACATATCTTGGCTCCTGTGCATTAGGTTGCATGCGACATACATGGAGTGTTTTATGCGTCGAATTGAACAAGTTTGCATCCACAGTCTCAAAAGCAGTCCTTGTTGGACAAGTGATAAAGGCAATGTTAAAAAAAGCTCCCAAATCAATATCGAAAATGCTGAAAGATGATTCTGTGGCAGATGCACTAGGTGCAGTGATCAGCGCTGCTGCGGGTAATGTTGTCACGTTTGGTATACTCCGATGGGATCAAAAAGTACCGTTTGTCCGTGATCAAAAGATGACGTCACAGAAATTTGGCATGACTTCGTGGAAGCCATCTCGGAATGCCGCTGCATTAACAACATATTTTGCCTACCCCTCACATGCTGGCTGTTGATGAATAAGGTGACTACGATAGAGAAATAAAATACTAAAAATGAAACTAATTTCATGAGCAAGGTAGATGACAACGGAAAAGATTTCTGGGACCGATTAAAACCACTTATGGGTGCCCCTTTTATAGCGGTGGTACTTGTTTACATAAATTCTACTGTCGTAAACCTATCCGTGATCCAGATGGTCGTCTTGGCAGTTATTATCTCTGTTTCACTTCATGAGATCATACCGTCCGTAGTGAAGACGATTCGCGGGAAAAACAGCGCCTAAACCCGAATCACGCTTACTCGTTGCGGGCGATCGTCAGATACCCCGTGTGCCCCACAGGGGCCGTCGAGGGCCTCGAGCCCCGGTCGTCGAATTGCATCTCGCGCTGGATCGTTTCGCGAGTGGTGACGTTCGAGAGGCCGGCCTCCCGGGCCGCTGTCACGACTTCGCGGGTCGACTCGATGAATGGACTGTAGACAGCGACGAAGCCACCGTCGACGAGCAACGTCGGTGCGTAGTCGACGATCGACGGCGCGTCGCCGGTGTCGAGCGTGCACACGTCGAACGACGAGGGCTCGAGGCCGTCGAGGTCCTCGAGTACGTCGCCGGTTCGAACGTCGACGGCGTCGGCGACGCCGCCGAGGGCCATGTTCTCGCGGGCGACGTCGGCGAACTCGGGGTCGCGCTCGTAGGTCACCACCGATGCACCCGCGCGGGCCATCGACGCGGCGAGGACGCCCGTCCCGGTCCCGGCGTCGAGTACGCGGTCGCCGCGAGCGATTCCCGTTTCGCCGATCACCAGTCCGATGTCGCGGGGGACCATCGGCGCCCCCGTTCGCTCGAAGTGATGGAAGAGGTCCGGTCCTCGCAGGCGGCGGACGCGAAACTCGTCGCCGAGATGCGTCTCGAGAGCATCGCCCGGCCGGACATCCTCGGGGACGTCGAGGACCCCGAGGTCCGTTCCCATTTCGTCGCCGGGTTCGACGAGGTACTCGCGGTCGCCGCGGACGAGCAGAACTGGACTGCGGTCGCCCTCGCCGGCGGTTTCCGCGGTGACTTCGTCGTCGGCGTCGTCGGGGTCGCTCACTCGAGGGATTCGACGGCAGCGGCGAGGTCGCCGTCGTTGTCTTCCAGGGCCGTGCGGGCCTCCTCCTCGCTGACGTCGGCTCGCATGGCGACGATTTCGACGTCGTCGTCGGGGATCGACGATTCGGCGTCGCTGCCAGCAGCGTCACTCCCGCCGACCGAACCGGCCTCGACTTCTTCCGGCGAGCCGATGACCTGGTAGGTTTCCTGACCGCGGGCGTCCATTTTGGTGACTTCTGCGTTGTTGAACACGAGGTCGTACTCTTCGGTGCGAATGATGACCTCTTCGGCGTCGATGTCCTCGACGTCGATCCCCATCTGTTCCATCATCTGTTCCATCTTGCGCGGGTTGAGTCCGCCACCTCCTCCGAACATACTCGCCACGTCGCCACCGGCACCCTTTTACTTTGTCGTTCGGCCGACGCGACCCGTTACTGAACAGAAGGGACGGCCGAACGGATTCGATGACCGACGAGTACAACCTTCGCGTTCGTGTAGCGTGCTATCATTGCCGATGACCTCGACGTGCGACTCGAGTGGCTCGAACTGAAAGATGAGCGACGGACGGGCTGGGTCTGTCGCGGGATCGAGAACTCGGAGTCGGTGGCGGCACACACGTGGGGGACCGCGACGCTGTGTCTCTTCTATGCGAATCGGGCCGAGGGGGCCGTCGACCGCGACCGGGCCGTTTCGATGGCGCTCGTCCACGATCTCGCCGAAGCCCGTACGGGAGATTTCGCGACTCGTGCAGACGAGGCGTCACAGCGGGTGTCCGCCGAGGAGAAAGCAGTCCTCGAGCGGGACGCGATCACCGACCTCCTCAGCCCGTTCGAAAGTCACGAGTGTGCACCCCAGTCGCTCTGGGCGGAGTACGAGGCCGGAGAAACGGCCACCGCTCAGTTCGTCAAAGTCATGGACCTGCTCGATAACTGCCTCCAGGCGCTGAAATACGAACTGGAGCATCGCTACGACGAGACCGAGACGAGCGATGCGGATTCGCGGTTCGAGAACCTCGACGAGTTTTTCGCCACGAGCGCTCCCCGCCTCCGGACGGCCACCGGAAACGCCCTGTTCGGGACGATCAAAGCGCGGTACGAGCGGGCGATCGGTCGGGACTGTCAGTTGTAGCCGTCTCGTCATCGCCGTTTCAACCCTGCTCCGGCCCCGTTTCGTTACGAGTTCGCCGGTGCGCCCTCGCGGACGTTCACCGCCATTCCCGTCTCGAAATCCAGGATCGCATCGGCCGCGAGTTGTGCCGTCCCGACCGCGAGCAACTCGCCGCGTTCGTGGATCACCAGTACCTCGTCACCCGGTCGGATCTCCTCGCCGGCTTCGAGGACGAACTTCGCGAAGACGTTCTTTTCGTCGCGGACGAACGGCTCGCTCTCGTCGTCAACGACGACGCGATAAGCCGGGGACGGGAGGCCGGCCTCGAGACGGCACCCCCCCTCGAGACCGAGGGTGAATCGCCCATCGGTGCCGAAGGAGACGATCCGGCCCGTTTCGGCGTGAATCTGTTGTGGCCGACCGGAGGTCGTCCGTTTGATCGTCAGTGATTCCGTCGGCGGGAACAGCGCTTCTCCCGCGCCTGTACCGAACTGGTAATCCGCGATAATCCGAAGTTCCGGCAGCCCCGCACTCCCGTCCGTTGGATCGCTCATCGGCCGAGATTAGCCCCGGTGGGTCGAAAGCCCTTCGACCTGACCGCGATAGACGTCGCTCTCGTCGTGGGTCCTGCGTTACGGGCCCACCGCGGCCGGATCGACGGAACTGCCACATCGTCCGGGCATTAATGTGGTGATTATCCAGAGATAGTGACTGTTATACTAGTTGACTCGCAATTACCGTCAGCGATGGACGTCACGCAAATCGGTCTCGGGGCCGCCTTGCTCGTTCTTGGCACCCTAACGATCGCCGGCCCAGCTACTTTCGTCACGGGACCGTTCGTCTATCTCCTGTCGGGTGCGACGTTGCTCGTTACAGGATATGCGCTCGTGATCGGTCTCTGGCAGAACCGACGATCGAAGTAGTGACGACCGGTGGAGGTAGCGGTTCCATTTCGGTCGCTGGCTCGGTCGAGCGCGGTCGTAAGAGACAGTCCGCCTAGAGGAGGAACGTTTCGTGGCGATCGCCGAGGTCGAGGAACGAATCGGCTTCGGCGATCAGTTCCTCTGCCGTCGAGGATTCGAACGCCATCACCTCGACGCGGACGCCTTCGTGACGCAGATGGGAACACAGCCGCGAAAAATCGCCGTCGCCTGTACAGAGTACGACCGTGTCGACGTGGTTTGCAAGCGTCACTGCATCCAGGCTCATTCCGACGTCCCAGTCCGCCTTCTTCGTCCCGTCCGAAAATCGCTTGATGTCCTTGATCTTCGCTTCGAAGCCGATGTCGACCAGGGCCTCGAAGAAACTCTCCTCTTCCGGTGCCTCAGCGCGGATCACGTACGCGATCGCGCGGGTGAGCTGTCGATCCTGGACGGCCTTCTCGAGCAGAGACGAGTAGTCGATATTGCGGCTATGGATGCTCTGTGCGGTATGATAGAGATTCTGGGCGTCGACGAGGACGGCGACGCGCTGATCGGGATGGATTTCTGTCACGTACGAGAACGTTAGGCGCGAACGTAAAAAATCGCGTCGGTTGATCGTGCCATCACCGGCGTTCGTCAACTCTCGCTCGATCCGCGTTACTCTCGAAGTTTCTCGATTCGCTTTTCGGTCGGCGGATGGGTCGACATGACCCGCTGGATGAGACTTCGATCGGCATTGAAGATACAGAGTGCGTTGACACCGCTGTCGTCGACGGCGGATTCACGGCCCTCGGCCCCAGCGGAGATCTTCTCGAGTGCGCGGGCGAGCGGATCGCCGCTCCCGATGTACTGGCGTGCATCGTCGTCGGCGACGTACTCGCGGTACCGCGAGATGGCCATGACGAACAGCATGACGAGGAGGTTCGCCAGAATCGAAGCGACGTACGCGACGATGAATCCTCCCGGATTATCGTCGCCGAGGAAGGCAACGATGAAGAACACGGCGTAGCTGACGACCGTGCCGATCGACTGGCCGAGCACCATCGTGATCGTATCACGGTTCTTCAGGTGGGCGAGTTCGTGGGCGATTACGCCCTCGAGTTCGTCGTCGTCGAGCAGATTGAGGAGTTCGACCGAAACGACGACGATACCAGCGCCTTTGCGACCAGTCGCGAAGGCATTTGGAACTCCCATCTCGGCGACCATCAACCGCGGTTTCTCCATGCCCATATCCTCACAGAGCGATTCCGTCATTCGATGAACATGGTCGAACTGCGGGTCTTCGGGCATGTCCTGTGCGCCCGCGCTTCGAACCGCGAGCCACTTGCCGAGTTTGTACTGACCGGCCGGCAAGAGGACGATACTCAACAGGAGTATCGGTATCAGTGAAACGTTAAACGCCGCGGAGATGAACAGTGCTGTGGCCAGATACAGGCCGAAGAGGACGCTTCCGACGACTGCCATCCGCAGTTGTAGTCCGAGCTTATTCATACCCGGCAGTAAGTCCCCTGTCGTTTAAAGTTCGTTGGAATAGACCGTAAGTAGAATCGGCCTGTATCGGGAACGGAACGCACGGGGTCACGGACTCCGTTTCCGACCGCGTACTCGGCGTTCTGTGCGAATTGGACCGAAGTCACAACTGATAAGTCAGTTCAGTCGAGTCTACGGCATATGCGCCGCGTCGCTCACTCGACTGTCGATTCCGTCGTGAGCGGCGGCCGCCCTCGTTTTCAGAAACGTAAACGCGCGTGAGAGCGCTCGTGGCGGGTCTGGCAAACCCGTCTCGGGCGCGGTTCGATCGCGCTCGACTGCGTTCGACCGATCTCCGACTACCCACCGATCGGAACCGATACATCCTACCGATTGGGGGCCAACACACGACCCAACGACATCACACTCACCATGACAGCAATCGACCTTTCGGGCGTCTTTCCGGCGATGTGTACGCCCTTCGACGAGAACGAACGGATCGACTTCGAAACGCTTCAGACCGACGCTCAGCGGCTCGAGGCCGCGGGCGTCGACGGGCTCGTCCCCGTCGGCTCGACCGGCGAGTCCGCGACCCTGTCCCACGACGAACACGTTCGCGTCGTCGAGGCGGTCATCGAGGCCGTCGACGACGTGCCCGTCATCGCGGGGACCGGTTCGAACAACACCCGCGAAGCACTCGAGCTCTCCGAGCGCGCCGCCGAAGCGGGCGCGGACGGCCTCCTGCTCATTTCACCGTACTATAACAAGCCCGAACAGCGCGGACTGGTCGAGCACTTCCGAACGATCGCTGACGCTGTTGACCTCCCGCAGATCGTCTACAACGTCCCCTCGCGGACGGGTCGCAACATCGAGCCAGACACCGCCGTCGAACTCTCGAGCCACGAGAACATCGCGGGATTCAAGGCCGCAAGCGGGGATCTGGGCCAGATCGGCGAGATCGCCGAGCGAACGACCGACGAGGACTTCGCCGTCCTCTCGGGCGACGACGCGCTCACCCTGCCCGTCATCTCGGTCGGCGGGACCGGAACGATCAGCGTCGCCGCCAACATCGAACCCGAACTGACGTGCGCGATGGTCGGCGCGGCGCTGGACGGCGACTACGAGCGCGCCCGGCAACTCCACCACGAGCTCGGCCCGCTGTTCCGCGAGCTCTTCGTCGAGACCAACCCGATTCCGGTCAAGGAGGCGATGGAAATCCGCGGCTACGGACCCGCTCGAATGCGGTCGCCGCTAACTCGGCTCTCCGAGGAGTACCGCGACGAACTCGAGGCAGTGCTCGCGGACGTAGAGCGCGACGCGACCGCGGTCGTCGATGCGTCGGAGGGTGATCGATGACGGTTCGGCTCGGCGTCACCGGCGCGACTGGCCGGATGGGACGGGAAGTGATCGCGGCCGCGACGAGCCACGTGGACTGCGAAGTCGTCTTCGCCGTCAACCGCAATCCGACCGACGAAGCAGTCGACGGCATCGAAATCGAGTCCGCGTCCGAGTTCGACTCGCTGCTCGTCGACCGCGAGCCGACCGTCGTGATCGACTTTACCGGCCCTGAATCGGCCGTCGAGTACGCCGAGGGCTGTGCCGACGCCGGAGTCGCGTTCGTCACCGGTACGACCGGCTTCGACGACGACGGCCGCGAGGCTCTCGAGGCCGCAAGCGAGGACGTGGCCGTCCTTCACGCGCCGAACTTCGCCCGTGGAGTACAGGCGCTACTGAACGTCGTCGGCGAAGCGGTACGGAATCTGCCCGGCTACGACGTGGAACTCGTCGAGACTCACCACAACGCGAAGCGAGACGCGCCGAGTGGCACCGCGAATCGGCTCCTCTCCGAGATCGAAGCGAACGGAAACTTCACCGAGCGAACGCACGGTCGCGATGGCGAGGCTCCGCGCGAAGAAGGCGAGATCGGAGTCCACGCGTTGCGTGCCGGCGATATCACCGGCGAGCACGAGATCCTTCTTGCGGGCAACCACGAGGAAGTCCGCCTCACCCATCGCGCCGAGGACCGCGGGGTCTTCGCAGCGGGCGCGGTCGACGCGGCGATCTGGATCGCTGGACAGAAGGCAGGCAGCTACGACTTTGCGGATGTGATCGCAGAATGAGCGCACTCGAGACCGAAATCGACGAGCTGTGGGAACGCAAACAGAACGACGACGTCAGTGCCGATACCGCTGGCGAAGCCGAATACGCGACGCTGGATGCCTTCCTCGACGCCCTCGAGGACGGCGAGATCCGCGCCGCGGAAAAGCGCGGCGGGGAGTGGGAGGCAAACGAGTGGGTCAAAAAGGGCATCCTGCTCAATTTCGGCCTGCGGTCGATCGAGCCCAGCGAGTACGGCGGCGTCACGTACAACGACGTGCTCCCGCTCGCGGATTCGAGCGACTACGGCGACCGCGGAAGCCGGAACACGCCGGATGGCACGGTCGTCCGCCGCGGCGCGAACGTCGGGTCGGACTGCATTCTGATGAGCCCCGCGTTCGTCAACATCGGGGCTCGCGTCGGCGACGGCACCCTCATCGACTCCTGTGACACGGTCGGCTCCTGTGCCCAGATCGGCGACAACGTCAAACTCGGCGCGAACCTTCTCATCGGTGGCATCTTAGAGCCCGTCGAGAACGCGCCGGTCATCGTCGAGGACAACGTCTCGCTCGGTGCCGGCTGTCGCGTCACGAGCGGGTTCATCGTCGGCGAGAACAGCGTGGTCGGCGAGAACACCCTTCTGACCCCCCGCATTCCGGTTTACGACCTCGTCGAGGAGGAGGTGCTGTACGGCGAACTGCCCGCCGATCGACGCGCGTTCACCCGCTTCGTCGAATCGTCGATCGGCGACCACGACCTCTTCGACGGCGGCGCGTACAAACCCGCCGTCGTCGCGACGGATCTGGAGACGGAGACCCTCGAGGCAACTGAACGCGAGGACGCGCTGCGGGAGTAGGCGTGCCACTGGCGGTCGGAGCCCGAGCGAACTGGGGCTCGCAGTCGGTGTGGGGAAGGTGACGATTTCTGCGGGAGGATTTTGTCTGTTCCCCACGTAGTGGGATCTGGACGAGTAAACGGGCTGAAGCCGACGATCGAGGACGAATCGTCATCCCGCACGAGATCCGTGAGAAACACGGAGATCGATACCGCGTCGTGGAACTCGACGATCGGGTCGAACTGATCCCGCTGAAAGACGACCCGATCGAGGGCCTTCGGGACGCCGTTGGTGACGCCTTCGACGACAAATCGTCGACGAAATCAAGCGAGCGGCGCGCGAGGCCGCACGAGAAGACGCGATAGACGACGGGCAAGAGTAGTATTCGATGACCTACGCCGATACGGATTTTTTCATCGCACTTGTGAAAGACGACGATTGGCTCCGGGATCGGGCGGCCGAGATCGCCCTCGAGAACGAGGGGGAGATCTACCCCTCGCGGGCGACGCTACTCGAGTTGCTCGTGATCTCGGACAGGTTCGAATTCGATCGGATGGAAGCGCTTACCTACGCGCTCGAGATCGCAGCGGTTCCCGAAGACGAAGACGTCCTGTTGCAGGCGGCGGACTACATGGAGCAGAACGAACTCACTGCGTTCGACGCGTACCACGTCGCCTACGCGGACGAAGATCCCCTCGTCTCGTCGGACGAATTGTTCGACGATGCAACGGACAACCGGATCGCAATCGAAGAGAACGAAGTCGAGTAGCCGAGACGGAACCCAAACGCTTGAATCCTCGCGGCGACTTGGAGTCGATAATGACTGACGCTGCGGTTTCGCCCCCCGTCCGTCGTCTTTCAGACTGGGACGCGGCCAAACTCGAGTCCCTCGCCAGCGAGTACGGAACGCCACTGTACGTCCTCGATCTCGAACGGGTCCGGGAGAACTACCGGCGGGTCGACGCAGCCTTTCCCGATGCCGACATCCTCTATGCGGTGAAGGCGAACGCGCTCGGGGCTGTTCTCACGGCGCTTCACGACGAGGGTGCCGGTCTCGAGTGTGCCTCCGCCGGCGAAGCCAGGCGGGCGCTCGAGGCAGGTGCGTCGGGTACCCACGTCCACTACACGGCAGTCAACCCGCCCGCACGAGACCTCGACTGGATCGTCGAGGCCTGGTCGGATCAGCCGGGGTTGACGGTCACGGCCGGTTCCGAGGACACGATTTCCCGCCTGGCCGACCGCGGCTACGACGGCCGCCTCTGTCTCCGGGTCAACCCCGGAATCGGCGCGGGCCATCACGAAAAGGTACAGACGGGTGCGGCCGCGAAGTTCGGCGTCCCGGCAGAACGAGCCATCGAAATCCTCGAAGACGCCACAGGTCGCGGTTTCGACGTCGTTGGAATCCACGCACACGTCGGTTCCGGCGTCTCGAGGGACCAACTCGAGGCCCACCGTGAGTTCGTCGCGCGGATGGGCGACCTGGCACGGGACGTCAGCGATGCGGTCGGAACACTCGAGTTCGTCGATGTCGGCGGTGGCTTCGGCGTGCCATATCGCGAGGACGAGGAGCCGTTAGACCTCGAGTCGGTCGCGGATGCGACGCGGGCGGCCCTCGGCGAGGTCGATGCTCGGCTCACGATCGAGCCGGGTCGCTACTTCGTCGCCGACGCGGGCGTCCTCCTCACCGAGGTAAACACGGTCAAGCAGGCTCGAGAGACGACCGTCACCGGCGTCGATGCGGGGATGACGACCTTGCTTCGCCCGGCGATGTACGACGCTTATCACCCAATTCGGAACCTGCAGGCGGACGCGGGCACGGTCGCGAACGGGGACGGCGCTGCGGATCTGGATTCGAGTGACGTCCGCTCGATCGACGGCAGCGGCCGCGAGACGATTCCACAGACCGTCGCCGGGCCGATTTGCGAGAGTGGCGACCTCTTCTGTTCGGATCGCGATCTTCCGGCGAGCGAGCGCGGGGACGTCCTCGCTATCGGCAACGCGGGTGCCTACGGCTACGAGATGGCGAGCCACTACAATTCCCGGCCGCGTCCCGCGTCGGTCGTCGTCGACGGCGACGCGGTTCGACTCTCACGTCGTCGGGAGACCGTCGACGACATCACTCGGTTGGAGCGCGAGGACCGGACGAAGTGAGGTTGTGCGGTGCGATAAAACGAGTGACGGTCATCGAGAGCCCAGTCGGCGCGCGTTGGTCACCGAGAACTCAGTCGGCGAGCGATGGTCACCGAGAACTCAGTCGGCGAGCGATGGTCACCGAGAGCCCAGTCGGTGCGCGATGGTCACCGAGAGCCCAGTCGGTGCGCGATGGTCACCGAGAGCCCAGTCGGTGCGCGATGGTCACCGAGAGCCCAGTCGGTGCGCGATGGTCACCGAGAACCCAGTCGGTGCGCGATGGTCACCGAGAACCCAGTCGGCGAGCGACGGATTGAAGGTGGAACCGAACCGAAAGGGGTACACGACATCGCGGTCGCCGTGAAAACCGTTGGCGGCGACCTCGACGACGAGACACCACCCCAGTGATCGCACGATGACCGTTCCATTCCAGAAGTACCACGGCACCGGCAACGACTTTCTAATCATCCATGCGGACGAATACGTCCCCGACCGCGGCGCACTCGCCGAACGCGCGTGCGACCGCGACACCGGCGTCGGTGCCGATGGCATCCTCTATCTCGCTTTGGAGCCGAAATTCAACCCGCCCCGCGTCGTCATGACGCTCGTCCAACCCGACGGTTCGGTTGCGCCGATGTGCGGCAACGGCGCCCGCTGCGCCGCCGAGTGGGCGATGGACCGTACGGGAACCGACAGCGTAATGATCGATACGCAGGCGGGAACGCTACGGGCCGATCGGACCGACGATGGCGACATCACCATCGAGATGGGTACGGCCACGTTCGACCCGGAAAAGATCCCAGTCGACGCCGACAACCAGGTGTTCGAAGAGGAGATCGAGGGGCTCGAGGTGACGATGGTAAACACCGGTGTTCCCCATGCCGTCGCGTTCGTCGACGATGTGGACGACGTCGATCTCGAGGCGATCGCGCCGCCCATTCGTTACGCTGACGTCTTCCCGAAGGGAACGAACGTCTCCATCGCGAGTCCCAACGGATCGGGCGGCTTCCATCAGCGAACCTACGAACGCGGCGTCGAGGCGGAGACCGAGTCTTGTGGTACCGGCGCGGTTGCCATCGCCGTCGTCGCGCGCCGACTGGGGCGGACGGATTCCGACCCGGTCGAGGTCTCCCCACCCGGTGGCGTCTTGCGTGTGAGCTTCAACGAACGCGGAAACGCGACGCTTACCGGTCCCGTCGAACACGAGTTCGACGGCGAAGTCGCCGTCGAGTCACCGATCGAGCCGTGACAGGGGAGAGACGGGACGACACGTTCGATTCGATCGCATTTCTCGAGGAGGCCGTTCAGTACCCCTCTCACGAGGACGTCGGACCGATGCGGGAGTTTCTGCACGAAACACTCACAGACCGGGGATTGGAGGCACAAATCGACGATGGTGGAAACGTTTTGGCTGCTCGTGGCCCGCCGGAAGCTGATGCCGAAACCCACGTCGTGTTGAACACGCACATCGATACGGTGTCGCCGCACGTTCCGTTCGAGCGCACCACCGACGACAGTGGTACTGACGCCGTTCGGGGACGGGGATCCTGCGACGCAAAGGGGCCCCTGGCGGCCATTCTCTCGGCCTTTTTCACCGTGGAGCCGGTCGACGGTCGCGTGACGCTCGCGATCACGCCCGACGAGGAAGTCCTCTCGACGGGTGCGTACGAGCTGGTCTCGGACGAGGACGCGCCGACGCGGAACGCGGACGCGGTGATCGTCGGCGAACCGACCGGTCTCGACGTCTGTACGGCTGCCAAAGGGCGCTTTCAGGGAACGATTCACCTCTCGGGGGCGAACGCCCACGCGGCAGAACCCGAAACCGGAACCAACGCGGTCGCGGCGCTGGAACCCGTCCTCGAGTCGATCCGGACATTCGAAGAGCGCGAGGATTCGCCGCCGGCGCATCCCCAACTCGGTGCGGCGACTCTTACCCCCACCGTCGTGGAGGGTGGTGAGGCGACCAATCAGGTGCCAGCAGACTGCGCACTGACGGTCGACCGCCGGAGCGTCCCGCCCGAGACGGCCGACGAATTCCACGAGTCGCTCACTGCCCACTTGCGAGCCGCGGTTCCCGACGACGTGGACGTCGAATTCCACTTCACCGATCGGCCGACGCCGTTTCTCGAGGCCTGGGAGACCGATCCGGACGCTCGAGTCGTCGATGTCCTCGCGGACGCAGCGGGCGGTGACGTCCGCCCGTTCACCGCCGCGACGGAGGCGTCTTACTTCGCCGCGGACGCGCCGACGGTCGTCTTCGGTCCCGGCGTCCTCGCCGACGAGGAGGGTGCCGTCGCACACGCCCCGCGCGAATACGTGCGGGTCGCTGACGTGCGAGCAGCGGCTCGTGCACTCGAGACGACGCTCTCGGAACTACTCGCGTAGCGGAACTCGGCTTCGACCCCACTCGGTTGGTCCCGAACGGTTGTTCGTCGATACGTATCACTCGACTTTCACACCGAACGGCTTTGTCAACGGAAGTCCAATTGCGTGTGGGTAAGTACCATGAAAAAGAACGTCGGAGGGATCGATCGCACCGGGCGTCTCGTCGTCGGCGCGGCGGCTGTGCTGGCCGGTATCGCCGCGTTGATGGGCTTTTGGACGGTCGGAATCGTGACCGCAGTCATCGCCCTCACCATCGGAGGAATCCTGTTGGTGACTGGAACGACCCAGAAGTGTCCGATCAACGACGCCGCCGGAATCGATACGACCGAGTGAACGTGTCGGCCGTGACGGGTTCGTCCACGGCGACGAAACCGACCGCGACGACGAACGCACCCGACCAGTCCCGTGACGACTCAGGCCACGTCCCAGCACGTCGACCGTTGGATTCGAAGGTAATCGGCGGCGTAACGCCGATCGAACCCGCATTACCGAGTGATCAGTTACGAGTGTGCCGTACCGACGGCGCCGACGGTGAACCCACCGTGAGTCCGATTCCCTCGACCGTACGCGTACCGTCGCCCAGTGTGGAGCGGTGGCTGGGCGTGCCCACGTCAGCGGCTATACTACTGAAATCGGACAGCCTGAACGAGACAGACACCGACCGCCCGCGTACCGCGTCTGACTTGCGAATCAGGCGCCCCATCGGTCGCCGCCGCTTGCTCGAGCGCACGCGGTTCCGGTATCACCGTCGACAGAATATATCTACACGCCCGACTGTAATTGAGCGCCACGACAGTCGATCGTACGCTATCGGTTGTCACCCGGTTTCCGGTCGACCGTCACTCGGTTATGTCGTCGACCAGTTCGCCCGCGACGCCGGTGTAGCCCGTCGGCGTCAGCGCGCGGAGGTCCTCGCGGACGTCTTCGTCGACCTCGAGGTCGTCGAACAGTTCGCGAAAGTCCGCGAGGGTCACGTCCTTCCCGCGGGTGATGGCCTTGACGCGTTCGTAGGCGTCGGCCTGACCCTCGCGCCGGAGGATCGTCTGGACCGCTTCGCCGATGATTTCGGGGGTGTCCTCGAGGTCGTCGCGCATGACCTGCTCGTTGGGGACGACTTTCGAGAGGCCGGCGGCGGTTTTGCCGTAGCCGATCAGGCAGTGTGCAAGGGCGCTTCCGATGTTGCGCTTGACCGTCGAATCGGAGAGATCGCGCTGGAGCCGGGAGGTGGTGACGTATTCCGCGAGGAAGGCGAGATCCGAATTCGCTTTCGAAAGGTTCCCCTCGCTGTTCTCGAAGTCGATCGGATTGACCTTGTGGGGCATCGTCGACGATCCCGTTTCGCCGTCGACGGCCTCCTGGCCGAGGTAGCGGTCGGAAACGTAGAGCCACATGTCCAGATCGAGGTCGAGCAGAACGTCGTTCGCTCCGCGAAACGCGTCGAACAGCGCCGCGAGGTCGTCACAGGGGTTGACTTGCGTCGTCAGTCCCTCGAACTCGAGGCCCAGGCCCGTGACGAAATCCCGCGCGAAAGTCGGCCAGTCGACGTCCGGGTAGGCGGCGACGTGGGCCGCGTAGGTTCCCGACGCGCCGCCGAGTTTCCCCCGCAGGTCGTCTGTCGCCCGCCGAACACGGCCGGTGGCACGCCCCAGACGCGACGCGTAGACGGCCATCTCCTTCCCGAAGGTCGTCGGCGTCGCGGGCTGGCCGTGCGTGCGGGCTAGCATCGGCAAGTCGCGGTGGTCGCGCGCCATTTCGGCGAGCGTATCGCGGACGTCGTACAGTTCGGGAAGGAGGACCTCGTCGACGGCGTCACGGATGAGCAGTCGGTGAGCGAGGTTGTTTACGTCCTCGCTGGTCAGCCCGAAGTGGATCCAGGCCGATGCGTCGCTGTCGTCGGGCAGTCGGTGGCGGATGAAGTACTCGACTGCCTTGACGTCGTGGTTCGTCGCCTCGAAGTCCGCGTGCCCCTCCGTCTCGAGCTTCTTGATCAACTGCGCGTCCTCTTCGGCGAAACTCTCGTAGAGGCCGCGCAGTCGCGTGCGCTCTTCGAAGTCGAGCGCCAGCGGTGTCGCCTCGAGGTCGGCAAGCGCGGTCAGGTACTCGACTTCGACGCGAACGCGAGCGCGCATGAGTGCGGCCTCGCTCGCGTAGGGTGACAGCGGTGCCGTCCGGCCGCCGTACCGGCCATCGAGCGGCGAGACGGCGTACAGGGCATCGGTCTCGGTCATACTGGCCGTTGGTCGAGCAGGTCGCAAAAGCGTATCGAAACCACGGCCCGTCGACGCCACGAGCGTGCATACCTCCGGTCATCGGACTGCGAATAGGGCACGATTAATGCACAGATGTGAATATCCGGGTGCACGAGACCGCAATCACTTTGCCGCTCGGGGGCGCGGGTTCGACCATGACGCGAATCGCCGGGATGGCCGGCAACCGAGGGCGCAACCTGTTGAACATCGCCGACCGCGAACCAGGCGGAGCCGAGTTCGCCGTCATCCTGACCAACGACGAGGATGCGCCGGTGCTCGATGCCGCCGCCGAGCGCGGGATTCCGACCGAAGTCGTCCCGCTTGCGGACGGGATGAGCCGGCGCGACCACGAGGCGGCGGTGCTCGAGGCGCTGTCGGATGACGAGTTCGACCTCGTCTGTCTGGACGGCTACATGCGGATCCTCTCCGATACGTTCCTCGACGAGGTGCCGACGACGCTGAACGTCCACCCCTCACTGCTGCCGTCGTTCCCCGGCATGGACGCCTGGGGCGACGCGCTCGAGGCCGGCGTCTCGCTGACGGGCTGTACGGTTCACGTGGTCACGGACGCGACCGACGAGGAAGGCGAGGTCGTCGAGGCGGCGGTCGACGCCGGTCCGATCGTCACACAGGAGCCGGTCCCCGTCTACGAGGGTGACGACGAAGACGTGTTGAAGGAGCGGGTCCTCTACGAGGGTGAGTTTCGGGCGTACCCGCGAGCCGTGAAGTGGTTCGCCGAGGGTGCGGTGGACGTCGATACGGAGGCCGGTGACGTTAGCGTCGATGGCGACGCGCCGAGCGCTCCGGATGCCGAGGGGCTTCCCGCGCGCCGACTCACCGCCAGCGATCGCGCTGACACCCTCCGCTACGGGGAGAATCCGCATCAGGACGCCGCGATCTACGCCGATTACACCTGCGACGAGGCCAGCGTCGTTCACGCCGACCAGTTGAACGAGGGTGCGAAGGCGCTGTCGTACAACAATTACAACGACGCCGACGGCGCGCTCAACCTCATCAAGGAGTTCGACGAACCCGCGGCCGCGGTCATCAAACACACGAACCCCGCGGGCTGTGCGACCGCCGATTCGCTGGCCGAGGCCTACGAGAAGGCCCTCTCGACGGACCCGATGAGCGCATTCGGCGGCATCGTCGCCCTGAACCGGGAGTGTGACGCCGACACCGCCGAGCAGATCGTCGACTCGTTCAAGGAGGTCGTCGTCGCGCCCGGCTACGCCGACGACGCGCTCGAGGTGCTTTTCGAGAAGGACAACCTCCGCATTCTCGACGTCGGCGAACTGGGGGAGCGCACGGAGCGATTCACCGAAAAGCCGCTCGTCGGCGGTCGGCTGGTACAGGAGCGCGACCTGCAGTCGATTTCGGCCGACGATCTCGAGGTCGTCACCGAGCGCGCGCCATCCGACGAGGAACTCGAGACGATGGTGTTCGCGTGGCAGACGCTCAAGCACGTCAAGTCGAACGGAATTCTCTTCGCGGACGGCACCGAAACCGTCGGCATCGGGATGGGACAGGTCTCCCGCGTCGACGCGGTCCGACTGGCCGCGATGAAAGCCGAGGAGCACGCCGAGGGCAAGGATGCCGAGGGTGCGGTCATGGCCTCGGACGCGTTCTTCCCGTTCCCGGACGGCATCGAGGAGGCCGCAGAGGCGGGCATCGAAGCGGTCGTCCAGCCCGGCGGCTCGGTCAACGACGAGGACGTGATCGAAGCTGCGGACGAACACGGCATCGCGATGGCGTTTACGGGGCAGCGGAGTTTCAGGCACGATTAGCGCCCTCGAGGGAACGACGGTCTCACACGATTGTCTGACAGCGACATAGTGTGAGTCATATATTATTTTGGACTCGTACACATCAAGCGAAAACGTTCGATATGAAACAGTGCCGGTTTCTCATGTTACCGGATGAAAACGAAGTCAATCAAAAAGCCGCTATCCACCAATTCGAAGAGACGGCAAAGCCGATAGATTCGGATGTACAGGTCGCAGTTCTCAATCTCTTCGATCTCGAGGAACGGGTACGAAACGACCATTCCGATGGCGATCAAAACGAGAGATAAGATGGCGAGCCAGCAAGATCAACCAACCCCTGACGAATTAGAGGACATGGACCCCGACGAGGTTCGTGAGCGACTGCTTCGGTTCATCGTCAAACGGGACATGGATCGTCACCGCGATATCTACGACGCACTGGCCGACGAGTAGCCTTTTTTGCTACTCGAAACCCGCTGGTACTGTCTCAAACTGGTCTATAGTTCACCTCTGGTAACCTACAGCACTTCTTCAGTGAATGCCGCGTACTGCTCAGGATCGGCATACTGAACCAGATTCAGCCAGCGAAGCGACTTTGATCTGATTCTGACCACAGAAACCACTGATTCAACCCATTACGGGAACGGTTCTGAGAGCCCTAGTATGCGAACACTCGACGGCTTCGTTAGATAGCTAAGGTGCAATTATCGAATATGAATGTTTTTGAGCAACAAATTTCAATATCCTACAATAAGAACTGCGTTATCGACGGTGAAATGGGGATGATAAGGGTTGATTTCTGACACAAGCCAATTGGAAGTTGCAGCAATTGGCCTTGAAAAACCTCTCCTTGCCCCTGAACCGAGGCACCAATGATATTTGGAACGGACATGACCGAGAAGGAGCGTTGTATTATCGAGACAGCGAGACAGTATCCTAATATCAGCAAACAAGCAATAGCGGAGGAGTGTGACACGTCGAAGGGGTATGTCACGGAGACACTCCGTCGCTATGGCGACCCGGGTGATTTTGGTGGGCTACTCTGATGCATCGTGAGGGTCATTTAGGGATCGGACTGCTTCTGTATTCGCCCATCTCCTATCTATTGTTAATTTCCGATGCTCAAATGGGGTGGGGGCTGGGGCTAGCTGCAGTCTGTTTCTGGGGCTTTGCGCCTGATCTTGACCTCAAATTACCAATTAAACATCGCGGGCCAACGCACACAATCTGGGCCGCTATCGGAACTGGATTGATTACTGCGATTGTGGCGATCGGATTCCTCATACTGGGTGTACCTGATACCCAATCAATATCCATATTTGTGGCATGGATAGTACTCGCGTTTTTTATTGGAGCGCTGGGAGTTGTCGGGCATCTATTGGGTGATGCGATTACTCCGATGATGATTAGACCGCTTCGACCCTATTCGGATAAGAAGTGTGGATTAAATCTCACAAAGGCAAAAAATGAAACTGCGAACCAAGCACTTCTGGTAACCGGTGCTGGGTTTCTGACAGGGTCGATATTCCTTTCTATATAGCCGGGATGAATATCGGAATGCAATTTCTGTATCTTCCACCGAATTTCGATGCATTGAGAGTAGATTGATAGCTGTCCTCGTGCTGACATACATCCCTCGCGGAGCGAGCTTAGCGAATGTAAGCGACGGCCCGAATTCACATCCCGGCTTCTAAGCGCAACCGCTGCTTCCCATCGAGCGGAGATGGCCTCTCGAGTTCCTCGAGAGACCCGTTACAACTCCTCATTCTCCCCCACAAGAGTGATCGGTCTCGAGACGATCTAATTCGATAAATTCCGGAACAGGGTGACTTCAATACATAGACAATTCCAATAATTATAAGGTATCCTACGGACAGCTTTCGAATGGAAGTTACGCTTCCGAATGCGGGGGCGTACGTGAAATGCCCCGGGTGCTGAGACACCCGAAGCGTGGCTTCCAAACTCGTGCCGTTTGCAAGCCATGTTCCACTTGCTTCTACCGAGACATAAACGTCTCGCACGACGGAAGTATCGCTACACGAACCGAAAGCGCCACCGCAGTCGCCCGATTGGGAGCCACGACACTCTCCGAGAAGACGGAGGCTCGAGATGACCGACGACGAACTGACCGACGGGGAGCCCTCGAACGACGCTGAGCCCTTGAACGACGGCGAGACCGCAGACAGCGTCCTCGAGCACGTCGAACTGGCACCACCGGCGAGTCGCTCGCAGTGTCCGAACTGCGGCGATCCGGTCGCGACGGTCACCTCTCGAGGGCCGCTGGATCACACCGCCGGGCCGTGTGGATGCAGCCTCACGCCCGGGCAGATGAGGCGGCTCTGAGCCGCCTCGCGGTCGATCCACGCTGCCTCTGACACGGCCACCCGCAGCCCCGGTTCTGCGGGGTTGCGAATTCTTTTTGTGCGCCCCCCGATGAAATCCGGCGATGGCCGAGGACAAGGGATCGAGGGCCCGCAGAAGATCGAAACCGGAACCGGAATCGCGGTCTCGAGTGGCATCGGACTCGAGATTCAGACCCAGTATTCAAGCATGATTGCGAATCGCGACCGACTCGCCTCGAGCGAGGCCCGAGACGTCGCCCTCGAGTGCATCGAGGCCGGCATCGAGGCGGGTCACCCCCGGACGGTCGTACGCGACGCTGTGGCGCTCGAGGGCGATACCCTCCGTGTCGCGGACGCGGCGTACGACCTCCGCGAATACGATGACGTCGTCGTCCTCGGCGGCGGCAACGCCGCGGCGAACGTCGCCGCAGCGGTAGAAACCGTGCTTGGTGACCGAATCGACGGGGGAGTGGTCGTCACGGACGATCCCGCCGATACGGAGCGCGTCGCGGTCCGCGAGGGCGACCACCCGGTACCGAGCGAACGCGGCGTCGAGGGGACGCGTGCGGTCCTCGAAGCGGCGGACGCGGCCGACGAGGGAACGCTCGTATTGGCGGCGATCACCGGCGGCGGGAGCGCGCTCATGCCCGCACCCGCGGGGGACCTCTCGCTGGCCGACCTGCAAGCGACCACCGACGCGTTGCTCGCGAGCGGGGCCGACATCCACGAAATAAACGCCGTTCGGAAACACCTCTCGGCACTGAAGGGGGGTCATCTGGCGCAGCGGGCCGCCCCCGCCACGGTCGTCTCGTTAATCTTGAGCGACGTCGTCGGAAACGATCTGAGCGTCATCGCGAGCGGTCCTTTGGCTCCCGACGATTCGACGTTCGAAGCGGCGCGTTCGGTCATCGATCGATACGATATCGACGCGCCCGAAGCCGTCGCTGCTCGTCTCGAGCGCGGTGCGGCCGGCGACGTTCCGGAGACGCCGGGCGTCGACGATCCCGCCTTCGAACGCGTCTCGAATCACGTCGTCGCCGACGGGATGACTGCACTCGAGGCCGCCCGCGACGCGGCGACCGAGCGCGGGTACGACACTCTGATCCTCTCCTCGCGCGTTCGCGGGGAGGCTCGCAACGCGGCCACGACCCACGTCGCGATCGCGGAAGAGGTCCGGGCGACGGAGACGCCGGTCTCGCCGCCGGCCGTGCTCCTCTCAGGCGGCGAGACGACGGTAACGGTTCGCGGTGACGGCGACGGCGGGCCGAACCAGGAGTTCGCCACGAGCGCGGCTCTCGCACTCGTTGGTGACAGCGGGGTCGGGGACAGAGACGGAACGGATGGGGAGAACGGACGTGAAATCACGGTCGCAGCGGTCGACACCGACGGCATCGACGGGGCCACCGATGCGGCCGGCGCGCTGGTCGACGAGCGGACCGTCGACGACCCCGACGGTGCGCGAGCGGCCCTCGCCGAAAACGACGTGTATCCGTACCTCGAGGCGCGCGAGAACCTCGTTCTGACCGGACCGACCGGGACGAACCTCAACGACCTGCGGGTGCTCGTCGTCGAGTAACGCCGCGTTCGGTCCGATCCGATTCCGACAGCCGAGAGCGGGAGTCTGCTCCCTTCCGGCAGTCGATACCGAACGGGGCGTTAGAAGGCGATTCCCACGACGTTCCGGAGGACGACGATCCAGAGGATACTCGTAACGCCGAGGACCAGCGTCGCGAGCGTCCAGGCCTGGTAGGCCGTCGACGTTTCCATATCGGTGAACTCCGTGATAATCCAGAAGTAGGAGTCGTTCGCGTGGCTGACGGTCATACTGCCGGCCCCGATCGCGAGGACGGCGAACACCTTACCGAACTCCGTGTCGAGCCCGAGCGATCCGAGCAGCGGCGCGACGAGGCTGGCGGTCGTCAGAATCGCAACCGTCGAGGAGCCGAGTGCGGTCTTCATGGCCGCAGCGACGACGAACGCGGCGAACAGTCCGATTCCGAGGCCGCCCAGCGTGTTGGTGATGAAACTCTCGAGCGGAAGCGAGGAGAGGACTTCGCCGAACGCGCCTCCGGCACCGGTCACGGCGAGGATGACGGCGGCGTTTTTGATCCCGTCGGAGACCCAGTCGTCGGTGACGGCGCTTTCGAAGTCGGGCACGATGGCGAACGCGATGAAGGCACCGATGAGCAAGGCGACGGCGGGGTCGCCGAGGAACAGTAACCAGCGCTGGAGTGTGCCGGTGATCAGCTCCGGATTCTCAGCTTCCGGGTAGGCGGCGATCGACCCGATGGCAATGAGCACGATCGGAACGAGCAACGGCGCGAACGATGCCGCGCGCGACGGGAGCGTGCCGTACTCGGATTTGATCTCGTCGATCGTCATCTCCGGGTCTGGATCGATGTGGTAGTTCGACGCGACTCTGTCGGCCCACGTCGAGGCGACGAAGACGATCGGGGCACTGACGATGATACCGGCGAGCATCACCAGTCCGATGTCCGCGCCGATGATCCCGGCTGCAGCGATGGGACCGGGCGTCGGCGGGACGAAGACGTGCGTGATGTAGAGGCCACCCGCCAGCGCCACGCCGAGCGTGGACAGCGAGAGTCCGGACCGTTCGGCCAGCGATCGGTTCAGTCCGGACAGGATGACGAACCCGGAGTCACAGAACACCGGGATACTGACGAAACTCCCCGTAATCGCCATGACTTCCGTCGTGTATTTCTCGCCGACGTAATCGAGGACCGTCTCCGCGATGACGATCGCCGCACCCGAGCGCTCGAGACAGGTACCGATGATCGTTCCGGCGAGTATGACGATGCCGATGTACCCGAGAATGCCACCGAACCCGTCGGTCACGAGCGAAGCGACGGTGGCCGGATCGAGCCCTGCGGCGAGACCGGTCATGTAGGCGGCAATCAGGAGCGCGAGAAATGCATGCAGGTTCAGTGTTGCCGTCGCGACGATGATGAACGCAACCGCCGCGGCGAGCAACAGCAGTAATGGAAATCCGTCTATCATGTAATCGATTGCCGATTACGAATCGGAATGAATATTCCGATTTCGGCGAAAAAATGATTTCATATCTATAGAATAGGAACGAATTATACAGTTATAACGCAATGTTTGCGATAACAAATAAATAGGCAAACGTATGTCAAATGTTGGCTAGGGGCGGGGATGACCGCCCGAGCACCGTAGCGGAATCGTCCTGAGGAATGGGGCTGGTGGCGCGATGGGCTGATACCACGGTGTTCGCAGTCGCTCGACGGAGACGATTTCGTTCACTTCACGCGCCGGGCGGTTCGAGACTCGAGGCGCGATTGCGCTCGTACGCCGATGCGATTTAGGGTTCAGCCTCCGGCGCGAGCGGATCGATCACACGACAGGCGTTTTTCGAAAATGCGCGTCGGAGGAGATCCTCCGAGACGTCGAGGGTAAGTATCTCCATGACCGCGACGTTCGGGTGGCAGGCGGGTGCGCCGCTCCCGAAGAATACGCGGTCGGGGTGTTCGAGCAGGGCCCGCTCGAGTTGTTCACGGTAGCGGACGAAACTCGTCTCGAGGTAACAGTCGTCGTACTCGTCGAGGAGGTCGATCATATCGGTCATCAACGACCGGTTCAGCGGATGACCGCCGAACCGACCGACGATGACGGGGAACGAGCTGCCGAGTAACGTTTCAGCCAGCGTCTGGGGGGGCGCATCGACGCTCCCGCGAACGATCACCGGGAGACCGACGTCCTCGAGAGCTGCGATGACGTCGTCGTCGGGATAGTCGTCAGCGGCTGGGTCGAGAACGAAGCCGTGAAAGCGGTCGTCGTACGCGAACTTCTCGACGTCACCGGGTGAAGTGTGATGGTCCTCGCGCCGGCTTACGGCGTTGCGGAGGCGTCCCGTCGCCTTTCGGCCCGGTGTCTCGGTTCCGTTGATCCGGGCGAAGGCGACGAAGGGCCGATCGACGCTTCGCCTGGCAACGCCGTTGTTTGGTGCAAGATAGCTCGTACCTGGCCGTGACGGCGGGAAAACGATCGACCTGGTGATCCCTGCCTGATGCATCTCGCGCTCGAGCCGATCCGCCGTAATCGTTCGTTTCTGGGGAGCCCTACTGCCGTCGGTCGGCGGCAGTCGCGTCGCGACGTCGACGACGCGAAATCCGTGTTCCAACTCCAGCATCTACCGGGTGTGTTCCGAGTCAACCCATATTTCCCTACCGGCTCCGTCGTCATCCCGTCTGGTGAGGGTTCACATGGACAATCGCAAGACGGAGCGGTGGTTGTAGGGAAAGAGTTATATAGAAGTGCTGACGACATGGTTAGTGAGGAACAACGATGGCACAACAGCGACGCATGGGCGGACAGCCTATGTTCATATTGAGCGAGGATAGTCAGCGAACGCAGGGACGCGACGCCCAATCGTCGAACATCATGGCCGGCAAGGCCGTGGCAGAGTCGGTACGTACGACGCTTGGCCCCCGCGGAATGGACAAGATGCTCGTCGACTCCGGCGGGGATGTCGTCATCACGAACGACGGCGCGACCATCCTCAACAAGATGGACATCGAGCACCCCGCTGCCCAGATGATCGTCGAAGTCGCCGACTCCCAGGAAGAGGAAGTCGGCGACGGGACGACGACGGCAGCAGTTCTCGCCGGCAACCTGCTGGGCGAGGCCGAAGACCTCATCGAGCAGGACGTCCACGCGACGACGATCGTCGAAGGCTACCACGAAGCCGCCGAAATCGCCCTCGAGGCGATCGCCGAGCAGGTAGACGAGGCCGACGTCGACGACGAAATCCTGCAGCAAGTCGCCGAGTCGAGTATGACTGGCAAGGGGACTGGCGGTCTCACGGCCACGTCGCTGGCTGAAACGGTCGTCGAAGCCATTCGTCACGTCGAAACAGACAGCGGTGTCGCACGCGACAACGTCACAGTCCACACGCAGATCGGAGCATCCTCGAACGCGACCGAACTCGTCCCTGGAATCATCGTCGACGAAGAACCCGTCCACGACGCGATGCCCGCGGAAGTTAAGGACGCGTCGATCGCGATTCTGGACGTCGAACTCGATGTCCGTACTGGCGACGTCGACGCGGAGTATGCCATCGACTCGATCGATCAACTCAACGCCGCCATCGACGCCGAAGAAGGCGAACTGAAGGGGTACGCCGAAACTGTCGCCGACAGCGGGGCAGACGTCGTCTTCACCACCGAGGACGTCGCCGACCGCGTCGCTACCGCCCTCGCCAACGAGGGAATCCTCGTCTTCGAGGGTCTCGGCGATAGCGACGCCCGAGAAGTCGCGTCCGCGACCGGCGCCCGCCGCGTTGGCGCGCTCGAGGACCTCGAGGACGAGGACCTCGGCTCGGCCGATCGGATCCACACCGAGACGTTCGGTGACGACGACCTGGCGTTCGTCGAGGGTGGCGCGGCCGCCGAAACCGTCACCGTTTTCGTTCGCGGCGGCACCGAACACGTCGT
Source organism: Natrinema halophilum (assembly GCF_013402815.2). Taxonomy (NCBI): domain Archaea; kingdom Methanobacteriati; phylum Methanobacteriota; class Halobacteria; order Halobacteriales; family Natrialbaceae; genus Natrinema; species Natrinema halophilum. The sequence goes on from NZ_CP058601.1 coordinate 3,436,778, forward strand.
CGACGAACTCGAGCGCGCCATCGAGGACGCACTGGACGTCGTCGCGACGGCGCTCGAGTCGGGCGAGGTCGTCCCCGGTGCGGGCGCAACGGAGATAGCGATCGCGGACAAGATCCGTCAGGAAGCAGCCGGCATCGAGGGCCGCAAGCAACTCGCTGTAACCTCCTTTGCCGACGCGATCGACGTCGTTCCCCGCACGCTCGCGGCGAACACCGGCCAGGACCCCATCGATGCACTCGTGGACCTTCGTGCCGCCCACGAGTCAGAGGGTCGGGCGGGTCTGATCACGAGCGGTGACGAGGTTTCGATCGACGATCCGTTCGATAACGGCGTCGTCGATCCCGCCGACGTCAAGCGCGAAGCCATCGAGAGCGCGACCGAGGCCGCGACGATGATCGCTCGCATCGACGACGTCATCGCCGCCGAGTAACGCCTCCGTTCGTCCTGCGAGTTTCAACGATCTGCTTTTTTGTCCCGCTTCCCCTGACGAACCCGTCGTGTACGCTGGCCGACAATGTTAAGTGTTAACATTTGCTTTGCATTGCGTGCAATGGCCGGCACCGATCCGCGAGAGACCCTGACGCCCATCGGTACCGCGACCGATCGAACGATCTACTACGACGAAGACCGAGGGACCTACCATACGTGGTGCGATGACGATGCGTACGAACCGGTAAGTACGGCCCTGCTGATGACCGTCTCGTCGGTTCTCGGTGTCGAACCCGACGATCTCGAGGCGCTTTCGGAGTGCATCGAGCCGGACGCGTTGAACGCGCTCTTCGTCCACTGGCGGGGCGACGAGCCACGCGTTGGGGACGGATCGATTTCGTTTACGTTCTCGAAATGTGCGGTGACCGTCAGGTCAGACGGCGAAGTCGTAATCGATCCGACGCGCCGAGCCACGTCGGTGGGAGATGCGTAAACGCCCACCCACCTCGCTTTCGGCTTCTTCTCGCGAGCCGCAGGCCCCCTCGAATGGTCTCTGGAACGTCGGTCAGCGCTATCGCCGTTCGCTCTCCGAGATCGAAGGCTCTACGGAGCGCTGTGAGCCGGCTGTGTCGACAGTGCCGTGACTGCGTCTCCGCGGCCGATCCGTCACTCCTCGGCTCGCTCTGCCGACTCGAGGACGACTCGCTCACCGGTCTCGAGGATGACTCGCTCACCGGTCTCGAGGATGACTCGCTCACCGGTCTCGAGACCGAATGCCTCGTCGCCGCGTCCCTGATTGACGTCGAGTTCGATCGAGCCGTGGCTCCCGACGGTTGCGAGACGCTCTCCAATTGGGACGTCGGCGAACGTCTCGCCGACTGGAACGACGTCGCCGTTCGCAGCGATCCGGTCGCAACCCGCGAGGAAGTCGCCCGGAACGTTCGTGATAACGTTGCCGAACCCGTCGACGACCAGCACCTCACCGGTCGCTCGCCCGTCCTCGATCGACGGCGACGGGAGCTCGAGATCGGCGTCTACCCCGGTCGGTGCGAGATACTCGAGCGAAGAGAGCATCGTGACGTCGACATCGTGGACTGCGGCGGCGACCGGCGCGAAGACGTCCCGTCCGTGAAAGGTATTGCTCTTCGGGGGGCGTCGCTCCTTCGAGTCGTGGCCGGATCTCGCGGCCGTCGTCGGGGCGACCGAATCGACTGCTCGCTCGTCGACGGCGTACGCCTCGAGTCGGTCCTCGTTGCCGCCGGCGAGTCGTCGCGCGGCGGGCAGCAAGACGCCGTTGTCCGGTCCGACAAGTGCATGATCGCCCGCACGGAGAACGAGTGCGTCCCGATCGGTTCCGACGCCCGGATCGACGACGACGAGATGAGTTGCGGGCGGAAAGTAGGGGAGGACTTCCCGAAGCCAGAATGCGGCCGCGCGGACGTCCTGCCTGGGGAAGTCGTGGGCCACGTCGACCAGCCTGGCGTCAGTTCGGTGCAACAACACCCCCTTCATCGCCGCCGGATACGGCGTGCCGAAGTCCGACGCAAGTGTAATCATAGCTGTCAGTAAGGGCCGGCGATTAAAATCAGCTACCGTTCGAATCCGTGTCGCTGACCATCTGAATGCGTTCGATGCCGTTCATCTCCTCGACGACCTCGACGACCGCTTCGGGTACGAGCGACTCCCAGTCGCCGTCGTTGATCATCCGCTCGCGAACCTCGGTTCCCTCGAGGACGTCCCGGTTGAACATCGGTGACTGGCGGATTTCGATGCCGGCTTCCCGGAAGAGCTGGACGACCAGCGGATTGTTCGAGTAGGCGACGTCGAAATCGGGACTCATGCTCTGGATGTGGCTTACCCACACCGAGTTTCGCTCTAAGTCCTCGATAGGAACGGCGTAGGTCACGAGGTCGTAGTCGACGAGCGACTTCGTGAGCATCATGATCCGCTCGCCCGCGGTAAACGGATTTCGACCGGTGTGTGAGTCGTCGGCGCTCCCGATACCGAGGACGAGTTCGTCGACGTCCTCGGCGATCTGTTCGACCATATTCAGGTGGCCGTTGTGAAAGGGCTGAAAACGGCCGATGTAAAACCCCCGAGTCATGCCGAACATTGCTCGAGGAGCACGCTTAAGCGTGGCGAGTTCTCAGCGACCCGATGTAGTATCGTTCCCGTCTCGGCCGGTCGAGCGGGCGAGGTAGGTTCGCTGCCTCGCTGCCCGTTCCTCCGCTCGCTTCGATCCAGCGATCCCGTCACGGTCATTAACGGGTATCCAGTCTGACTAGTGGTGTGTCCGAATATTCCGAAAATATAGCTCCCGAATCAATAACTGCCGGTCAGTTCTTGATTCCGCCCCTCGACCGCTGTGTCCCTCAGTATCAGCAACTGACACCATGCTCCGCATGGAGAAAGTATATCAGTCGCAATCCCCTCGAAACAGATACCGAACAGAGTTCTATGAGTAACGATACGAACGTTGACGACCCTCCTGAAGACGTCTCGGACGCGCCTCCCGACGAAGGAATCGTCGAGGAGCAATCCGACCGTCAGGGAGAGCGGTCGCCGCTCGAGGAGGGAGGCGACCGTCGCACAGACGTCGACGATCCAACCGACGAGTTCGATCCGTCGTCCGACGAAGCTGACGAAGACGACGACATCGAAACCGTCGACGACCTCGGCAGCACGGTCGAGGTCGATCCAGGCGTCGAGGTCGACGAGGAGATCGCCGAGGACGACCTCCTCGGCGGCCTCAAGATCGACTCGACGGAGGACATCGAAGTCCCCGATCGACTCGTCGATCAGGTCATCGGACAGGACGAAGCACGAGATATCATTATCAAGGCGGCGAAGCAGCGTCGACACGTCATGATGATCGGCTCGCCGGGGACCGGCAAGTCGATGCTGGCGAAGGCGATGAGCCAACTGCTACCGAAGGAGGATCTTCAGGACGTTTTAGTCTACCACAACCCGGACGACGGCAACGAGCCGAAGGTCCGAACCGTCCCCGCCGGCAAGGGCGAACAGATCATCGACGCCCACAAGGAGGAAGCCCGAAAGCGAAACCAGATGCGCTCGATCCTCATGTGGATCATCATCGCGATCGTCATCGGGTATGCGATCCTCTCCGGCAACATCCTGCTTGGCGTCGTCGCAGCAGGGATCATCTGGCTGATCTTCAGGTACACCAGCCGGGGCACGGACGCGATGGTGCCCAACATGATCGTCAACAACGGCGATCAGCGCGTTGCGCCGTTCGAGGACGCAACCGGCGCCCACGCCGGTGCACTGCTCGGTGACGTCCGCCACGACCCCTTCCAGTCCGGCGGCATGGAAACGCCGAGCCACGACCGCGTCGAACCCGGCTCCATCCACAAGGCCAACAAGGGCGTGCTGTTCGTCGACGAGATCAACACGCTCGACATTCGCACCCAGCAGAAGCTGATGACGGCCATCCAGGAGGGCGAGTTCGCGATCACCGGTCAGTCCGAGCGCTCCTCGGGCGCGATGGTCCAGACCGAACCCGTCCCCTGTGACTTCATCATGGTCGCGGCGGGTAACTTGGACGCGATGGAGAACATGCACCCCGCGCTCCGCAACCGGATCAAGGGGTACGGCTACGAGGTCTACATGGACGACACCATCGAGGACACCCCCGAGATGCGTCGCAAGTACGCCCGCTTCATCGCTCAGGAGGTCGAACGCGACGGCCGCCTGCCCCACTTCACCGACGACGCAGTCGAGGAAGTCATCCTCGAGGCGAAACGCCGCTCGGGTCGGAAGAACCACCTGACGCTGCTGTTTCGCAGCCTCGGTGGCCTGGTCCGCGTCGCCGGCGACATCGCCCGCGCCGAGGATCGGGAGTTTACGACCCGCGATGACGTCCTTCAGGCCAAGCAGCGCTCGCGCTCGATCGAGCAACAGCTTGCCGACGACTACATCGAGCGCCGCAAGGACTACGAACTGCAGGTCAACGAAGGCGGTGTCGAGGGCCGCGTCAACGGCCTCGCCGTCATGGGCGAGGACTCGGGCATCATGCTCCCCGTGATGGCCGAGATCGCACCCGCCCAGGGTGGCGGTCAGGTGATCGCGACCGGCCAGCTAAAGGAGATGGCCGAGGAGTCCGTCCAGAACGTCTCCGCGATCATCAAGAAGTTCTCCGACGTCGACCTCTCGGAGAAGGACATCCACATCCAGTTCGTACAGGCCGGTCAACAGGGCGTCGACGGCGACTCCGCCTCCATCACGGTCGCGACCGCGGTCATCAGCGCCCTCGAGAACATCCCGGTCGATCAATCGATCGCGATGACCGGCTCGCTGTCGGTCCGTGGTGACGTGCTCCCGGTCGGTGGGGTCACTCACAAGATCGAAGCCGCCGCCAAGGCCGGCTGTTCCAGGGTCATCATCCCCGAAGCGAACGAACAGGACGTGATGATAGAAGAGGAGTACGAGGACATGATCGAGATCATCCCCTGTTCGAACATCAGCGAAGTCCTCGACGTCGCCCTGATGGGCGAACCGAAGAAAGACTCGCTGGTCGATCGGCTCAAGTCGATCACCGGCTCCGCGTTCGATCAGGGCGCCGTTGGCTCCGCTGGCGGCTCGAACCCGAGTCCCCAGTAAATGCCACAGTGGGCGACGTTCCTCGGTATCGCAGGCGTCGTCCTCGTGTTGCTACTCGTTTTATCTCACCTGACTCAGTCGACGTTTGCCGACGGTGAACGTGAACCGGGTGGCGAGACCGAGACTCGAACCGGTGGGACGGAAAGCACCGGTCGCCACGATACGGAAACTGACGCGAACAGTGTCGATGTTGCAGTTGAGTTGCCGCCGCGAAACCGCGACTCCGATCGGGACCCGTTTTCGAAAACGGGCCCGAATCCGCCCGATTCGACGGATCGTGACTCCAAAGGAAGCGCTCGAGTCGGCGACCGATCGCCGTCCCAACGCGGGACTTCGGGTGCCGGCGATACCGTCGACGGTGTGGGTCCCGGCCCCGATCGAAACGCCGACTCGAATCGAGCACGGGACCCGCTCGCTCCGAATGGTGATCATCATCGGCCGAGCGGACGCGGCGGTGGCCCGGAGTCCCTGTCGACCGAACTGATTCTCCTGAACGTGGCCCTTTCCCAGGGGCTGTTCGCACTCGTCCTACTCGGTGCGGCGGTCTTTACGGCGATTCCGGCCGCGGCGCTGGGCATCGAGTTCTCGACGGCCTATCTCGAGAGCGGTCTGGTGTTGGGGACGGTCGCCGGGGGTACGTTCTACGTCGCGAACGAACTCGGCGCGGCGGCGGCGACGTGGGCCGGTTTCGATCACGACGAGGGCTTGCGAGAACTGCTGGCCCCGGACTCGATCCACGGCTGGTTGCTCCTGCTGTTCGGCATCTTGCCGATTATCGCCGTCTTCGAGGAATTCCTCTTTCGAGCGGCGCTGATCGGCGTTCCCGTCGCCGGTTTCGGCGTCTCGCCGTGGCTGCTGGCGGTCGTTTCGTCGGTGGCGTTCGCGATCGGGCACGGAATGCAGGGATCGGTCGGTGTCATCGTCACAGGTCTCCTCGGGTTCGTCCTCGCGGCCGCCTTCATCGCCACCGAGAGTCTGCTGGTCGTCGTCGTCGCTCACTACCTCGTTAACGCGCTCGAATTCATCGTCCACGAGGGGCTTGGCATCGAGTGGGCGGACACCCTCGAAGGCTAAGGGATGGGAGTCGATTACAGCGGTAGCGAGGCGAAAGCCCACCCGTAAACGGGTGGGATGAAGCCGACAACTGGGAATCTATCCACACTCGTAGCCACGGCTGGGGTTGGATGCTTGCATACCATCTTTCGGTGAGCGCTTTCTATATACTGACGATGCCTCGTGGGTTCGACAGGGAACGTACCAGCGTTCACAAACTCCAGTATCACTTCATCTGGTGTCCGAAGTCTCGCAGGACCGCAGGTCCTGCGGACCTCGCGGAGCTTCGCTCCGCTTAGTACCGTAAATCAGTACTCGAAGGTGAGGTACGCGACCGTCTCGAAGAACTCATCGAGGAGAAAGCCGACGAACTCGGCTTAGAGATACTGGAGTTGGCGATTCGACCCGACCACGTACACCTGTTCATCACGGGCGACCCGACGCTTGCCCCGAACAAAATCATGCAACAGGTCAAAGGCTATTCCTCACGCCACCTCCGTGACGAGTTCGACTTCGGCCTCCCCTCGCTGTGGACGCGCTCGTACTTCGTCTCAAGTGCGGGCGACGTATCCAGCGAGGTTATCGAGGAATACATCGACGCACAAGCAGGTGAGTAGGTATGCAACGGAACGTCTCGACCACGGTGCGGGTCAAACTCCACTCGCTGACCAATCGGAAAGCCGACCTGCTTTCCCGCGAGTATGAGGCGTTCCAGACCGAGGTTCACGGCGGAGACGCCAACCTGTACTCTGCGACCGACCAGCAAGCGTCGAAGGTACAACGGCAGAAAGACCCAAACCCCGACACCGAACAACCCGTCGTCCTTCGCAACGACGTGTTCGACGTGGCCTACGACGAGGACACCGTTCTCTCGTCGTGGTGGGTGCAAGTCCCCGTCTATGACCCTGAGCGTGGACGGGGCAACTCTATCTGGTGTCCTTCCCACGTCCCTCGGAAGGACGAACAACTCGTCCGCGAAGCCGATGTTCGGGACAGCGAACTGGTGCGCCGTGACGGTGACTGGTACGTGCATCTCGTCGTCAAGCGGTCTGTGACCGTGGCCGACGAGTACGACGATGTACTCACCATCGACATGGGCGCACGGTGGGTCGCCACCTGCGCGTTCATCTCCGACCGCAAGACCACGTTCTACGGCGAGGAAGTGCGTCGTATCCGTGAACACTACAAGCAGTTGCGGAAGTCCATCGGGAAGGCGAAACCCCGACAGGGACAGCAGGTAGTCGAGCGTATCGGTGACGCCGAGGCACGAAAGGTGGACGACCGCCTCCACAAGATTGCTCGCTCCATTGTGGAAGACGCTGGGGAACGGAACGCGGTCATCGTCGTGAGCGACCTCGGCGGGATTCGCAAGGACAACGACAAGGGGCGATACGTCAACGACAAGACCCACAAGATGCCGTTCGCCCGCCTGCTCAACTACATCGAGTACAAGGCTCACGATGCGGGCATCGACGTGCAGTTGGTCGAAGAATACGACACGTCGAAGACGTGCAACCGCTGTGCCTGCGAGGGCGTCCGAGAGACGCAGGGACGCTTTGAGTGCCCCGAGTGTGGTCTGGACGACAACGCGGACAAGAACGGTGCGCTGAACATCGGCAAACGAGCCTTGGGCAAGTTCTCGAAACTGCTGTCTGAGGCGGGGGCTGTACTGGCACAGCCCGAAACGCAGGTCATCGTCCCACGCGATGACGAACCTGCGAACCTCTCCGTTTCCGTGGGTTCAACCCCCAGTGGGGGAACCCCACGGCTTTAGCCGTGGGAGGATGTCAGTCGAGATATGAACGCGACTCTAGACCCGGAAACGCGCTCTCGCGTGATCGTCGGCCTGATTGTCGGCTACTTTGTGGTGGTTGCGTACACGTCGATAACGAACGATCCACTGGCAGCTACCGTCGCAGCGTTGGGATTCGGTAGCATTGCGATCGTCGTGGGAGTGGCGCTGTACGACCGCGGCGAGAAATCAAACCGAACCCTATCGGTGGCCGCAGCCTGTTTCGTCGGCGGCGGTCTACTCCAGTTCGTCGCCGTTATCACCGGCGCGGCTCTCGTGGATTTTCTCTCGTCGCTCCTCGTGTTTCTCGGCGTCGGTTGCTACGCCTACGCCATCTGGCGTGCGAACTGAATTGCGCTGCACTCGTTCGACCCGTGCGGGCGGTCGACGGAGGGTCCGCCCGATTGCTGGTGCGAACACGCGCAGTCTCGCCCGTCCGGTTACACGGCTATCGTCCGGTCAACGGTGACTACCGTCGCGACTGGACGCGACGGTGCGCCACGATCGAACGGCGGCGAGAACTCCAGCGAGAAATCCGAGGAGTGTCGCAATCCCGATCGAAATCGTCACACCCGCCTGGAATCCGCCGATGGCGACGACGAGAATACCGAGGAAGGTAACGCCGAACGTTCCGAGCGCCACCGCGAGCGGCCGACGCGTTCGATCCGTTTCTCGACTGAACAGGAGGACGGTGACCGCGGTCAGGACACCGGCCACTATCCCGGCCGGAATGCCGACGAAGACGGAAAATTCGATGTACGGCAGCAGTAATTCGGAAACGACGACGAAGACCACGAGAAACGCCGCGATACCAGCCGCGACGGCGTAGCCGTGCGTTCGAATGTTCATAATGAAACAATTCCGATTGGTATGATAACGCAGTAAACGTTCTGGTCGGTTCGGCGTCGCGGAGACTGGTGCGGGCCGAACTAAAACTGCTCGAGTCCGGTCTGTTCGGCCGCCGCGAGAACGGTTTCGCAGGTCGACCACGATTCGCGCGCGAACGGTGGGAGGTCCCCGTGGTCGTCGACGTACTCCGTGAGGAACTCGCGGGTGGTCGGATCGCCCGGATAGCCGCTGCCGATCGGCCCGTACTCGTCGTCGAGGGCGGCGACGTGTGCGTCCCGCTCGACCTTGGCGACGATGCTTGCCGCCCCGACGATCGGCGAATCGTCGTCGGCGCCGTGGCGCGCGTCCACATCGACGCCCTCGAGCGAACACGCCTCGGTCACGCGGCGTGCGAACCGGTCGGCGTCGGTGTCGCAGGCGTCACAGAGTCCCGGAATCGCCGCAGTCGGCGCGTCCTGCTCGAGATCGGCGACCGCCTCTTCGATCGCCGTTGCGTGGGCCGCGACGGCCAGCGAGTTCATATCCGTTTCGGGGGCGTCGATCCGTTCGGGCGTGATTTCGGCGACACCGACTGCGATCCGCTCGTCGTCACGGAGGATCGCCGCCAGTTCCTCGCGTCGGTCCGACGGGAGTCGTTTCGAGTCCCTGATCCCATCCGGGAGATCGGCCGGGTTCTCGAGGTGAACCGCCGCGGCGAACATCGATCCGAGGGCCGGACCTTTTCCCGCTTCGTCGACGCCGAAGGGCATAGACGCGTGCTCGAGGGGCGGAGCTAAAATCGTTGTGAATCGGCCGTTCGGCCTGTACCCGGTTCCCGGTCGAACGGTAATCGACTCTGTTTTCGTCCGATCCCTTCTCATAACTGACTTTGTCTTCGAAGTAATAATTTAACGGATATTGAACATTAGTAATAAACGTGCTACCGACACGACGCAGACTATTGAGAACAGTCGGAACGGGAGGCCTAACCGCGTTCGGTACGACGGCGCTGACCGGGAGCGCGAGCGCACACGAGGCCCTCGAAATCCCGTCTGACTACCTCGAGCAGTACCGAGAGACTGGCGCCAACTGGGGGATGGACTGGACGTATCTTGCCGGCATCGGGGCGGTCGAGACCCAGCACGGTCAGTACGAGGACGGCTGTGAAACCTCTTCCGCGGGGGCTCGCGGTCCCATGCAGTTCATGCCGTCGACGTGGGAGGCGTACGGTGTGGACGGAACCGGCGATGGGACCACAGATATCTGCGATTTCCGCGATGCGATCCCGTCCGCCGCGAACTACCTCGAGGCGAACGGGGCACCGGAGAACTGGGACGACGCCCTGTACGCGTACAATCCGCGGTGGTCCTACGTCGAGCACGTCACGGAACACGCCGCCCGCTATCGCGATCAGTACGGGAGTGGCGACGGCGGTGGTGGCGACACCGGCGGCGGTGGCGGCGAGCGCGCCGAGTTCGGCGACGGTGATCGGATCACGCCGACGACCAGTTTGAACACTCGCCATCGGCCGGGCACGGAATCGGACGTCCTCGCCACGATGCAACCGGGATCCGCCGGCGAGATCGTCAACGGTCCCGAATCGGCGGACGGATACACGTGGTGGGGCGTCCACTGGCTCGAGAACGATCTCTGGGGCTGGTCGGTCGAACGGTATCTCACGGCCGCGGACGATTCTGACGGCGGCGGTGGAAGCGGTGGCACGCAGGGGCCCGACTTCACGTGGCCCATCGATGGGTACATCACCTCGCCGTACGGCGATCGGTCCGGCCACCTCGCGGTCGATTTCGGCAACGATCGAATCGTCGGAACGCCGGTCTACGCGGCGCGCGACGGCGTCGTCGATGTGGTCGGCTACGAAGCGACCGGCTGTGGCAACTACGTCAAACTCGGCCACGACAGCGGCTACCAGACGATGTACTGCCACCTGAACAGCGTCCGCGTCTCCGAGGGACGGCGCGTCTCGAGGGGCGAGCAACTCGGTGGGATGGGTGATACGGGCCGGTCGACCGCACCGCACCTGCACTTCACGATCGAACGAAATCGGTCGCATTTGCCGATCCCCGGCGGCGACGGCCGGACCGTCAACGCGGGCGAGGCGATTCCGCGGGACTACGACGGAATCTGACGTGGGCGGCGCGCGGTCCGCGACCGCTTCCCGGTCGCCTCTCCGACGATACGAGCGTCCCGAGTCGCTGGACGGACTCCGAATTGGTTCGATCCCGTTAGCGCTCGTCCGGTTCGTCTCTGAGGTACGCCTCGAGTTCGAACGGATCGTCTTCCCCTTCGACGCCGGTCACGTCCAGCGCCGTTACCTCTGCGTCGGTCTCGAGCAGCCCCGCCAGACTCGGTTCTGTTCGGCCGTCGTCGCTGCTTATGAGCTCCTTAACGTATAGGCCGCCCTCGCCGTGGAGTCGTACCTCGGCCTCCGTCGGTTCCCGAAGGTCGCCGTCGATATCGTACACCGTCCGCTCGCGGGTGAGGCCGGCCCGACGGTGGTCGACTCGCTCGGGTGTGTACTGATCGACTGTCGTCCCCTCGAGTTCGGCGAGCGCCGCGTCGAATGCGGCTTCGTCGATCGGGTCTTCGAACGTGACGTCGGCCCGGTAGCGCTTGCTCGCGTCGTGTTCTTTGACTCGTTCGACCATCTCGTGGGTCGCAAGCTGCAGTCCCTCGACTTCGACTGCACCGTCGGCAGCCTCGTTGATCTCACGCTCGAGCGCTGCGGGATCGGGGTCGCGCTTTCGGGGCCGTTTGACTTCGAGAACGAACGGCCGGCCGTCGCCGAGCATGCGGGCGTCGACGTCTTCCCGGCCCGCGCCGTGGAACGTTCCGTCGTCGCCGTTCATAGCGTCGACGACGTGGGGTCGGACGACCTGTTCGACGCTGGTGTCGTACATGTAGCCCGAACCGCCGCAGTAATCGCACGGTTCCTCGCCGCCGTCTCCGAGCTGGACGCCGCTGCCCCCACACTCTCGACACGGCCATTCCGTCTGCGGGATGTGCCGCTCGAGTTTGCGATAGCGACCGTAGACGAATGCGGGGTTGATTTGCACGTCGACTGCGTGGCTCGTGACGGATTCGGATTCGACGGCTTCGAACGGTTCGAACCCATCGAGGTCGACGATTGCGAGGACGTCGGGTCGGTCGAAGTCGACGTCGGTCCCCGTTTTCGCGCCGACGCGCCGGCCGACCTCGCGGTTGACTTCCCGCTTGATCGACTCGCCGACGTCCGGATCGAGGCCCGCGTCCTCTCGGAGCAGTCGTTCGTTTTCCTCGACCAGCGGCGGGACGCGCGTCCCGACCTGATAGGTGGCGAATGCGATGCCCTCGAGGGCATCGACGATCGTCTCGGCGATGGCGTCGAAGGTGCCACAGTATCCCTCGCAAACCCAGCAGTCCGCAGGGCTGGTGGGATCGAAATCCTCGTCATCGGCCAGCGCGACAGTGGTCCGTAGCGCCCGGCCGCGCGCTGCGTTGGTCAGCCCGAAACTCCGCTCGGCGAACGGCCGCCCGAGACAGGAGTCACAGACGGCCCCGGTTGCGAGTAACGCGCGAGCGTCCTCCGTAATCATATCTCGGGAATCGGGGGGCCGCGGGTAACACGTTTTCCCTTCGCAGGACGGACGACGAAAGCAGCGTTCGCCCGCGACCGGTGATCGACCACCGCCCCTTGAATATGCCGGCTGTTTGCCCGGAGGTTCAAATGGATGGCGTTCGATCCCCGGGTTATGAACGATTCTCGACTGGATCGGCGGTCCTTTCTCGCGGTCGCGAGCGCCGGTCTCGCCGGCGCGGTCGCCGGCTGTTCCGAACCTCAGGCCGACCGTTCGATCGAGGGCGGTTCCTCGTACAACATCGACCGGGACAATCTGGCAAAGGGATCGGCGTTTACCGATCTCTACAACGCGATCATCGAATCGGTCACGCAGGTTCGCGTCTTCGGCATTCAGAACACAGAGACCGGCACAGAGGGGCGCGGACAGGGGTCGGGCTTCCTCTACGATGATAGCCACGTCATAACCAACGACCACGTCATCGCTAACGGGACGGCAGCCGACCTCCAGTACATCACCGGCGACTGGACTGGCACCACGCTCGTCGGCCGCGACTATTACAGCGACCTGGCCGTCCTCGAGGTCGATCACGTCCCCGACTCGGCCGAACCCTTATCGTTTACCGACCAACGGCCGGTCGTCGGCCAACAGGTCGCAGCGATCGGCAATCCCTACGGCCTCGAGGGGTCGATGTCCGCGGGGATCGTAAGCGGCGTCGATCGGACACTCCAGCTTCCGCAGCGCCAATTTTCCTATCCGAACGTCATCCAGACGGATGCCGCGGTCAATCCAGGCAACAGCGGCGGTCCACTCGTCGACCTCCGGGGATCGGTCGTGGGTGTCATCAATTCCGGTGGCGGTGACAACATCGGATTCGCGATTTCTGCAGCCCTCGCCGAGCGCGTCGTCCCGTCGCTCATCGAGTCCGGTTCGTACGAACACTCCTATATGGGTATCGGACTCAGAACAGTCGATCGACTGATCGCCGAAGCGAACGACCTTGCGGAGGCGACCGGCGTCATGGTCACCGCCGTCGTCAACGACTCGGCCGCCGACGGCGTTTTGCGACCGGCCTCGCGCTCCGTTCAGCGACGGGGCGAATCGATTCCCGTCGGGGGCGACGTCATCCTCGAACTGAACGGCAATTCGATTCCCGATCGCCACGCACTATCCACGTTTCTCGCGCTCGAAACTAGTCCCGGAGAAACGCTCACGGTTCGCCTTCGGCGAGACGGACAATCGATTACGAGAGAATTGACTCTCGATGCTCGTCCACCGAGATAATCGGTGCCGAGGGTACGCTGCAGTAGTTGCGTCGATACCACACCTCCTATTTCGAATACAAATACAAAAAATGAAATAGAATGAAATGACTGAAGATACGCATAAATTCGTCGTTATGCCCGCCGTGAACTCGTTTTTCGGTCGGTTTCGTTCATAGCGGCATCGTACACATCGGGACTCGTGGCGTTCTTTTTAGAGTGATTGAAACGTATGAATTGTGCCGGACCCGGATACTATCGTTCGGGTTCGTCGCATTAGATACTCGATAACAATAGTATCAGATCCGGTAGCACTGCTCAGCGCGAGTATCCGTCGCCTGATAACGTATGACCGACGCCGACGTTCACACATCCGATAGCGAGGAACCGACGTACGAGTTCGACCACGTCACGGTCGAAAACGATCACGCTCCGAACGAGTGTGCGATCTTCCCGCACGATGTCAGCGAAGACGTACTCATGACCACCTGGATTTCGGCCCACGACGACTCGTTCGTCGACCTCGAAACGATGCGCTAACCCCTACAATGCACTTGAGTCCCTCCGTCACCGCAGTCGGCTTCTGGCTCGGCACCTTCTTGCCAGTGGTCTATTTGCCCGTCATCGTCGCGGGAATCGATTCGATGAGCCGCCTGTCGCTCTTCGTTGGTCTCTTGCTCGTCCACGTACTGGCACTCGTCGTCGGTCATGATTATTCGGGATCTCGGTCGTAGCAACCACCGCTTTCGCGCGACTCCGGGCTCTCTCATCACTGCGGACGTACGGCAGTGGCCGGCAAACCACCGACTTCGTTTCAACTCGTGATGTATAGAACCGAAAGGAATATATTTCGGATCGTTGGTCGTCTCTCCATGCGTACTCGCTGTCCACTCTGTCGTCGATCTCTGTCGGGCGACACACAGCGGTGGTGTCGATGCGGTAAAACGATGGATTCGGACTGTTACCACGCCCACGACGACTGGTGTGCCGTCGATGGCGCCGAGGCCTGGATCGGCGCGCTCGAGCGGTAGGCAGACGAGAGCGTTACTCGGTCGACGCCGTCCACACCTGCGCCCGCGGCGTACCGCAACTATCACAGACGACGGCCCTGTTGTTTTTGTACCGACTCTGCTCGAGTTGTCCCTCCGCACAGCTCGGACACGGCTCCCCCTCGAGAATCGCGAGCAACCGCCCTTTTCCGCTGGTCTGTGTTGTCTCCGATTTCGCCATATAGTCACTCCATACCGGTGATACTGGAAACGGTTGGCCATGCCTATGCAGCGTGCAGTGGCCGTGGCCGTGTGCCGGCAGGGAATCACGAGCCGAAGCATCTATGCCCGCAACCGCAGTAGGCAAGCAGGATGTGGCCCTGGGGACACCTCGCCGTCGCCTACGTGCTGTATTCAATCGCCGTCCATCGCCAGTTCGGCCGATCGCCTCGGGCCGTCCCGACGATCGCGCTGGCGATCGGTTCCCAAACGCCCGATCTGATCGACAAACCGCTCGCGTGGAACTTCGGGGTGCTGCCCGGCGGCCGAACGTTCGCCCACTCGCTTTTCGTCGTCGCGTTCCTCGTTCCGGTCGTCATCGTCGTCGCGGATCGACTCGACGGTCGAATGGTCGGCGCCGCCTTCCTCGCCGGCTATTGCTTGCACCTCCTCGCTGACGTCCCCCCGGCGTTCTTCTCGGGAACGTTCGAGGCTGCTGCCTTCCTTCTGTGGCCGGTCCTCGAGCAGCCGCCCGAAGCCCCCGTCGCCGGCATTTTCGACGCGATCCTCCACTATTACGAGTTAGGGACCTACGAGTGGGTCCAGTTCGGTCTCTTCGCCGTCGCCATCGTAGCCTGGTATCTGGACGGGATGCCCGGGCTCGGACTGGTACGGACGTCGCTCGAGCGCCGACTCGGCGTCGGTTCGTGATCGCGGGCCGTGACCGACGATTTCCGCCTGGTCGTGTCACTGCGGCTGGGTCGATCCGCTGTATCGAACCGTGGCGGCTATCCCGTCGGCAGCCTTCCTTTCGATATGCGCCAGTTCGTCCTCCTCGGTCACGACGTTCCGACGACGCCCGATTTCTCACTCGACGACCTCGCCGGCGGAGCCGGTCGCCTCGACGCGCTCTGCCGATCTATCACCGCCGCGTTCGTCACCTCCCACGGCATTCGCGAGTCCGTTCGCGTCCACCTCGTCGTACAGGACACACTCACGATATCCTTCGACGGGCGCGACCTCCAACGGCTCAATCCCGACGAGCGAAGTACCGCCGCACTCGTCCGGAACGCACTCGAGCACCGCGACGACGCAATCGGTTCCCTCCCAGCCGAACCGAGCCCCGGTGTCGAACTGTATCGGCGCGGTTTCGCAGGAACGCTCGAGGCAATCGCCGACGACGGCCCCGTCATCCAACTTCACGAGAACGGCGAAGCGATAGTCGACGTCGGGACTGAGGGGCTCGCGGCCCCGATCTTCGTGCTCTCCGATCACCGGGATTTCACCGACGACGAAGCAGCGTTGCTCGACGACGTCGCCGACCGTCGTCTTCGACTCGGCCCCGAACGGCTGCACGCCGATCAAGCGATCACCGTCGCTCACCACTTCCTCGACACGGACGGTTACGAGCGGTTTTGAGGTGAAAACTGTGCTCGGCTCGAGGGGGCGAATCGCCCGCCGGCGTCAGCAGATGGAGGCTTTCGGAAGCGTTAAACGACCGGCTGTGCACACTAGAAACGCGGGCCGGTGGGGTAGCTTGGTATCCTTCGGCCTTCGGGTGGCCGTAACCGCAGTTCGAATCTGCGCCGGCCCACTTTTCCCGCATCTCAAAACCGTAAGCGACAGCGAATGGCTTGCGATGCGGGGGAAATTGATCCAAGCAGGTTCGAGCAGGGAAGTCACAGCCCGCGTAGCGAAGCGAGCAGGACTGTCTTCCCGTGTTCGAATTGTCCGCAGTTTCTGCACGGTAGCGCAATCCTATCCTTGGAATCGTCGCTCATACTCTCTCCTGACCACCTCGATAAATGATGTATGAGATAAAGAACCAGCAATATGCGATCGCACCGCCAGTCGTCAGGGGTGAACGTCCAGCGATGGCGATAAAGAGGATGAGTAGCGGGCCGACCAATAACAGCGAATCAAAGACGCGGTCTTCGGCACCTGCCTCGAGGGGATCGTCGACGATCGGGAGATCATCGAGGCTCATTGGTATAGCCCTCCACGACTGAAGATCGTCCGAAGCGTCACCAGAACGGGGATGATCTCGAGGCGGCCGATCCACATATTGAACATAAACGTGACCTTCCCAACTGCCGGTAGTGAGTCAGGGCCAGTGATCCCCGACGAGAGCCCGACGTTGCCCTGCGCGCTGGCAACCTCGAAGATCACGTTCTCGAGGGCGTACTCGCCTTGTGGGAGAACCAGCAGGAGTACGAACAGCCCGAGTCCGAGGAAGACGAACCAGAGGAGCCCGATGATCGCCGCTTCCTCGAACTCTTGGCGCATTTCTTGGTCGTTGAGCCGCCGACCGTTGATTTCTAATCGCCGGACGGCCGTCGTCGGATAAAAGATGTCGGCGATACGAAACCGAATCCCCTTCAGCAGCGTGAGCGCCCGGATGAGCTTGATTCCGCCGACCGTCGAGCCGGCCGCACCGCCGACGATCATGCCGAACACCACGGTGAGCTGTGCCTGGGCCGGCCACCGGCCAAGCGCCACGTTGGTCGCGTCGACGGCGGTCTGGAAGCCGGCGCAGGTCGCCGCCGAGATGAACTGGAACGAGCCGTACCGAAACGCCGCGAACAGCGATTTGTACGTTCCGCTGACGTAGACGAGCGCGGTGAGCGCGAGCGTCCCGGCACTCATGTAGATGAACACCCATCGCGTCTGGAGGTCCGCATAGAAGTTTCGCAGGTCGCCCTGGAGGATGAGGTAGTGGACGGGGAACGCGATACTACCGAGCATCATAATCGGCAGGAGCGCGAAGTCGATGGCGGCGCTGTCGTAGGTGGCGATCGAGTTGTCGGTGATCGAGAACCCGCCGGTCGACAGACCAGTCATCGCGTGGTTGATCGCGCCCCATAGCGGCATGCCGACGACCCAGAGCAGGAGGATCGAGACGAACGTAAAGAGGATGAAGATCCACCAGATGGTCTGAACCGTCGAGACGACGCTCGGATGGATGCGCTCGGACCGTGCTTCGCTCTCGTAGAGGGTCAACGAGCCGCTGCCGGGGCGGGCGAGGATCGCCGTCGTGAGGACGATTACGCCGACGCCGCCGACCCACTCGATGAACGAGCGCCACCACTGCAGCGTGCGCGGCAGCACCGCTTCGTTGTCGGTCATCGTCAGCCCGGTCCCGGTGAAGCCGCTCATGCTCTCGAAAAGCGCGTTCAGCGGCTCGGTAAACGCCGCGAGCGTCTCCGTCTGCGACGGCGTCTCGACGACTGGCAGCCCGAGTTCGACTGTCCACGCGATCAGGAGGAAAGGGAGCGATCCGAAGACCGCGACGAGCAGCCAGCCGGTTGCGGCGATGATCATCCCGTGTAATTTCCCGGGCTGGGTCGCTTCGCGAAACTGCGACGTCAGCGCAAAGCCGATACCCAACGGAAGCAACCCAGAGACGATCAGCGCCGGGATCGCCCAGTATTCGTCCCAGACCAGCGGCACCAGTAGCGAGACGAACAGCAGTCCGGACAGCGCCTCGAGCATCCGCCCGAGATCCCGGCCGATCGTTTCCATCGCTTCGTTCATGCGTTACTTACTCCTTGAGCCGAGTTCGTGTTTGATCTGAGCTTTTGAGTGCTTGCTCGAGCCACGACAAGCCTGATGTCCGCTTTGGTCGCGAGAGACAAGCCACTCGCTTTCTGTCCCATATATCAGTATACTCTATCTTCGGGATGGCCGAATATGTCGGTGAGGTCGGGCGTCGCTCCGAAGCCCGAATAGACAGTGAGCAAATCGTCGACTTCGATCCGTGTACTTCCCTGCGGAGTGAGCGGTGGATCCTGTCCGTCGCGTTCAATCGCGACGACCAGCACGTCATCGGGAAGGAGATCCTCGTCGGCTGTTTCACTGAGGGTTTTGCCGGCGATCGGTGCGTTCTCGGTGACGCGAATCTCGAACACTTCTGCCCGGTCGCCGATGCGCATGTAGTCAACGATCGCCGGCCGGGCAACTGCTCGGTACAGATACTCGGCGATGAGTTCTTGGGGGTTTTCCATCGTGTTGACGCCGATCTGGCGGAACACATTCATGTGTTCAGGATCGTGGACGACTGAGACGATTGCCGGCACCTCGTATTCCTGAGCGAGCAAACTGACCATGATGTTAGTCGCATCCCGATCGGTCGTGCTAATCAGCCCGTCGGCTTGCTCAATACCAGCGTCCGCGAGCACGTTGTTGACCGTTGCATCCTCGTTGAGGACCATGCAGTCGTATTGGCCAGCGACGTGGTCGGCACGTTTCTCGTCGCGCTCGACCACGACGACTTCGTTACCAGAGCGAGTCGCGATATCGATGAGCGGCATTCCGATGTCCCCCGCACCGACGATGACGATATACATGGAAGCTCACACCTCCAGCCGACGCGCGAGCGCTTCTCCAATCGACATCGGCGATTCCTCCGGCCCACGAGCCATGACGACCGTTCCCGCCGCATGCTCACCGACGCTCTCGGGGAGCGAGCCGAATATGGCCTGCGAGATTGTGTTGTCCCGCGTTGCACCCACACAGATCGTATCGTACTCATCTGCGGCGTCGAGGATTGCCTGTTCGACATCGTCGGCGACGTCGACGTGTGTGTCGTACGTCATGTATTCGATTCCTGCCTGTTGTGCCAACTCGTCGATCAGCGCTTCACCGCGCTGGACGGGATCTTCGTCACTCCCGTCGGTAGCCGGCGGTTGGACATTGAACAGTGTGAGCGACGCATTCTCGGCAGCGGAGACGAACTCGGCAGCGCGTTGCGCGGCAACCGGCGCGTGCGGCCCCTCGCCGGCAAGGACCATTATGTCCCCCTCGGCACGGCCGCTGTCCGGACCGAGTTTCACGAGCGTCGCGTCACACGTCGCACGACCGATGACCGGATCGATCGTTGAGCCGAGGACGTGATCGCGGGTACTTCGCGTCCCCTGCCAGCCGACGAGCACGTGATCGGCGGCCTCATCCTCGATGACATCGAGAATCGCCGACCCGGCGTCTCGACCGACGATCGCTCGCGTCCGTAAGCCGACGTCGAGACCGGCCGCAATATCTCGGGCGGCGTCGAGGAGTTGCTGCTGTCGTTCGACGCGCTCCTCTTCGAACGCGAGATCCTGTGACAGCGAGGTCTGTTGGGGGACTTCGATGACGTTCACCGCGATGACTTCGGCGTTATCCGCGTCGTGGGCGTGTGCACTGGCAGCCGCCATGCGAAGGAGATCGCGTTCCGTCTCTGGGTTCGCGACGGGAACGACGACCCGGTACTGGCCGTTTCCGTCCGCGACTGGCGTCGGCTCGGGTGCGATCGCTTCGCCCAGCAGGCTCTCGCTGAGCGCTCGGTCGCGGGCGTAGAAGCGGTACCAGAGGACCCCTCCGAGGACGATAACGGTGCCGATAGCACCGACGGGCGTCGGGGTAACCGGCAGTGAGAGACGAACACCGGCCACGCCCAGTTCCGCGGGCACCCACTCAACTGACATCTGGAATAGAACCGCCAGACAGGCGATCGCTCCGACGATCGGCACGATCGGGTAGACGAGACCGGGAATCCGGAACGAGGGATCGTAGTCGTCGGGGTCAGCTCGCCGCAGCACGACGACGGCGACGTGAACGAGCGCGTAGGTGACGAGATACATGAAACTCGCCACCTCCGCGAGCGTCCCGACGCCGACGCCGATCGCGATCAACGCGAGCGTGATGATGCCCGTCGCGGTGATCGAGCGATATGGCGTTCGGAATCGGTCATGGACCTCGTTGAGCCAGTTGACCAAGATCCGGTCGCGACCCATGGCGAAGTTGACCCGCGCGGCTGAGAGGATCGACGCGTTTGCGCTCGAGACTGTCGCCAGAACGGCACCGACGATCATGAGGAGCGCACCGAGCGGGCCGAAGAACACCTCGGCCACGTCTGCGACGGGAATCGGCGACGAGGAGAGGACCTCGATCGACAGCGTCCCTGTCGAAACGAACATCACGCCAACATACATCAGAGTCGGTGTGACGACTGACGCGATCATCGCCAGCGGAAGGTTCCGACTCGGATTCTTGATCTCTTCGGCACTGGTCGCGATGACTTCGAATCCGATGAACGTGACGTAGACCGTGCCGATCGTCGCCGCGACCGCCGGCCAGCCCTCAGGATTGAACTCGCCGAGGGTCGGTCCGCTAAGGATCCCGAGTCCGAGGAACGCGAAGATGAGTCCGACAAGGGTGAGGACGATCACGTTCTGCAGGGCCCCGGTCTCCTTGACGCCGTAGTAGTTGACGGCCGTCAGAAACGCCGCCATCACCAGTGCCGCGACCGTGATTCCGACCTGACCCCAACCGGCAAGGAAGCCCACGTACTGGCCGAGTCCGGGCAGGAGGTACTGGCCGAACCCGATCATGTAGAACGCCGACGCGAAGGTCAGTCCGGCCCACATTCCCCAGCCGATGATGCTGCCGAAGAACGGCCCGAGCGCGCGATTGACATAGTAGTAACTCCCGCCCGCTTTCGGCATTCCGGTGGCCAGTTCGGACAGCGAGAGTGCAGCCATCAGCGAGATAGTGCCGCCCAAGAAAAACGATATCATGCTCGCTGGTCCGGCTTGATCGGCCGCGATGCTCGGCAGGACGAAGATCCCGGCACCGATCATCGTCCCGAGACCGATCGTGTACGCCTCGAGAAAGCCGAGATCGCGAGCGAGTTCCTGTTCGCCGCTACTCATCTGTCAACACCTCTCGCGATCGACGCTGCCACTGTTCGGTCGTGGCTCTCCCGTCAACCGTCATCTGTGACTTCCTCCTCCTGAAGTGCAATAACGGGTCGATCAGCCTCCGTGATCAGTTTCAGCGCTTTATCTCCAGAGAGGAACTGGACGACGCGACTGCCGCCGCGGGGCCGAAACGCGATCGCGCTGGCATCGACGTCCGCTGCGAAATCGATGACGGCATCGACGACGCTTCTCGAGTACAAGATTTCCTCCTGTACATCGGGGATGAGTTCACGAAATGCAGCGAACGCATCTGCCGCCCTTGATTCTGCCTGCTCGAGCGGTAGCTTATCGGGAGCGCCGTCACCCTTTTCGACGACATGGACGACTGTTATCTGATCGAATCGATGCCGTTTGAGGACCGTCGCCGTGGCGCGGGCGTCGTCCTCATCGGCGACTGGCACCACCGCGTGCTCCGTGAGTGAGTGCATCGTCGGTCACCCTTCATCATGGACGTCGCCCAGAAACGCCCAGTGTAACGTTTCCTCCCCGTCCGGGTGTCGCTCCCGCGTTACGTGGTAGAGCGAAACGGGTTTCGAATCTCCCTCTCCGTGATTCGGTGGACGGTGTTTGACGAGAGTGTAAATCCCCTCATCTTCGATATCGATGACCTCACCGGTTGCTTCCTCGCGGATCTGTTCCTCGATCGGTGGCTGGCTCGACTCGAGCAGCTGATCGACGTACTCACGTACTGCGTGAAGTTCCGGCGACTCGAGCGTGTCGAGTTCCTCGATGAGGGCCGCCGGGAGTCGCTCCGTGGGCGATCGTTTATCGTCCGAGTCAGGCATACATATGTCCCTGTCGCGGATAGCAAAATAAATTCCGCTGAAGGTTGCGATTCGTTTGTTAATTTTGAATAATCTTGTGTATCGTTCGATGTCACGAAAAGACAGTCTATCCCTCGAAATCGTCGGTGTTGTATCGAGCCACGTAGGGTATCAATGGCGACGAGGACAGGTTTCTCACCAAGAACCAAAGATAACTTAAATGTAGCTGGGGAACCAATTACGGGGTATAAGTATGACCCGGGTGATCGATGACGTTGACGAGCAGATCCTGTATTATCTCACGCGAGAGGCTCGACATACGTCAGCACCGGACATCGCCGAGAAGGTGGACGTCTCTCCGCCGACGGTCCGGAATCGAATTCGCCGACTCGAAGAAGATGGTATTATCAACGGTTATCACGCGCACATTAATTACGAACGGGCGGACGGTCGACTGACGAATCTCTTTATTTGTAGCACGTCGGCGACCGACCGACAGGAGCTGGCCCAGCGGGTACTTGACGTTCCAGGCGTCATCAACGTCAGGGAGATTATGACGGGGAAGGGTGATCTCCAAGTCAAAGTTATCGGGACGGACACCGATGACCTCACGCGCATCGCGCAAGATATCACCGCCCTCGGAATCGAAATCGACGATGAAGGACTCGTTCACCGAGAATACTTCCGCCCGTACGCGCAGTTCGGCCCGCGAGAAAAAGAGCCAATCTCGCCAGTAACCGGTGTCGCGGGCCTTTCCGGGGACGCAGATGTCATCGAAGTCATCGTCAAAGACGGGGCGCCGATTGCGGGCAAGACGCTCCAACAAGCGAATGAAGAGTGTCTCATCCCATCGAGCGTTCTAGTCGTAAGGATCGACCGGGACCATCAGGCCATCACTCCGACGGGGGAGACGATAATCGAAGTAAACGACTTCGTGACGGTCCACTCGCGGTCAGGAATCACTGATGATACCTTGGCGGTTTTCACCGGTGGATAGTTACTGAAAGCGGTATCCTGCTTTTCTAATTGGCCAAGTGGCTTGCTCCCCTCCTGCTTGCGCTCATCTTTGCACTGTAACCGTCAGGGAGCGTAATCTTCCTCCGGGGGTCACACGTCGAGAAAACCGGTTTCTCAAATATGCACACGAGACAGAAACCGTCGTGTGCATATCGATCCTCGATCTCGCAACCCGGGCCCGGAACTCCTCTAACAGATTGATAGAAACACCCCGATTATGGGCGATATTCCGGGTTGAGACGCTACCGATTCGAGGCAGGCAACCCCTCGGTACCGCCAGCTACTCGGCCGCCGGTTCGGTCTGATTCGTCCGGTCGACTTGCAGCGGATTTCCCGCCGACGTTGCGGTGACCAATCGCAAGAACTGCCCCGCGTTCGTCAGGAGTTTGTTCTCAGCCTTCCGCAGGTGTTCTTCGTACGTTGAACGAGCGACGGCGGTCTGATCTGCCAGCTCGCGGAGCGACGTCTTCCGCGGTTGCTCGTAGTACCCGCGTTCCAGCGCCAGCCGAAGCGCCGCTAGCTGTCGCTCTGTCGCGTCTTCGAACAACTGATCGACCGGGGCCAACATACTGTGTGGGATCTGCTGTTCCGTCATCGCCGTCTTCGAGAGCACCTCGACGTCGCGATCAGCCTCGAGATCGCGGAGGAGGTCTCGAACGTCGGTCTCGGAAAACGCGATAACCGTGTAGTGCTCCCATCCCTGTCGGTGAATCGTCGGCGGCTGGTACAGGCAGTTGTACTCCTCGAACCGTTCGATGATGGAGTCCTCCAACGAACAGAGACACGACTGTGTGACGACGTGGAGCCCGGACTCGTCGATCGATTTGTGAAGGACCGTTCCTATCTGGTCGATTGCGTCGAGTAAATCGTCAGTCGGCGATTCTGCGGACGTGATCTCGATCACCTGACAGTCGCTCAGATACCACTCGCGGATCGTGAGATCCGGATGATGTTCCGAGATTTCTCGGTACGGGCAGTCGTGTTTGACCCGGAACGAGGCCTCGTACAAGCTCATACGTGGACAGACGGTCCGAACGGAATTAATGGTGCCGGTCATGTCTGGCATCACCTATATTCTAACACGCTTCGTATCGGGAAACACTGATGGCAGAGAGATGCCCGGAGTGGCTGAGTGAGCGATTACGAGCCGACGGAGACGGTCCGCTCGCGCTCGATATCCGCCTCGAGGCGGATGTCGACGACCGCCACATCCCGAACGGTATCGACGACGATGACTGCGATGAGCTACCTGACGATCACGACGCGACGAAGGGTACACTCGCTACCGACCCAACGGCCCTCGAGGACGGCCAGACCGCGCCCGTCGGCCAGTTCGAGATCATCTCCGCGCCCGGACGCGATGAGGGGTGCGTCTCGTTCGATATCGACGGTGCGGGGCTACTGACGGGCGAGATGGGCTTCCAGGGGAGGATGGGCCGCGTCTATCTCGGGGTCGAGGCCGGCATCGAAGAATCCGACACCGAACAGAATGCAGCGACGCTCCACGAGCACCTCCAGCGGCTACTGGAGCGGCCGAATGACGCGGTGGTTCTGCCGGCGCACGAACCATGCTCACCCGAGACGCCGGTGTACGCGGCCCTCGCTGCGGTCAGCGAACGGGCTACGGATCTCGGTCGTGGCCGTGCGGGATTCGTCGGAAAGTCCGTTTCGCTCGTCTCAGATCATGCGCCGAGTTTCGAGCGGCTCACTCGATCGAACGTGGGGCAGGAATCGGTTCCGGCCGATGAACTGGTTGTCCCGGAACTGTGCCCTCGCAACGGCGTAGCGGGGTAAATCGATGACTGCGGGAACTGAACTCGAACAGGGAATCCGCGAGCACCTGGGGCAATTTACACTGCATATCCTGTTGGTGTTCGCGACCGGGTTGACGATCGGGTCCGAGCGCGCCGTCGTGCCCGTGCTCGGTCGCGACGTGCTCGGCGTCGAATCGCTGTTTGTCGTGGGGTCGTTCGTCGTTTCGTTCGGCTTCGTCAAGGCGCTGCTCAACCTCTATGCCGGCAAGTGGGGCGAGGAGTACGGCCGAAAGCCGGTCCTCGTCCTCGGATGGGCAACCGCGTTACCCCTTCCGCTCATCCTCATTCTCGCCCCGAGCTGGGGCTGGATCACGGTCGGGAACGTCTTGCTGGGTATCAATCAGGCGTTGACCTGGAGTATGGCGATCAACGCGAAGATCGATCTCGCGGGCCCCGACCAACGCGGACTCGCAGTCGGCATCGACGAGGCGTTTGGCTACACCGGCGTCGCAGTCGGCGCGTGGGTTACGGGCGTCATCGCTGGACAGACGAGTCTCCGGCCGGAACCGTTTTACTTCCTCGGAGCGGTCGTCGTGCTGGCGTTTCTCGTTTCGATCTTCCTGATCAGGGAGACCGTCCAGTATGCACAGGCCGAAGCTGACGACGATCACCACGACGCGGATCTCCCGTTCAACGAGGTACTGAAGCGGGCGACCTACGGCGACCGGACGCTGTTCGCTGCCGCGCAGGCAGGCCACATCGAGAACTACGTGGATACGCTGTTCTGGATCGCGGTGCCGCTGTATCTCACAAGTCGGGGACTCGGCATCGCCGCAGTCGGTATCGTCGTCGGCGTCCACAGCGCGATGTATTTCCTGCAAATTGTGACGGGAGGACTTGCAGACCGTATTGGCCGCCGTCCGCCGGTGATCTGGGGGATGTTCATCGCGGGAGCCGGCGTCCTCGGAATGGTATTCGTCGACGGGTATCTCCCGTGGACTGTGCTGGCCGCTGTCTCCGGAGTCGGCATGGCGCTACTGTATCCGAACTTGATGACCGTACCAGGCGATGCCGCTCACCCGACGTGGCGGTCGGCAGGAATGGGCGTTTATCGGATGTGGCGGGATTCCGGCTACGGAGTCGGCGCAATCCTGATCGGGCTCTCGATGGAGTTCGTACACGCCGAGGCCGCGTTCTACATGACCGCAATTCTGATGTTCGTCTCGGGGGCGGTCGTGTACGTCTGGATGGAAGAGACGCATCCCGACTTCGGGACCCACAAGCCACCTGCCCCTGCGACAGAACCGGCCACTCGAGCGGTGTCCGAGAAGTGAACCCGGCGTGAAGGGTGAGCAGGATACTCGCTCGCCCGATGGCCAATCGCTTCGCATTCGTCTTCGCTACGGCGCATTCGTCTTCGCCACGGCGCATTCGTCTTCGCCACGGCGTTGACGCACGCGCGTATCGGTCACTTCCTGCCTGTCGCTCGTTTTCCTCGCACCCTTCGTTCTCTCATCGGTCTCTTTTCTTCGTCCGCTGTCTCGGTCCGGTCGTTCTTGCCCTTCGTCTTCGCGTTTTGCCCCTTACCCTCTCGATCTCCCCGCCTCTCGCGTCGCGATTCACCGCTTCGTTCTCGATCCGATTCGTCGCTACAGCCCTCTTCGATACCCGGAATTCGCGTGGTTCTCCGTGCGTTCACCTGCTTTCCCCGACCGACGAACGTATTAGATATCGTGTGGCGAACTGTCTCTGATAACTTCGGTGACAGACCAGCTTTGCGAACGATTCGAAGACCGGTTTGGTAGCAAACTGCGTAGCGTTAGCTGCTGTGAAGGCGACGAGAACGAGATAGTATACATTCGCGAGGACGACACGGATCATTACGCGACGGGCGTTCGGAAGCGGGTTTTTCGAGAGGCCCGGCTTGAGGCGATCGGGAATGACCAACAAGAGTCGATGTATACGCATGGTAAACTGTAGCGTGTGGCTCGATGGTTTGCGGAAGCGACGGAACTCCATTATATCATGGGCGAAACTAACGGAGTAATGGTTGCGGTTGACGCTGGGGCGATCGACGACATCCGTGAAATAGTGGATTTATCTCTCGATGCTGACTCCAAATACGACGGCTAATCGGCGATGCTCTCGCGATATCGCGGGTTCTACCGTCGACATCCAATCGTAGTACGGTCAGCTGCTAACGCCTGCCACAGTACATATGAGGACCACCACTGCGCACACTACAACCGAACCAACTCATCGATCTCCGCTTTGAGACAATAGCCCTCCAACAAACGACTCAGCGCCGGCGTGAAACGCTCACGGTTCCCGTCGCGTGTACCCCTGACGAGTCTCCAGGATCACCTCGAGCGCTTCCAGGGGTTCATCGTTCTCGAGATAGCCGGTGACGTCGTCGATAATTCGGCCCGGCAACAGATCTCGCTCGATGTATTCAGAAGCGACCGCTTCGGCTAGACCTTCTATGGTTTTCCTGCGCCACTTCGTCTCGGTCATTCTACCGAAAGGAGACTTGCAGCACCAAAGAAACTACTGGCCATAGCTAATGGAGTCGGTAACGTGATTGTGGCACGGGGCGCTCCGTGTCCTCGCGAAGAGACAGACAGCGACGGGAAGACTCGATACGAGAATGGAACCGGCTCGTTTCCCCAATTACGAACCGTTAGTTCTCTGTCGCGGCCCAGTATTGGCACGCAGTGCATTTCGAGTTCCATGCTCGTCGTGTGCGGTTACTGGGTCTCGACACCGGCGTCGAACTACGACCACGAGATAGACCGAGGTGAGAATCCGGAGCCCCGTGATCACGGTCGTTCACGCCACGGAAGCATCCGCGTGGAGTGAAGTTCCAGCAGCCTTCGTGGGCATGAGTCGCTTAGTCTCGGTACGCGTGAGTTACTTCTACCTTCCCGAATGCGCTGTCGTGGACGACGTACAGATCCCGCGGCGAATACCCGTGGAAGGTCACCGTCGCCTCGTACTCGGCCATCGGAGCCTTCTCGGCCGAGCACTCTCCGCAGTTGCGCATGCGGTCGAGAGTCGATCCGTCGTCCGTCCGCAGTTCGAGCACGACCGTATGATCGTCCGTCCTGCCGAAGACGGTTGGCTCGACGGAGTGACACGACGTATCAAGCGGCATCGTTCCGTCGACGTGAACGATCGTCGGTCCGTCGAACGTGACGTTCGCCGTCGACTCGACCGGGCGACACTCCGGGACGCCGACCGAAAGGTCGGTAGTCACGTCGGGGCCGTCGGAGTCGTCACCGAGTACGCGGCTGCACCCGGCGAATCCGCCGGTCCCGGCCGCCGATCCGATCGCGGCGAACACCGATCGGCGTTCGATGCGTGTCGCGTCAGTGCCGTCACGTCCTCGCGTTCGATCAGTCATCCCCGATCACCCTGAACTGGTGGTCCGTCGCGTCGGGATCACCGGTCTCGAACCGATTCATCGCGTCGGTCAAGAGCGTCGCTCGTTCGGTGAGATCGTTCGCGCTGTGGGAGACATCAGTAAGCGTGCTCGTCTGTTCTTCGACGGCCGCAGCGACGGTTTCCGCTTCCGAGGCGGCCTCGTCGCTGATATCCGTCGCTACCGCCACGGCATCGACGACGTCTTCGATCGATTCCGCCTGCTGTTCGGTCGCGTCTCGGATCTCCCGTATGCCTTCGTTTGTCCGTTCGGTGTGGTCTGCGATGTCGTCCAGTGCAGTCGCAGCGTCTCTGACTGACCCCGCCTGTTCGGAGATGCGGGATTGCGATGGGCTGTGGACCGAGTTACCGAAGCGCCAGCATCCGTTATCGGAGATTCCAGACCAGCGACCGTATTTTGTATCCCAGCGATCCGTTCTGATAGCCGGTCCATCCGCTCATGCCGCCCGTCAGCGTTGCCGCGTCGTATCCCTCGTCATCGAGCAAACTGGTCGCCCGTTTGGCGACCATGCCCATCTTGCATACCACGACCACTTCGGCATCCCTCGGGATCTCATCGAGCCGATCTCGCAGCGTCGATTCGTCGCCGCGGCGCAGATCGCCGTAGACGGGAATATTATGGCTGTTCTCGATGGCTTTCGACCGGTAGGCCGACTTCGGGCGAATGTCGAGGAGAAAGAGATCTCCTCTCGATGCCGCCTCGAGGCGCTCGTCGAGTTCGTTCGGGCGGATACCGCTCATTGGTGTTGTATTGTAGCAAGCACACAAAACCGTAACGTTTCGGGCGTCCCGGCGACGGTCGACTGTGGAGACGGATACCGCGTTGCACCATCGAACCACCTCGCTACGCCAGCGGTTCACCGCAAGTGTGGCCGTCCGTTTGAAATCGAATACCGATCACGGCCCGCTGGTCACGTCCAGCGATCGAGTCCCGTTTGCGTGACGCTCTCTTCGATTCGCTCGAAGCCGCGTTCGACTTCTCCGGCGTGGATTTCCCAGTCGTCGGTGACGTAGTCCTTCGCCGCTTCGAGGTCCGGATCGAGCGATGCGTCGAACTCGTAGTCGTCGGTCACGTCGGGGTCGCGAAACAGCTGTCGAATGCGGTCCCCGTACTCGATGTGGGCACCGCGATCTTCCAGGACGCTCCAGAGATCGCCGTGCTCGGTAATCGCCGCGATAGCCGTTTTGGGGCCGATTCCCGACACGCCCTCGTTGAAGTCCGTCCCGATGAGGATCGCCGCGTCGATCAACTGCTCTCTAGTGAGTTCGTGGTGATCGAGGGTGGCCTCCAGATCCATCAGTTCGGGATCGCCCTTGCTCGTCAGTTGACGCAGCGTGAGGGGGGCCCCGAACAGCAGGGCGTCGTAGTCCTCCGAACCGACGTAGTCGGCGTCGCCTCGTTTGGCCATGTGGGCGGCCTGTGCCTCCCCTTCCGCGGGCGCTTCGACGATCGGCACGTCGAGCAGCCGAAGGAGTTCCCGGCTGGTTTCTTGAATCGTCGACGTCAGCCGCTGGGTTCGAGACTCGAGCTGGGCGATCGCGACCTCGTCGCCTTCCTCTCTTGCGGTCTCGAGTTGCTCCTCGTAGCTGCGGCGTTGTTCGCGACGGGACTCGATCTCGTCGGCTTTGAGTTCGGACGGACCGCCGTCGAAAACCATCACCGGCGTGACGTCGTTTTCGAAGAACTTGGGTAGTCCCTGGACGATCCCGACCAGATTGGCAACCTCGGTTCCGTCCGCGGTCGTATACGTGTCGCTGTTCGTCCACTTGACCGTCGTGGTCAGGTAGCGGTAGAGCCAGTTGTGCGCATCGACGGCAACGACACCGTCGATGTCGTCGAACGGAATCTCCTCGATGACGGCGATGTCCCGAAGTGCAGCGTTTCCCATTGGAGACCGTTTGGGACGACTGGGATTTGAATCGTTGGCTTCCCGATCGGATTCGCGGTGCAAGCTGGTCTTTCGTGACTTCTCGGTCGTTTCCCTCGAGCGATACGCCGTTCGTGTTCGCTCCGTCGGATCTGTCCATCGTTCGACTGGGGGATGTTCGGTGACTTTCCTGGCGGATTAGTCTATCTGTGTGCGAAAAATGAAAACTGAGTGTCAATTTACGTCCGGGCGGAATCCCCGTCGGGGACGTCGACAACCGACCACCGCGATCAGTCGTCACCCGAGACCGCCACACCGCCCTCACCGCTGACGCCCGTTCCGGGGCCGATATCGATGCCGAGTTCGTCGAGTTTCTCGTCCGGGACGACGCCGTCGACCCAGCCGCGGTGCTCGTAGTACTCTTCTTTCATCTCCTCGAGTTCGCAGTACTCGCCTTCGCTCGCGCCCTGTCCGTGGATTCCGTCCTCGAGGAAGCGGGCGGGTAGCGAGTCGTCAGCGCCGTCGAAGCCATTGAGGTTGTTGTAGTAGCGCTCTAAGTTGTAGACTCGTTCCCCGGCCTCGAGGAGTTCCTCTTCGGTGACGTCACGGCCGGTCATCCCGTTGTACTGCAGGACGTATTCTTCGATGCCCTCGGCGAAGGCGTTGAACTTGCAGATGTCGAAGGAGTCGCTGATGGCGTGTAGGTCCTGGAATTGGGCAGTGAGTTCGCCCTTCCCCTCGTACTCGTAGGGATCGACCTTCTCGGGAATACCGAGGATCTCGGCGGCGGGCGTGTAGCCTCGCAGGTGGCAGGCTCCGCGGTTCGAGGTGGCGTAGCCGATGCCCATGCCTTTCATGCAGCGAGGGTCGTAGGCGGCGATCGTCTGTCCTTTTACCGCAAGCGAGTTCTCGTGGGCGTCTTTTCGGTCGGCGACCCGGCGCGGCCCCTCGGCCAACAGGTCGGCGAAGTCGTCCTCGCGCCGAGCGATCCGCTCGATCATGTCGATCATCGTCTCGGTGTCGCCCCAGTCCAACTCCCCGACGCCCTCGAGTTTGCCCTCCTCGGTCATCTCCATGGCCATCGCCATCATGTTGCCCGTATCGATGGTGTCGACGCCCATGTCGTTACAGCGCTCGATCATGAGGGCGACTGCATCGCGGTCGGTGTGACCGGAGTTGGGTCCGAGCGCGTACGCCGATTCGTACTCGTAGGATTCGGTTCGGACGTTCATCTCCTCGCCCTTGTGCATCGCCGTCACTTCGACTTCCTTCTTGCAGGCGACCGGACAGGAGTGACACGTCGGTTCGTCGACGAGGATGTTCTCGCGGACGTTTTCGCCTGAGACGCGTTCGGCGTCTATGTCGGCGCCCTCCGCCTCGCGCATGCTTTCGGTCGACGTGTAGCGGCCGTTTTTCGTCGGGAGGCCATCCATCTCCTCGCCGATGTTCATCAGGACGTTCGTCCCGTACATCGAGAGCCCACCCTCGTTGGGTGCGGTGACCTCCGACTCCTGGATAGCCTGCATCGCCTGTTGATGGCCCTCCTGGAACGTCTCCGGATCGGCTGGCTTGGGCATCTTCGTGGTGGACTTGACGACGACCGCCTTGAGGTTCTTCGACCCCATCACACAACCGGTACCGCCCCGACCCGAGGCGCGGTCGTCTTCGTTCATAATGCAGGCGTACTTGACGCCGTTCTCGCCGCCGGGACCGATCCCCATGATGCTGAGGTTCTTCCCGTAGGAGCCCTCGACCTCTTCTTCGATCGTATCGCGAGTTTCGTGGAAGCCGTTCCCCCAGAGGTGGGACGCGTCCCGGAGTTCGACCTCGCCATCCTCGACGACGGCGTAGACTGGTTCGTTGGCCTCTCCCTCGAAGAGCAATCCGTCGAAGCCGGCCCACTTGAGGCGGGCACCCGACCAGCCGCCGTGGTGGCTGTCGGTAACTGTGCCGGTCAGCGGCGACTTCGTACAGACGGCGATCCGGCCGCTCATCGTCACCTGCGTGCCCGACAACGGCCCGTTCATGAACGCAAGCAAGTTGTCGGGTCCGAGCGGATCGACGTCCGGCCCCTGATCGAAGACGTACTTTACCCCGAGACCGCGCGCACCGATATACTTCTTCGCGTCCTCGTCGTCGATCGACTCGTACGCGATTTCCTCGTCCGAGAGGTCGATGCGAGCCACCCTGTCCTGAAATCCACCGAATTCGGTCATAGTAATCGTTCCCTTTTATCTACGACGGCCAGCTTGTTAGGTATTAACAACCGGGTGTAACCGGTACCGGTTACGGACGATATGGACCTCGTCCTGAGCGACGATCGGGGGGAACTGACCGCGAACTCGGTCGAACGGGTTCGGAGACGTGCGCGTTTTCTACCACCGCAACCGCCGGTACTCGACGCGAAACCACGGCGATGGGTCGAGAACGAAACTGCGAGCCGATGGCGCGACTATAACAATAAGGCGACAACGGCGAGGATGATGAATATGAGGACGAAAATCCGCGCGATCTCCATTGAGACCCCAGCAACGCCGCGGGCGCCGACCGCGGCCGCGACGATCGCGAGGATGAAGAAGATGATCGCCCAGTACAGGAAGCCACCACCAGTCTGCAGCGGCGTCACGAACGGAAGCATAGGCCCGACTCCCACGAACAGCCATATAAACGGCAGCGACCGTCCGTGACCGTTTGTCGGTCTAGGCGGGGGCTACAGGTTTTGAGCGGTGAACGTAATCGGTACGCGGACGTTACGTATCACCGAAAAACGCACGGCAGAGTTTCGCCTCGGCCGTCCGCAGGTGTTCGTGAAAGGTCGGTCGCGATACCCCCATCGATTGGGCGAGTTCTTCGCCGGTCGTCGGGCGAGGCCACTCGAAGTAGCCGCCGAGGTAGGCCCGCTGTAACGCGCCGAACTGGCGGTCAGTTAGCGTCTCCTCCAGGCGGGCCGCGAACTCCTGTCTGGTTTCGCCGTCGCGCTCGCGCTGTCTGAATGAGACGATATCGGTTCCCGCGTAGCGATCTTCGACGGCTTCGACGATCGAGCGGACGTTCGCCGATCGGGGAATCTCGACGGTGACGCGGGCCCGGCCGTCCTCGCTTTCGATCGCCTGCGTGCGGGTCCCGCGCTCGGAGAGCCAGCCGACGAGGTCATTCGCGCCGCTCAGTTCGACGAGACATCCGTCGTCGCGCTCGACGACGATGCGACAGTCGACGTCCGATAGATCCGCCGCAGCCTTCACGAGGTCGTCGGCGTTCGCCCCGGTTGCGGTAAACAACGACGATGTCTCGTCGCCGGTGCGGTGAACCGATCGGCGATACTCGAGCCGACAGTCAGCTTCCGCGGAGAGGGCGACGGGTGCCAGAGACTGATCCGTCAACTCGAGTTCGACGGCGACGACGGCGTCGGTCGCGAGGACGCGGCTGGTTTCGCGCGCGTTGATCCCGCTGGCAACCGCACGGGCGAGCGCCGAGAGGATCACGGTTTCGCGGTCGTCGACGGCCCGGTCCCGGTCCGTCCGGACCGTCAACACGCCGTACTCGATGTCGTTATACGACAGCGGGAACGCGGCGCGTGTCGTCCCGTCATCGGTATCGACGGCTGGCCGAGCCGACGCGAGCGTTTCGGTAGCGGGATGGGCAGCATCGATCTCGATACTGTCCGCCTCAGGGTCGGCTCCCGCACTCGAGCGAACGTCGATCGTCCCGGTCGCGGGATTTCGTTCGCCGATCCAGACCCCTTGGTAGCCGTTTTCTTCGGCGATCCGCGTACAGACCTCGGCCTCGAGTTCCGAGCGGTCGGTCGATCCGGCGACGACGGCGGTGACGTCCTGGATCAGTCCCTCAACGCGGTCGAGGATGTACTCGAGTTCTTCGGTTCGGCGCTCGAGCGCGAGTTCGGCCTCCTTGCGCGCAGTAACATCGTTCTGGAAACCGACGTAATTAGTCACGCGACCGTCCTCGTCGCGGACGGGTGCGATCGTTACCTCGTTCCAGAACTCGGTGCCGTCCTTCCGGTAGTTCTTCAGTTCGACGGTGACGGGCCGCTCGTCGTCGATCGCCGCCGCCATTTCGGCTATCGCGTCCTCGTCAGAGTCCTCGCCCTGCAGGAATCGACAGTTTCGACCAACTATTTCGTCAAATTCGTACCCGGTAATTTCTTCGTACGCCTCGTTGCCGTAGACCAGGGGATTGTCCTCGCGTCCGGGATCGGAGATAGTGATCCCAACCGGTGCTTCCTCGAGGGCGCGGTCTTTGACCTGGCGATCACTCGGCCCGTTCAGTGAGCCGTCAGTCTCGTCGGTGTCGGCACCGGCCTCGCGACGGTCGAACGTGATCGTTGCACCGTCGGCTCCGCGGTGGATCCGCGCGTTCCTCCCGTTGGCTTCGAAATCGATCCGGCGTGCGGTGCCGACCGTGGTTTCGTTGATAGCCGTCGCGAGACGATTCCATCTCGCACCCAGTGCGGTCGCTGCGTCACGATCGGAGTCGCCGATTTCGAAGGCCTTTCTGGCGGCCTCGTTCGCGAACGTGATCGATCCGTCGGTAACTGCCACCACCGGATCGACGACGTACTCGAGGGCACGTGCAGCTCCATCCGTCTCGGTGATGTCGCTACCGTGCTCCGCGTCGGCATCGTTCATAGCACTCTCTACGATGTGACGACTAAGAACCGTTGTGATCGGAAGATGGCCGTCGTCGGCGAGCAGGCTAGCATGTTATATGTTGCCACGTCATAGTATAACACATGTCAGTGCATCGGTCGCCGTTCGAACGACTGCGAGAGAAGTTCGACGAATCGGAGTTACGCTGTCCGGAGTGCGGTTACGTCGATACCGAGGGCGGCTGGCGCGTCACGACCTCGGGTGGCCGAGTCCAGTACCAGTTCGTCTGTCCGTCCTGCAGCGCCGTCGAGACCAGAGAGGTCCGACTCGAGTAGGTTCTGATCGTGGTCGTGGTCGGGTCGGGTCGCCTCTCGGTCTCTCGAGGGAACGTACGTGTGTTTTGGTCGACAACCGGAGGTTTCGTCGCGAGTTTGCGGGTAACCCGACGCTTGAGCGTCCGTCGATCGCCGGAAGCCGCGATGGGACCGCCCTCGTTTTCGAGGCGAAATCGCGAAATCGGACATAACGGTTGTTTTCCCTGAGATAATCTCGTAACAGTCATCCCGTTTTAGCCCGAGAACCGCTGTACGTCGGGCTGCATGGTTTCACGACCGCGAACGATCGGTGTCGCGTTTGTCGCGCTCCTGGTCACGCTTTCGGGGGGTCCCGCCCTCGCTGGTGCGACTACGGCCGCAGACGGCGACTCCGGAGACATGGGCGAATCGGAACCGAGCGCAACGCTTCAGAACGTACAGGTCGACACGCTCGAACTCGAGAATCTTACTGTTCAGAACGCCACGATCGAAGAACTCACCGTTCAGCAGTTGAACGTGCAGGGCGACACGGATCTTCAGCAGCAGCTAAACGAAACGAACGGGAACCAGTCGGCAGCGAATCAATCTACGGGCAATCAGACGACTCAGCCGGTGACGATCTCGGACGCTTCGTTCGAATCGCTGTCGCTCGAGAACGTCTCCCTCGCAGAACTCGGCGGCGGTGAAAACGAGAGCATGGCCGACAACGAGACCGACGGCGGCGAAGTCGGCGACACCAACGAGACCGAGAACGAGTCCGAGACGGGCCTCCAGCAGGTGATCGACGAGAACGCGAGTAACGTCTCCGTCCAGAATCTGACGATCGAGTCCATGAACGCGGATCAACTGACGATCGAGGACTTGACTGTCGAAGAAGGTGGCGACGGCGGCGGTATCCTCTCCGGCATCTCGGACTTCATCGGCGGCCTGTTCGGCGGTGGTGGCGGTGACGGCGGTGACGGCGGTGACGGTGGTAATCAAACGAACGCCACCGCGACCGACGGAAACGAAACCACGCAGGAAATCGAATCATTGACCATCGAACAGTTCGACGTCGACGACGTCACGTTCGAGTCCATGACCCTCGGTACCCTCGAGACTCAACAGGCTGGCAACGCGACGCAGAACGATACCGCCGGCAACGCGACGCAGAACGATACCGCCGGCAACGCGACGCAGAACGATACCGCCGGCAACGCGACGCAGAACGAAACCGCTGGCAACGCGACGCAGAACGAAACCGCCATGGCAGACAACGAAACGACCGAGAACGCTACCGAAACGACCACGGACGGTAACGAGACGGCGATGGGCGAGACGATCCCCTCGGTCTCCGCAGGGTCGATGACGGTCGAAAACAGCACCGCCCAGACACTCACCCTCGGCGAAACGCAAGGGCTTGAGCAAGCCCTCCAGCAACAAGCCGGCGGCGGGGCAAACGAGACCGAAAACCAGACCGACGGCGGAGCAAACGAGACTGGCGGCAACGCAACGAACGAGACGGGCTGAGGACCGAGCGGTCTCGCTGGTCCGCCACAACCGGCCCGCAAACCGAACGCAGTTCGCTATTTCGTTATTTTTGAGTCGAATCGCGCTTCGCGTCGAACAGCCCATAATACGAGATGGCAAGTACTGTCCGGCCGTCACGGATATCACCGTCGGCTACCGAATCGGTCAGGTCTTGGAGGGACACCTCTGTCGGTCGGATGCTCTCGTTGTGATCGAGTCGTTGTTCCGCGGTCGGTCGACATCCCTCCGCGACGAAAAAGTGTAAGCGGCTGTCGGCGATCCCGTTTGCCGGCTCGACGGTCACCAGTGGCTCGAGACTCTCGGCCTCGTAGCCGGTCTCCTCGGCTAGTTCCCGACGGGCCGCGGCCTCGAGATCGCTGTCTTCGGGTTCGATGCCGCCGACGGGGAGTCCGCGGTTGATTCTGGAGACGGCTTGCCGCCATTCATCGATGCAGACGACGTCACCGGCAGGCGTAAACGGGAGGATGCAGACGCTCGCCGGTTCCGAAAGGTAGTCGAACTCGGCTTCCGTGCCATCGGGGAGGCGAACGGATTCGTTAACGATTTCGAACCCCGGACAACTGTAGGCTACTCGCCGCTCGCGGGTCTCCCAGGCGAGTGGATCTGTTGGCATAGCGGCCCGTACGGCAGTCATCGTCAAAAACGCCCCGTCGCGTCCGCGGATTCGGGTGAGGGTGACGATCCGCCCGCTCATCGCTGGTTACGGTCCCCCAGGACAGTCCTATGCAGTGCGTTCCCCACCGTGACGCTGTCGTACCAGCTCTATAACAAAACCACAGACCGGTGAAGGTCGTCACTCAGAGGGTGATCCATGGACCAGCTAACTGGCTTCCAACGCGACCTGTTGTACGTAATCGCAGGAAAAGACCGACCGTCCGGACAGGAAATTCTCGACGACATCAATAGCTACATCGATCAGCCGGTCACACACGGCCGACTGTACCCGAATCTCGATACGCTCGTCGAGACGGAACTCGTCGAAAAAGGCGAACTCGACCGACGGACGAACTACTACGCGCTGACGCCCAAAGGCCGACGCGCGCTGCAGCGCCGCCAGGAGTGGGTCGACCAGTACGTCGACGTCTGACTCCTCTCGCTGTCCTCCCTCGAGTACAGGTACCGAGAAACGCTCTACATTGCATCGGGACCGTCGTTCAGGATCGAATCCCATAGCCAACTGCAGCCGTCAGCACGTTTCTCGCTCTCGGCGCCAGTGTTCGCCGACGGCTTCCCGGTCGGACTGTACTACTCCGAGTTCCGGGATCGAGCGTTCGGATTCGGCCGATGCTCGATATCGCTCTTGACCCATCGACGAGGCGGCAAGCGTGGGGAGATAGCGGTTAGACGTCCTCGAACCGGATTTGTTCGAGATCCGATTCCAGATCCGCCACGTGGTCGTTGAACGCGGTGACGAATGCGGGGACGTCGGCTGCAAGTCTCCGAACATCCGCCGCTGCCGGCGGACCGTACTGCGAGATGAGGTAGGTACCGCTCGAGCCCCCGACTCGGAGGTAAGACGCCAGATCGCCCTCCCACTTCAGTTCCCAGCGGGTACCCGAGATGGTCGTGGCGTAGGTGCCGTACTCACCGTCGTACCTGTGGAGTTGTCCCGCCATCGCGTCGCCGACGTCACGAATGCGGTCGACGATCCGGTCGCGTTCGGCGACCAGTTCGGCCGTCGATTCGACCTCGGGAAAAGTAGGGGGGACGTCCGCGAGCAAGCCGTCCAACGAGCGGACGAACTCGTTGTACGCCGCGACGAACGACTCGTAGTCAGCCATCGCCGTTTCGAGGGCGTCGGGCTCGGGCTGGCGCTTGTCCGAGACGACGTAGATTTCCGATCCGGATTTCGGATCGAATCGGAGGTACTGAACGTCGCCTGCTTCGTACTTGAGCGTCCAACTGCCCCCGTCCGTATCGAACGATTCCTGGCCGTAGTCACCGCCTTGCAACACTGCGAGTTCGCGTGCGATCTCGCCGGCGTGGGCTCTGACGCGGGTCGCGAGTTCGTCCCGCCGCTCGGCGATCTCGTCTACTGCTTCGACGTCCGCCTCGGGTCCGTCGGTCATCACCCGAGGAAGGGGGTGAGGACCGGTAATTGTTGCGCTCGCTCGGTGTACCGTGCGGGGTAGTCCGGTCGTTTCCGAGGCGGGGCGATCAGCCGGTGTCGTTCGTTTCGTTGTCGGTTTCGTTACCGGTCATGTTACCGGTCTCGTTCGTCTCGTTACCGGTCATGTTGCCGGTCTCGTTCGTCTCGTTACCGGTTTCGTTGTCTTCCATATCCTGTCCGTTACCGGTTCCTTCTTCGCCTTCGGTTTCATTCCCGCCGGTATCGTTTCCATTGCCGCCCGGACCGCCACACCCCGCGACGAGAGCGGTCGATGCCGCGGCACCTGTTAGTTGTAGTACCCGTCTGCGACTCGATCGCTGCTGATCGGACATACTGCTGAGAACAATGTCAATCTGCATAAGCCGTTAGCCGTCGCGTGCGTGGTCATTGAAATACCATGAGATTTGCCAACTTCACCCACATTCTCTCGACCGCTACCGACGGCGACGTGTTCGGACGTGACCATGTAGGCGCTACACACAAACCTATAGGCGGAGAACGGGGCGCATGGGTTCGATACCCGAGGAGTATCACGACCTGTTCGAGAAGGAAACGTTCGCCCACGTCGCGACGTTGACGGACGACGGGCTCCCCCACGTTACCCCGGTCTGGATCGATTACGATGCGGACGGGGGGCACTTGCTTGTTAACACTGAACGAGACCGACAAAAAACGCGGAACGCGGAACACAACTCCGGCGTCGGCGTCAGCATGACTGATCCAGACGATCCCTACCGACGCCTCTCGGTGATCGGCGAGATCGACGAAATCACGACTGAAGGGGCCCGAGACCACATCGACGAACTGGCTCGACGGTACACGGACGCGGACGAATACCAGAATCCGATCCAATCCGAGCGAGTACTCTTCCGCATTCGTGTGGAAGAGGTCTTCTAGGCGGTCGATAGAGGAGGTGGCTTCACCCATCGTCCATCGATCAGAAGCGAGATTCGGGCCGGGTTATTACCTGTGGACTTTCCACGTATACAGGCTCTCACAGGTGTAGTTGACGAAAAAACCGACGCCAATACCGATAACGTTTGCCGTCACGAACCAGACGTCGAACCGCTGAACCAGTACCTTCAACACCACCAGCGTAACCAGCAATCCGCCGACTCGAACCGCGTTCGAACGGAGAAATCTCCGTCCGAGCGCGCCCAGTCCGACGTCGCCGTGGTTCGCAAACGTCCACCGCTCGTTGATCGCGAAAATGATCGCGATTCCGAGTTCCCACGAGATGAGTTTCGCGCCCTGAAGCCCGAGCGTTGTTCCCTCGATTAGTAAGAAGAGAACGACGTTATCCACGGTTGCGCCGACGAAGCCAACCCCGACGAATTGGCTAAAACGCGTCGTCGAAAGCAGCACACGCACCCGCATTCGGATGGCCTCTGAAAGGGAATCACTCATCTTCGTGGTTACTCTCGCGCCTATCCACCACTGTCGTCGGCACCGATTTCCGTTTTGCGGTCGATACAGAAAAACATCGGAATGAATATATGATGGCGCTGGCACGGCCGACTA
The DNA here is from genome assembly GCF_013402815.2 of Natrinema halophilum. NCBI lineage: Archaea > Methanobacteriati > Methanobacteriota > Halobacteria > Halobacteriales > Natrialbaceae > Natrinema > Natrinema halophilum. The sequence continues at coordinate 3,477,205 of NZ_CP058601.1, forward strand.
CTCTGCTCGAACGTCTTTGATACGCTCGCGCGGGGAGATGCCGGCAGAAAGAGCCCGATTCAGCCAAAATGTAGGTCAGCAGCGGTGACGGCTCGTTCAGATCGCAAGATCGCTCTTTGGCCGAACGACCTCCACTACGTCGGCGTCGACGCGGTCGACGTCGAGGAAGTGCGGCGTAAAATTTCGTTTCTCGTAGTCTTCGTACTCGTCTTCGTCGCCGACGGTACACCAGAGCTGGACGCGATCGGGTCCGTGATATTCGCCGTTTCGGTTAATCCCGAAACAGACAACCTCTTCCCCATCGTATCGGATGATCGCACCGTTTCTGATGCCGGGATCACCGTGAATGATGAGTTGCTTCATACCCACGGATTCACAGGAGAGCGGATTAAACGCTTCGGAGGGGATGCGGGACCAAAACCGACGGAGATACCGGTCTGCGGTCGGAACGACGTCCGCCGACGAACCAAACGCGTTTTAAACAGCGCTGCCATAGCCCACGGCAAGTGAGATAATCATGCAGATGCCACGCCGATTCAATACGTACTGTCCGTTCTGTAACGAGCATCACGAACACGAAGTCGAGAAGTCCCGAACCGGCCGCTCCTCGGGCATGAAGTGGGACGCCCGCCGCACCCGGCGCAACTCCTCGTCGATCGGGAACTCCGGTCGCTTCTCGAAGGTGCCCGCCGGCGAAAAGCCCACCAAGAAGACCGACCTCAAGTACCGCTGCAGCGAGTGCGGCAAAGCCCACCTCCGCGAGGGATGGCGCGCCGGCCGACTCGAGTTCCAGGAGTGATTCCAATGGCAGGAAATTTCTACAGCGTCCGATGCGGTGATTGCGAGAACGAACAGGTCGTCTTCGGCAAGGCTGCGACCGAAGTCGCCTGTGCCGTCTGTGGAACGACGCTCGTCAGACCGACGGGCGGCAAAGCCGAGATCGACCACGAAATAGTCGAGACCGTCGAGTCACGATGAAATACAGCGGCTGGCCCGATCCCGGCGAACTCGTCGTCGGCAAGATCGACGAAATCGAAGACTTCGGCGTCTTCGTCGATCTCGAGGAGTACGAAGACAAACGCGGGCTGATCCACATCTCCGAGGTCGCAAGCGGCTGGATCAAGAACGTTCGCGATCACGTTCGCGAGGGCCAGATCGTCGTCTGCAAGGTACTGGACGTCGACGAAGGGTCCCAGCAGATCGATCTCTCGCTGAAGGACGTCAACGACCACCAGCGCTCGGACAAAATCCAGGAGTGGAAAAACGAGCAAAAAGCCGACAACTGGATGGATCTTGCCTTCGGCGACGACATCGACGACGAGGGCTTTACCGCCATCGCCACCGAACTGATCGCGATTCACGGAAGCCTCTACGAAGGGTTCAAGCAGGCGGCGATTCACGGCGAAGGCGCACTCGAGGATACCGACCTCGACGACGACGAAATCGACGCTGTCGTCGAGACGGCGCGCGAAAACGTCTCGGTACCGTACGTCAACGTCACCGGCTACGTTGACCTCGAGAACCCCTCCCCCACCGGCGTCGACGGCATTCGACAAGCCCTCCAAGCCGCCAGTGGGAACGGCGAGGTTCCCGACGAAGTCGACCTGACCGTAAGCTACGTCGGCGCACCTGAGTATCGGATCGAAGTCCAGGCGCCCAACTACAAGACGGCAGAAACCCACCTCGAAGAAAGTGCACAGCGAGCGATTGCCGCAATCGAAGGTCACGGGGGCAGCGGCGAGTACCACCGCGAGCGCCGAACCGAAGACGAATAAGACGAATACGACGTATGAAATCCGACATTCGGGTGTGTTCGGCGTGGCGCGAAACCCACGATCGTCCGGTGTATACTCTTTCTGACACCTGTCCGGAGTGCGGCGGCGCGGCCGAAAACAGTGCACCTGCGCCGTTCGATCCCGAGGACCCGTACGGCGAGTACCGACGCGCTCTTAAACGTCGCCACCGCTGATACGGTATGGACGAACTCGAGATCGACGTAGTCGCCGAGGTCGAACTAGACGATCCCGTCCTCGTCGAAGGGTTGCCGGGCGTCGGACACGTCGGTACCCTCGCCGTTGAACACCTGCTCGAGGAGCTAGAGGGCGAAAGCACGCTCGTACGCCGTGTTTACTCTCGAGAATTTCCGCCACAGGTAAGCGTTGAAGACGGCGTCTCGGAACTGACCTGCGCGGAGATTCACGCCGTTTCAGTCCCCGATGGCCGTGACCTGCTTTTGCTGACGGGCGATCACCAGGCACAGACGAACGAAGGTCACTACGTACTCACCGATGCCTTCCTCGACATCGCACGGGAATTCGGCGCGACGGACGTGTACGCACTCGGTGGCGTTCCGACCGGCGAACTCATCGAAGAGTACGCCGTCGTCGGCGCGGTCAGCGACGAATCGCTTCTCGACGAACTCGAGGCGGCGGGCGTCGAGTTCCGCGAAGACGAACCCGCCGGTGGAATCGTCGGCGTCTCCGGCCTGCTACTCGGTCTGGGTGACCGGCGCGGCTTCGAAGCCGCCTGTCTGATGGGCGAAACGAGCGGCTACCTCGTCGATCCCAAGAGCGCTCGAGCGGTCCTCGAAGTGCTCGAGGAGGTACTCGGGTTCGAACTCGGGTACGAATCGCTGGACGAGCGAGCCGACGAGATGGAGGAAGTCATCGGCAAGATTCAGGAGATGGAACAGCAACAACAGATGGACGTGCCGACCGACGACGATCTCCGATATATCGGCTAGCGACGCGTTGTTTTCGTTGGTTTCGACCGGCAACTTCGCTCGGTCGACCGTATTCCATCATGAACGGGAAACGAGCAGTGGCTCGCGTTGTGGCTCCGGTGGCCACTGTTCTAGTTCCGCAGCAGCCTCGAGCAGCAGATCGATATCTGCGTCCTCTGTAAACGCAATACTCCCGTCGGCCCAGTCGACGTCGACGATGTTCTGTTCGAGGAACTTCGGAAGATGGATGTGGGCTAATCTGACGCGGGTGCGGTCGATTTCTGCATTGGTGACGTTTCCGGGGGTCGTCCGATGACGTCTACCGGCGACCTGCTGTGATAACGTCTCCACTGTACTCGCTCCGTCCCGTTCGATGAGTTCGTAGAAGAGGTACTGCCGGTCAGCGCTGGCGAGTACTCTAAATGCGTCTGATTTGTCCATGGTGTCCTCCTACGCGGACGAAGCGTCTTATCCGGCAAAGAAATAGCGCCTAAAGTCATTGGAACGGCCGGGGGACGCGAACTCCAACTCGGTTACCCTTCGAGCACTTCGTAGGAAACGTCAGCGTCCCGCAGTGCGTCGGTGACGCGGCCGACGGCGTCCGTCGTCGCGACGGCGGTCACGATAAGACCGTGGTTGGCAGCGTCCGCCGCCACTTCGCCGACGGCGAACGTGACGTCGGGGTCGGCGCCTGCCTGCCGGCAAGCGACGATGGCCTCGACGCCGGTGGCGGCGACGAGATCGGCATCCTCGCAGGCGTCGGTGACGGTCTCCTCGGCGATGGCGCGACTCCCGCCGGTTCGGATCGAGGGAACCTGCAGGACGGTGACGGAACCCGGCTCGAGATCCATGACGCCTTCGAAGCTGGTGACGCCGACATCGGTCCCGGCCGCGGCGTCGGTCGTCGCGATCCCGGTTGCGGGCCCGCCGGCTCCGGGATTTGCGTGGAGTAGCCCGTCTTTGACGGACAGAGAGACCGTCTCACCTTCTTCGACGTCCTCCGTGGCGATGTAGGCGTCTTCGCTCATCGCGCCCAGTACGTCGCCTGTGACGTGGTCGGCGAACCGGCGGACGTCGTCGGCGGCGCGGAAGAGCCAGTCGACTCCCTCGCGGGTTACGCGATAGCGCGATCGGCCCTCTTTCTCGACGAGCCCATCGTCGACCAGTTCCCGAATGTACTCGCTGACGGCCTGGCTCGTCACGCCGACCTCCTCGGCGATTTCCCCTTGACTGACTGCGGGCTGGCGCTCGGCGATCTGTACGAGTATGCGAAATCGCGTCGCGGCCCGCTTGTTGTCGAGGACGTCGACCATACGGCTAGCCTTTTGGTCAGGGTGGCAAAAAGGTATCCGATCGCCCCATCGGTCGATGCAAGCCGCGAGTCTGCCCCGATCTCGAGGCGTCAAGTTGATACCGAGAGAGTTCATCGGACTAGCCTGACTATGCCGGCCCTCCCAACGTCGCCCGTCGTCTTCGGCGCGGTTCTCGAATCCGTGACGGCGGGGTCGGTGCCCGCGACACCCGCCGCCGTGAGCATCGGGTCGATCCCGCTTTCGGATTCGCTCGCGTGGATCGCGATCGGTGCGTTCGTCGCGGCGATGATCTTCGAGTGGCGCGGTGCCGTCGATCCGGCACGATACGTCGCCGCGTCCGCCTGGGTCATCTTCGGCGTGTTCTGGCTGACGATGGCCCCTCACTACTACCTCGAGGTCAAGAGCCCGATCGAGACGCTGCTGACGGTGGCGGCGCTACCGCTGTGTGTTTACACCGGCTACCTGCTCGTTCAGGGACGGGAGTCGTTACTCCTGCTTTCGAGGGCCGTCGCGTTCATGGGCATAATCTACCTGCCGGCCGAAACGATCCCGTTCGTTCGCACCTGGCTGATCGAGACGACCGCCGCACAGACTCACTTCGGGATGGAGCTGTTCGGGTACAGTCCGGGGATCGAAGAGGGAATAAACGGTTATCAGAGCCGCTTCGCCTTCGATCCGGACGAGACGGTGACCGGCCGAACGACCTATATCATCATGTCGTGTACCGGGATCGGGAGCATGGCCATCTTCGGCGGACTGATCGCCGCGGTAAAAGGGCCACTCAAGCGGAAAGTCGCCGCCTTCACGCTCGCCATCGGCGTCATCTGGTTTCTCAACCTCGTTCGAAACGTGTTCATCGGCCTCGCTTCTCCGTGGGGCTGGTTCCAGCAGGATTTCCTCGTGTACATCGCCACGGAGTTCATGAGCGCTCCCGCCGACCGGACCTCCTACATCGTTGCACACAACTTCATCGCCCAGTCGCTGTCGATCATCGCCCTGCTGGGGATCACGTACCTCGTCGTCCGCATCCTCCCGGAGGTCCTCGAGCCTCTCGAGGACGTTCTCTACGTCCTGACGGGCTCCGAGTACGACCTCGCGGACGCGCTCGGTCAGGAAGTCCGGGCCGACGGCGGGTCGACGGCCGAAACGGCATCTGCCGCGACGGAATCGGAAGCCGCCGACGGGCCAACCGGCATCTCCGAATCCGAGATCGAGCGATGACCGCCGTCGACGGTGACGTCGACGTGCCGTTTTCCGTCCACGACCGTGCCGTCTCGGTCCCCGCCGCCGAGACGCTCGTTCTCTCGGACGTTCACCTCGGTAAAGCGGCCGCATCGAGCGTCGACGCACCGATCGACGACGGGGCTGATTCCGTCGAACGCCTCAGCGGACTCCTCGAAGCGACCGATCCGGCCACGGTCGTCGTCGCGGGCGACCTGTTGCACTCGTTTTCGCGGCTCCCGTCCGGAGTCGAGCGCGACCTCGGTCGACTCGTCGACGCCGTCGACGCGGCCGGTGCCGATCTGGTCGTCACGCCTGGCAATCACGACGCGATGCTCGAGCGGGCCTTCGACGGGGAGACCGCGACTGAGTATCGTCTGACCGACGGCGAAACCGTCGTCTGTCACGGTCACGACCGGCCCGATGCGTCGGCCGAGCGGTACGTCATCGGCCACGACCATCCGGCGCTGTCGGTCGACGGGCGCAAACATCCCTGCGTTCTCTACGGGCCCGACGCGTACGAGGGTGCAGCCGTTCTCGTTCTGCCGGCGTTTACGCGTCTCGCCGCGGGAGCGACGGTCAACGGGATGTTCGGTCGCGATTTCCAGTCGCCGCTCGTCCGAACTGCCGATGCGTTCTACCCGGCGATCAGCGACGGATCGAGCGGCGAGACGCTCTGGTTTCCGCCGCTTGGCGAACTGCGTCGGCTTCTGTAACCGTCTGCCGGGACAGAACGTTTGACACGATCTCGGGCATCGTCAGCTATCGCCCGGCTCTGCATCGTCTCAATCGGTTTTTTCGACGACGAGTCGGCCGGTATCCTGAACTCGAATCGAATACTGATGATCGTTGCGAATCGTCAGATCGATAGTAATAGTACTGTCGGTGTCCCCGCTGGTGACGATACTGTCCAGTGCCGCCGGATCGACGTGGTCGTAAAGGGTAATCCCGAGGTCGGTCGGCGAGTCCGTCGGATCGATGTCTTCGATGACGGCGATGGCTCTGACGATAGCGATACTGGGCGGTGTATCGCGGTCGAATCGGCACTCAACGCGCCTCGGGGAATCCGAACCGCCTGAAACGTCGGGTCTGGTGGGGTGATACTCTAACTCACTCACGTTCTCTTCGGTCAGCGAATGGTGTGGAATTGTCGGGTGCACACGCAGGGACACCGGATCGACGCTTCCCTCACGGGTCTCGAAAGAGAAAGGAGACGTTTTCTTCCGAACGAGGACGGCGTCGTTAGCCGCTTACGTCGTCCAAAACGGCATCGGCTGAACGTTCGACGATGCGAAACTCCGACGAACCGCACTGACAGCCTGTTCTCGTTCCGATCGGTTGAACGGTCCCGTCAGGCCACTCTTTTGCTGCGTATGCGGACCCGCAGGCGACGCATTCGGCCATCGTTCGTTCGCTCTCCCCATCGGGCATTGTATACCATGGTTGGCCTGTTAGCGTGGTTAGCATCACTTTTGAGTATACAACATCCTTTTAAACAGCACTATCGATTCGGCGGTCCCGTTTCGGAAAGGGTATTCTCGAGGATGTGCTTGATCCCGCGCCGAAGTCGAGACGCGACGGCCTGCTGGGTGATGTCCAGTTCGTCGCCGAGTTCTTCCATTGTTACCTCGCGCGGGGACTCGAAGTATCCGCGATCGTACGCAAGCACCAGCGCCTCCTGTTGGGTCTCGGTCAGCGACGCTTCGGTTCCCGTCTCGATGGGCGTAAGCGCCTGTAGCTTCGTCACGGTAATCGGGACGTCGGACTCCCGACACTGCGTTTGAAACTCTGCGATTTCGTTTCGGTCGTCCCCTCGGACCTCGAACGTCCACTGCTCGTTCGTGCCAACGGCCTTGATGAGCGGAACTCCCGTCTCCACTAGCGCGCTCAGAACGCCGGAGTACTCGACCGCCCACTCGACTCGTAACAGATACTCGTCCGCGACGGAATCGACGAGACGAATGTCAGCAACGCCGGGATGGTCGCCAAACGCACCTTCGATGTCGTCGACATCCCTTCCCCGCACCCAGAAGTAGGGAACTACCACGTCCTGTGCCGGAATGATCCGCTCCAACGTGACGGTTACGTCGGGCAACTGCTCGAAGACGGTTCCCAGGGGAAACTGATCCGACGGAACCGTAAAGGTAGCCTCGGTAGCCATCGTTCGACGTATCGCGACTAGACCGTAAATACCCACGCGAAATCGTGTAACGGGGAATTGATCGGTCGGCACCTTCCCCTCACCGTCGTCCGATCGGCCGGACGCGCCGCGCGTGCGACGCGACTTGCCGACGATCGTTCCTGACTGACTCGAAACTCGAATCATCCCGATCGATCGTCGATAACCGCTTTCGCCGCGCGTCGACCGCTTTCCATCGCACCCTGGAGAGACGACCACCGCGTGTAGTCGCCCGCGAGGTATATGGGCCCGGCCGGGTCCCGTATGTCCGGCAGTCGCTCGCGGAATCCCGGCGGTTGCTCGAACTGGGCGAACGAGATGCGTTCGGTACGGATCGGCTCGAGCTCGTCGAATCCACGGCCGGGGTACCACGACTCGAGCGTCGACCGCGTCCGATCGACGAGACTCATCTCGCGGTCGTTCGCCCCGCGACTGGCACCGCTGCCTGTCGATTGTTCGCAGGTCTCAGACCGCTCACCGAGGTAGGTCGCGCTGATGAGCGTTGCGTCGTCGGGAGCGTATTCGGGCGCGACCGCACTGTGCGGGACGACGTGGTTGGGCCCCTCTCCGGTCGCGTTCAATAGGAGCCGTCGACCGGTCTCGAGGCCGGTATCGGGAGGCAGCGCATAGTACTGGGTGACGCAGGCACGCGCGTCGGTCGGGATCGAAGCGATGCCGGTCAGATCCCGAGCAGACGGCGGATCGGTCGCGATGACGACGACGTCGGCCTCCGCGGTCCCGTCGTCGGTCTCGACCGTGACACCGCCGTCGGGTTCGCTCGCCTCGACGGTGTTCGAGTCGTCCGTGACTTCCGAGACAGACTCGACCGTTACTCCGGTCTCGATCGTTCCGCCGAGCTCCCGCACTCGAGCGGCGAGCTGGGCCGGAATCTCGCCCATGCCGCTTGCCGGAACGGCGATGTCACCCGCGGCGAGCGTCCGGAACGTGTACTCGAAGACACGACTCGAGGTCGAAAGCGAACGATCGAGGGTGATCCCGCCGTAGAACGGAGCGACGAACCCGTCGACGAACCGGTTCGAAAAGCCACGGTCGCGGAGATATGCCGCGATACTGGTATCGGAAGCGTCGGCGAATATCGCGTCCGGGTCGGTTCGCCGGAGGTTCCACCAGAGTCGGGCGACGCGGACCGCGTCGCCGACGGAGACGAACGGATTGGTCAGTGTCGCTGGGATCGTTCCGGGCTCCCGAAGCGGGTCCGCAAGCGTCGATCGGCCGTTCGGACCGCCGATTGTGGCACCCGGCGCGAACTGACGCAACGAGAGCGCCTCGAGGTCGAGTTCACGACGGACCGCAGGATAGGCGGTAAAGAGCACCTGAAAGCCGCGATCGAACCGATAGCCGTCGCGCTCGACGGTTCGGACGCGGCCGCCGACCGTCCCACGACGTTCGTACAGCGTTACGTCGGCGCCGCCGCCGGCGAGGTGCCTCGCCGCGACGAGGCCGGCGAGACCGCCGCCGACGATAATCACGTCGGGTGTCGAAGCCATACGCAACCGTTGGACGACGACCGGTAAAATCGTGGACCTACCGATGCAGGTGGAGAGCGGTCGCGACCGGGGCTCGACGCCCGTTCCGATCGTAACTCGCTACGAGGGGCGATGGATACCGACGACCGGGTTGCGATCAGTGATCGGTCAGGACCCTGAGCCCAGCACCGACGAGGATCACGAGGACGCCGAGAATCGTCGCGATGGGCGGAATCGGGACGAATAGCAGTCCCACGCCGACGACGAGAACGATTGTCGAAGCTCTGACCATGCAACGACCACGGGAGGGAGTCAGGTAGACGTACGGCAAGCATTGACAGCGAGAACGAGCGCCACCGAACCGAGCGCTACTGACGGTCAGCCCCGGACCGCGACCCGCACCTGTAAACGTTCCCCGACCGTGATTCGAGTATGGTCGACGCGACTCTCACACCCATCGATCGCGGGACGGTCACCAGTGACGTCAATAATGCTATCGAAGGATTCGTCCTCGGAACGGCCGACGAGCCGAACCCCCAGACAGTTATGGGCGAGAGTCCGGTCTACAACATCGTCATCGATCACCCCGACGGATTAGTTCTCTGGGATACCGGTTCTCACCCCGACGCTGCCGACGGCCACTGGCCCGACGAACTGTACGCCGCCTTCGAACACACCGGTCTCCGGCCGCTCGAGGACGACCTGGCAGATGCCGGATACGACGTTTCTGACATCGACTTCGTAATCCAGTCACACCTCCATCTCGATCACGCCGGCGGTCTCTACGCGTTCGAAGGGACCGACACTCCGGTCTACGTCCACGAGGAAGAACTGAAATACGCATACTACAGTGCCAAGACCGACGCGGGTGGCGATGCCTACATCGCCGGCGACTTCGACCGCGACCTCAACTGGGAGGTCGTCCACGGCGACCGACAGTACGTCTTCGACGGTTTGGAGTTCGTTCGGCTGCCCGGCCATACGCCCGGCCTGCTCGGCGTCAAACTCGACCTCGACGATGCTGGCACGGTGATTCTTGCCGGTGACCAGGCATTCACGCGGCCGAACTACGATCGCGAACTGCCGATGGGCGGCGAACTCCTCTGGAGCAAGCGCGACTGGTTCGAGAGTCTGCGGACGCTCAAAGACCTCGAGCGTCGCCACGATGCGCGGATCGTCTGTGGTCACGCGCCGGGCGACCTCGAGGCGATGCAAACGGGCCTGTAGCGGCCCCGCTCCAGCCGACCCAGCCCCTTCGAAGCTGATTTCGCTCGGACCGCGCCCGTGGCGGTTCAGTCCGATGGGGCGGTATTCCCGTCCGACCGCCGATGCCGCCGTGAGCTATAGGAGGCGTTGAAACGATGTACCCACCGCTCGCACTGCTGCGGTCAGCGAGCACTCGCTGGCTGCGAATTCGCGAGGGAGGTGTGCAACGACTTTCAACGTCTACTCTAGTCGGGTGCCTCCCGCGGCGCACCGAATGCAGGTGTCCGTTCGGTTGCCGTGGTCGGTACGGTTTTGTCGGTCGAAACAGCGAAGATGATATGGAAGAACACCCAGACGAACCGATGGATTCGACCGACCTGGTTGAGAAATCCGAATTCCAGACTGTCTACGAGAACCGCGCCAGATTTGCCGAGACCGACCCGCAGGGCATCGTCTTTTACGGCGAGTATTTCACGTTTCAGGACGAGGCCGTTATGGCATTCATGCGGGAAATGGACTACAGTTACAACCACATGCTCGAGAACGGCTGGCAGAACCACGTCGTTAACAGCGAACTGAACTATTGCGCCGGAGCCGAGTTCGGCGACGTTATTTGTAACGACGTGCGCGTGACCGAATTCGGCTTCGCGAGTTTCACGGTCGAGTACCGTGCTCGACGCGCATCCGACGACGAAGTTCTCGCCGAGGGGACGGTTACCCACGTCGCCGTCGACCTCGAAACGGGCGACCCCACCCGGATCCCCGACGCGTTCCGGGATGCCGTCGTGACCTTTCAGAGCAGTCTCGAGTCCACCGAGTGAGGCGTCCAGCCGCCGTTTTTCTCCGGATGCGCGAACCGGAGACTCGATGAACCGGCTCCAAACCAGCGGAAGAGATCGAACCGTTCGAATCACGACTTCGACCGGCCGATTTCTCACCGTTCACTATCGGTCCGCGAAAAATCCCGAACGGCGCTTGCCGCCGCTACCGGGAGAACCACGTCAGACGCATCGCCCGCTTCCGGTACGGAAACCCGGCGACGAGCCGACGTACCGTCCGGTTCCCGATTCACCAACGGGCGCAGTCCTGTCGACCACGCCGAACGGAGCGGTTACCCCTCGAGTTCGCTCCGCAGGAGTTGGTTGACGTCGCCCGGGTCCGCACTGCCGCCGGTCTTTTGCATGACCTGTCCGACGAGGAAGTTGATCGCGCCGTCGTCACCCGATTCGTAGTCGTCGACGGCGCCCGGGTTCTCGTCGATCGCTTCGACGACGGCCTGCTGAACCTCGTCTTCGCCGGTCTTGCCCAGTCCTTCCTCGGCGACGACCTCGTCCGGCGTTCGGCCGTCGTCGAGCATCGAGCGAAGGACCGTTTCGCGGGCATTTTTCGCCGTGATCTCGTCTTCCGCGACGAGTTCGACGAGTCGGGTCACTTCCTCGAGACGGCTCTCGATCTCGGTAATTTCGATGTCTCGATAGTTGAGTTCGCCGAGCAGGTTGTCCGCGACCCACGTTGCCGCGAGGTCGGGGTCGAACTCGCCCGCGACGTTCTCGTAGAAGTCCGCGACCTGTTTCGTCGAGGTGAGCTTCGAGGCCGCTTCCTCGCTGAGTCCGTATTCGTCCTGAAACCGCTCGCGGCGGGCTGTAGGGAGCTCCGGAATCGAGATCTCGTCTTTCCATCCCGAAACGCGCAGCGGCGGGAGGTCGGCCTCCTCGAAATAGCGGTAGTCCTTTTCTTCTTCCTTGGAGCGCATCGAGACCGTGATCCCGCGGGATTCGTCCCAGTGGCGAGTTTCCTGTTCGACCGCCCGTCCGCGCTGAATCGCGTTCTTCTGACGGGTTTCCTCGTAGGCCAGCGCTTTCTCCGCGCCCTTGTGGCTCGAGATGTTCTTGACCTCGGTCCGGTTCGCCGCGGCGAGTGCGTCCTCGCCGATCACGGAGGCGTCGTCGCTGTCGATTTCGTCGTCGGGGATGATCGAGAGGTTGGCGTCGATCCGCAGACTCCCGTCTCGGTCGGCGTCGAAGACGCCCAGGTACTCGAGGACTTCCTCGAGTTCGGCCAGGAAGGCCCGCACTTCGCCGGGGCTGCGGAAGTCCGGGGCCGTGACGATCTCCATCAGCGGCGTACCCGCCCGGTTGTAGTCGACGAGGGTGTACTCCGCCGAATCGATCCCGCCACCGCCGCCGACGTGTTGCAGGCTACCCGGGTCCTCCTCGAGGTGGGCGCGCTCGATCGCGACGGTCCGGCGTTGCCCCTCGACGGAGATTTCGATTTCGCCGTCCTGACAGATCGGCTCGTCGTACTGGGTGATCTGGAAATTCTTGGGCAGGTCGGGGTAGTAGTAGTTCTTCCGGTGGAACCGCGTCTCCTCGGGGATGTCGGCGTCGATCGCCTTGCCGATCTTGACGGCGGCTTCGACGGCTGCCTCGTTGAGAACCGGCAGCGCGCCCGGCAAGCCGAGACAGACCGGGCAGACGGTGTCGTTGGGTTCGTCGGTCTGCTCGGTCGAACACCCACAGAAGATTTTCGTGTCGGTCTCCAGCTGGACGTGGACCTCGAGGCCGATGACGGTCACGAGGTCGCCCTGCTGGACGGTCTGGGCAGTCATTGAGCCCCGATTCGGGCTGGTCGGGGTAAAACGTAACGGGACGGAGTCGGGAGCGCTCGAACCGTCCCTGGAGAAGGCGGTGCCGACAGTGCATCGGTACCAGTGTGGTAAAAGAGTGGACCTGTTCCGCTCGGGTGTATCGAGAATCCGGAGGTGTGTGCAAACACTACCGACGACTGGCAATGATGGGCAGGGGTACCTATAACCGGGATCGTCGGTGTGACCAGCGTATTGGACACCCACCGCCCGGTTGAGGCCATTTAGACCGCAACCACTATGTGTTATTACATCATTTATAAAATGTGAATAAAATAAATAATTCCGGATCAGAGTGGAAGAATATGCGAGTGAAAGCCGCGGCGAAAGCGAAAGCGGAAGAGGCGTGGAGTGAATTCCTGCTTCGATGTGCGGAAGCCGAGCCGGTTGATCAGGAACTTACGGAAGAAGACGTCTATGCGATTGTCGAGTCCGAAATCCAAGATCGTGTCGTCGACAGTGCGCTTCGCTAGCCCGAAGACGTGTCTGACTACACACTCGTTTGCTTGATTGGTGGGAATCAGCGCGTCAAATATGGCAATCGGCATTTCCGCAGGAACACTCGAGCCCGCATCCACCACCACCATCAGAGTGCTTCGTGAAGTCCTGGAACAGGGCGAGTTCCCTCCCGCAGCGATTCCACATAAACCCGACAGAAATATTCGGGGACATCGATTCCGGGTATCAGCCCCTCTCTCGAGTCGTGACCCGAACCGACGTCTCCTCGAGCGAATCGGCCGGCACCGACTCCGCAGTGAACGCACGCTCTTCGCGTTCGACACCCACGGAACCCGACATGCTACTGGTCGGTGCGAGTATCGGGACGTCGCTCGTCGTCGTTCCGGGGGTCTTGCTGTATCTCCTCGTGATTCGTGGGATCGGATCTCTCGGCGAGACGGGGTTTCTCGGTCTCGGACTGTTCGCGATGTCGCCGGGATTGCTGATGGGCGCGACGGGGCTATGGATGGCCGCTCGTGGGTGACGGTCAGAACCGTCGCTCATACACCGTCCCCGACTCGCCGACGACGAGACGGGGTGACCGGGCCGTACCGAGCGCGACTGCGTGCAACTCGTTGCCGGGCCGAAGGCGGACGCGGGGCTCCCAGCCGTCGAAGCTGCGTTCGTAGATCATGCCCGACGAGGAGACCGCCAGTGCGGTGTCTCGGTTTCGCGCGAGCGCCGTGATCGGCTGCTCGCCGAGGGTCGTACGCGACCAGTTGACGCCGTTGTAGCCGTAGACGGCACCGTTCCCGCCGGCGACCGTGACGTGGCCGGTGTCGATGGCGGCGACCGCAGCGAAATTGACGCCGGCTCCGTCGATGCCGATGCGGGTCCAGGTGACCCCGCCGTCGCGGGACTCGAAGACCCCGCCGTCGGTGTCGATGATATAGCCGTACGCGAGCGACGTGAGGTCGACGTCGGTCACGCTCGAGCCGCTCCCGGGTTTGCTGACGGCGCCCCACTCGACGTCCGCACCGTCGCGTCGGCCGTTGAGGAGTTCACCGGAGCTGTTGATGACCGTGATCCGTTCGTCGCCGGCCAGTCCGGCGGCGGCGATCGTCGTCCATGAGGTCGTCTTCTCTTTCGGTGCCGAAAAGTCAACGACGTGATCGGCGACGACGTCGTACAGGCCGAGTGCGCCGCTGTCCCCGGCCATCCATATCGCCTGGCCGTTGCTCGTCACCGCCGCGGTCCGGAGTCCGTCGCCCGCGTCCGAGAGGCCGTTCTCGAGAGCAACAGTCCAGTCGCCATCGGTGCGGGCGAGGACGACGCCATCCTCGCCGACGGCGTAGGCGCCCCGAGCTGTCGGTACGACGTCGTACAGCGCCGCGTCCGTAGGAACGTCGGCCGCAACCCACTCGCTGTCGGTCCCGCCGCAACCGGCCAGCGCAAGCGAGGCGGCCGCGCCGCCGACCGCTGCGAGGAAGCGCCGGCGCGTCGGACGGCAATCGGCCGTCATCGGCTCTGGCTCGGCTTTCGGTCGGGGTCGTTCGATCGCGTCGGTTCGTCAGTCGATGCCGGCTGGTTCTTGGCGGCGGATTCGTTCGATTGGGTCGTTCCGTTCGTCACCGATCGATTCTTGGCGGCGGATTCGTTCGATTGGGTCGTTCCGTTCGTCACCGATCGATTCTTGGCGGCGGCGTCGTGAGACTCGTGGAACTCGCCCGGCGGGGTGAACGCGCCCGGCGCTGACGTCCGCATGAGGATCGCGGAGATTCGAACGACGTAGGCGAACAGCACCGCGAGCGGGCTGAACGCGACCGCGAGTGCGAGGCTCACGAGGACGAGCAACCACCCCTCGAAGGCGACCGGCGGGTAGCCACTCGCGTAGATCATGATGACCAGCGAAGAGAGCAAGATCGCGGCGGTGCCGCTGTAGGTGATCAGCCGCGACAGCCGCGCGAGTTCCCGCTGGAGGTAGATCGTCGTGAAGTACTGTCGGGTCGCGTCCGCGGTGACGAACAGCTCTCGAAGTTCGGAGAGCAACTCTTCCGCGCGATCCGGCAGGTCTTCGTCGAACCGTCGGCGGAGCCGTCGCGCCTCGTTTGCGGCACCGGCGTAGTCGTGATCGATCGTCGGGAGGACCACGGCGAATACCGAGTCCGTCTTACCGGTAAGCTGCGACGAGAGATCGTTGGTGTGCTCGCGCGTCCGCGCTGCGAAGCGACAGATCGACTCGAGAGCGGAGATCGGCGTATCGTCGGCCTCTTCGTCGCCGATTCGGCTGCGCTCGCTGCTGTCTGCGTTTCGCTCCCCCTCGCCGCATTCGGTCGCGAGTTCGTCTGCGCGCGTGCCGAGCGTCCCGGCCAATCGGGCGAGGAAGGGTGCGGGGCCGGTCGGGCTGACGCCGTCGCCCTCGGTCTGGGATTCGACGCGGCTGCGAAACTCCTGGACGCCGTCGATACGATCGGTAAGTCGATCCGGCGTGCCGAACAGTCGCGAGATGATCAACTGATTGACCGCGACGACGATCGGGATGAACGAGAACAGCCCGGCGATCATCGTGCTGAACATCGTGGTGACGAACCGGCTCTCCCGGACGCCGATGACGTCGCTGATGCCGAGAACGAGTGCGAGGCCGAAGATCCCGGCGACGAACCCGACGACGATCGCTCGACGATCGCCCTCGAGCAGGAGCCATCGCCGGGCTCGGCGGCGTGACGGCGTGTCGGTGAGATAACGTGCGGCGATCCGGACGCCGGTCCAGATGATGCGGGCACCGACCGTAAGCGCGGCAACCGTCAGTCGGAGGACGTAGTGGACGAGTGAGATGCCGACCGACGGGTCGTCGCCGTCGTCGCGTTCGCCGTCGCTATTGCGGTTGGCGCCATCGGGGTCGACGAGGTCCGTTCGGTCGTCACCGTCGGGACGTGCGGAGGGACTCGCGTCGGGTGATCGGGCTACAGTATCGGTCTCGTCGGTTCGATCGTCGGCGCCGTCGCTCGAGCGGCTGGGGTCGCCGCTCTTTTCAGAGCGCGATTCGTCACGGGACGTCCGACTCGAACGTGTCGACTCCGCGTCGGTACCGTCCTGCGACGTCGATGACGAGTCGGACTTCTGTTCGGGCTCCGGTCGTGTGGAATCGTCAGTCATAGCTGTAACTTGTCATGAGAGATCGACTCAGAGTCCGTTGGAGACGGCCTCGAGGAGGCGAATCGAGAGCAGTAGTAGTGCAGTTAATACGACGACTCGTCGGATGATGGCACCCCTGGTGGTCCTGATCCGCGAGCGGTCCGAGGGATGAAAGCCGACGGTCCAGAGGGTCCCGATCGCGCCGACGTTGATGGCGATGACGTTGACTGCGACGACGACGAGCGAGCCGAGTACTGCCGCGGGCTCGCCCCAGGCGACGCCGACGCCGACGACGCCGATCGGCGGCATGATCGCGGCTGCGATCATGACTCCGATGAGGTCCGTGATACCGGTCGTCGCCATTCCGAGGCCGCCGGCGATGCCTGAACAGACCGCGACGGTCACGAGTAGCGACGGCGGCAGACCGTGGCTGCCGAGCCCGAGGCTCGCCTGGAGGTTGACTGCGCCGGTGATGACGCTCGAGCTGCGTGCGAATATCGCGAACGCGAGCGCGCTCGTGGTGGCGACGCTGATCCCGACGAGCTGGTGTTTGACGCCGCGGACGAACAGTCGGCGCTCGTCGAGGACCGTCGCGGCGCTCGATGCCATCGCCGGCCCGAGTAAGGGAGCGATCACCATCGCACCGACCAGAACCGCAAGCGAATTCAACAAGACGCCGGTCGTAGCGACGATACCGCTGATCGCCGTCATCGCGGCGAAGATGACGAGCGAGGGCAGCTGTGACTGCGCTTTCGACCGCAACTCGCTCCGGGAAATCCGCTCGAACGAGAGCCACTCGCGTCGCCCGTCGGGCGGCGAATCGTCCCACCCTTTCCCGACGATCGCCATCGGTTCTTCGACGACGATCGCCACGTCGCCCTCGACCGATGCGAGATCGTCCTCGAGCGGTTCGACCGCGTGTGCGGGTGCGGGAACCGTGATCGTTCGGCTCTTGCCGTCGGTGTGATCGGTGAGACTGTACTCGAGATCGTGGTGGTCGATGATCGCAGTAACCTCGTCGGTACTCGACTGCGATGACGTGATCACCGTCAGCAAACGCATATTCGACGTTTCCGTGGAGCGGGCGGATCGACGAGACCTGTCGCGGTCGATCACAGTAGTTCGAGCGCATCGATATCAGGAGCTGGATCGTCGGGAAAGGTTTGTGCGAACAACGATCGGACGGTCTCCCGGATCGCGTCGAGACGATCTGTGGTGGTATCGTCACACGATCCACCACAGTGGCCGACCGGACCGTCGGGTCCCACGGCGTAGGTCAGCCGGCCGCTACACTCCGGACACCGAGGTTCGGCGTGGGCTGTCATCCAACCCACGTCGAACCCGTCGCGAGCCAATCGTTCGCCGAGCGCGAACCAGACGATGAGATCGCGTTCCTGGCGGCCGTTCGCCCGCCGCTTGAGCCGACCGATCGCGAGCGCCGCACAACGGGTGAGTTCGTCGTTCGGTTCGGCGTGCCGACGGTGACACCGCCGAAAGTATGTCGTCACGGCACGCCTCGAGGACCGCCGTTTTCCCATGGTGAGCGGTGCCTCGAGGGTCGCATTCGGCGAGAGGTCGTCGGACTGTGGAACCCGCTCTGGACGGCCCCGTTCATCGTAGTGGGCCTCTCGCGAGAGAGAGGCACCGCTGGTTGGACAGAACGCGTATTTACCAATCATTGTTGGAGGTCGATCGAACCGACAGTATGGTTCGACCGGGCACCCCGGCTAGCAGTGCCAGTGGTATAAACTGACACAATACTGAGAGTGTCTACAATAAAGATACGGACTCATAGGGCGCTCTAGACGTATGTTTCAGATATTTTGTGCGATAATGTTATGAATATATACATCTTATGAGTGGGGGGTTCCTACGGCGGATGCGTTATGACACGTGGTGATCTCGCAGCCGTCGATTCGACCGATCGCGCGCCGTGGTACTGGTACGTCCTCATCGGCTATCCCGTTTTGAGTTTGCTCGGGATCGTCGCGCTCGCCCGTCTCACCGGCGGCGGCTCGGTTCTGGCGACGGGATTCGGAAGCATCGCCCTTCTGATCATCGTCACTGCAGTCGGCGCGGTTACGCTGCCGGCGATCTGGCGCGACGTCGACTTCGTCGTGACCGAAACCGAATCGTGGCGTCCCGATCGGGAGATATACGTCGGCGCGGCGGTCGCCGCACCGTTGCTCCTCGGCGTCCTCTCGGGGCTGGTGGCCGGATTCGGCATCGCGATCGCGATCGTGGTGGTCGCGTTCATGCTCTCGACGGTTACGGTCTGTCTCACGTACCTGTACAATCGACACCGTGAGGTCGGTCTGTTGACTCGCTGAGAACGATCTGATTGCGGACGCCGCTTCGCGACGACGGTTGTCGTGGAATCGATGTACCCACCGCTTGCCAAACGGCGGTCAGCGAGCGCTCGCTGGCTGCGAATTCGCGAGTCGGGTTGCAATGACTTTCGGCGACTACTATCACGACGAGCGTCGGTGTCGATCCCGAACAGAGCAGAATCGACTCGGCGACTACCGTCCGCTGGTTTGGTTCGAATCCTCTAGGTTTCGTCCCATTTTATGGGGCACAATCTATTGGTTATTAGTGTTGGTTGGCCCGGACGACGCGCTCCCGGCGCGGATGACCTCCTGGCCTGACAGCACAGCCGCCATTATCCCCACAGCAGCCCGCTCACGCCGTTCTCCGCGATTCCGGTACGACGACGGTTCCTTCGATCACTCCATGCTCTCAGCGACACACCTCATCACCGACGCGTCCAGCCTCGCGCTGGCGGCGGGACGACCGCTTTCCATCCTGCTGCCGCCGGCGATCGATCACGGACCGGTCCTTACGGGGCCGCTCCCGACCGTTCAACCGACCGATTCGGGAGCTGTCGTTCCGAACGGCGGCGGACTCGGGTTTGCAGCCCGACTCGTCGGTTTGCTCGGCGCGTTCCTGTTAGGACTTCTCGAGGGCGCGGTCATCGCGTTCCGAATGGCCTGGGACACCTGGTGGGCGCTCGTCCTCGGCTTTACCATCACCGGCGCCGTCCAGGAGTTCGTCTCCGAAGACCGACTCACCGACTACCTCGGCGACGACGGCTGGCGGGAGATTGGCTACGGCACCTTCTTCGGCGCATCGTCCTCGAGTTGCTCTTTCTCGGCGGTAGCGACGTCACGAACGTTGTTCACCAAGGGCGCGTCGGCCGCGGCCAGTCTGGGCGCGTTCCAGTTTGCGAGTACGGATCTCGTTCTCGAACTCGCCCTCGTCGTGACGATCCTGCTGGGATGGCAGTTCGCCGCTGCGGAGATCGTCGGCGGGCTCGTCGCCGTCGCCGTGATCGCGGTCGTCTATCGGCGATTCGTCCCTCAACCGTGGATCGACCGCGCACGAGCGCACGCGATAGCGCTCGAAGAAACCGAGTGTGCCACCTGCGGAATGGCCGCGGACCCGACCGACGACGACACGCTTTCCCGGGAATTCGACGGCAAGCGGCGGTACTTCTGCTGTGGCGGCTGCCACAGCGCGTACGATCCCGACGATGACCGGGACGCGGTCACCGCCGGTCCCGAACTCCTCTCGGGCGACCGCTGGCGGTCGGCGACTACGAACGCGATTCGCGAGTGGGACATGCTCTGGCGCGATATCGCCTTCGGATTCGTCATCGCGGGGTTGCTCGCCGCGCTCGTTCCCACGACGTGGTGGACGGCCCTCTTCGGCGTCGGCGCCGAAGGGACTCTCGCGCGGTCCGTCTCGAACGTCGTCATCGGCGCCATCGTTGGCGTCTTGACCTTCCTCTGTTCGGTCGGCAACGTTCCTTTCGCGCTCGTCCTCTGGCAGAACGGCGTCTCCTTCGGTGGCGTCCTCGCCTTCATCTTCGCGGATCTGCTGATCATCCCGCTGGTTCGGACCTACCGGCGCTATTACGGCATTCGAATGGCCGCGGTGATCTTCGTCGCATTCTTCCTCGCGGCCGTCGTGGCCGGCCTCGTCGTGGAACTACTTTTCGGTGGTCTCGGCCTCATCCCGTCCGTCAGGACGGGAGGTGGCACGATCTCCGGGACGTTCACGACCCTGTTCAACGTCGTCGCCCTTCCGATCCTCGCGATCCAGATCTACGTCGCCCTCGAGCCGGAGCAACGCGTCCGAATCGGCAACCGGCTCGCGCCGCACGTCGCCGGCGTCATCTACCACGCCCACAAGCTCCTCGAGCGACTCGCCTACGCGCTCGAGGATCGCGGGCTGGAGTGAGACCGGCGTTCCGGCCGTCGACTGACGCGTTCGCTCGAACGCGACAGCCGCAGCGTCGCCGAGGTCTCATCGTCCGAGCGCCCGAGCACTCGAATCAGTCGCTCACTCCTAACCGATCGATTCCACCGTCTCAGTATACATGACATCATCACCGACCGACAGTACCGAACGAATCGATCCGATCCGACTCGTCTGCCTCGTCGCCCTCGTGGCGAGCCACGGACTCGTTCGCCTGGCAGAACGCTACCTCCCCGAGTTCCTGTCCGCTCTCGGCTACGGGCCGATCGTCGTCGGATCGCTGGTGACGCTCGGTATGGGCGTTGCCGTGGTCGCATCAGATCGTTCGGACAACGTGTCCAACGACATGGCAACGACTCTCGAGACGACGGCGACCGTTGTGTTGTCGACGGCGCTCGCCGCCGTCGGCCTGTTCGCCTGGGCGGGGTCCCCGACGCTCGATACGCTGCTCGGGACACCTCTTTCGGCGCTTGGGTGGCTCGCCACTGGCGTCGTCCTCCTCCAGGCCTGGTACGTCGGCGGTCCCGGCCGACACCTGTGGCCGATCGATACGCGTGCCACCGCACAGACCTCTGGCCTCTCGAGCGCGCCAGCTGACGAATCCGACGGCGGCGACCGATCGGCTCGACGAACAGCCACTATCGACCGTCGAACCCGGACCGTCGTCGGTGCGCTCGGAGTCGCCGCCGCGGCCGTGTTCGCGACGGCGGCTGTCGCGAGCGCCGACACCGTCGGTGCCGGGTTCGCACTGATCGCCGCCACCGGCGCTGCCGTCGCCCTCGTCGGTGCGGTCGCGCTCGGAACCGTTCGCGATCGCTCGCCACTGCTCGGTGATCGGCTGCGAAGCGGCGGAGGAACGAACGACGAGCGGACCAACGACGGCGGAGCGAACGACGCGTCGCTCGACGCCGACTCTTCGCTTACGGCCTTCCGGGACGCCGTCTCGAGGGTACCCGACCGCCGACGCTGGGCGGTCATCGGCGATGCGCTCGTCCGGGTCGCGACCGCAGGGATCGCGCCGTTTCTGATCCTTTTGGTCGTCGAGTACCGGGCGATTGCGCTTTCGGTCGGCGGTCTCTCGCTCGCGCCGGCCGCCGTCTTCGGGTTGTTCGTTCTCACGGAGGCTGGCGGTGCGGTCTTCGGTGCGATAGGGGCCCCTGCGCTCATCGATCACCTCGATCGGCGAGCGCTCCTCGCCGCCGGGCTCGCAGGTATTTCGTTGCTTCCGATGGCGATCATCGCCGCGCCGCCGCAGGCCGGCGTCGTCGCTGGCCTCTTCGGTCTCCTCGGCTGTCGCACCGCGATCGAGCCGCTCCGACCGACGGTCGGGACGAGCACTCGAGCGAGCCCCGTCCCCGGCTCGCGGCTCCCTGAGGAGATCCGGACGGCCGTCCGAATAGCCATCGTGCCCGCGCCGCTGGTCGGGGGGATCCTGTACGCGATCGATCCGCTCGTGGCGTTTACCGCCGCGACGACGGTCGGGCTGCTCGGCGTCCGCGAATTGGGACGTGCGTTCACCTTCGGTCGTCACCGATGACGAGACCATCGACGCCCGGACGCGCGCTCGAGGGCACTCGGAACTCGCTCGACGGACTCTCGAGCGTCGACCATCGACGGCTCGGGCGCTGGCACCTCGGTCTCGCGCTGGTGATGGGGCTGTGGGGCGGCCTCGACGCCCTGTCCCTTCGAACGGCCCTCGTGACGCCGGGACTGAACCGCTGGTCGGCAGAAACCTACAACGCCTTTTTTACGACCCACGGACTGACGATGTTGTTTCTGTTCGTGTTGCCGGCGATCTGGGGATTCGCGTACGCCGCCGTTCCTCCGCTGATCGAGGCCGAGAGAACCGCATTTCCGCGACTCGGCGTCTGGGCGTTCTGGCTGCAAGTGCCGGCGGCGCTCTCGATCCGTGCGGGGACGATCGGCGGCATTCTCGGACTGGCCGGGCTCGAACCGATCGCGAGCGGGTGGACGTTGTACCCGCCACTGAGCGTACTATCGCCGAATCCCGCCGTCGACGCCGTCCTCGTCGGACTCGTCCTCGTTGCCGTCGGGACGACGGCGACGGCCGGCAATCTCGTCGCTACGATCCTGCGCAGCCGCCGGATTCGGTGGCTCGACGTGGACACGTTCACCTGGACGGTGCTGACGGCCGGCGCGATGGCGATCGTCGCCTTCCCGGTTCTGGCAGGTACGGTCGCGCTGATGGTTGCCGACCGTTCGCTGGGAACCGCGTTCGTCATCAGCGGCGGCGGGCCGCTGGTCTGGCAGCACCTGTTCTGGTTCTTCGCCCACCCGCTGGTGTACATCCTGGTGTTGCCGCCGATGGGAATCGTCAGTCACGTCCTCCCGCGCTTCGCCGGTCGGCGGCTGTTCGGCCGCCGGTCGTCGGTCTACTCGACGCTCGCGATCGGCGTCGTCTCCTTTACCGTCTGGGCTCACCACATGTTCGTGACAGGTATGAGTCCAGCCGTGCGGACGGTCTTCATGTTCACCACGCTGGCGGTGGCCGTTCCGAGTTCGGCGAAGCTCTGCAATTGGCTCGGAACGCTGTGGGGCGGGTCGATCCGTTACACCGCACCGATGATCGCCGCCGTCGCCGCCGTCGGTTTCTTCGTCGTTGGCGGGGTCACGGGCGTCTTCCTCGCCGTCGTCCCGATCAACGCACAGTACACCGGGACCTACTACGTCGTCGCCCACTTCCATCTGCTGCTCGCCGGGTTCGTCGGCCTCGCTCTCGTCGCCGGCGCTTACTACTGGTTCCCGCTGCTTTCCGGCCGTCGACTCGAGCCGGACCTCGCTCGGCTGCACGGGTGGCTGACGATCGTCGGCGTCGCGGTGACCTTCGGCGCGCTGTTGCTCGTCGGACTCGCCGTGCTTCCCCGACGTATTGCGACGTATCCGCCAGCGTACGCGCCGCTCCACCAACTTGCGACCGTCGGCGCCTACGTGATCGCAGCCGGCCAGCTGGTTTTCCTCGTTAACCTCGGCCGCTCGCTGTTGGTTTGCGATCCCGTTCCCGCCGATCCGTGGGACCTCGAGGACGGTCCGTCACACACACGCGAATGGCGGTAGAGTCCGGCGTGCAGTCCTGCCGGGCTCACCGCCCGCGTCGCCATCGGATCGTACCTCGAGCGACCGATCGGCCGTTCGAAATCCGATCGATCAGCCGTCCGGGTTTCGACGTCCCGTTTCTCGAACCCCGTTCGACGTCCCGTTTCTCGAACCCCGTTCGACGACTCGTACCGACACCCGACCACCGCAGTTGCGTGCAATCCGACCACCTTCGTAACACTCTAAATTACCACTATGTCGACCACAACAAGTACCGATGTCGCACTGATGCTCGTCCAACTGATCGCGATAACGATCCCGTCGACCGTCGTCCTGATCAAACAGCTCCGACAATCGGATAATCTCGAGTGGCGGTTCCGGAGGCTAAGCTTCGGACTCGTCGCGTCGTGTATCGCGCTGTTGCTCACGGCGGCGATTTCAGTCCTCTCGTATTTCATCGCGGGATTGAACCTACCAAACGCCCTCTATGCGGGACTCGTGCTCGTGATCATCGGCCTGCTTCCCCTGGGTGCGTTCATCGCCGTCCTCTACCGTGAACATCGGAAAGAATACGGCCCCTGACCCCGCTTGCTACGCCCGGATCCAGGCCGGCTGCGGGTTCGATCCCCGCGCGTAGTTTCGGCGGCCTCGCCGCCGAGGACGAACCGATGTCCAATCACACCCCCACGAACACGAACTGCAGTGATGAACCGGCCACCGACGACGGCGAGAAATCGGACTCTGACGACATCTCGGAACCTCGCCCGTTGACGAACCTGACCGGCTTCAAGCGCGACCAACTGTTCGTCATCCGAATGCTCGCGGACCGCAACCCCCACGGCCTCGTTATCAAGGACAAACTCGACTGCTATTACGACGAGGAGATCAACCAGGGACGGCTCTACCAGAACCTGGGCGAACTCGTCGACGAAGGGTACGTCGAGAAGCATCCCCTCGACGGCCGAACTAACGCCTACAGGCCGAGTACGCGCGCGAACAGGCGCCTCGAGGAACACTACGAGTGGGAGCGACGCTGCCTCTTTTGCGATCTCCCATAGGCGTGATTCGTCCCCGGTCGCGTTCGGACGCGGACGAGAACGACTCGCGCCGTACCGACCCCGGCTGTGGTGACAGGACGAATCGCCGTCGTGATCGGTCGAATTGAACCAGCCGATCGGACAGTCTGATCAACGTGTGCTGACAGATACGTATGACTACATTTAACGACTCCACTACTGACGAACCCAGTCGAACAGATCCAGATCTTGACGCCCCGTGGACGTACGCGACAGCCGCTGCGCGCCGTCTCGGGGTTCCCGACGATATCGAACAACGACTCTTGTATCCCACGCACCGACAGCGGATCACGGTGCCGTTCGAACGCGATGACGGGTCGCGGGGCGTCTGCGAAGGGTATCGCGTCCGCCACGACGCCGTTCGCGGCCGCTACCTCGGCCCTCATCGGTACGACCTTTCGCTGACCGGTAACGACTGCGCCGGGCTCGCGGCCGCGACGACGGTTAGCGCGGCGATCGCGGACGTCCCGTTCGGCGGCGCAGCGGGCGGCATCGCCGTCGACCCGACGACGCTCTCGAGGGACGAACGCGTCAGTCTCACCCGGTCGTATGCGAGTCGCATCAACGGACTCGGTCCGGAAGACGACGTCCTCTTCCCCGGCGTCGGAACCGACGAGCGCACCATGGCCCAGATCGCCGATGCGGTCTCGGATCGCGTCGACAGGCCTCAGAACGCGGCCGTCGCAGGGAAACCGCCAGCGCTCGGCGGCCATCGAGAGATCACTCGAGCCGCCGGACACAGCGTCGCCCACGTCACACAGGACGTACTGGAAACGGATCTCGACCGACCGCTTTCTGACGCGACGGTCGCCATCTACGGAACCGGCCAACTCGGCGCGACGACCGCCCGATTGCTCGAGTTCTGGGGCGCCACCGTCATCGCGATGTGCAACGATCAGGCCGGGCTCGCGGCACCCGAAAGCGAAAACGGCCTCGACACCGATCTGGCTCCCAGCTACCTCGAACGACCGGGGGCACTCTCGGCGTACGACGACGGCACGACGACCGGAACCGAGAACGTTCTCGAGCAGGACGTCGACGTGCTGATTCTCGCTGCGCCCGCAACGGCGGTGACCGCCGAAAACGCCGACGAGATCCAGGCCGATCTCGTCGTCGAGGGTGCCACCGGAAGCGTGACTCCCGGTGGCCAGAGCGTCCTCGCCGAACGGGACAGCACGGTCGTTCCCGACGTGTTAGCGGCAGTCGGCCGACCGATCGCAGCCCACCTCGAGTGGGTCGAAAGCCTCGGACGCGACCAGATGAGCGATGCGCGCGTGACCAACGAGTTCGGCTACGCGCTCACCGACGCTGTCGACGACGTGAGAGACCGCCGCGAGCGATGTTCGCTGAGTTGGCGCGAAGCAGCCTACAGCGTGGGCCTCTCCCGGGTCGCGGCGGCGTACGAGGTGGTTCGATGATCGACCGATTCGACGAGTCGTTGCGGGAGACCGTCGACTGGCTCAAGCGAGTCATTCCGGCACGCAGGGATGCGGACGATGACGACGAACCGGACGCTGACGATGACGACGAACCGGACGCTGACGATGACGACGAACCGGATGCGGATGACGACGAACCGGACGCTGACGATGACGACGGACCGGATGCGGATGACGACGGACCGGACGCGGACGACGACACCCCTGCCGAGATCCGCAATCAATCGGGGTCAGGACCGTCAAGTGACGGCTCGAGCGGGGAGAATGAAACCCGGTCCGACGGCGGCAATCCGGCCGCCGACTCGTCCGACGGCAGAGCCAACGGCGAGGCCGAGACGTGGCAGCCGGCCGAGTCGCCAACGTCGCGGACCTTACACGGTGTCGTTCACGGTCAGGACGGTCCCTACGCATGCGGCGAGGGAGGGCTCTTGCTCCATCGTGGAGCCGACGGATGGCAGATCCTTCTCGAGCGCGGACCTGGCGTCTCCGAGAACACCCTTCGGTCGATCGCGGCGACCGACGACGGCTGTCGCGTCTGGTTCGCCGGGGACAGTGGTGCGCTCGGCTATTACGATGTGGCCGACGGTCATCTCAGTGATTACTCCGCGCCGATGGAGAAGACGAGTACCTGGGAATCGATCGCCGTTACCGGCCGAACCGGCGAGGAACGCGTTCGTATCGCGAACGGCTCCGGCGAAGTCCTCGACTGCATCATGGACGACGACGACTGCCCGGTGTGGGGCGA
The DNA here is from genome assembly GCF_013402815.2 of Natrinema halophilum. NCBI lineage: Archaea > Methanobacteriati > Methanobacteriota > Halobacteria > Halobacteriales > Natrialbaceae > Natrinema > Natrinema halophilum. The sequence continues at coordinate 3,504,124 of NZ_CP058601.1, forward strand.
GGTGGTCGAACCGGGGGGCGGTTCGACGATCCCCGGCCTGACGGCTGGGCCCGACGGGTTCTACGCCGTCGACACCAGCGGCGGCGCCTATTTCGAACCTCGACCCGACGACCCGCCCGGGGCAGACGCGGCCGACCGCGATCCGAGGCACGGCAAACCGGCGGATACGGAGCCAACAGACACCGATCCGTCGGACGAGTGGAAACGTATCGGCGTCAGAAACGCGCAGGTGAACTTCCAGGACGTGTGGGCCGGCGAGCGATCCGTGTTCATCGCCGGCGCTGATGGAATCGCGTACCGCTACGATCCCCGTTGCGAGAACTGGACGCCGCTGGCCGTCGGCCAGGGTGCCCTCCAGTCGATTCGGTCGACCAGATCGAATACGATCGCGGTCGCGACCGGCGGCCGAATCTACCAACGCGACGATAGCGTCCGGTGGCACGAACTGGAGGCGCCCACGGAACAGTCGCTGCTCGGTCTCGCGCTCGCCCGCTCGAGGGCCGACGTCGACGAGGGGCTGGCAACCACCCCCGTCGACGTCGCCGTCGGATCGGGTGGCGTGATCCTCGAACGCGATCGGACGAAATCCTCGGATTCTGGCGGCGTTAAGCCGTGAATTCGGCGACTGCTACCGAGTCCCGAGTCTGAGTTCGGTTCCCTAACGGCGTCGCTCGTCTCCGTTCGACTCGCAACCGGCACCGCGCTCGACCGACACGACGTTCGTTTCGAACGAGTAAAGCGACTTTTCGAACGTCGCGGTCAGTTCGGTGTCGGCGACGATCCCGATGACCCGAACAGTTTCGTCGCCGCCGTTAGCGCCGCTGTGGGACCTTGTTCACGATACTACCGCTGCTATCGCGCGTTCTCGAGTCCTTCGAGCGCGTCCGGGTTCTCGATGCTGCTCATGTCGCCTAACTCCTCGCCGACGTACGTCCCCTGGATGGCCCGACGGATGATCTTACCCGACTGCGTTTTGGGGAATTCGTCCACGTAGAGCACCTCTCGTGGGCGGAACGGTTTGCCGAGTTCCTCGCCGACCTGTGAACGCAGTTCCTCACGGAGGTCGTCCGTCTCGTCGACACCGTCCTCGAGGATGACGTAGGCGACGACTGCGGTGCCGGTGGTATCGTCGGGCGCGCCGATGGCTGCAGCCTGGTTGACCGCGTCGTGGTCGATGAGTGCCCCTTCGACTTCGGCGGGGCCGACCTTGCGGCCGGCGACGTTGAGCGTGTCGTCGGCGCGACCGTGGAGGAACCAGAACCCGTCGTCGTCCTTCTGGGCCCAGTCGCCGTGGTTCCACATGTCATCGAAGGTTGACCAGTACTCGTTCAGGTAGCGCTCGTCGCCCGACCACAGCGACTTCGTCATCGACGGACAGGAATCCCTCGCGACGAGGTAGCCGCGCTCGTTGTTCTCTTCGATTGAATTCCCTTCGCGATCGACGATGTCGATATTCATTCCGAGTCCCGGACCACCGAGCGTACAGGGTTTCAGCGGCTGGGTCGGCATCGGCATCAGGAAGCATCCGCAGATTTCGGTTCCGCCGGAGATGTTGATGATCGGCGCGTCGCCGCCGCCGACGTTCTCGTAGAACCACTCCCAGGATTCGGGGTCCCAGGGTTCGCCCGTCGAACCCAGGACGCGAAGCGACGAGAGGTCGTGGCCGGCGAGCCAGTCGTCACCGTGTTTCCGGAGCGCGCGTATCGCGGTCGGCGAGATACCAAACTGGGTGAGTTTGTGGCGGTCGATCATCTCCCAGAACCGATCCGGTTCCGGGTGGTCGGGTGCGCCTTCGTACATGAAAACGGTGCCGCCGAGGGTATGGGTGCCGATCAGCGTCCACGGCCCCATCATCCAGCCGATGTCCGACACCCAGAAGAACCGATCGGCGGGCTTGAGGTCCATTCCGAAGTAAACCTCTTTCGCACACTGCAGTTGGGCGCCAGCGTGGGTATGGACGATACCCTTGGGCTGTCCGGTCGTCCCCGACGAATAGAGGAGCATCGACTCCTGATCCGAGTCGAGCGATTTCGTATCGTATTCGTCGCCTCGCGTTTCGACGGCGTCGCTCCACCACTCGTCGCGGTCGTCGTTCCAGGGAATCTCGTGCTCGCTGGTCTTCGCACTCGAGCCCAACCGATCGAAAACGATCGTATGCTCGACGTGTCCCGCCTCCGCGATAGCGTCGTCAGCGGCGGATTTGAGGAAGACGGGATTGCCGCGACGGTAGAAGCCGTCGCCGGTGAACAGCACGGTCGGTTCGGCGTCGGCGATCCGGGTCGCGGCAGCGTCCACGCCGAAGCCCGAAAAGATCGGGACGGCGATCGCGCCGATCTTGAAACACCCGTACAGGATCGAGACGACTTCGGGAACCATCGGCATGTAGAGCCCGACCGTGTCGCCCGTTTCGATGCCGCGTTCCTCGAGTGCGTTTGCCACCTGATTCGACTGCCGGTGGAGTTCGTGGTACGTTACCTCCCAGACGTCACCATCTTCTCCCTCCCAGATAGTTGCGACCTTGTTTCGCCGCTCTTCGCCGACGGTGGCGTGGCGATCGACGACGTTGTGGGCGACGTTGAGTTTTCCACCGGGGTACCAGTCGGAAAACTGCGGACCTTCGCTGTCGTCTCGTACCTCGTCGTACCCTTCGTAGAATTCGACTCCGAGGTAGTCGACGAGTTCGTCCCAGAACCAGTCGACGCCGCTTTCGGGTTCGTCCTCGATTTCCGTCGTCGTTCGTTCGATTAGTTCGTCGTAGTCGTCGATTCCGTACTCCTGCATGAAATCGAAGACGTTCGTCGACTCGACGAACTCCCGACTGGGCTCGTGTGCGATCTCGTCGATATCCTCGAGACGTGGACCCGTGTTCCCAGACATTGTCACTCGTAGGTTAGCGTCATGCCACCATCAAACAACAGGTCGCCGCCGTCGAGGTGCTGGCCGAGATCGGAAAAGCCCAGCAAGAAGAGGTTGGCGACGTCGATCGGTTCCATCATCTCCTTGACGCGGGACTGACCGAGCATGACGTCTTCGATCACCTCGTCGACGCTGATCCCGCGCTGTTCGGCCGTGTCCTCGAGCTGGGCCGTCACCAGCGGCGTCTTTACGTACCCGGTGCTGATCGAAAATGCCCGAATCGACCCATCTCCCTCGGCGGCGATCGATTGTGTGAGACCGCGGAGGCCGAACTTGGAGACGTTGTACGCGACCTTGTCGCTGGTAACGTAGTGCCCGTGAACCGACGCCATGTTCCCGACACAGCCCTCTCCGTCTTCGGTCTCGTGAAAGTGAGGGATGCACAGTTTCGAGAGGTAAAGTGGCGCTCGAAGCATGAGCCGATGCATGCGGTCGTACGTTTCCATCGGGAACTCGTCGATCGGATCGATGTGTTGCATCCCCGCGACGTTCGCGAGGTACTTGACGTCGCCCAGATTCGCAGCATCCTCGACGACTTGCTCGAGGTCGTCATCGTCGGTCAGATCACCCGGAACCGACTCGATCGACCCCTCGAGATCGAGTTCCTCACCGCGCTCGACGGTTCCCACGAGTCCGTCCTCGTCGACGTCCGTGGCGGCGACGGTCAATCCGTTACCGGCGGCGGCCAGCGCCGTCGCTCGGCCGATACCCGAGGCACCGCCCGTAACGACACAGACGTTCCGGTCGGTAAACGACTCGTCGGGGAACATGTAGATATCGTCGCGCGCCACCGTCGGTGGCGTGACCTGGTTCTGGGACATGAGTCGGTACGGTATCCGTCTCCGTGGATCACGATAAAAGTGGGAGACGATCGTTCGCCAGTCGTGAGACACTCTGCGACGTGAATAGTCACGAATCGATTCTGGCGCACCGACGCCAGCACCGTCGAGCTCGAGCGAGCAGGTCTCTGCGGGGCCTCTACCGCTCCGTCACAAGATGTAACATCAATTATGAACGTCTGACGTACGTTTATATGCCCGGACGGGCCCCTAGTTGGTATGTCGAACAACCGCGTCGAGACACTCGAATCGACGGTTGCGGAACTCGAGTCGACGGTAGAGGGGCTGACGGACGAGCTAATCGAGGCAAAAGAGCGGATTCGCGTTCTCGAGGCCGAACTCGATGCCGACACGCCGACGCGCGTCCCCGATCGACGGAGCGAGGGAGCAGAGATGGAGTCCGAGGAAACACCGGAAGCCGAACCCGACGACGTGGCGGAAGCGACGGCAGACGCCGAGGGCACGGAACGGGCCGCGGGCGACGAAGCGGAAGACTCAGGTAGCGACGACATTATTGTTGCATAACTGCAGACCGCGTCGGAGTCGAGACCGCTGATGGGGTGTCCGACTCTGCGGCGACAGGGCACGGCGAAACGGAGGGCTTGTAACGAGAATGTATATCAAGGCGCTCGTTCTGGACAATTTCAAGAGCTTCGGTCGGAAAACCAGGATTCCGTTCTACGAGGACTTTACGGTCGTCACTGGTCCGAACGGGTCCGGCAAGTCGAACATCATCGACGCCGTTCTGTTCGCGCTCGGACTGGCCAGGACCCGGGGAATCCGCGCCGAGAAACTGACCGACCTCATCTACAACCCCGGCCACGAAGACGGCGATGCCTCCGGCGGCCCCCGCGAGGCAGTCGTCGAGGTCATCCTCGACAACACGGACGGGGCACTCGAGCGCTCGCAGGTCGTCAACGCGGCCGGGAGCGAGGACGTCGGCGACGTCGACGAGATCCGAATCCGTCGGCGCGTGAAAGAAACTGAGGACAACTACTACTCGTATTACTACCTCAACGACCGGTCGGTCAATCTCTCCGACATTCAGGATTTACTGGCACAGGCCGGCGTCACCCCGGAAGGGTACAACGTCGTCATGCAGGGCGACGTCACCGAAATCATCAATATGACTCCCCATTCCCGGCGGGAGATCATCGACGAGATCGCGGGCGTTGCGGAGTTCGATGCGAAGAAAGAAGACGCCTTCGCGGAACTCGAGACGGTCCAGGAGCGAATCGACGAGGCCGAACTTCGAATCGAGGAAAAACGCGATCGGCTCGACCAACTTGCCGACGAACGCCGACAAGCAATTCGGTATCGCCGGCTCCGCCGCGAGAAAGAGGAGTACGAGGGATATAAGAAGGCCAGCGAACTCGAGGACAAACGCACCGAACTCGAATCGGTCGAATCGACGGTCGACGACCTCGCGGACGAACTGCGCGAACTCCAGCGCGAACTCGACGAACGCGAAGGGAAGGTCGTCCGGCTACAGGAAGACCTCGAGGACTTAAACGCCGAGATCGAGCGCAAAGGCGAGGACGAACAGCTCCGGATCAAAAGCGAGATCGAGGAGATCAAAGGCGACATTTCGCGACTCGAGGACAAGATCGAAGCCAGCCAGGAGGCGATCGAAGAGGCCGAGTCCAACCGGCGCGAGGCGTTCGTCCAGATCGACCGCAAACAGGAGACGATCGACGACCTCGAAGCGGAGATGCGCGATCACAAACTCGAGAAGGCCTCGATCAAGACCGAGATACAGGAACGCGAGGCCGAACGAGACGACCTCGAGGCGGAGATCGAAGCGGTCGACACCGAGTTCGACGAACTGAAAGCCGAATTAAGCGAGCGAAAGGACGAACTGGAGACGGAAAAGACCGAGAAGAACGACCTCCAGCGCGAGCAAGACCGACTGCTCGACGAGGCCCGACGGCGTTCGAACGCCATCAGCGAGAAAGAGGAGACGATCGAGGACAAACGCGAGTCGATTCCCGAAATCGAAAGCCAGCGGGGTGACCTCGAGCGGGAACTCGAGAAAGCAACGCGCAATCGCACGAACATCGCGGAGGTCGTCGACGACCTGAAAGACGAAAAGCGCCGCCTCCAGTCGGACGTCGACGACCTCGACGACAAAATTCAGGCCAAACAGCAGGAGTACGCCGAACTCGAGGCCAACGCGGGCGAGAGTGGCGATTCCTCGTTCGGCCGCGCGGTGACGACGATCCTGAATTCGGGGATCGACGGCGTTCACGGTGCAGTCGCCCAGCTCGGGAACGTCCCCGGCGAGTATGCGGTCGCCTGCGAGACGGCTGCCGGCGGCCGTCTCGCGAACGTGGTCGTCGACGACGACGTCATCGGCCAACAGTGTATCGAACACCTCAAATCCCGCAATGCCGGTCGCGCGACCTTCCTGCCGCTTACGGACATGAGCCAGCGTCGGCTCCCGAACGCGCCTACCGATCCGGGAATCGTCGATTTCGCGTACAACCTCGTCGACTTTGATTCCCAGTACGCCGGCGTCTTCTCCTACGTGCTCGGAGACACGCTGGTCGTCGAGGACATCGAGACCGCCCGCTCGTACATGGGCGACTACCGGATGGTGACGCTGGACGGCGACCTCGTCGAAAAGAGCGGCGCGATGACCGGCGGTTCGGGCAGCGGCTCGCGGTACTCCTTTACCGGCGGCGGCGAAGGTCAACTCGAGCGCGTCGCGAAACAGATCACCGACCTGCAGGAGGAACGCGAATCGCTCCGCGAGGAGCTTCGGGGCGTCGAGGAGCGTCTCGACGATGCCCGCGATCGCAAGAGCGACGCGGCCGACGAGGTACGTTCCATCGAGTCCGAACTCGAGACGCTCGACGACCGACGGGAGACGATCGAATCCGATATCGAGGACCTGGAAGCCGACCTCGAGGAACTGCGGGCGGAACGCGAGTCCGTCGACGAACGGATGAACGAAATCGCAGACGAGATCGAGGCGAAAACCGCGACGGTCGACGCGATCGAAGCCGATATCGACGAACTCGAGACCGAACTTGCGGACTCGAAGATTCCCGAGCTGACCGAACAGATCGAGGAACTCGATGCGGAGATTGACGAGCGCGAGCGTCGAATTCAGGACCACGACAACACGCTCAACGAACTGAGCCTCGAGAAAGAGTACGCCGAAGAGGCCATCGAGGACCTCCACGACGATATCGAAACTGCCCAGAACCGCAAAGCCGAACACGAAGAGCGGATTGCGGAGCACGAACAGCAGATCGACGGGAAACGGGAGGCACTCGAGGAAAAGCGCGAGGCCGTCGCGGATCTGGAAGACGAACTCGCCGAGTTGAAAGACGAACGAAGCGATCTCAAGGAAGAATTGGCCACCGCTCGAACCAACCGCGACCAGCAACAGGATCGGGTCAACGCCGTCGAGAGCAAACTCGAGAACGCTCGCGAGCGCGCGAACAGCCTGGAATGGGAGATCGAGTCCCTGGAATCACAGGTTGGCGACTACGACCCCGAAGACGTACCTGACCACGACACCGTCATCGAAATGATCGACCTCCTGGGCGCGGATATGGAAGCGATGGAACCGGTGAACATGCTCGCGATCGACGAGTACGACGAGGTTCGGACGGATCTCGAGAACATCGAAGAGGGGAAGGCGACGCTGGTCGAGGAAGCGGAGGGAATCCGCGAACGCATCGAGCAGTACGAGACCCAGAAAAAGCAGACGTTCATGGATTCGTACGATGCGATCGCCGCCCATTTCACCGAAATCTTCGAGAAGCTCTCGGAGGGGACCGGAACGTTGCATCTCGAGAACGAGGCCGACCCGTTCGACGGCGGACTGACGATGAAAGCCCAGCCGGGCGATAAGCCGATCCAGCGGCTGGACGCGATGTCCGGCGGGGAAAAGTCGCTGACCGCACTCGCGTTCATCTTCGCGATTCAGCGGCACAACCCGGCGCCGTTCTACGCGCTCGACGAGGTCGACGCCTTCCTCGACGCCGTCAACGCAGAGCGGATCGGGGAGATGGTCGACGAGCTCTCGGAGAAGGCCCAGTTCGTCGTCGTCTCCCACCGAACGGCGATGCTCGATCGCTCCGAGCGGGCGATCGGCGTCACGATGCAACAGGACAACGTGAGCGCGGTGACCGGGATCGACCTGAGTAGCGGGGAGGTGCCGGCTGATGACTAGCGAGGGTACAGAGGAGCCGGAGACGACGAATGTGCCCTCGACTACTGCGAGCAGCGAGTCGCGGCGCGACTCGGAACAGGCGAGCAGGGAGTCGCAAAACGATCCGGGGGACGACGAAATTCCGCTTACCATCGTCGGTCACGAGGACCGCGAGCGGCCGGGCGACTCGAGTCCGGACGCGGGTTCGGCGTCGGTTGCGGGCGCGAACGGTGACGGGACAGGCGAACCCGAGGACCGAGCGGGCGAGTCGGTGCTCGAATTCACGGACGTGGAGACGCCCGAAGCCGCGGACGACGGTGTTGAGGACGAGGACGAAGACGATGTCGAGCCCGTCGAACTACTCGTACAGCTCGCGAAAGACGGCGAAATCGATCCGTGGGACATCGACATCGTGGCGGTGACTGACAAATTCCTCGAGGCGCTCGACGACGTCGATCTGCGAACGTCGGGTCGGGCGCTGTTCTACGCGAGCGTTCTCCTGCGGATGAAAAGCGACGAGTTGTTCGCTACCGACGAACCCGAAGACGAGGAACTCCCGCCGTGGGAGGCCCCCTTCGCCGACGACGGGGCGATGGCCGCCGAAGACGGTGACAGCCGGGAGTATCCGCCGGGGTTCGACCCGGTCGAGAACCTCGAGGAAGAGATGGAGCGCCGCCTCGAGCGTAAACACGCTCGCGGGAAACCGGAGACGCTGGACGAACTCGTTCGCGAACTCCGGACGGCCGAACGCGACACCTGGTGGAAGGAATCGCGCAGTTACGACACGAGCGATTCGCCCAGGGGATACGACCGCGGTGTCCAGGAGCTGAACTACCACTCCGGCGACGACTTCCGGGTCGACGACGAACCGACCAGCGACGACGTCACCCACACGACCCACGAAGAGGACATCGAGGCGGTTATCGACGACGTCGAAGCCGAACTCGAACGCCACTACGAAGGGGGCCGAGACGAGGTGTTGTACGCCGAGATCGCCGAGATCGGCGGCACGCGCGTGATGACGTACCTCGCACTGCTCTTTCTGGCCCACCGCGGTCGGGTCACGCTCGAACAGGACGAACTGTTCGGAGACCTCTGGGTCACGGAAGTGACGGTGGAGTCGAAAGCGAACGAAGCGATCGCGGATTGATTCGGTATCCCGTGCCGTTCGCTCGATTTGGGACTGGCACCGGCGCGATTCGCAGTCACGACGACGAGGGCTGAGGAAGCCGAAGGGTAAGCAGGATCGTCACGGCCAGTATCCCGGCTAACAACAGATATCCTTCGTCGAAGTAGCCGCGGTCTGCGAGTCCGCCAAAGAAAACCGGCCCAACCGCACCGCAGGTTGCTGATATGGTTCGAATCACGCCAAGGCCAGTCCCTTGGATATCTTCGGCAATCGCATCGGAGAGAAACGATTGCGTGATTGCGCCCGAACCGAGCATCGTACTTACGAGCGCAGTGGCCCCGACGAGAAGCCAGAATCCCTCGATAACTGGAAGCAGTCCGAGTCCGATAACGGGACCGATGAGCACGAGCAGAAGTGCGCTACGTGTCCCAATCCGGTCGTAGGCCGCACCGGCCAGCGGTTTGACGAGGACTCCACAGGCGAAGAAGGAACTGAATAGCAGCCCTGCCGTCGCCGACGACATGCCTTTTACTTCGACCAGGTACGTGGGGTAGAGGCCGGTAAACGATTGCCACGTTATGATATACAGGAAAAGAATGAACGTTACGAACGCCAGATTTGACTGCCGCAACTCACCGATTACGTAGCGGGCACGTTCCGGCGAGAGTGTGTCTCCTCCGCTTTCCGTCGGTGTCTGGACAGGAAGAACGACCCAGAGCGAAATGCCGACGATAACGAGCAGCGGGATCATGAAGCCGAGACCCGCTTGCCAGAAAACACCAGCAGCAAGCGCCGCGGCAATCGGCGGAAAGATCGTCTGTCCGAGATCGCCCATTGCCATCGTAACGCCGAGGGCACTACCAATTCGGTCCGGGTAGATGTCCGAAATGATCGTAATCCGGGCGATCGGATACAGTGACTGGCCGAATCCGATAAACCCCGTCATGACAAACAGAACGATTGGTGACGAAGCGGCCACGACACAGCCGATTGCAACGGCAACGACGAACGCACCCACAGTCATGATCAGTCGCTCGCTGTATCGGTCCGCGAGAACGCCGCCAGGCAACTGTCCCAGTGCTGCCCCGAGCCAGAGGATCGTGACGAGAAATCCCGCAACGGTGAGGCTGAGATCGAACGATGTGCGGAGATGCGGGATAAGAACCGGATAGATCATTCGCGTCCCGAGTAATACCCCCCAGCCACTCGCGATCGTGGCGAGCAACGGCCCCCTGCCTTCTCCCCACAATTCGTCTACTTCCGCCCCGATCGATGAGATGATTTCCATTCAGGAACTCGGTATACCCGAGTCCCCAATCCGGAATAACAGTTTATATATTCCTGTCGACTACATTTGAACTGAATGCTCACAAGCGTTTCGCCCGCACCGGCGAAATGTGGGGGCGATGTCCAGGCCGGACGACGCCCTCTTTCGTATCCGCGTCGAAACGTTCGCGGTGATCCGGAAATTGCTACCGGTCGCCCTGCTCGCGGGCGCGTTGGTCGGTCCGCTGTTGATCGCTGAACCGACTACCGGGAAATGGCTTTCAGCGCTGCTTTTCTTGGTGGTCCTCGTCGGCCTCCACCTCGCGAGCCGCCTGCCGCTATATCCGGCCCACACGTTCGGGATCGAGTATCGATTCGAGGAGGTTCCACTCGAGGGCGAACGACGCCGTTGCGTTCGTTGCGCCACGCTCGTTGCATCAGGTGTACGTCGACAGTATGCGCGCCAGCTCGTCGTACTCGGCGTTCCGATCCACACCCTCGAGTGGGAGCAACGACTTCTGTGGCGACTGCATCGCACTCGATGAGCAGGCGGATCCGACCACCGATTCGACTCCGGAGTCGGCGAGATCGTCGCCAGCCGATTCCGGATCGCGGTCGCCAGTATCGTCCGATACTCCGCCCGCGGGCCGCGAATCTGGACACGCCGATCGCGCCCGGCGAGTCGATCAGCACGACGAGACGACGGCGCTCGAACTCAAACGCGCTTTCGAGTAGCGGGCTCGCATCGGTGCCGGTCAGCAGCGCAGTTCAGTCCAGATAGTCGCCGACCAGCAAGTCGACGCGCTCGCGTGTCTCTTTGGGAATTGCCTCAGTTGGGGTGTTGATCGTCCCCTCGAGTGCGCTCCAGGCCTCGCTGTGGAAGTCATCAGGCATCGTTCGGATGGCGCGTTCGATGACGGCGTTGATCGCGTCCTCGTTGGCTGCCGCGTTCTCGAGGACTTCCTCGAGGCTCACTTCGCTGTCGTCCTTCCAGACGTCGTAGTCGGTGACGCCCGCGACGGTAGCGTAGCTCAGTTCTGCCTCGCGGGCGAGTTTGGCTTCCGGTATGGCGGTCATCCCGACGATATCCCAGCCCTGGGAGCGGTAGAACTCGCTTTCGGCCTTCGTCGAGAATTGCGGGCCCTCGATACAGACGTACGTGCCGCCCGCTTCCGTCCTCGTCTCGCCATTGGTCGCCTCTTCGGCCGCCGTCGCGAGGTGGGAGGCCATCTCTGGGCAGTAGGGTTCGGCAAAGCCCATGTGGACGACCAGTCCGTCGCCGAAGAACGTGGGCGAACGGTGTTTGGTTCGATCGAAGATCTGGTCGGGGACGACCAGCGTACGGGGCGGCAACTCCTCGCGCAGGCTCCCGACCGCGTTCGTGGCGATCACCCGGTCGACGCCGACCGCTTTGAGCGCGTATATGTTCGCCCGATAGGATGCATCGGTCGGCGGATGTTGGTGCTGTTTCCCGTGACGGGGGAGGAACGCGACCGTTCGCCCGTGAAGTTCGCCGAGCGTCACCCGTCCGCTCGGCTCACCGTAGGGCGTCGAAATCTCTTCAGTGCGGGTATTCTCGAGTGAGAGTGCATCGTAGATGCCGCTTCCGCCGATAACGCCGATCGTCATGGCAGAACGTGGGCGGACCAGGGTCCTAAATGTCCGGTCGCGGGTTCCATCTCGGCGACGCGGTGGCGGCGCCGGCTCTCGCAGCGGATCGACGGCCTCGACCGTCCGAAGCGGACAGTCGATAGCGGCCGTTGGATGGAGCCGCTTTCGCGAGTAATGGTTGGAGTTATCACACTTCACAAATAGCCAAATAGCGTCCCCCTTATTTTCCGGATATGGACGTCGGCGATGCGTCGGACGACGGCGCCCTCACCGAGGGGTCGCTCGTGCGACCCATGATCAGGTTGGCGTGGCCGCTCGTGGTCATTCAACTGTTGCAGGTCGCGTACAACGTGGGAGACACCTTCTGGCTCGGTGCGCTCTCCCCTGATGCGGTTGGGGCGGTGAGTCTCGCCTTCCCGCTGCTTTTCTTGCTGATCTCGATTGGCAGTGGCTTCACGGCGGCCGGTGCGATACTGATCGCCCAGCACACCGGTGCAAAGAGCGGCGAAGCGGGATTGATCGCCGGACAGACGCTCGCGTTCGTCTCGTTTGTCGCCGCCGGTCTGGGTGCGGTCGGTTTCGTCGTCACCGAGCCGATGCTTTCCGCCTTGCCGGCCGACGAAGCGACGCGGGCCGCGATCATCCCGTTGGCTGCCGGCTACCTCCGGATATTCTTTCTCGGGTTGCCCTTTCTCTTCGGTTTCTTCGTCTTCGTCGCGCTCATGCGCGGCTACGGCAGCACGCAGGCACCGATGCGAGTGATGCTCGTCAGCGTCGTCATCAATCTCGCGCTCGATCCCCTGTTCATCTTCGGCGTCGGACCGTTCCCTCGACTCGAGGTCGAGGGTGCTGCGGTCGCGACGCTCATCTCGCGGGGGCTCGCGACGCTGATCGGGTTCTACCTGTTGTACTACACCGACGTCGGGCCAGACATTCGGGCGGTTCATCTCCGGCCGCGTCGGAAGTACGTGGGGCAAATCACGCGACTCGGGATCCCGACGGCGCTCGAGCAATCGATGACTGCGCTCGCGCTGGTCGCGATGACGGCGATGGTCGTCACCTTCCCGCCGGCAGTGGTCGCAGCTTACGGGCTCGGCAATCGATTGATCTCGTTGGCGTTTCTCCCCGCGATGGGAATGGGACAGGCGACGGATACGATCGTCGGCCAGAACCTGGGTGCCGGCGACCCCGACCGGGCGGCGAGGGCGGTCCGGATCGCGGCGAGCGTCATCGCGGCGGTCATGCTCGCAGCGGGAACGCTCGCGTTTCTGTTCCCCCACCCGTTCGTGTCGGCGTTCCTGACGGCCGATGCGCCGGGCAAAGCGGCGACCATCGATTACGGCGCAACGTATCTCCGGTTCGCTGCGGTCGCCTTCGTCTTCATGGGCGTGCTACAGGTGATTCAGGGCGCATTCCGCGGCGCGGGCAACACGAAGACGGCGCTCGTCTTCGCCGTCCTCGGTCTGTGGGTCGTCCGCGTCCCCGTCACCTACTATCTACTCTTCGTCGCTAACTGGGGGACTACAGGGATCTGGACCGGCGTCGTCGTCGGCGACGTCGTGGGCGCGCTCGCGGCCGTCGCGTGGTTCACCCGGGGGACCTGGAAAGAGTCGATCGTCGATGGAAGCGAACGAGCGAATGGACCGCACGGTGCGGCTGATTCTGAATCGGCCGCGGAATAATCGTCATCTCGAGTACACCTGCGCCCCGCACCTGCCCCGTACATCCGAACCAGCGGGGTCAGCTATTCCGCTCGATCGCCGTTCGTAGTCGTCGCTCGAGGTCGCCGCCGTCATCGTTTCTGAGCGAAAGTCGGTCGGTCTGCTCGTCCGCGTCGAAATGTTCGGTCAGCAAGCCCCCGCGACGGTCGACCTCGAGCAAGAGATCGAATCCGTCGCCCTCGGGTAACGGCACGACTTCCAGTTCGTCGAGGTCGCCGGCGAAGGGGCCGGTGCGGGGGACGAACTCGAGTTCTTGAACGAATCTGTGGTTCGCAAAGAGCGATTCCGTGGCCTCACATTTGGCCGTTCGAAGCGTAAAGCCGAGTGACTCGAGGGCGTCGAACAGCGACTGTCGGAGCGGGTCGGGTTGGATTTCGAGGTCGTCTCGGTCGTCGGGATCGACCGCCCAGTCGATGTCGAGGCCGGTGTCGAGCCAGACGCTCGTGCGGTCCATCGTGACGGGTGTGTGGTACGGAACGTCGATCGTGACGGGAAACGATCGTTCCTCGTCCGGTTCGATCGTAAACGAGTCGGCCGCGCGGAACGTATCGATCTTCGCCGATCGTGTGCTTTCGTCGGTTTCGTAGCGCGTCGCGAGCGCGAAGTAGATGTCGTCGACTTCCTGTTCGTCGTTGCCGCCGGTAACGTCGACGCGCGCATCGACGGATTCGCCCGCCGTCAGCGTCGTCGGCAGTACCGTGTCGACCGTCGCTGCGCCGATCCCGAGGCTCGAGAGGATTCGTTTCACAGAACGGTGCTCGGGCGTCCCAATTATAAGCTATTTGCTTCTGATAATTCCAGATTCTGCCCTCTCTCGGTAGTCATCGACCGGCACCTGGTGTTAGCTTCTGTGAGCCAGTGCGTCGATAACGGTCGGTTCCAACTCGCCGCCGTGTACGTCGCCGGTCATATCCTGATCGGTCCAAAGCGTAGTTCCAGTTGGCCACGGGGTGGTCGAATCCGTCTGGTCGATCAGTGACTCGAGAGCCCTTCCTTCCGCGACTCGTTTACCCCTCCACGATGGCTAAAACAGGCCGCTCGTTACGAATTAGCCGTGGAATCCGCTGTGCGTTCCATCGCCGATCGAGCTTCCCCCCAGAGCTTTATTATTGATTAATATAACCTAGTTATTGATGGCGCGTACACAGATTCAGGCCGCCCGCGACGGGACGGTTACGCCCGAGATGGAACGCATCGCCGGACGAGAGAACCGCGATCCGGAGTTCGTCCGCGAGCAAGTTGCGGAGGGACAGGCGGTAATCCCAGCGAACCGGAACCACGACGCGCTCGATCCGATGATCATCGGCCGGGAGTTCGCGACCAAGGTCAACGCCAACATCGGCAACAGCGAGACGACCAGCGACCTCGAGACGGAACTCGAGAAACTCCACACCGCGGTTCACTACGGGGCAGATACGGTGATGGATCTCGGCACCGGGAGCGATCTGGACGAGATTCGAGAAGCCCACGTCGAGCACTCGCCGGTTCCGATCGGGACGGTGCCGCTGTACGAGGCGGTCAAGCGAGCCGGCAGCCCCGAAGCAATCACGAAAGACCTGTTGCTCGAGGTCATCGAAAAGCAGGCCGAGCAAGGGGTCGATTACATGACGATCCACGCGGGGATCCTCGCCGAACATCTGCCGCTGACTGACGGGCGGAAGACGGGAATCGTCTCCCGCGGCGGGTCGATCATGGCGAAGTGGATGGAAGAACACGGGGAGCAGAACCCGCTCTACCAGATCTTCCCGGATATCTGTGAGATCTTCGCCGAACACGACGTTACCTTTAGTCTCGGGGATAGCCTTCGACCGGGCTGTCTGGCGGATGCATGCGACGAGGCCCAGTACGCCGAACTCGATACGCTGGGCGAACTCACGCGAATCGGCTGGGACCGCGGCGTCCAGGTGATGGTCGAAGGGCCGGGCCACGTCCCGATGCACAAGGTGGCCGAGAACGTCGAGCGACAGCAGAACGTCTGCGACGGCGCCCCGTTTTACGTCCTCGGGCCGCTCGTGACGGACATCGCGCCGGGCTATGACCACATCACGAGCGCTATCGGCGCTGCAATCGCCGCGCAGGCGGGCGCGGCGATGCTCTGTTACGTCACCCCCAAAGAACACCTCGGACTTCCCGAAGAAGAAGACGTGCGCGAGGGACTCGCGGCGTACCGCATCGCGGCTCACGCCGGCGACGTGGCCACAGAACGGCCCGGCGCTCGAGACTGGGACGACGCCCTTTCCGAGGCCCGCTACGAGTTCGATTGGCGCGAACAGTTCAGCCTCGCGCTCGATCCGGACCGCGCCCGGTCGTTCCACGATCAGACGCTCCCTGGCGACAACTACAAGGAAGCGCGCTTCTGCTCGATGTGCGGCGCGGAGTTCTGTTCGATGCGGATCGATCAGGATGCGAGGGCTGACGGCGAGATGAAGTCGCTCGAACCCGACGCCGGGACCGACCTCGAGGCGTCGCCCGCGGCGATGGTAAACCTGCCGCCGGTCGGCACCCACGAATCGGATGACTTGCCGCCGGTCGCGGACCACGCCGCCTCGCTCGAAGAGTCGACTGACGATTGATTCCGGACGTGAACCCGCAGCGGTGCCTTCGCATGTAAAATACGAGTACAGTCACAGAGAAACGACCTCGTCTTTATCCGATACACTGTGGTCGGTCCGGTACCGATGGCACCCCGACGGCGGACCCTCCTCGCAGCAGTATCGACGACGACAGCCGCAGCAGCGGCCGGCTGTTCCGACCTGCTCGCTAACGAGACCACCGATGGCAGCGGTCAGAAAACGCCCACGGATGTCGCGACGGCGTTCATCGACGATCTCGCAAACCAGGAGTTCGAGCGAGCGAGCAAACGATTCGCCGAGCGCGATCGCACGAAGTACGGCGATCCGGCCAGACTCGAGCGGCTCTGGATGGCATACACCGCCGTCGCCGGTGCGTTCGACGGGATCGACGAAACGAGTAAAACGGCGCGAAGCGGCGTCGTTCTGGTCGACCTGGCACTGTCGTTCGAGGGGGGCGATCATGCGTGCCGCGTGGTCGTGGACAAAAACAAAACGGGGCGGCTGCGTAACTGTGGGATCGCAGACGAGTACGAGCGACCGACGTACGTCGATCCGAGCGCGGTTACGAAACAGGATCTGCAACTCGAGGTCGACGGCTGCTCGCTGCAAGGAACCGTAACGTCGTCAGCTGACGGCGGCGACGCGGTACCTGGTGTCGTTTTCCTACACGACTCCGGCCCGTCGACCCGGGACACCACACAGGGCGGGACGAAAGCGTTCGTCGATCTGGCTGAGGGACTCGCGACACAGGGTCTCGCGACCCTTCGCTACGACAAGCGCATTCCCGCCTGCGAGATAGATCCCGGGCAGTACACCATCGATCAGGTTACCGGTGACGACGCGCTCGCCGCGATCGAGCGACTCCGTGGCGTCGATGGCGTCGACGGCGACAGCATCGTCGTCGTCGGTCACGGACTCGGTGGAACAGCGGCACCGAAAATTGCCGCTCGGGACGGGAACCTCGCCGGGATCGTCGGACTGGCCGCGCCGGCGCGCCCGTATCACGAACTGACGCTCGCCCAACTCGAGCACAAGATTTCGGTCGGCTCCCTCGAGTGGGACGCCCTGGCGGACGTCTACGACCAGTGGGCCGACGAGATCGATCGAGTTCGGGCGGGCGACTACGAGCCGAGCGACACCCTCCTCGGTAAACCCGGTGCCTTCTGGGACAGCCTGGCGTCGTACGACCAGTTCCAGACTGCACGGGATGTCGACGTGCCGCTTTGCCTGTTGCAGGGGAATCGAGACTTTCAGGTCACCGTGGCCGACGACCTCGAGCGCTGGCAGACCGAACTCGAAGGCCGATCGAAGACGACGTTCGAAACGTACGACGGTCTCAACCACCTGTTCATGCCGGGCGAGGGGCCGTCGGTCGAGTTCGCCTACGCCGTTCGAAACAACGTCTCCGAGCAGGTCGTCGACGATCTCGCGGGGTGGATCGGCGAATTGTAGTCGGTGGTGATCGCGGGGTGGATCGGCGAGTCGTCGCTGACCCGACGCGCGTCGTCCTGCTCGCTGACCGAGGATTGATACGGCGGTCGTCCGATCCACGTCGTATGGAAACGACACGGATCGTGCAGGTCGATGCGTTCACCGACGAGCCGCTGACCGGGAATCCGGCGGGAGTCGTTCCGGACGCAGACAGCCTCTCGGACGACCAGATGCAGTCGATTGCCGCCGAGATGGCTGTCAGCGAGACGGCGTTCCTTCGCTCGAGCAGCGCTGCAGAGAGACGAATTCGCTACTTCACGCCCACACAGGAGGTCGATCTCTGCGGTCACGCGACGATCGCCACCTTCGCGCACCTCCACGACGAGGGACTCGAATCGGGACCGACGACCATCGAAACGAACGTCGGCATGCTCGAGATCGACGTCGAATCCGACGGGACGATCTGGATGAGCCAGGATGAGCCGACAGTCGGCGAGGTCGACGTCGGCTACGACCGCATCGCCGACGCGCTGGGCGTCGATCGTGCCGCACTCGAGGGGGCGAGCGCCGATCTTCCGCCGGCGGTAGCTTCGACCGGCCTTCCGTTCCTTGTCATCCCGATCACGTACCTCTCGGACGTCGGGAACGCAGAGCCTGACATGGCCGCGGTCGAATCACTCACCGACGCGGTCGACGCGACGGGTATCTACCTCTTTACGTTCGACGCGCTCGATGGCGAATCAACCGCGCACGGCCGCATGTTCGCGCCGGGAGCGGGCGTCCCGGAAGATCCCGTCACCGGCACCGCAAGCGGAGCCGTCGGCGCGTACCTGGATCACTTCGAGGCGTTCGACGACGACCTGCCCGAGGAACTCCGCCTCGAGCAGGGCCATTACGTGGATCGACCGGGACGGGTTCGTGTTCGCCTCCACGACGCGGTACAGGTCGGCGGTCGCGGTGTGACCGCGCTCGACGGCTCGATCGTCGTTCCCGAGGCGAACGACGACGAGATTCTCGAAGCCTGATCCGACCGACCCGACTCAGGCGAGCGGATCGCTGGCATCGTCGCTTTCGTCGCGGTCGCCGACCGCGTCGCCGTCGGTCTCACCGCCGTCTCCGGTATCGCTGCTGGTCTCGTCGTCGCCAACCTCGGTTCCATCCCTCGTAGCGTGGTGTGGGCTCGAGGGCGGCAGCGGTGACGACCCGGACGAACTGGTTTTCCACGTCGCCGACTCGTCGTCACCGAAGGACGCTGGTTGTTCGCCGGTCGTCCGCCGATCGCCGGCCTCGAGGGCTTCGACCGCTCGGCGAGTTTCTTCGAGTTCGGCCTCCAGTTGGGCGAGGCGGTCGTCGATCCCCTCGCGGACTTCGCTCGCGACGCGGTTCGAATCGATCTGGCCGCCGGCGGCCTGACCTGCCGCACGGGGAAGCGTCATGAACAGCGCGTACGTCTTCCCAACTTGCCAGACGACGATACCGAAGGCGGCAAAGAGTACGGTGATCATCGGATTCGCCTGTTCGAGCGCGAGATCCGGATTCAGCGGCTCGGTAATCAGCGTCGTCGCCGCACCGCCGAAGCCCGCGAACAGTCCGGCGGCGACCAGGGCCAATCCGAGTACTAACGATCCGACCGCGATCGTCCGATAGACGAGTGCCCATCCGAACGGGGTTCGAATAGTCATAGTGGCGACACTCACTGGAGTTGTATAACCGCTGTGGGTGTCAGAAGATATTGCTGTCAATTCGAGACACGGTCGCGAAAGTAGACACCCATGACCGCCGGAGAATCGCAGTCGGAGCGTTCCCGATATCGGTCCGCTGCCGTTCGCGGTTGAAGATGCCCGCTCGTCGTCCATTGTCGGAGAACTAATTCGATCACGAGTGAGTGCTGGGAGGCGGCGTTCGCAACCTTCTTTATTCGGTCGAGTGACCACAACAATAGAGATGGCTGTACTCTGGCTGGATGAGATCAGTGCCGGCGACCTCGAGCGGGTCGGTGGCAAAGGCGCTTCCCTGGGCGAGTTGACGGGTGCGGGGCTCCCCGTCCCACAGGGATTCGTGGTCACTGCGGGAACCTATCGATCGTTCATCGAAGAAGCCGAAATCGACGAAGAACTATTCGCGTCCGTCGACGTTGACGTTGACGACTCGGCCGCGCTGGCCGACGCCGCAGATCGCGCACAGGAACTCATTCTCGAGACGCCGTTCCCCGAGGACCTGCGGGAGGAGATCCTCGAGAGCTACCTCGAGGTCGGCGACGGCGAGGCGTTCGTCGCCGTTCGCTCGTCGGCGACCGCCGAGGACCTGCCCGACGCCTCGTTTGCCGGTCAGCAGGAGACCTTCCTCAACGTCACCGAAGAAGACCTCCTCGACCGCGTCCGGGAGTGTTGGGCCTCGCTGTTTACACAGCGGGCGATTTACTACCGCAAGGAGCAAGGGTTCGACCACTCCGTCGTGAACATCGCGGTCGTCGTCCAGCAGATGGTCGACGCCGAGAAATCCGGAGTGATGTTCACGAGCCACCCCTCGACGGGCGACCCGACGATGATCATCGAAGCCGCGTGGGGTCTCGGTGAAGCCGTCGTCTCCGGTGCCGTCTCCCCGGACAACTACGTGATCGACCGTGACGACCGAGACGTCGATATCACCGTCGCCGAGAAGAAGGTGATGCACGAGAAAGACGAGGCGACCGGCCAGACCGTCGAGCGAGAGGTACCCGAAGACAAGCGAACCGCGCGGGTCATCTCCGACGACGAGATCGACGCCCTCATGGACCTCGGCGAACGCGTCGAGGACCACTACGGTGAACCCCAGGACGTCGAGTGGGCGATCGTCGACGGAGAGGTCTTCATGCTCCAATCGCGGCCGATCACCACGATCGACGACGGCGGGAGCGATGTGGCGGACGCGACCGACGGGGTCGACGTCGCGAAGGGGCTTACCGACGGCAGCGGCAGCGTACAGGCCACCGAGGGCGGCGCGGGCGCATCCGGCACGGACTCGAGTTCCACCGGGACCGCTCTCGTCGACGGCCTCGGTTCGAGCCCCGGCACGGTCAGCGGTCCCGCGCGGATCGTCACCAAACTCGACGACCTTGCAAAGGTCGGCGAGGGCGACATCATCGTCACCGAGATGACGATGCCAGACATGGTACCCGCGATGAAGCGGGCCTCCGGCATCATCACCGACGAAGGCGGTATGACCAGCCACGCCGCCATCGTCTCACGGGAACTCGGCGTACCCGCTATCGTCGGGACGACCAACGCGACGACCGTTCTCGAAGACGGGCAGGTCGTCACGCTCGACGGCGACAAGGGGTCCGTTCTCGAGGGAAGCGAAGTCGAACCCGAAGAGGAAACCGAACCGGTCGAGGAGGTTCGGCCGCAGTCGCCCATCAAACCGATGACGGCGACGGAGGTCAAGGTCAACGTCTCGATCCCGGAAGCTGCCGAACGCGCGGCCGCGACGGGAGCCGACGGCGTCGGTCTCTTGCGGACCGAACACATGATCCTTTCGTTGAACCAGACCCCGGCGAAGTTCATCGAAGAGAACGGCGAGGACGCCTACATCACGGAGCTAGTCGACGGGATCCGGAGCGTTGCCGACGAGTTCTACCCGCGTCCCGTCCGCGTTCGAACGCTCGATGCACCCACCGACGAATTCCGCCAACTCGAAGGGGGGGCAAACGAGCCCGAAGAACACAACCCGATGCTCGGCTATCGTGGCATCCGGCGCTCGCTCGATCGGCCGGAGGTCTTCGCACACGAACTCGAGGCGTTCCGTCGCCTCTACGAGATGGGGTACGACAACGTCGAGATCATGTTCCCGCTGATCAACGACGCCGAGGACGTCCTTCGGGCGAAGGAATTGATGAAAGAGGCGGGAATCGACCCGAAAAAACGCCGCTGGGGCGCGATGATCGAGACGCCGGCATCCGCGCTCTCAGTCGACGGGATGGCCGAAGCGGGCATCGACTTCGCTTCGTTCGGTACCAACGACCTCACGCAGTACACACTCGCGGTCGACCGAAACAACGAGAACGTCGCCGATCGCTTCGACGAACTGCACCCTGCCGTGTTGCGGCTCATCGGCGACGTCATCGAGACCTGCCGGGAACACGGCGTCGACACGAGCATCTGCGGACAGGCCGGTTCTAAACCCAAGATGGTCCGGTTCCTCGTCAACGAAGGCATCGGCTCGATCTCGGCCAACATTGACGCCGTTCGCGACGTCCAACACGAGGTCAAGCGGGTCGAACAAAAGCTGCTACTCGATTCGGTTCGGTAACGTCGAACACCTTTACCTTCGACCGCTGATTCTGGGATTCGCGACGGGATGCGGACTCGTCTTCTCGAGGTATCCGATTGTCGCTCCTTCCGCGCTCACTCCAAGTCGACTGGTCACGGTATCGGATTCATCGCCGACGACGAGACGACGCCAACGACGAGGAGGCCGAGGCCGGTGAGGACGAGAATGGCCGCGATCAACCCCGTCAATAGCCGCAGAGAACGTCGGACGTCGGCGGCAACCTCGAGACGGGCGGAGAGCCGTCGGGCGACGATCAGGAACCCGAGTCCGAGTGCCAGTGCGGCGAACCCGAACGCGAGCAGGTCGGTATCCATACCGGTGGCCTACCAGCACGACCGTGAAAAAACGGCCTTCTCGGCGCGAGACGTCACCCGGTGTACGCCAGTCCGGCGGCGACGAGAAACGCCACGCCGATCCCGACGCCACAGACCGCGATCCCGATCCCGATAAGGCGTAGCAGAGCAGTCATCAGATTCGGATACTCCGGCTGTGGCTCGAGATTTGCCACGAGCAGGTAGACGAACGCACCGGTGCCGACGGAGAGGACCCCGATCGTTGCCGCGGAGATCCACGCCATAGTACCGGTCCGACCGGCGCCACCCTATATGCTGTGGCCGCTGCGGGCGGGGAAAGGTCCATGACGGAGGCCGCCCTCCGTTCGCATATGAGCGACCGTTCGAACGAGGCGACCACGAATCGGGACGCCTCCGCCACCGACGACCTTCTCGAGGAGACGGATCGGCTCCTCTCGGAGACGGGGGCGGATTCGGGGGGCAGAGCGTCCGGCTCCGCGGGTCCGTCATCTGTGGCGAGCGACGATGAGTCGTCGAGGGCTGTCGGCGGATCGGGTCACGGACGGCCGAGCGAACCCGAACCCACCGCCGAATCCGAAACCGGTGCGTCGCGGTCGCGGCTCTCGCGGCTCACGTCGCCGCTCGCGTCGCGGCTCTCGCTCGGGCGGTACTTCTCGCCGAAGGTGTTTCTCGCCCTCGTTCTCACCCTCGGTATCGGCCTGGTGGCCGGCGCAACCGTACTGCCCTTCGGCGGGCGCGTGATCGGTATGTTCGTCGGTGCGTTCGCCGCCGGTCTGATCGGCTCGAACCGCCAGTATCTCGAGATAAGCGCCGCCGGTGTTTCGGTCGGCGGTGTCGCTGCGGTACTCAGTCATACGATGCTCGCCGTCGCCGGCTCGGGACAGACACTCGTCGCAGTCGGGGCGACCGCCGGGTTGTTCGCGGCGGTCGGCGGTTACTATTTCGGTCGCGACCTGCGCGACGGCCTTTCACGCGATATTTGAGGTCGCAGCTGTAGCACAGGGAGCGGAGTTAACAGAGCGGGTGGCCCGCCACCGATCCCGCCGTTCGAGCAACGCGGGAGTCGAACGGAACAGTCACCCGGCCGTCGTCAGTTCCCAGCCGCGCTCAGTTCGGCGAACGACTCCGCTGTCTGCCATCACCTCGAGTAACTCGGCGACGACTTCGCGGGGCGCGTCGATGTCGTCACTGAGTTCGCCGACCGATTTCGGCTCCGAGCGGACGCTCGCAAGTAGATCAGCGTAGATCCGGCTTTCCGGACCGGCCCCGACGCTTTCGGATATCTGGTCGAGGACGTCACAGAGTCGACCTTGAACCCATCGCTGGGCCAGCGAGAGCTCGTTTTCGAGCTGTTCTAAATCCTCGAGGGCGCCGAGCAACTCGTCGAGACTGTTCGAATCGTCCCAGGAAACGTCGAGCGAGAGGTGGCGACAGGTCGTGATATCAAAACTATTGTTCGATGGGTATGCGCTTTTGCTCGCGAATCCGTACGGAGAAACGTTCACTTCCAGTCGAACGTTCCTGGCGATGTGGAAGTATTTCCGCCGTTGATCGTCGACCCGACTTTCGATCAACCCCGCTTCCTCGAGTTTGCGGAGGTGTTCGATGACCGCCTTGGGGCTTACGCCAAGGTAGTCCGAAATTTCGGTGACGTAACAGGGTTTGCGGGCGAGCAATCGAAGAATTCGCCGCCTGTTTTCGTTCCCGAGCAAATCCAACAACGCGGCGGAGTCCATCGAGTGCTGGTTAGTGATCGGCGCTGAAAAGCGTGTCTGCTCGTCGGACGTGAGCGAAAATTTTCGACGAGAACAATTGCTTCTTGGGTTTTAGTACCACCCAAACCGGTTACTATCGATCGCACAGCCGACGTACGGTCGGGCGTGCACCCACGTTCAGTAGCCACTATCGCTGTCGGCACCTGTTCGTGTCTCGGTGCTGGACCCGCTTTCGGTCCCGGAGCCTGACTCAGTGTTGGACCCGCCGGTCGTTTTTTCGGTCGGCGATCCTGAGTCAGCGGGCGGTCCGTCGGGCGCCCCCGTACCCGAACCGTTTCGTGGATCGTCGACGGTTTCGGGTTTCCCGTCGTTACCGGGTTGGTCGGGATCGGCCGGTGGCTTCGTCGTGAAGCCGGGCGGGCCATCACTTCCAGCCAGCCCTCGAGCCATCGCCGAAATGTTCGAGCCGGCTTGCTCCGACGCGTTCTGCCGTATGACCGACGCCTGCTCTTGGAGAGTCGCAAGCCGACTCTCGGAAACGCCGACTTCGCCTGCGCGCCGCTCGGCTCGCTCGATCGAGCGCTCGAGACCGGCCATTTCGACCGTCAGCTTCGCCATTCGGGACTGGTATTCGCTTCGTGTGAACTTGTCTCGTCGAGATCGAAGGCGGTCGCGTTCGGCCTCGAGTTCGTCTACCTGCGCCTCGAGTTCGGCCGCCCGATTGCGGACGATCGCGGACCGATTTTCGGTATCCGCATGCTCGTATGCCGCTTCGAACATGCCCGATTCGACTGTACTTTCGGTGTCGGCTGCACTCGCCTGCATAAGCGTCCCAACGGATGCGTTCGTCGTCGCCGTCTCGGAATCGCCAGTCTCGCCCTGAACGAACGGACTGGCGATGGCACCGCTTGCGAGCGGTGCGATCGCGATGCCGACGGCGGTGAGGACCGCAAGAAGAGCCACCGATCGGGTTGGAACCATTGAATTGTTGTTGATTCAAACGTACTAAAAAGACTGACCTTCGTTCGAACCGTTCACTCTGTTCGAACAGACGGTGAGATTCGTTTTGAGCGTTTAAGACGGTTGCAGTCTCCGTTATCGGTGCAAGTGCGGCGGGTGAAATACCGCGATTCGACGTCACCGTTCGAACTGTTTCGTCCGTTCGAACATCGTTCACTGACGGCCGCTGTACTCTATCGGACGTGATATGTCGTCCGAACGGCACTCGCAAATCGATCACCGCGCTGGCGGTTCAGTCGGCGAATCGTCGCCTCGGCAATTAGTCCATTAGCGCGGCGATATAAACGTATCTGCAAACAGTTATGTTCTCCCGGACCATGGTACTAACTAGCATGTTCGAGGTCTTTTCGCGGAGCTACTATCTCGGACGCCTGTACGTGACTCCCACCGACGGGAACTGTGCACGTATGCACAGTGAGCAACACGAACGCATCAACGAGGAAGTGTACGCGACCGACGACGGACTCGAGCGACTCGACGCGCCGCTCGTGATGAAACTCGAGTCGCGACACTTTCCGGTTCACGGGGCGGCGGACGTTCCGTCGAACACGCTCGCACTGCCGGAACCGATGCTCGAGGGGACCGACATCAGGAATCCGCCTTCGTTACGGGAAGTGTTTCTCGCCCGTCGAGAACAGGCCCGACAGCTGCTCGAACTCACCGGCGGCTGGCAAACCGAACGCTTTGGGTCACCGGACGACGACCTGCCCGGTGCCGGAACTTAAAAGTACGCTCGCTTCCCGTCTTCGGCCGGATGCTCGACGAGTTACTCGGCCGTGCATCGCTCAAAGAGCGAATCGACGACCTCGAAGATGAAAACGACCGGCTGCGAAAGCGTTACGAGGCCGAATCCGATCGCCGGGCCGAGGCCGCGACGGCCAGACAGGACGCCGAAGAGCGGATCAACCGCCTCGAAGACCGAATAGCCCAGTTAGAGGGCGAACTCGAGCGGAAAAACGCAGACGACGGCGGTCTCGACGTCCGCGGTCGTGATCTCCTTCGAAGGGATCGCCTCGAAGAACTCGTCGATCGACTCGCATCGTTCCGAACTGGTGCCGAAGGAGCGTTGACTATCGGGGTCGCCGACGACGGGCTTACCGAGTCGGTCCGAACGCAACTGGCCGACGTTCTCGGCGAACGTGTCGCGCTCGTCGACGACGCTGCGCCGTGTCTGTGTTGTGTCGACGACGCGGGCCTGATCGCCGTGACCCTCGAGCCGCCGACCGATCCGGACCCGATGGCCACCTGGGATGACCGATTTGCCCTCGAGCGCGAGTGGTTTCTGCCGACCGGGACGCACGCTCTCGCAGTAGTGCGGACCGACCTCTTCGCGCTCGGCGTTTACGAGGGCGACGAACGCATCGATTATCGAGGGTTCGAGAGCAACGTCAAAGGAAGCCACTCGAAGGGGGGCTTTTCGCAGGCACGATTCGAACGGATTCGCGACGAGCAGATCGACGAACACCTCGAACGCTGTCGGACGGCTCTCGCTGCGTACGAACGCGGCGGCGAACGAACTGATGTACCGCTCTATCTCGTCGGTCAGCGCGGCGTCGTCGATGCACTGGTCGATGATTCACAGCTACAGCCGGCCGCGACGGCCGCCGTTGATGCGACCGGTGCGCCGAAGCAGGCGCTCGAGGACGCCGTTCGTTCGTTCTGGACGACGGAGTTACGGATTTTGTAACCCCTATCAGTTAGACGTCAGTAGCCATTTCCGTCGGTGAAACAGCGCCCACAACGGATTGCTTCGGATTCACTGACCGCCTGTTCGATGGGGATCAGCCGGAGGTGCTCGTGAGCGACGTGTGACGTCGCCCCGCACGCAGTCTGAAAGTCGGACCGTCCGGCCTCGTACTTGTGGATCTTGTTGGTCGTTTCGTTCAGGACTCCGTTCATGCTACTTGTTACCACAGGCAGTGTACATAATAGCATCGTCCGTTGGCCGGCGCGAACCGGATCGGGTCAGAACAGTTTTTCCCGTTTCACCGCACGGACGGTTCCGGCCTGACGACGGAGCAGTCCCGCGATCTGAAACGGGGAGTTGTTGCTATCGAAACAATCAACCGCCGGACGATTCGGTCGTCGCCGAAACGGTTCTATCCCGTCATCTGTTCCGGGAACGACCTTTTGATCGAATCGATCCGACTTCGAAGGCAACCTCCGCGAACAGTACGGTAGTAATGAGGGGGTGTACACGGTCGCCAGCGCGACCGAAATCGGGCGGCATCACGTCCGTGGCGACCAAACCTCGAGACACAACCTGGCGCCGAACGAGATTGTCGAAGCCCAGATACGCGCGTGGAGTAGCGGTCAGAGTGCACACGAAGCGGATCGACCTCGGTCGACTCGAGGGATGGAGACCCGCTGCGAGACGAACTCGACGCTTCGGATGATCCAGGGTTAAGTGATCGCTCGACGATACTCCGGTATGCGCGTTGCGATTCTCGCCCACGAGAGATTTCCCGACCGGGCAAAAACGGCTCTCGGCGTCCTCAGATATGCAGACCACGACGTTGTCGCCGTTCTCGACCGCTCGAACGCCGGTCGTCGCGTCTCCGACTTCGTCCCCGACGTTCAGGACGCCCGGATCGTTGCCAGCATGGCCGACATAGAGCCCGACGCCGTCGATGCCCTGCTGATCGGCATCGCCCCGATCGGTGGCGATTTCGACGAAACCTGGCGCGACGACGTCCGAACGGCACTCGAATACGGGTGCGACGTCATCTCGGGGCTCCACTACTTTCTCGGCGAGGACGACGAATTCGCTCGTCTGGCAGCCGACCACGATTGCGAGTTGCGCGACGTCAGAAAGCCGCCGGACGATCTCACGGTCAGCGAGGGGGTTGCCGGCGACGGCGACGCCGAGGTGATCCTCACTGTCGGCACCGACTGCTCGGTCGGGAAGATGACGACGACCATGGAACTCGCCCGGGCCGCACGCGAGTCCGGGTACGACGCCGCCGTGATTCCGACCGGCCAGACGGGAATCCTGATCGAGGACTGGGGTATCCCGATCGATCGCGTCATCGGCGACTTCGCTGCGGGCGCGGTCGAGTCGATGATCCTCGAGAGGGGAGCCGATCACGACTACCTGTTCGTCGAAGGGCAGGGGAGTATCGTCCATCCGGCGTATTCGGCTGTTACCTGCGGGATTCTCCACGGATCGATGGCGGACCGACTCGTCCTCTGTCACGAGGCCGGCCGCGAGGCGATCCACGGGTACGAGTCGTTCGCGCTGCCGACGATTCCGACGTACGTCGACCTCTATGAGCGCCTCGCCGAACCCGTGGCGGCGAGTCGGGTCGTCGCCGGTGCGCTCAACACTGCCGGTCTCGAGGACCCAGCGGCTCGCCAGGCGGTCGACGACTATGCCGACTCGCTCGACGCACCCGCAACCGACGTGCTCCGCTTTGGAACCGATGCAGTGCTCGAGGCGCTGATTCGATGACGCTCGAGACCGCCTTCGAACGTCGTTCGCTCCCGCTCGAGTTCCCGTTCGGAATCGCCCGCGGAACGACGACCGCGACCGAGGTCGTCCTGGTTCGGATCACCGACGGCGACGACACGTCCGGTCTCGGGGCTGCGTCGCCGTCGTCACACTACGGGGAAACCGCTGCGACCGTCTCGTCCGTCATGCCCGAGTTGCTCGCGGTCGTCGAAGACGTCGGCGATCCCCACCAACTCGAGCGACTCGAGCGGCGACTCCGAGAAACGGTCCGGCGAAATCCGAGCGCTCGTGCGGCGGTGAGCATCGCCCTCCACGATCTCGTCGCGAAGCGTCTCGACGTTCCGCTCTACCGGTACTGGGGGCTCGATCCCGCGGAGACGCTCGAAACATCGTACACGATCGGCCTCGACGACGACGAGACGATGCGCGAAAAGACCGAAACTGCCATCGAACGGGGATACGGGACACTGAAAGTCAAGCTCGGAACTGATCGGGATCTCGAGATCGTCCGGACGATCCGATCGGTCGCGCCGGACGTGCGGCTTTTCGTCGACGCGAACGAGGCCTGGTCACCACGCGAAGCGCTCCGGAAAATCGATCGGCTGGCCGCGTTCGACGTGGCGGTCGTCGAGCAGCCGGTTCCCGCCGACGACCCGCAGGGGCTGAAATACGTCTTCGACCGCTCCACCCTCCCGATCGCCGCCGACGAGTCCTGCGTGACGCTCGCGGACGTCCCCCGAATCGCGGACCGGTGCGACATCGCGAATCTGAAACTGATGAAGTGCGGCGGCCTGCTCGAGGCGAAGCGACTGATCCACGCCGCCCGGGCACACGGCCTCGACGTACTGTGCGGTTGTATGACCGAATCGAACGCCTCGATCGCCGCGGCCTGTCATCTCGCGCCGCTGCTCGACTACGCCGATCTCGACGGCTCGCTGCTGCTGGCCGACGATCCTGTCGACGGCGTTTCGATGCCGAACGGCCGGATCGATCTCGCCGCCCTCGACCGTCCGGGAACGGGTGCCGTCCTCGAGGCGGAGTTCGACTGACGGCGATTCAGACGACGTTTCGCGGCGACACGCCTGCAGAGCGATCAGGATCCTGGACTGTCACTGCGACAGGCAACGGGGTTTCATATCGACGTTCGGTGTGGAACTGCTGGTATGCATGACGGTACTGACGGGCTGAACGTCTCTCGTCGGTCGCTGTTACGAGCATCCGCAGGAGCGGCTTCGCTGTCGTCCGTGGGAAGCGCGCGCGGCGCCGGGGACGACTCAGAGCGCCACGTCGCTCGGGCGATCGATCTGGATTGCCCGGACGCCACGCTCGAGCCGGGAATGACGGATTGCAAAGGGACGACGTCGGGAGGATGTACGGACGAGTCTCCGGCGACGAACGATCTCAGATCGGCGGTGACGCAGACGCTCGAGGATCGATACCCGGACGTCGGAACGCTGATCGACGCGGGATACAAGCCGTACTTCGACACCCTCGAGGGTGGCGACGACGGCTGGTCGCACTGGCTCAGCCCCGATCGTATCGGCGACGCAGCGGTGCTCGATCCCGATCGCCCGGAGTCGGTTCTCGTCGACAACGAATCGTGGCGGTCGATCGGCGTCATGTTCATCGCGACGAGAGACGGAGAGCCAGTCGAGCCACCGGCCGTATACGAAGCGGACGAATCTACGGGTCGGTGCTCGCCGTGGCACGCTCATACCGGCTTGCCAGGCCGGTTCGCATGGTGGTACTACAGGCAAGCCTATGAGCGGGACTTCGCGGCAAATGCTCTCGACTTCCCCTGTCGAACACCCTGTATGCTTCACGTCTGGTCCGTCGACCATCCGGAAAGCGTCTACGCCCACGATGCGCCACCGGCGGCGTATCGCGACCGCCAACCCGCCGACGGTCCCGGCTTCGATACCGACGCCGCGCCCGGCGAAGACGAACTCGGATGGGACGTTCTGCCGGACGATCTCGTCCCCGAACTGACGCCCGACGATTTCTCCCCGAGCGACATCTTGGATCTCGCTCCGGGCCACTCATAACGACGGGTCCGCCCGATACGGGGACGGTCCCAAGGACGCCGGGACGTTACATCGGCATACCGCCGTCGTCGTCGTCCGTGGCCTGTCGTCCACGATTCTGGGCGTTCTCGAGCAAGGTCGCCGCCGGTCCGCGATACTCGTACCCGGGGATTATCCCCTGCGCGTACGTGCCCTCGACGAACTCGATCAGGGCTTTGGCGTCTTCGACGCCCTCGGCTGCGTCCCAGGCGGTGTACTCGAGACGGACCCGAACCTCGTCGTCGTCGCGTTCGACGGCGGGTTCGGCGTGGGTACTCGTCTGGGCGACGCCGAAAACGTCCTGCAAGCGGCGTTCGAGGGTTTCGAACCAGCCGTCCTCGACGACGCCCGCAACGATTTCGTCGGCCACGGCGGCGTCGAGCGACGGGAGAACGACCGTCACGCTGAATCGGCCGTCGCGTTTTCCCTCGGCGTCGTCGGCCGTGACGGTCGTCTCGAAGACGGTGGTCGTGAGGTCGTAGTCGCCGCCGGTTCGGGTGAACGCGCCGTGGGACTCGAGTTCGCGTTCAATGGGTCCCGGAAGGTCGGTCATTGAGGAACACAACGAGCGTGGCGAAAAAGGGTGTTGCGTTGTTTCGGAAGCCGTGAAGACGGGTCACCGTAACTGGAAATACATCCGACAGAAACTGTTTCAGCGGGGGGAAATCACCGGACGGTGCGGTGATCGTTTCACGAGGGAAGTACCGCGTTTCGACCGAAAAAGACCTGCATTACAACAAGGGAATCAGTCCTCCATCCGGGGCATGAGTTTAGACAGACACGCGGCGGAACGTCGTCGGTTCGCTCGCCTCCTCGGAACGGACGACGAGTACGGCTCCGGTTTGCCGATCGGCAGGCGAGAAGACGGCGTGGCGGAGCAAGCGGACGAGGAAGACGAGCAACCTGCAGACGACGGTGACCGCGGCTGCTCGAGCGAGGAGGCCGACCCCGTCAGGAAATCTCGCGCTCGCTAAGGAACGAATCGAGTGCCGTTGCGACTTCTTCGAAATCCTTGACCGTGAGGCCGTCCGTCGTAACGAAGACGCCTTCGCGGTCGTTCGTAACGCGAACCAGAAATCCGTTTTCGAACACTCGGATCGTGTAATCGTATGCGCCGAGTTCTGACCCCTCGTAGGCCGTCTGGGTGGTCTTGAACCCGCGCCACTCGTGGCCGATGAACGTCGCGAGGTCGGCATCGCGCTCTAAGTCCTCGCGAAGATACATCTGCTCGTAGTCGTCGCGCGTAAAGTACGTGACCGAACGAAGGCTGTCGCCGATTGCCGTTCGACAGGTCGTAACGATCTGTTCCGACGCCTCCGACGTGAGTAGCCCTGTCGCCATACCAGAGCAGTCGGACTCGGCGACCTTAACGACGCGGGCTATTCAACACGAATTGAAAGTACTGGGGCCGACGGAGGCAGCGGTACTCCCGCCGTGGGCACAGTCGATTCACGAGTTACGCTTGCTCGATCGCTCTGGGAGTTACGCCTGCTCGATCGCTCTGGGAGTTACGCCTGCTCGATCGCCCGGTCGAGGTCGGCGATCACGTCGTCGACGTCTTCGATCCCCACCGAGAGGCGGACGAGATCATCGGTGACGCCGCTCGCCAGTTTCTCCTCCTCGGTGAGTTGCTGGTGAGTCGTGCTCGCGGGGTGAATGATCAGCGTCTTCGCGTCGCCGACGTTCGCCAGCATGCTCGTGAGTTCGACCTCGTTACAGACCGTTTCCGCGGCGTCGTAGCCGTCCTCGAGTCCGAAGGTGATCATGCCGCCGTAGCCGCCCTCGAGGTACTCGGTGGCCTCCTCGTGGGTCTCGTGGCTCTCGAGGCCGGGGTAGTTGACCCAGTCGACGGCTGAGTGATCCTCGAGGTGTTCTGCGACGGCCATGGCGTTGTCGCAGTGTTTTTCCATCCGGAGCGGAAGCGATTCGAGTTTCTGCAGGGTGGTCCAGGCGTCGAAGGGCGCTTGCTGGTTCCCCAGGTCGCGCAGACCGCGGGTGCGAGCGACGAGCGCGAAGGCCATGTCGCCGAACGTCTCGCGGAAGTTAACGCCGTGATAGGCCGGATTCGGCTCGGTGATCTCGGGGTAGTCGCCCTCCTCCCAGGGGAACGAACCGCCGTCGACCAGGATGCCGCCGACCGTCGAGCCCGCGCCGTGAATCCACTTGGTCGTCGAGTTCCAGACGAGGTCCGCGCCGTGCTCGAGCGGTCGGCAGAGATACGGCGTCGCGAAGGTGTTGTCGACGAACAGCGGTACGTCGTGGTCGTGGGCGATGTCGGCGATTCGCTCGATGTCCGGCGTCACGAGCGCGGGGTTGCCGATCGTCTCGAGGTGGACGAACGCGGTGTCGTCGTCGATGGCCTCCTCGTAGGCGTCGTAGTCCAGCGTATCGACGAACTTCGTCTCGATCCCTCGTTTCTCGACGGTGTGGGTGAGGTAGGTGTAGGTACCGCCGTACAGCGAGGACGACGAAACGATGTTGTCGCCGACCTCTGCGAGGATGAAGGTCGCGAGGTCGAACGCGGCCATCCCGGAGGACGTGGCCAGCGCAGCGACGCCGCCCTCGAGGGTCGCGATACGCTCTTCGAGCATCGCGTTGGTCGGGTTCATGATCCGGGAGTAGATGTTCCCGAACTCCTCGAGTCCGAACAGCGCGGCGGCGTGATCCGTGTCGTCGAACTCGTAGGACGTGGTCTGGTAGATCGGTGGCGCGCGAGCGCCCGTGGTCGGATCGGGCTCTTGGCCGGCGTGGACGCTGTTCGTTGCGAATCGGTGATCGTCGCCGCTGGAATCGTCGCTCATACCTGCGCCGTTGCATCCAGCCCTCCTAAAACCACTAGACAAGCGCCCGCTGATTGGGGCCAACCATCTCCAAACAAGATTGCCACTGGTTTCGCACAGCGTTTTCCGCAATCAGAACTCGATGACGGTGACCACACGGAGACTCTCGAGAACCAACCAACAAACGAACGCCGTGTACAGCCCGAGCAACGTCCACGCTTCGCGTCGGGAGAGACGCATTTCGGTCCGCGAAATCCCGAAAAACACGATGGTCGCGAAGACCAGAAAGCTCATCATCGGGACGATGTAGGCAAAATTCACCGTCAACGTGCCGGCGGCGAGGACGCCGGCCGGGACGCAGATGAGTAAGTCGAAGGTGTTGCTCCCGAGAACGTTCGCCAGCGTAACCGTCGGCCGGTCTGCCTGGGCGGCCGCGATGCTGACGAACGTGTCGGGCAGGCTCGAGCCCGCGGCGACAACAGTCATACCCCAGAGAAACGCCGGCGTCCCGAACGCCTCCCCGAGACCGACCGCCGACCGAACGAGGCCTTCGACGCCGATGACGATCGTGACGAGTCCGACGCCGAACCAGAGCCAGGCGCGTCCCATATCCACCGACTCGTCCACTACTCGCCCTTCGTCGGCGACGTCGAGATACTGGGTGAAGATGTAGAGCCCGTACAGGGCGACAGGGAAGAGAGCGAGCGGCCGGGAGACTGCTCCACGTATGAGTCCATCGGCCGCGGTGACCGGATTGTAGATGACTGCGAGCGAGAACGTCAACAGCAGCGACGCGACCGCGAGCATGTAAAACAGCGCTTCCTTGTAGACGAGTTCCCGCGTCGTGTCGATGCCACCGCCTATGACCACGGCCATGCCCGGGATCGCGAGCAGGTTGAACACCGCGGAGCCGACGATCGAACCCACGCCGAGTTCGAACTCGCCGTGGACAAGCGTCGCGAGCAACACGCTCACCAGTTCGGGCATGCTCGAGCCCACTGCGGCGATTACTGCTCCCTGAACGACCGTCGGCAGCCCGTAGCCCGCTGCGATGTCGTTCGCCGCGTCCTCGAGCCGGATGCTACCGAACCAGACGATCCCGGCTCCGACGGCAGCGAGGGCTAGCAGCCCAGCGATTTCGATCATGATCAGTTCGATGCAACCCGCCCACTCGCCAGCGCCGACAGCGGCCATTCCTCGCAGTCGCCCCGTGGCGCGGCGGTTCCTCGAGTGACGTCTCCGTCGGTTCTCACGTCTCGTTCGTCCACATCCAGCCGTTTGATAGCTCCCCCGTACCGACGTGTGATAGCCACCGTCTGCCGAATCTCGCGGATTCCCCAGGAGTCGGCTACCGGCGCTCCGGATCGGTTACTATCCCGCCTTTCGGCTGTGGCGATCACACATTGAAACGCGGACGATCGGAGACGACGATGGGAGCGGAAACCGTCTCAATACTACTCGGGACCGATCCCCGATAAAATGTACTGCTATTAGCAACACACATACCCGCCGCGGACGTGGAATCGTCGTACGTCGGTACGCTCGGGGGCCTCCACCGGCCCGTCGCCGATCGACGTCGACAACCAATGCCCTACTCAACGCCGCAGCAATCGACCGAAGAAGCAGAATCGGTCTACGAAGACTACGTTTTGGACGTCCGAATTCTCGAAGTTACGCAGCCCGAAGGCGAGGAACCGCGGTATCGGTTCGATGCACCCCAGCACACGCCGATGACGTTCGCGGATCCGGAGACCGCCACGCTGTACGCCGACGTCTACTTCGACACGAACGGCTTCCAGGAGGACGGAACCGGCCAACGGGGCGTCCCACCGGAAGTTATCCAGGCGGGGCGTGATACGCTCGCTGCGTATTTCCTGACCATGCCCGGTACGGACCTGAACTGGGTCGCATCGTTCTACGGCAAGAAGCCCCCGAAAATCGAGCGGTACGTAGCCTCCGTTCGTCAACGCTCCCGGGAAATCCGATCGAACGCGGTCGAGCGGGGCATCGCGTCGCCGAAGTAGATTACTCGAGCCGTTCGACTCAGATGAGCGTGCGGGACCCGGTGCTCTCCGACGGTTCCACCGGCCACCGCATTTGCTCACGTGGTCCCGCCGGTCGTCCGAATCGGTGGTACCCCCATCGAGTGATCGGCTTACGCCGGAGTGGTCGGACGGTCCGAGTTCCATCCTCGGTTCGCCGAAAACCGTGTTCAGCCGTATGGCACCCGCCACGAGAGGGACGGCTTTCGGGCCAAGATTTGATCGTCGATTGTCGGCCTGATATCGGGATGGAAATCGACAGAGGGCTACATAGAGTCGAGTAGTCTCCGAACAGTGAGTTACACGTATATATCACAAATATAAACCGCCAATATGTCGATACGCGAGTATCGAATCGATGGTCGAGTTAAATCGGCGGAACCTGATGGAAGCATCGGTGGCTGCGGCACTGGGCGCGAGCGTAACCGGCATAGCGACCGGGGACGGACCGGCCGACCCCGATACGCCCCTGGCGCCGCACGTAAAAGGCGAACTGAAGCGATTCTCGTCGACCGCACGCGGTGCGGAGGTAACGGGTCCGATCGTGTTCGCAGACGGGTCGCTGTTGTATAGCCTTCAGCACCCGAGCCGAGAGAACTCAGCCCCGTACGACGAAGCGGGTATCGGGTACTTCAGTGGCTTTCGATTCCAGTTCGACGGGAGCAACGACGACTTCGACGAACTGTCGACGCCGCAATCGAACGCGGAACGGGAGACGGTCCGGGGTTCGAACGGCGAGTTCACGTTCCTCGCACGGGCACACGAAGCGATAAACGGCGGAACCGAAGAACTCGGCGTCGTACAGACGCCCGATGGGAAGAACATCACGACGAACGAGTTCGCCGGCACACAGTACGGTGACGCGGCGTACAATCCCGACTGCAACCAGTTCGTCGCCACGAACGACGCGGGAACCGAGGGATTTCTCTTCACGAACTGGGAGAACAGTCCCGGAAACGTCTCGCGACTTCCGATCCGGCGCACCGACGAGGGCGAGTGGGACGCCGACCTCGAGAACGCCATCAACCTCGCTAACACGGAGCCGATGCGCGAACTCGGTGGGACGCGCATCAACTGTTACGGCGATCTGAGTCCGTGGAACACGATGATCTCCTCCGAGGAGAACTACGCCCACCCGCGGGTATCGCTCGCCGCAACGGTGAGCGACGTTCTGGAGGCTGGAACGGGGAAGGGGCTTCGCGGTGCCCACGAGTTCTGGAACAGACCGAACCCGTCGGAGATTCAGAGCGCCGTCGAGGACTACTACGACGACTCCTGGGGCGTCCAGGGGTTCTGGGCGATGACCGGCGTCGAATTCCTCGCGTACTACCTCGGTGCCGACCCCGTCGACCAGGGATCCGACGGCACCACGACGCGACCTATCACCGACGTCTACCCGAACCCATACCGGTACGGCTACCACATCGACGTCCGCGAGCCGACGGCCGACCCGCCACAGCCCGTGAAGTACTACGTAATGGGGCGGGCCGCCTGGGAATCTCCGGATATCCAGTCCGACAGGAAGACGGTCTACGGCTGCTCCGACGGGGACAGCAAAGGGATCTATAAATTCGTCGCCGACAGATCGATCGACTGTTACGACGATCCGATGGATCTCGCCGGCACCCTTTACGCACCGACGGTAACCAACGAGGAGGCCGCGCGCGAGCTTCCGACGGCGGCGGTCGACCTCGAGATCGAGTGGCTGAAACTGGGCCACGCGACCAACAGGGAGGTCGAAGCGTGGATCGCCGAGTACGACGGCGTCACCCAGGAGGATTACCTCGAGAGTCACGCGGAGACCGACTGGGAGGACGACTTCGAAACCGCGCTCGAGGAGGCCGACAGGGAGGTCGTCGAGAACGGGAACCGGGACTACATCAGCGATGAGGAGATCGTTCGCTGGGCGGAGCAGTGGGAAGAGGAGGGACCCGACGGCGTTTCGACGGAACTCCGTCGCGTTCCGTTCCTCGAGACGCGGGCGGCGGCAAAGGAGGTCGGTGCGTCCATCGAGTTCAACAAGGCCGAAGGCGTCGACAGCGTCGACGGTGCCGGCCCGGGAGACCCGGTCTACTTCGCCATTTCGGAACTCAACGACGACATGTCCAACGAGGAGGGCTACGAAGACGCGGGCGACGTTCGGATCGAACGGGTCGACGGCGGGGTCGTCTACCGCGCCGAACTCGAGGGCGATTTCAACGTCTCGACGCTCGAGCCGGTTATCGTGGGACCGGACGCGAGCGACCCGGCCGACGTTGCGGACGACGCGCTCATCAACGTCGACAACGTCTCCGTGATGGACGACGGTCGCGTCCTCTGCTGTGAGGATGCGGATCAGTTCGGCCGGTCTTATAGCAACGACTGTCTCTACGTGTACGAGCCCGCGGAAAATGACGTCTCCGGACGCGGCTGCGGCCAGCGATGGAACGACGCCGATCGACCGGGAGACGGACGCGCTCGTGGGAGAGCTGACGTCCAGGGACAAGGGGATGACGGAGATACCGGAGCCGACTGAGACGACGGAGATACCGGAGCCGACTCTCGAACACGGTGGTTTCGGGCCATCTCTCCCGTTTAGGTCATCTCTGCCATCCCCGCCATCCCCGCCATCTCTGCCATCCCCGCCATCTCCGCCATCTCTTCGGATTCCGGTTCGACGACGGAACAGCGAACAGTAACACTCGTGCCGTCCGCGTCCGTATCGAACTCGAGGTCGCCGCCGAGGGCGGTGACGGACCACGAAACGATCCACAGACCAAGTCCGCTGCCGTGTTGGAGGGCCGTTTCCTCCCCGCGCTCGAGGACGGCGAGTTCGTGGTCCGGACTCCCGGGCCCGTTATCGCGGACGGTAAACACGGCTTTCCGATCGTCCGTGATGCGTTCGAGGCCGATCGTCACGCATGGATCGTCCGCGTCGTTGTGGGTAAGCCCGTTCTCGATGAGGTTTTCGAACGCGAGTTCGAACAGTTCGCGGTTCGATCGTATCGAGAGGTCGGCGGGAACTGACACGTCGACCCGTCCCTCCGCTTCGGCTTCGAGTTCGGCCGCGACCGACCTCAACGCGGCCAGGGCCGAGAAGGAGTCCGGCGACTGGGACGCGGATTCGATCGCGCGTTCGAACGCGCGGGCTTTCTCGCTCAGCTCGAGGACGCCCTCGACGTCGTCGTGAACTCTCGCGAGCATCGATGCGAGGTCGCCGTCGGCTCGGTCGGCGGCGATAGAGACGTAGCCCCGGGCGGCGGTCAGATCGTTCCGGAGGTTGTGGCGCAACACACGATTCAGAATCTCGAGTCGCTGCTCGCGTCGCCGTTGCTCGGTACTGTCCTGCAACAGGACGGTGTGGCCGACGATCCGGCCCGAACCGTCACGAAGTTCCGACGTCGAGACGGCGAGCTCTCGGCGAGTTCCGCCGACAGTGTCCGGAACGACCACCATCTCGGAGAGCCTGTCGAGCGTCGAGCCGGTTACTTCCTCGAGCGGGTCGCCGAGAACGTCCGACGCCGCAACGTCGAACAGGGACTCGGCCGCCGGGTTACAGTCGACGATCCGTTCGTCCGTACCGACGGCGAGAAACGGATTCTCGAGGGCGTCGACCGCGGACTGATCGGCCCTGCGACGGACGGAGGGGCTGTACGTGAACATGCCGCCGCCGACGAACGCGTAGGCGTCGAGGGCGACGTGAGGCAGAAACATGACCGCAGCGAGGGTTAGCTGCGGCGGGATCGGTTCGATTTTCAGGAGCCAGGCGAGCACGGCGATACCCGGCGGGAGGGTGCTGAGGCCGACGGCGAGCGCTTCTGTACGATAGAGCGGCCCGTAGCTCACGACCGTATCGAAACGGAGTAGCGTGCCGGACGGTGCGGCCACCATCCCGAGCGAAATCGCGAAGAAAGCCCAGGCGTTGAGATCGTACGCTACTGTCGCCGCACCGAAGATCGGGTCGATTCGGAAGTTGTTCCAGACGATTTCGTGAAGCGGGTTCGTCACGACGAGCACCGTCGTAATCGCAGGGACGGTGAGGAGCGCACCGAACCACGGCGTGCGGACGAGCGAACCGCGGCCGGTGTACTCGAGGCCGAAGGCCAGAAACGGCACACCGGTCCAGACGATGCCGATCCAGGTCAGCATCTCGAGGGCTACCCTGAGCGTCGGATCGTCGACGAACAACGAGACGCCGTAGGAGAGACACCACAGGGCCTGCGCCACGAGCACGAGCAGAAACCAGTTTGCACCCGGTTTCCCGCGGTGTCGTCGAAGATATCGGAGTAACAGGACCGTTCCGACCCCGGAGAGGAGTGATCCGGCTGCTGGCCATGGAACTGCCCCATCGTACTCAGCGTTCGAGTACAGTGACTTCGGTTTGTGGTCCGATGGCCCGTCGATCTCGGTCACAGACGGGCGGAGACCGCCGAGAAACGCGGGGATCGGTGAGCGGAGACCGCGCTCGATGGAGCCGGTGGATTGTATAGAGGCTGGTCGCGGACGCACGAAACCGACCGCCGTGATCAAACGGCTGCTTCCCCAGGCCGCGTCTTTTAGGTCGGGACGCCGTAACGAGAAGACGTTCCGAGTGGGTCATGAACGTCTGTATCGTCCTCGGCCATCCGCGAACCGATAGTTTGTGCGGCGCACTCGCCGAGGCCTATCGCGACGGAGCACTCGATGCGGGGACGGACGTTCGAGAACTCGCCGTCGCCGATCTCGAGTTCGACCCGGACGTTCGCGCGGAGACGCCCGACGACCAGGAGTTGGAATCCGACCTCGTCGAAGCCAGAGCGCGGATTCGCTGGGCGGATCACCTCGTCTTCGTCTATCCGAACTGGTGGGGGACCATGCCGGCGCGGCTCAAGGGGTTTTTCGACCGCACGTTTACATCCGGCTTCGCGTTCTCGTTTTACGACGACGGCGAGGGGGCGGGTCACGAGAAACTGCTTGACGACAAAACTGCCGAACTGATCGTCACGATGGACGTGCCGCCGTGGGTATATCGCTGGATCTATCGCCAGCCGGGCCACAACGCCGTCAAGCGCGCGACGCTGGGGTTTGCCGGGATTAGAACGACGCGGGTAACGAACTTCGGGCCAGTCGAGTCGTCGACGCCAGACGAACGCGAGGGGTGGCTCGAGAAAACGACCCGGTTGGGTCGGCGACTCGCCGTCGGGCCGGAGCCTCGGCGGAGGCGCATCCGACGTCGGGTGAGGTCGTGGGCGAAAGCCCTCCGGTTGCAGTTTTATCCGATGTCGTGGGCGGCGTACACGATCGGCGCGATGGCGGCGTCGGGTGCGAGTGGCGTGTTCTCGTCCACCGCGTACTGGTTGGGGTTCGGCTTCCTCTTCTCTCTCGAAGCGGCGACGGTGCTAAGCAACGAGTACGTCGACTATCCATCCGATCGCGAGAACGCCTTCGCTGGACCGTTCACCGGCGGCTCACGCGTCCTCGTCGACGGCGAACTGGGATTCGACGATCTGCGGCGAGGGATCGTCGTCTCGGTCGCAGGGGCCGTCGCGTTCGGCGCGTCCGTCCTTGCCGCCGGAACCGGTTCACAGTACGCCGTGGCTGCGGCGATGGTGCTCCTGAGCACCCTGGCGCTCGGATACACGATACCGCCGCTGGAACTGTCCTACCGAACGCTCGGGGAACTGGACGTCGCCGTCACCCACAGCGTCGGCGTGTTGCTGTGCGGATTTCTCGTCCAGGGCGGCGCGTGGGCCGATCCGCGTCCGTGGTTGCTCTCCATCCCGTTCCTGTTGGCTATCCTGCCGTCGATAACGCTAGCAGGCGTTCCCGACCGCGCCGCCGATAGCGCGGCCGGAAAGGAGACGGTGGCCGTTCGCGCCGGTGTCGACGGGGCAGCGAGGGTCGCGATGGCGGCCGCGATACTGGCCAGTCTGGCCGCGGTCGTCTGGGCCGCGTTCGACGTGGCCGGAGGTGCATACGGCCCGCTCGTCGCTCTCACCGTTCCGCACGCGCTCGGGCTGGTCTGGCTCCTTCAGACCCGTTTGCGAGGACAGACGGAACCGACGCGCATCGACGGGATGATGGCAGCCTCGCTCGGGTACCTGCTCTGGTTCGGCGCCGTTCCGTTGCTCAACCTCTCGTGAATCCGCTTCGGGGAGTTCCGAATCGACTACTCGAGCAGCGACTCGCCGGTCATCTCGGGCGGTTGGGCGAGGTCGATCGTCTCGAGGATTGTGGGCGCAACGTCCGCGAGCGTGCCGCCTTCGCGAACCGTCCGACCGCCGTCGGTCCCGCCGCGTACGGTTTCACCGTTCGCGTTTCCGAGGTCGCGTTGGGACCTCGCTCTCGGAGCGAGGTAGATCAGCGGAACGTCGTTGTACGTATGCGCCGTATGCGGATCGTCTTCCGTTCCCATGTCGTCTGCGTTGCCGTGATCGGCGGTGATCAGGACGTGTGCGCCGGCGTTCTCGAGCGTTTCGACGAGCCGGCCCAGCTGTTCGTCGACGGCTTCGACGGCCGCGATCGCGGCGTCGTAGTCGCCGGTATGGCCGACCATGTCCGGATTGGCGTAGTTGAGGACGAGCACGTCCGGATCGTCGGATTCGATGACGTCGATCGCTGTGTCGGTTACCTCGGGGGCGCTCATCTCGGGTTGCAGGTCGTAGGTCGGCACGTCGGGGCTCTCGACGATTTCGCGGATCTCGCCGTCGAACTCGACTTCCCGGCCCCCGTTCAGGAAGTAGGTGACGTGCGCGTACTTCTCCGATTCGGCGATCCGGAGTTGCGTTTTGCCTGCGTCGGCGAGTACCTCGCCGAGGACCTGTGCGGGCTGATTCGGCGGATAGGCGACGGGGAGGTCGAACGTCTTGTCGTACTGGGTCATCATCACGACCTCGACGTCCGGGGGGCTGGTTTCGAAGGTATCCGACCAGTCCGCGGGTCGAATGTCGGCCAGCATCCGCGTCAACTGCCGAGCGCGATCGGAGCGGAAGTTGAACCAGACCACCGAATCGCCGTCCTCGAGGGCGGGCCGTCCCTGCTCGCGGCTTCGCCGCTCGCTCTCCGAGTTGCTGTGGGCCTCGCCCGTAACGAGCGTCGGCTCGACGAACTCGTCAGACACGTCGCGGTCGTAGGATTTCTCGACCGCGTCGACGGCCGATTCGGCGGTCCAGTCGGCCTCGCGGTTCACGATGGCGTCGTAGGCTCGCTTTGTCCGCTCCCAGTTCTGGTCGCGGTCCATCGCGTAGTACCGGCCGGTGACCGTCGCCACGTCGCCGGTGCCGTGGTCGGCGATAACGTCCTCGAGCGTGGCCAGATACTCGCGGCCGCCGGTCGGCGACGTGTCCCGGCCGTCGGTTATCGCGTGGGTGACGGCCTCGACGTCGCGGTCGGCCGCCATCTCGATCAGTGCGTGGAGGTGTGCCTGGTCGGAGTGGACCCCGCCGTCGCTGACGAGTCCGAGGAAGT
This sequence comes from Natrinema halophilum, assembly GCF_013402815.2. NCBI lineage: Archaea > Methanobacteriati > Methanobacteriota > Halobacteria > Halobacteriales > Natrialbaceae > Natrinema > Natrinema halophilum. Next base: position 3,546,893 of record NZ_CP058601.1, read on the forward strand.
GAACCCGGCCGTCGTTCTCGCGCGCTCGATCGAACGCTCGGTTTATCGCGTCGTTCTCCCGGAACGAGCCGTCCGCGATCGAGTCCGAGATGCGGGTGTACTCCTGATGGACGACCCGGCCGGCCCCGATATTGAGGTGACCGACCTCGCTGTTTCCCATTTGGCCGTCCGGGAGACCCACGCGCCGGCCCGCAACCTCGAGCGTGCCGTACGCACCCGATTCAGCGAGACAGTCGAAGACGGGCGTCTCGGCCGCCGCAACCGCGTCCCTGCCACCGTCTCCGAGACCCCAGCCGTCGAGGACGATCAGCGCTGCGTCCATGTGAAATCGGACACGAGCACGTCGTAACTAACTATCGTTGTTCGCCGCCGCCGAGAACGGGCCTGCATGGCAGAAATGAATTATTGCTCTCATTTCTATCGGAGAACTCGAACGGACGGAACGGAAGCGGTGCAGGCGAGCGCGACAGTCGGTTCTGTCGTCGCGTCGTCAGTCGTCACCGCAGTGGTCGAACGTCACGCCGCAGTCACCACAGACGGTTCCGTTTCCGGGCTTGCTTCGCTGTGCGAAAACGGCACCGCATTCGTCGCAGACCATGAAGAGTCGTTTTTCCGGAGCAACGCCCGCCCGGAATTCCGCGTGGATCCAGGCCTCGGAGTTCCCCGCTTCGAAGAGGGTGACTCCGGAACTGGTCTGTCGCCAATTGACCGCACGATCGTCGCGTTCGGCGGACCGAATTTCTCGCTCGGACATCGAGATATCGTAGCCTCGATGCGCCCATACATACATTTTCTGATAGTTATTTACCCGCCTTCGAGTTATCATCCCGGCCGCCGCGACCACTGGCTTTTTGCGGGTCGGGTCGGTGCCTCTCAGCATGACGCCATGACGCTCGATCCGGTCCACTTCGACGGTATCGCGCGCCTCGCGAGGCGAATCGACCACGGGACCGACGAGCGCGACCGCCGCGCCTTCGCCGAGACCGTCTGGGAGTCGTTTCTCGACCCGCTGGTTCAGGACGGTCGAACGATCCTCGAGCCGGTCGACGAGCGAGCGCGACGGCTCGTCGACTGCGAAGCTGTCGCCCTCCAGGATCGCGAATACCCGACCGAACACGGCCTGGATGCGGGAACGATCAATCCGACGTCGTTCAAAAACGGGCTCGTAATCGATATTGCGCAGGCGGCGATGAGCACGACGCCGAGCGATCTCGACCTTCACCGGTCGCGAACAACGGTGATGACGGTCCACTCGAACGACGAGACGATGACCGTCGACGAGACGTGGGGCAAATTCGACGGCGGATACAGCCGGAGCCGAGCGGTCAAGATACCGCCGCTGCCTCGATTCGCCGAGGGCGTTGTCCACGCGCTGGCGCTGTACCTCGCGGAGAGCACCCACGCCCTCGACCACGCCGGCGAGGTGTCCGACCTGCTCGTCCTCGACGGGCCGCTATACCCACGCGGGCTGCTGCGCTGGGCCGACCAGCACCCGGACCTCGCCGATTTCCTGCTCGACGACCCGCGACCCACGACCGTCCTCGAGAACTACGTCCGGCTCGTCGAGGACTTCGTCGATCGGGACGTCCCGCTCGTTGGATTCGTCAAAAACCCCGCGACTCGGGTCCTGACACGTACGCTGAAATCCAAACGCGACGTCGACGTCAGCGTTCCGTGGAGCAACGATTCGGCGCTGTTTACCCGCCTGCTCGAGCGCGGTGAGTACGTCGACGACGTCGACGGCGAGCGCTGGAAACGTGATCTGTCGGCGCTTTCGTACACGAACTGGTTCCGTTCGCGCGGCGGCGTCGACCGACCGCTGTCGATCGAAGGCGATGCGTTCGGCGTCGAGCGACACCTCGAGCACGAGGCCTACGAAGTCACCTTTTTCGTCGTCTACGATCCCCGCGACGATTTGCTCTATCGCGTCGAGGCCCCCTACGCGTTCACGAAGGACCCGGACACGCGAGAACGGCTGACGTTGCAACTGCTTCAGGACGTCGCCATCGCACACGGGCCGCCGAGAATCGTCGAAAAAGCGGACGAACTGGCTCGAATCGCCAGCCCGGAGAAAGCGTCGCTCCGCGAGACCCTCGAGGACCGATTCGACGCGGCCCAGGATCGGACCTACGACGACCATCGCTGGGACGAACAGCCCTCCTAGCGGTCGGTATCGTGCCCCGCTTCTCTGATGACTCGATTCCGAACTGTGACCCGGGCGGTTCGGGCGGTTCGTTCAGGACCGGTCGCGGTCACCGGCGGCTTGAAGCGTAAACGCAAACGTCGCGCCGTCACCGGGTTCGGACTCGACCCACATCTCCCCGCCGTGGCGTTCGACGATCTGCTCACAGAGTGCGAGCCCGATGCCCGTCCCCGGATGCTCGTCGCGGGTGTGGAGCCGCTGGAATATCTCGAAGATACGGTCCTGATTTTCGGGTTCGATTCCGACCCCCTCGTCGCGAACCGAGAGCTGCCAGTGTTCACCATCACGGTCGGCAGTGACGTGAATCCGTGGCGGTTCGTCGCCGCTGTATTCGATCGCATTGTCGAGCAGGTTCTGGAAGATCTGTCGTAGCTGACTCCTGTCACCCTCGACGCGGGGCAGTGACTCGACCGTGATTGTCGCGTTGCTGTCGTCGATTCGGAACTGGAGGTCTTCGAGAACCTCGTCGACGACTTGCTCGAGATCGACCGGTTCGAGGGGCGACCCGCGGGTCGCGACCCGAGAGTACTCGAGCAAGCCGTCGATCATTTCTTTCATCCGCTCGGCGGCGTCGACCGCGAATTCGATGAACTCTCGGCCGTCATCGTCGAATTCATCGGCGTACCGCTTTTCGAGAAGCGTCAGGTAGCTCGTGACCATCCGCAGTGGCTCCTGGAGATCGTGAGAGACGGTGTAGGCGAACCGTTCGAGTCGCTCGTTGGATTCTTCCAACCGTCGCTGGTACTCCCGGAGATCGGTCACGTCCTGTACGAGGAGCATCCCTGCAAAGATTTCGTCGTCCGCGTTCCTGACTGGAAGGGTATGGGCGTACAGGTGACGGTCGTGCAACTCGGTCTCGAACGAGTTTCTCTCCCCCTCGAGTGCGGCCTGGAAGTTCGGTTCGATTTCAGCCACGAGGTCGTCGGGATAGATCTCGTAGACGCTGCGTCCGATCCGATCGTCCGGTGCGATGTCGATGTCGTCCAGAAGTTGCCCACCGAGGGCGGTGTATTCCAGATTCTCGTCGAACAGCCCGACAGCACCGTGGGGGAAATTCTCGACGAGCGTCCGGTACCGACGCTCGCTCTGTTCGAGTCGGCGCTTGGCCTCCGTGCGTTCGGTGATGTCCTGGGACATCCCGAGGGCGGCAAACACGTCACCGTCGTCGTCTCGAACCGGCACGGTATGGAATCTGTACGTACGGCCCTCGAACCGTATCTCGAACGTGCTTGCATCTCCGTCGAGTGCAGCCCGATACCGGGGGGCGACCTCGTCGGCCAGTGCTGTCGGGATAGCGTCCCGAATCGGCCGATTCTCGATCACGTCGGACGTGAGGCCGACGATATCGATTGGGTTTCCGCCGACGGTCTGGTAGCGAAGATCGTCGTCGACCAGCGCGACGGCGCCGTTCGGAAAGTTCTCGACGAGCGTCCGGTACCGTCGCTCGGACTCTCGAAGCTCCTGTTCTCGCTCCTTGCGCTCGGTGACGTCGCGGAAGTACACCGAAACTCCCGTCTCAGACGGATACAGACTCGCCTCGACCCAGAAATCCAGGGGTTCGTAGTAGCGTTCGAGACTCTGGGGTTCCTGGCGACGCATCGCCGTTTGAAAGCTATCCCTGATGTCGTCGATTTCGCCTGCTTCGGGGTACAGCTCCCATAACTTCTCGCCGAGCAGTTCGTCTTCGGAGGTCTGGAGCAACTCCTCGGCTCGCTCGTTGACGTGTGTAAACCGGAATTCCTCGTCGAGCGCGTAGAAGGCGTCGGTCACCCGCCCCAGAATTTCGTCGAGTTCAGTTTCGAGACGTTTTCGTTCGGTGACGTCGATAATAACTCCCTCGAGCACCTCCAGGTTTCCCGCTTCGTCGTACATCGCCCGGCCGCGTTCTCTGACCCATCGAACGTTCTCGTCGGCGGTTTTGATGCGGTATGTCACCAAAAATTCTTCCTCGTCCTCGAGGCCCTCCTGTACGTCTTCCCAGAGCTGCTCGCGGTCCGCTTCGAAAATGATATCTTCTCCATAGGAGCGCTCGCCGCGTTCCAGCGCGGCAGGGTCGTAGCCGGTCAGTTCCCGGCACCCGTTGCTGACGAACTCCATGGGCCAGTCGGGTTCGTTCCGGCATCGATAGACCATACCGGGGACGTTGTTCATCAGCGTCGCAAGCCGGCGCTCGCGTTGTTTGCGCTCGGTGATATCGCGATACACCCAGAGTCGGCCGTAGTGGGTCCCGTTCTCGCCGATGACCGGGGCGGAATACCGATCGAGCCATCGCCCGTCCGTAAGGTGAATTTCGTCCCGGCTCTCCGCTTCCGGGTTGTCATAGAGGTATTCGACCGTCGAACGAAACTCGTCCGGATCAGCGACGACATCGAGAATGTACTCGAGGATGCATTCGTCCGACCGTGTCGCCAGGACCGCTTCGGGGATATCCCAGATATCGACGAACCGTTCGTTGTACTGGACGACGGTTCGGTCCTGATCGACTACCAACTGTCCGTCGAGTGTCGTCTCCGCTTTTGCTTCCAGAAGCGCTGTTCTGAAGTCGAGTTCTCGCTGGTGTTCCTGCTGTTCGGTAATATCGCGGAAATAGATGGATAGACCGCTCTCGGAGGGATAGACACGCATACTGACCCAGATGTCGAGCGGTTCGTAGTACAGTTCGCTTTCGGCGGACTGCTGCGTCTCGAGTGCGTCGTGGAAAATGTCGTAGATAGCCGTCTCTTCGGCGTCGGGATACACGTCCCAGATTCGTTCGCCGACGACCTCCTCGGCGTCGGCTTCCAGGAGGTCTTCGGCCCGCGCGTTGAGGTAGGTGAACTGAAACGCGTTATCGAGTGCGAAAACGGCGTCGGTGATACGATCGAAAACTCTCGGCTCCGGGTCGACATCGGGTGGTTCGACTGAACTCGGTGGCCCGGACATGTATTGCTCTCAACGTCCAGACATCACTTAGGGCTGCGGGAACAGGTCACCGTGGCGCAATTATCCGTTCGGGTAGGAGAATAGTATATGTGTTATTTCACGAACGAGAACGCTCGCGTTCGGCTTCGACGCTGGCGACGGATCCGTCAATCCCGATCCCGATTAGGCGTCGTTTTTCTCGACCTCGACAGCCACGTCCTCGGGATCGACTCCGATTCTGGCGAATTGCGTTCGAACGTGTTCCTTGGCGCCCTCGAGGGCCTGTTTGCGGGTATCGAAGCCGCGAGGCATGGGCGACTCGAACGCGAGATTGACCTCGCGGCCGTCGACGAGCTGTGTCGTTCCGCCACTATCGACCTCGTAGAACTCGTCACAGACCCAGACGTACGCGGCGTCTTCGTCCGGGGCACCGCGGAACGTCGGGGCTCGCTCACCCCGTTCGTACAACGTCCCGGTGAGTTCAGTCCCGCCCGCGCGTCCGCGTACCATGAGCATACGATGCTGTAGGGCTCGTGGACGCAAAAACGTCGTGGAACGGACCCGGATTACGCGACTCGATTCGCCCGACGTTCACCGGGTATCCCTCCATCGCGACCGGTCGCGGCCCGACTCGTATCAGATGTAAGCACATTACCCCGATCCGACTGGTTCAGCCCGCGGAAGCTATCCGTTTCGCGACCGCCTGGATAGACCGACTCTCATGGCGCTATACCTTTTTATTTCCATCGGAAATTTCCTCAAACAGCCGCCAATGGCGTCGTCAACCTGTTACTCCGTGGTTACTCCCGTAACGACTGACTTCGCGGCCCAAATCGTTTTGGAAATGGGCTTATGCCCGTTGCAGGGATTGACTTGAGTAATGAGTTTGGACGCTTACCTCGGCGGCGACAACACACCCGAGCCACTGGCGAACGTCCCGACGGAATGTTACGAAATTCTTCGCCATCCCCGTCGACTTCGTATTCTCGAGGTCCTCGGATCTCGGGGGTCTCGACTGCCGGTATCGGAACTGACGACGGAACTGATCGAACGATCGACGACGGACGCTTCGAACGGGCATGTCCGGCACAGCGTTCGGGTCAGCCTCGTTCACAATCACCTGCCGCGACTCGAGACGTACGACGTCGTCGACTGGAACGACGACGGTATCTCGCTCGTCGACGAACCGCCGGTCGATCCGGCAGATATCTCTCTGCTCCTCGAACTCTGCGACGCCGAAAACGCCGAACGGATGCTGGAGACGCTCGTCGATCCCGTCCGAATGCGCCTGCTATCACTACTCGAGGATGGCGATCGACCGCTGTCGCTCGAGCAACTTGCAGCCCGACTCAGCGCACTCGACACCGGTCAGTTTACCGACCAGAGCAACGCGAAAGTGGCGCTCCATCACTCGCACTTGCCCGCGATGGCGGACGTCGGCGTCATCAGCTACGACCACGAGTCGAGGCTCGTAACGCGATACGATCACGTCGCCTCGTTGATCTAGCAGCCGCCGAGACCGTCTGAGGTCATCGATTCGACGGACACTTCGATCCGGTGTCGCTCGCTTTTTGTCCGTTGCCGACGCGCGTCCGTTCGACGGCCGCCTCGCTCTCACCGGGACGAGGACCAAACCGCTAAGAGTCTTCCATCACGTATCGAGAGCCGAGAGCGATGCGCCCCGACCGCGACGACCGAAGCTATCGGTACGAATGCCGTTCGAACGGGAGACGCACTGTCGCCATCGTCACGGGAATGACCGTCCTTCTCACGCTCTCGATCGCAGGCACCGCCGGAACAGTCGCCGCGATCGATCAAGTCGCGATCCTCTCACCCGACCGAACGCAACTCGAAGCCGGACCCGGAGAGACGATCGAGATCGACGTGACGCTGCAAAGCCGGGGCGGGCACGGTAGCGAGGGTATCACGTCCGTGAGATTAGTCGCCCAGTACAATCCTGAGTACATCGAGATTACCGACATCGAACACGGATCGTGGCTCGAGGGTGACGGCACCGAAGTCCGGACGGGAGAGGCGATCGCCCACGAGCAGGGGACGGCAATTCTCGACCGACGACGCGTGCCGCCCGCCGGGGGGACGACCGGAAACGGAACGTTCGCGACGCTGACCGTTCGAGTCGCGGCCGACGCGCCGGCCGGGGCGACGACGATTTCGTTCGGCGAAAGCGACGTCGACCTCACCGGCGACTGGCCGATCGCCGTCGTCGACGAGTCCGCGACCGTCTCGATCGACGGCGGCGACGAGCCCCTCGAGACGTTCGACCACGCTGATCCCGACGAACTGGACCTCGGACTCGAATCCCGTGGCTCGAGTCCGGAAACCGACTCAAGCGAATCAGACGAAACGTCCGAGACCGACGGTAGCTTGCCGGTTTCGGGCTTTACGTCTCCCGTCGCGTTGACGGCTGTCGCGATCGCAGCGGTCCGTCTGTGGCTTGGCCGACACTATCACCGCGAATAAACAGTCCGTCCAGTTGGAGGGAAACGCGTTTTATGGATGGGCCCAGATGGGGATGATATGACCGACCTGGGAGATTTCGGCGACTTCACCGCCGACGCTGACGCCGATGCCGAAGACGGTGCGGCGGGCGACGGCGCCGACTCGTCGATGTCGTCTTCGGGAACCGAGAGACCGCCGAACGCGACGGCGACGACAGACGGTGCGGACGACGCGTTCGAATCCACGCCGGTCGAACCCCGCGGCGAAGACGCTGGTATCGGCGCAATCTGTGTCTCTCAGGGGTTGCGCGTCACCGAGGACGGCGAGGAAACGACGCTGCGAGCCTACGTCACCCGCGGCAATCGATCGTCTATTCGCATCGGGAGTTACCTGCTCGCGCCCTACCCCGACGACGCGGCTTCCGCCGTGGGTCGAACGGGCGGTGGCGCGGCCGACGAGACGCTATTCTGCAGAATTACCGGTCTCGAGTACGCCCAGCAGTTCCACGCCGACGACGCGACGGAGATCCACGCCCGGCGGGCGATGCGGTCCGACGGAATCGACGAGTCCGATTACAAGTTCGTCGCGAGCCTCGATCCGGTCGCGATTCTCTACGACGACGACGGCGAGCTCAAGCGCCGGATGACCGATCGGGTGCCGAAACCACAGACCGTAATTCGGCAGGCGGACGACACCCGGGAGATCAAGACCGGGCTCAAAATGCCCGATAATGGTGTCTTTCTGGGCCACCTCTCCGTCGGCGGCGAGAAGGTGCGGACGGCAGCGTCGCCGCCAACAATCGATTACCGGTTAAAAGATGATTACGAGGCGGGCGACCCGCTGGTCTTCCGTCACACGCTCGTCGCCGGCGGGACGGGATCGGGCAAAACTCACGGCGCGAAAAACGTCCTGCGGCAGTATCTCGACGCCGACCGGACCTATCCGATGGACGACGGTCGACGGGTCCGACCCGCGGTCGTCCAGTTCGATCCGCAAGACGAGTACGCCCAGATGCACGACGACAACCCCGATCTGGACGACGAATTCACTCGGCGACTCGAGCGGGAGGGGGTCGCCTACGGCGGCCACGACGACACGACCGCATTCGTTCCGAAGGTCGGTTCGGCGTCGTACGCCGCGGGCCACCACCGCGCCGAACAGGTCGAGTTCACGATTCCGTTCTCGATGGTCCACGACAACCCGTGGCTGGTCGCGGGCAGCGGGCTGAACGACAACCAGTACGGCGCGCTGGTCGGCGTACTCCTGCCGATGTTTCGGGACGATTACGGTAACGAGGGGACGTACGAGGAGTTCACGACGTTCCTCGACGATCCGGGACTGCGCGAGCAACTCGACGAATCCGGTCGAGTCCACGAGGCGACCTTCGACGCGGTCCGCCGGCGCGTACTCGGGTTCGGCCACGTCTTCGACCAGGACGCGCGCCCGATTACGGACCTCGTCCACGAGTTCGTCCGTCCCGGCGGGCTCTCCGTCGTGCCGACCTACCACATCAACGATAGTCGGGCGACCGAAGCCGTCGTCCTCGCAGTTTCCTCGTTGATCATCGACCAGAAACTCTCGAACGACCCGACGTACGACCGGATCAAGGAAACCCCGCTCGTCCTCGGTATGGACGAGGCCCACAACTTCCTGACCGACGCCGATTCCGTCCAGGCGGGAAAGGTCATCAAAAAGTTCACCGAAGCCGCCAAACAGGGCCGCAAGGAGCGCCTCGGGCTCTTTTTGATCACCCAGGACCCCCAGGACATTCACGACGCCGTTTTCAAGCAGATCAACACGACCATCGTCCTCAACCTCGGCGACGAAGACGCCATCAAGAGCGTCAACATCCCCAGCAATCTCGAGTCGAAAGTCCCCTACATGGAGAAAGGCCAGATGGTCGTCTACTCGCCCGACAACTCGGAACCGGTCGAATTGATCGGCCTTCCGAAGTGCGTAACTTGCCACGGCCGGGACTGAAATTTTCGGACAGAATCCGGGGGGTTTTTCGGACGAATTCCTCGCCCAGACGGTCGCTCACCGTCGGTGCTCGTTCTGCACTGCGCTTTTCCCCCACCGAATGCTGTGGTCGGAGTCGTGAATACGTCGTGCGCCTCTCGTGTCTGCTTCCGTTTCACTCTTCGATCAGCGTCTGATTGCGGTCAGAACGTTTTTTGCCGAATTAATCGAACGGGTAATTATGACTTCGAAAGCGACAGGCTCGTCGTCGTCAGGAACGGCCTCTCTCAGCGGTATCGCGCTATCGGGGGCGGTCGCACTCGTCCTGTCGCTTGGTGTCAACTGGCTTATCGTGTTCGGCGCGAATGCCGGCGGCATCGCCCCGAATCTGATGGCGTTGAACTATAGCCCGGTATCGCTGTTTACAGCCCTCGGCGTTGTCGGTGCGACTGTGACGTACGGTATCCTCACGCGAGTCGCCGTCGACCCCGATCGACCGTTCGCAGCCGTAGCTGCGATCGTCCTCCTCATATCGTTGCTTCCGGATTTTATCGTCATCCCCGGTGAACCCGGTGGCAGCCTCGTCGCTGGTACTATTCTCGGTGCGATGCACGTCACGACGGCGGTCATTTGCGTGGGTACACTAACCGACCTCCGAAACCGACGCTAATGTCGTCGGTTAGCCGTTCGGTCTCCCCCCGATTGTGGCCGATAGTACTGCCTGAACCAGGTCGCGAGCCCCTCGAGTCCGGGGAACAGCGTCCGGTGAGTGACGTTGTGCTGGTCGAGTCTGTCGCGGAACTCGAGTTTGCGCTCGCCCGGGACGACGATTTTCCGGTGGCAGTCGGGATGCTCCTCGAGCCATCGATCGAGGGACAGACGCGAGTCCGACCGGAAGGAGAAGACGGCCGACTGGGTGACGATGCGCTCGTCGATCGCTGGCGGCCGAATAGAACACGACGTACTCGCCCTCGAGGGTCGCGTTCGAGAGGAGGTGGGTGTCGAGCATGTGCGTCTCCGTCATCTCGAGGACGTCCTGATAGTAGTCGGGAAGGCCGGCGTGTATTTGTCGGTAATCGACGGCCCATATCGCCCCGCCGCACTCGGTATCGCCGGTTCGGGTCGCGAAGTACGTCGCGACGAGCGGCGAGAACGACCAGTCGAGCAATCGCGTCGGCAGTCAGTAGTGCTGGACGACCGAGAGCAGGTGCCAGATCGATCGCGGCTCGTCGATCGCACCCGCCGCGTACTGTGCGAAGTTGCGAAGCAGCAACGGCTCGAGGTTCCACGTTTCCGAGTCGCCGACGAAGCGATCGAGGAACGTCTCGGGCTGAACGACTCGTTCGGGACCCCGCGGAACACGTCCGGTGACCGGTGTCGGCCGATGTCCGCTGCCCACATCTCCTGGGTGACCAGTCGTTGCAGTTCGGTCCATGTTTCGGCTCGCTGGACCCGTCCGGAATCGTCAGCTGGCATCGGTGCGCACGGCCGGTCCAGACTCGGTCACCCCTCGGTTCCACATCGACGGATCAACTCGCAGCACGGTGAAAACGATTCTCGCGTCAGGAGGCGGATGTCGGGATGCGGAGAGTGTGTTCGACGCCGACCGACGGGGCGACTCACGCCGACTCGAGCAGCGTTCGCTCGAAAAACGTCGCGACGGACCCCGCGATCTCGTCGTGTGCGCCGAGAAAGAAGTGATCGCCGGACAGCGCCGTCACGCCGTCACCGCGATCCCGTGCCCGCTCGACGATCGGCTCCCAGTCGACGGTCGTGTCACGCTCGCCGTAGAGGACGTGCAGGGGGGATTCGAGCGCATCCAGCGCCTCGAGCGCGTCGAGGTCGTCGGCGAGTTTGACAGTCGGTGCGAGGACAGCGACCGCATCGGGGTTGGGATCGGTCTCCGCCGCGGCGAGCAACGTCAGGCTCGCGCCGAAACTGTACCCGAAGACGCCGACCGGGAGATCGTTGGCCGTTTCCCCGTCGTATTCGTTGCGGGCCCATCGAACGGCGTTCCGAACGTCTTCCCGCTCGCCGTAGCCCTCGTCCCACGCACCGTAATCGAATCGCAGGCACGCGATGCCTGATTCCCGAAGTGCCTTCGAGACCGCGACGAGGCGCTGGTCGCTTCGCGAGCCGCCGTGTTGGGGATGGGGCGGACAGGCCACGACGATTGCATTCGTCGGTCCTTCAGGTTGCTCGAGCGTCCCCCGAACGTCGCGACTGCCGGGTAGCAAGACATCGGTCATAGCGTGTCGTTGTAGATCCCCTCCCATCAACCCTCGTCGTCCGTAGGTTCGACACCGAGACGTAAACTCTCGACAATCGAAGCCCACATCCCTTTCACTACGGGCCATCGACGCTATGCTCGGCAAACCTGTCACCTAAGCGCCGTCTGTTGAACTCGCCAAGAGCTCCGTAGCCGGTGAATCCGATCGAGAAAAATAGCCCTGCTATCGATTGCGGTCCGACACCGGCGAACGGATCGGCTTGAGTGACCACGGTGAGGACACCGGCAACGAGTCCGACGCCGAGGGCAGTCCCGATCCAATTAGCCCGTCGGCCGAAATCGTTCCCACGACGGACCGCGAATCCGACCCGAGCGGCCACCCCGATCGCCAGTCCCGCGCCGAGAAGGAGTGCAACGAAACCTCCGGATACGACGATCGACCCGAAGAACGTGACGATGGCACCGACGCACACACCGAAGCAGGTGCGCCGTACCGTTGCGATTCCCGCACGGCTGTCGTCCGAGGAGCGTGCTAGGGGCTCGTCGGCGTCGGACGGGACTCCCCCGCTGCGATGGCTCGAGTTGCCGTCGTTTTCACCGCCGTACGTGACTCGTTGGCCGGCAGAGATGTACGACCGAGCAGGGCCTGCTTCGTCACGGTGCGAGGAAGACTCGTCGTTCGGCCCGCCGTCACCGACGGTTGTCTGATCCCCGGTATCGGCCTCGAGTAGCCGTTCTCCCGCTCGGTTTTCGTCCAGACCGGGATGGGAGTCGATATCCGAAGCCTCGGCCCCCGGCCACTGAATCGTAATGCCGTCGAAGGCGACCGGGAGCCCGGCCGAGAGTTCGAAGACCGGATGATCCTGAATCTGGAAGTGAAGGTGGGGTTCCGAAGAGTTGCCCGAGTGACCGCACCGACCGACAAGCTCGCCGCGGTCGACGCAGTCTCCGGGTGCGACCGTCAGGCTGCCGGGTACGAGGTGGGCGAGACAGCTGTATTCGTCGGGAGCGTGCTGAATCACGACGTAGCAACCCCGGATATCCCGTTTCAACGGATGGGAGAGCCCACCGCCGTACGAGGCTTCGAAGTCGGTCTCGAAGGCATCGACGACGACACCCGCGGCCGGTGACCGAATCGGCTCCTCGTAGCAATAGTAGTTCTCGACGCCCGCTCCGGTGTTTTCGGGCGATGTCCGACCATCATCGTCGGTGATGACGAAATCGTACGCGTACCGCTGGTTCACGGGGAACCAGGAGTGAGAATAGTTCTGATCGTGGCTTCCGTTGACGACGGTCCAGGTGCCGTCGAACGGGAGTCGATAGGGGACGCGTTGCTCGTAGCTCTCGGGGTCGGGGAACGAACCGCGGTGACGAGCGAACGCGACGGCACTGCCGAAAAGCTGGAGCAGGTCCTGGGTCATCACGAGAGGGTTGAGAAACGTCAGTGGCATCATGAGCATCCACGCGGCGTATGCACGCCAGTCTCCGAGGTGAATCCAGTCGGTCGGTTCTTCGCTGTCTTCGTCGGAACCCCGTCGCAACACCACGTCGACGAGCGGTGCGACGAACGGCCAGAAGAAAACGAGGAAGAAAAGCGCGAACACCTGCAGAAACGCCAGCGATTCGATGACGTAGCCGGGAAGCGAAAGCAGACCCAAAAGCGCGATGTGCATCGGCTCGAACGACCGGAGACGCCGCCGAAGCCGTGTGGCAAGCGATATCGTACTGCTGGGTTTCGGTTCCTCCCTCATTGGTCCCACAGTCGACCCGACAGCATGTAATCACTTTGTGAAGCACATTTCACGAGACACAGTACCACGATTGAGGGGGCGGTCACACGTCCCGAACGATCAATGTGCTGTCGAAACAACGGACAATCATGACGACGGCCGACGAGTCCGAACCGACCGCTCGTGAGGCGTTTTCACTGCTCGGTCACGAGATCCGACTCGAGATCCTTCTGGCGCTACTCGACGGGTGGCGGGCCGTCTATACGGACCCCCGCTCGTATGCGGACCTGATGGATGCGGTCGGCATGCGTGACAGCGGGAAGTTCAATTATCACCTCGATAAACTACGGGGAGTCTACGTCAGGGAAGTCGAGGACGGGTATGTTCCCACGGCGAGCGTGACGGCGCTATACCGGTCCGTGCTAGCTCATCGGCCGACCGAACGAACCGAGTACGACCCAACGGCCATCGATTCGGATTGTCCACGATGTGACGCGAAGGCGGTCCTGCGGTACAACCGCGGCTTCGTCTCCATCGAATGTTCCGCGTGTGACGACTGGGCCGGCTTTACGTATCCGTTTCCGAAAAACGGGTTCGAAACACGAAACGCGGACGCGGTCGCCCGAGCGACCGTCCGTCGCGCAAGGCATCATATCGGTATGGCTCGGACGGGACAGTGTCCGTTCTGTGCGGGCGGGACTGCGGTCGACATCGATCTCGAAACCACTGCAGCCGACGATCAGATGATCGAGATCGCCTGTGACACCTGTACGTTTCTCGTCGGCGTGGAACCGCTCCAGTCGCTGTTGACCGACAATCGCGTCGCCGGTGCACTCGCCGATGTCGGCGTCGATCTCGAGCGGTACGACTGGGAACTACCGACCCCGGCGATGCGAATCAAATCGCGAGACCCCGGCCGTGTCGTCCTTGAAGTCGACGGCGAAATGGGATCGGCAACGATTCTCGTCGACGAAACGTTTTCCGTCCGATCGGTTACCACCGACCGGTAACTCACAACGCGAGGGTGGATGTGTACCGAACGTACGACGAGCGGTTACCAGCGCGTCGGTTCCGATCGTCATGGACTGTTGCTGAAGTGATGTTTTTAAGGCCGGCGAACCATACGTTGCGAGTATGGGCATCCTCTCTCGGACTTCCTACGTCATCCGGTCGAAGATCAACTCGGTGCTCAACCGGGCCGAAGATCCGACCGAAACGCTGGACTATTCCTACGAGCAGATGCGGGATCAACTCCAGCAGGTCAAACGCGGGATCGCTGATCTGACGACGCAGAAAAAGCGCCTCGAGATGCAGAAACGCCGCCTCGAAGAAAACGTCGAGAAACACAACGATCAGGCACGAACGGCGGTTCAGCAGGATCGGGAGGATCTGGCGCGACGCGCCCTCGAGAAGAAGAAAACGAAGATGAACCAGATCGAAGATCTGGAACGGCAAATTTCGGACCTGCAGAGCCAGCAGGACAGTTTGATCGACCAAAAGAACGAACTTCAGACCCGCATCGAAGAGTTCAGAACCAAGAAGGAGACGATGAAGGCCCGCTACGAGGCCGCTGAGGCGAGCTCTACGGTTTCGGAGGCGATGACGGCCACGGGCGAAGAGTTCGAGGACGTCGGCCGTGCCATCGAGCGCGCCGAAGAGCAGACCGAAGACATGGAAGCCCGCGCGGCTGCCCTCGACGAACTCCACGAGTCGGGGGCATTCGAGGACGTCATGTCCGACAAGGACAACATCGACCGCGAACTCGAACAACTCTCCACCGACAGCGGCGTCGAAGCCGAACTCGAGACCCTCAAGTCCGAGGTGGGACAAGACGAATCGGCGACGGAATCCGATGTCGAGACCGAGGCTACGCCCGAGACCGACGTGGATGAAGCGGAACTGACCGACCTCGAGTCCGGTGATCAGGAAGACGTCGAGTCCGAGCTCGCGGAGCTTCAGGACGAGGAGAACGCCTGATCGACACCGGCGACGCTGCGGTGGGTCGTGCAAAAACGGAAACGGCAGCGACTCGCTGGACCGGGTCCTGACGTTTCACTCGTGGCGTTTTCTCTCGGTACAGACTGCATTTTTGGTTCCGTTCGAGCGCTGCCCCGGTTTCCCTCGTTTGAAACCAGGAGAAACGGTTACGATGGTCCGCGTGAAACCTTCACACATGGGTGAGCGATCCGCACCGTCCGCGTTCGACTCCATCTCGGTAACCGAGCAGGCGGTCCTGCTCGGCGTCGCCGCACTCGCCCGCGATGGCGAGACACCGGCTCAGACACACGAGGTTCGAAAGCGCTGCCAGCAGCATCTCTCCGGCCTCGATACGGAGGTCGTCGGGACGATCACCGAGGCGGACGTCATCCGGTCGCTGTACAGGCTCGAGGAAGCGGGCCTCGTCGACGAGAACGAGTCGACGAAAACGTCGCCGACCGGAAAGGGCCGACCGTCGTACACGCTTTCCGTACGGCCCGACGTGGTCTACGACGCGGTCGCTGATAGCCTTCGTAACGGATCGTCGGAGTAACCGGTGGACAGGCGGCGGTCGCTTCGGTCGACCGTTTCGATCACGTGGGCGTCCCCAGTACGGTGATGTCGTAATCGGCGACGGTCGTCGGCGACTCGAGGACGACGACCACGAACTCCCACGTCGAGCCGGCGTTTAGATCGCCAGTACTGGCGAGATATCTCCCGATCTGGTTGCCGGCGTCGTCGTACACCCGCGTCCGAACTTCGACGATCTGAATCCGGTTGGTGCCCGTATTCTCGACGGTTCCCTGGACTGTCGAGCCGAGATAGCCGTCCTCGACGACGAACTCGTGAGCCGTCAGCGAGAGCGGATCGAGGGGCGTTACCGACGTGCTCGGTTGGCTCTGGGCGAGCGCCGCCGCGGTGCCCATCTGTGCCGCCGACCGGTTCGAATAGTTGCTGGCGTTTAGATCGCCCATATTTCCGTCTTCGTAGGTCGGTTCGCCGCCGATGCCCCCGCTACCTGTACAGCCAGCCGTTGCAGTCGGTATTGCAGCCCCGATCGCCGCGAGCACCTGCCGTCTGTTGACCGTCCTCGCACGGGTCATCGTCGCCGGGCCCGCGACCTCGAGTAGTGGTTGTCATCGAGCATTTGCCACACCGACACCGCGGACGTATTTCAGTGTCGACCTTGAATCGCCAACTCTACTCTCGACTGCGCGTCGGCTTGGCGGATTCCGGTCGTTCTCGACGATTCTCCTCCGGTTCCGAATCGATCGGGTTTCGCGTTAGTGACTGTCGCTACCGATGTGTGCAACGCAGGCCCTTATTGCCGAGTCGATGGAACGGTTCCCTATGGTGTCCTCCGAGAGCGACGAGACGATCGAGTCCTACGGGGCCAGGATCGGCACTCGATCGGGGCCATTGCCGCGAGCCCGGGAGTGGCTGTTGATCGAAGGTGATCGCATCGTCGTTACGGCTCTCCTCTCAGTCGTCATTATCTTCGTCATTCTCGTTCTCCACGAAATCGGCCTCATCTCGTTCGTTAACCCGAACTCCGTGACGCGAGTGGCAAGCGGCATGATCGCGGGAACGTTCTCACTCGTAACGCTCGTGGTTTCGATTAACCAGCTGATCCTCTCACAGGAGTTTGCGTCGGCCGGAAAGGCCCAGGAGCGCCTCGAGTCGGTCATCGGGTTCCGTGCGGACGTCGCCGACGAAGCGTCGGTTTCCGCAAGTCCCGCTTCGCCGACCAAACTACTCGAATTGCTCGTCGAATCGATTTCTCGAGATGCAAACGCGCTCGACGACGCGGCCACCGATCACGAGGAAGAGGTGCGACGAGCGATTACACGATACACGAACGCCGTACAAGCTGAGACTGATCGAATCGACGAAACGCTCGAACACGCTTCGTTTGGCACGTTCAGTGCCGTGTTAGCGGCGGCCGACTACGACGAAGACTGGCAGTTGTACGTCGGATCTCACCTCCGCAGCGCACACGCCGACTCGCTGTCGCCGACCGCCACCGAGCGGCTCGACGACCTGATCGAGTCCCTGAAATTATTCCACGTAGCCGGAGAACAGTTCAAAACGACGTACCTGCAACGGGAGCTGACCCGGTTTTCACAGTTGACGGTGTACTGTGGCGTCCCGTCGATCCTGTCGGCAATCCTCATCGGACTCCTCTATGCCGACGTTACCGGCCCAAGCGTCAACATTGCCGCGCTCCCCTACGTCGCGATCGGATTGATCGTTATCGTTCTCTCGCCGCTTGCACTTCTCGTGTCGTTTATCCTTCGGACGACGACGATCACGCGACGAACGGCATCCTCCGGGCCGATGCTCCCGCAGAAGGATCCTGAGGAAGGTCCCTTCGACGTGACGTACAGCGAGGAGGGGTAACAGCCCTCAGAAGCTCTTTTCCCCTCTGCTGGCGTGAATAAACACTGGCTACTGTCCGTCGGTGAGAACACAGCCCCAATCGCCGCTTTACGCGACGGCCGAACGTGGGGATGGCTGTTGCTTCGTCGGCAACAACAGGTCGTTCATCGCCTCGTCGAAACGATGCTTTGCGCGTCGCTTTCAGACCTCTTCTTGTTGTTCGTCCAGGAACTCGTGGGCCTCCTCGAGTATTTCTCGTGGACCGTCTTGGGTGACGGTGTTGACCGCCTGTTCGTAATCGCGCCACTGCAGGTCGCGGTGTTCGTTCGAGAGTTCCGCACTTGCCTCGAACGACTTCGCTATGAAGAGGTGAACGGTTTTGTGGATCGTCTTGCCGTTCGCCTCGAAGACGTAGTCGTAGTCCCTGCGAAAGCCGTCGAGTAGTCGGAACTGTTCGATACCTGCCTCTTCCGTTACTTCGCGGATCGCCGTCTGTTGTAGTTCTTCGTCCCCTTCGACACCGCCCTTGGGAAACTCCCAGTCGCCCGGGCGGCTCTTGAGTAGAAGATACTCGCGCCGGCCCCGCGTATCGCGGAAGAGGATCGCGCCTGCGCTCGTAGCTTCGACTGCCATTGACTGTGCTAGTAGGTGCGACGTTAAGAGAATATCGGACTGTTCGTCCAACGTACACTGATTGCGGAGTCGATTGTCACGATGTCGGACGCTGGATCTCCACAGTCGTACACGGGACCACCCGACCCCGCCGTCTCTCAGCAAGTTTTTACGCGCCGACCGTGGAGGATCTATAACACAGCCATGACCTTCGTCACGCGCCTGACGCTCCAGAGCGGCGACCGAGCCGCACTCGATGGTATCGTCGAGGACATCAAAGACACCGCCGAGCGAAAGGGGGCGGCGCTGAAAGGCCCGCACTCCCACCCACCGGAGAAACTCTCCGTTCCCCAGCGTTGTCGACTCCACGCCGACGACGACCGGCGATTTTCCTCCTGGGAGTACACCGTATTTACCCGCGAACTCGAAATTCACGGTCACGACAACCTCGCGCGAAACATCGCCTCGCAGAACTTCCCTGACTCGGTCCACATCGAGGCCGAAGTCGAGCAGATTCACGGCGCGGGTCGCGGGAACTGATAGCATCGGGTACCGCGTCTGGGTGTGGCCGAGTCGACTCGGCAACGCCATGCCATCACCCGGCCGAAACGGAGTGACAGCTGATGGCTGTCTTCCCCCGCTTCGTCTCGGTGCGCGAGCGTCGACAGGGCTTTTTATCGTTCCCGTCGATATCGGGGTATGACCGCGGACGATCTCATCTCGCTGCGTCGAGACCTGCACCGAAAACCGGAACCCGCCTGGCGAGAGTTCTACACCACCGCGCGAATCGTCGACGAACTCGAGTCCCGACTCGGCGACGACCTCGACGGACTTTACGTCGGCCAGGACGCTATCGCGGGTGACCATCGGATGGCGGTTCCCGTCGACGTCGAGCTAACCCACTGGTACGAACAGGCTCGGTCCGCGGGCGTCGACGAAGCGGTTCTCGAGCATCTCGACGGCGGCTACACCGGCGCAGTCGCCGTCCTCGAGCGCGGCGACGGGCCGACCGTCGGTCTTCGAGTCGACATCGACGGGCTTCCGCAGGCGGAGTCGACCGATCCGACTCACGTGCCTGCAGCCGAGGGGTTTCGATCGGAGCACGAGGGCGCCATGCACGCCTGCGGCCACGATGCCCACGCCACGATCGGAGTCGGCGTTCTCGAGCGTATCGCCGAGAGCGACTTTACCGGCACCCTGAAGGTCTTCTTCCAGCCCGCAGAGGAGGTCGTCGGCGGCGGCAAGTCGATGGCGGAAAGCGACCACGTCCGCGACGTCGACGCGCTGCTCGCGGTCCACATCGGTCTCGACCACCCGACCGGCGAGGTCGTCGCCGGTATCGACGGCTTTCTCGCGGTGGCACACCTCGAGGCGACCTTCACGGGCGAGTCGGCCCACGCCGGTGGCCATCCGGAACAGGGACGCAACGCCGTTCAGGCGATGGCGACGGGGGTACAGAACCTCTACGGGATTCCCCGACACAACGACGGGAAGACGCGCGTCAACGCGGGCGTCGTGGAGGGCGGCAGCGCCGCCAACGTCATCCCCGACGAGGCGCGGATCGTCGCCGAGGTCCGCGGCGAGACGACTGAACTGATGGAGTACGTGAAACGCAGAGCCGAGCAAGTCCTCCGGAGCGCCGCCGAGATGCACGACTGCGAGGTCGACATCGAGACCGGCGCGGAGGCGCCGAGCGCGACCAGCGACGGAGCACTCGTCTCTGTCGTCGCCGACGTTGCAGGTTCGACGCCGGGGGTCGAACGAGTCGTAGAGCGCGACGAACTCGGTGGCAGCGAGGACGCGACGTTCCTCATGCGTGCGGTCCAGCAAAACGGCGGGACCGCCTGCTACGTCGGCGTCGGTACAGACCATCCCGGCGGGCACCACACCGCGACGTTCGACGTCGACGAACGGAGCATCGGCCACGGAATCGACGTGCTCGCGGGCGTTGTCGAACGTCTGGCCCTCGACGGAACCGGGTCCGACTAATCCGCGATACTGACCGTCAGTCCCCGTCGAATTTACAACGCTCGTGTGAGAACGGAGCGCTAGATGGAGGACGTTCTGTGGTACGTTCTGGCCAGCTCTCGCGGGGGGCCGACGCGCGTGCGGATCCTCAGAGCGCTCGACGAGCGGCCACGGAACGCGAATCAGCTCGCGACCGAACTCGACATGGACTACACGACGATTCGTCACCACCTCGACGTGCTGATGGACAACAACGTCGTCCGTCGGAGCGGTGACGATTACGCGGCCGTGTATCTGTTTACGGAGCAGACGACGTCGAACTGGGACATGGTCGAGACCGTTCTCGAGACCGTCGATCCGGAGGAGAGGTAATTATGGACCAATTGTGGACAACACACACATCCGTTGCCTGGAATGGTGAGGATAGATGACCGCCCTACTCACGATCGCCTGGCTCGCCGCAGCGGTAAACGTGGCGCTGTTGCTGGCTCTCGGCTCGATCTGGTTGCGAAACTACCGTCGACACGGGGCGAGTCACACGCTCGGTCTCCTCGTGTTCGCGTCGTTGCTGCTGGTCCAGAACGGGCTCTGGTTGTACTTCTATCGCCTCCACTCGTCGTACATCGGGTGGTTCGTTAATTCCGGAGCCGACATACAGGTCGGGATGACGCTTCTCTGCGGTCTGGAAACACTCGCGCTCATCTTCGTGTTTCGCATCACGTGGAACTGACGCGATCGAATTGGGTCGAATTTTGGACGGAGTTCGGAAAAATCTAATTTATCCTACCAGTGTTGGATGCTGTATGCGGATACCTCGACGAACACTCCTGACCGGGGTTGCGACGAGTGCTGCAATCGCCGGCTGCCTCGGCGGCGGCGATTCGGACGAACCCGCGGACGACGCCGGTAACGAGACGGACGACAGCGGTAATGAGACGGACGACAGCGGTAATGAGACGGACGACAGCGGTAATGAGACGGACGACAGCGAAGCCGACGCGACGGTCCGGATCCGGTCGCATTCCGAACACGGCGACGTGCTGGTCGGTCCGGACGGATTGACGCTGTACAACTTCGATCGAGATACGCAGGACGCGGCGGAAAGCGCCTGCTCCGGTGACTGTGTCGACGCGTGGCCGCCGTTGACCGTCGATCAGGAACCGACCGCCGGTGAGGGCGTCACTGCGGAGTTGACCACCTTCGAGCGAGCGGACGGAACGATGCAGGTGGCTGCTAACGGCTGGCCGCTGTACTACTTCGCTTCAGACGAAGAGCCGGGCGACGCGAACGGTCACGGCGCCAACGACGTCTGGTGGGTTCTCGGACCCGACGGAACGCCGATGCGACCGAGCGACGGGAACGACCCGGACAACGAAACCGAAAGCAGTTCGTAGAACTCGTCCCGCTCGAGCAGCAACGCGTCTCACACGGCCGTTCGAGCCCTGCGCCTTCGATGGGCCCGGACGACCGATTTCGAACCGCGAGCGGCGGGTGGACGACTGCAGTCGAGACGGACAGTATACGCCGGAACGAAAAGCGGTGGTTTCGTCGGGAGACCCGTGTCGTGTGACGAGATATCCCCACGGCAGACCGTAGCGCAACTGACCAGCCTAGTACTTCGGGTCCGCGCCAGTCGTCTCGTATACCTTCTCCATCAGCTGATCGCGTCGCTCCTGCCAGCCCGCGAATCCCTCGGGACTCGTGGGGTAGTTCTCGTAGTGGGAGAGCAACTCGTCGGCCCGGCGCTTGGTCTGATAGAGGTTCCAGATGGTCCCCCAGTGGCCGCGGCTCTTGAGCAACGCCTCGAGTTTGAGTTTGAGACCGATATCCGTACTGCCCGAATAGAGTGCTTCGGCGAGTTTGTCGCCGGGCATCGCGGCGAGCAGCCCCATCAGGTCGTCGACGTCGACGGCGGTCGAGAGGATGTTGTAGACGTCGAGCGCGGCGTAGCGGGCCCCGAAGTGATCCATCACGCGCTGGTTGTATCGCCAGAAGGTGGCTTCGCCGTAGTTTTCGGTCTCGAGGGCTTCGATGGCCTGTTCGGCGGCGTACTTGCCGGCGTAGGCGGCGCCGGCGATGCCACCGCCGGTCGTGGGGTTTACGTGCCCCGCGGCGTCGCCGACGGCCATGTACCCCGGGTGGACGGCCGAGTCGTACGGCCGTCGGGTGGGCAAGGCGGCGCCGAGTTTGTCTTCGACCTCCGCGCCGGCGAATTCGGGTCGGTTCTCGAGGTCGCGTTTGAGGTCGTCGACCAGTTGCATGGGTTCCTCGGTCATCTGGAAGCCGAGTCCGGCGTTGATCTCAGTCTCGGTACGCGGGAAGTACCAGAGGTACCCCGCAGCCCGCTCCGTCGGTTTGAAGACGAGCGCGTCGTTCCACTCGACCGGCTCGTCGACGTGGACGATCTCCCGATATGCCGAACAGAAGTGCGTGTAGTTGACGTTCGTGTCGAACCTCGACTCCGAGAAGTCCACGTTGTCTTGCAGGACGGAGAGCGAGCCCGCAGCGTCGATGACGACGTCGGCCTCGTACTCGACCGGATCGCCCGCGCGGATCGCTTCGACCCCAGTGACGCGGCCGCCATCGGCCTGGACGACGTTTTTGACGACGGTGTCGTAGTGGAAGTCGACGCCGGTGTCGCCCGCACCGTCGATGATCCGACGGCCGTACTCCCAGCGATCGATGACGGCGAGTTCGCCGGGGACCGGGATTTCGAGGACGGTGTTTTCCTGTGGAATCTCGAAGCGGCCGTGATCGACCCCGGTGTTCGTAAAGGCCGGTTCGAGCTTCGACTTCGGGATCGCCTCGGGAAAGGCGTCGGCACCCTTTAACGCGTCCCCGCAGGCGATGTGGCCCGCTTCGGTCTCGGATTTTCGCTCGAGGATGACGACGTCGTACCCCTCGCGTGCGACGGTCGCGGCGGCGTAGCACCCTGCAGTTCCGGCTCCGACGACGACGACGTCCGGCGACTGTGTTCGAGTCGTCGCCGCGGCAGCCGACTGCTCCTGCGTACTCATACACCCACTGTGGTCGCCGCGGTAAGAAAACGTTTTATCAAGTGCCGCGATTCTCTGCCCACTCGAACGGCCGGGATTTTCGCGCTGCGAAGACGGTCGATCCGGCCCCGATACGGGCCGAACCCTCGAGTTCGGCCGTCGAGGGCCGACTAGAACGGATAATGGATCGCTTGCGAGGCGACGATCAACCACGTGATCAGGAGGGCGTTGACGAACGCACCGGTCCAGATCCGTCCGGTACGGTGGAAGAAGTACGTCGACACCGCCGCGATGACCGGCAGTAAGGCGAGGAACTGGAAGGCGATGATCGTCTGCAACGCGGTAATCGGGATCGCAAGCGCGCCCGTGGTAAACAGGACGCCGTACTGAACGACGAGCAAGACCGCGAACCCGCCGGTCAGAACGGCCGCGTTCGTCGCTATCGCCCGCGGAAGCGACTGCGTCGTCTCCGGCGTTCGAAGTCGACCGTGCAACAGGACCTCGAGCGCGAGGAAGAAGGCGAGAAACGCCGGCAGGTAGGTCACGAAGATCCGGGCGTGGAGTGCGGACATGAGTTTCAGACCGAGGATCCAGGCGCGGAAGTCGGTCATAAACAGCGTGTCGACGATCCACAGAAGGACGTAGAGGCCGCCGACCGTTCCGATTGCGATGGCGAGCGACCTCGCAATCGTCGCCGCGCCGTCGCCGACGTCGAGTCCGTACCGCTCGTCGAACAGCGACCGGTCGGTGTTTCGATGCCACAGGCCGAACAGTGCAGCGATGACGACGGCGTTCGCGAGCGCCCAGAGCACGATTCCGTTCGTCTCACCCTGCGGCGTCACTGCCGTTACCGGCATCGCCAGACTGCCGAGAAGCATCGTCGGATAGTAGAGCAAGACCGGGAGCAAAGCCGTAAGCAGGGCCGCGACGGTCCAGCCCCGGTCGTGCTCGGTAATCGGATCGGGTTGCGTCCGCGTCGCGTCGCCGAATAGCTCCGGTCGAGCGAGGACGGAGCCGGCGGGGAAGAGAAAGAGGAACCCGCCCAACAGAGCGATCGCCGTTCCGATCTCCTTCCAGTACCAGATGTGATCGCCGGGATCCTCGTCGGCACCGTCGAGTGTCATCTGCGTCCAACTGACGGCGTCGGAAACGGCCGCCGGCGTGTGGTGTGCGCCCGGATGCGTCGTGGTAGGCGTAAACAGCGCTCTCGCCGTTCCATCTTCGATCGATCCGTAGACGGTCTCGTCTTCGATTGCTTCGTCGGTGCCGAACACCGACTGCAGCTTCTCGCTTCCGGACGTCGCCGGTGCGGTGCCCGTCTCCCACATCAACCAGTGGAACTCGTCGTAGTCGGCGAAGACCACGCCGAGATTTCTCGGGAACGTTTCGTTCCCTTCCGGCGCGCCCTGGGATCCGGTCGACGATCCCACGAGAACGGCCGATTCGTAGCTGTCCGGATGTTCCGCTGCAGCCGAGACCACCGCCCAGCCGCCCATCGAGTGCCCCTCGAGCCCGATATTCTCTTCGTCGACGAGTTCGTGTTCGGAAAGGTACTCGAGCGCCGGCGGGCCACCCCACCCGTTCGCGAACGCCGGCGGATCGGAGTAGCCGTGGCCCGGCTGGTCGATCGCGAGGACGACGTATCCGCGTCGAGCGTATTCGATCGCGAAGCTCGACTGCGTTTCCTTGGAGTTGATGTATCCGTGGATCGCGAGAACGCCGGGTGCGGGATCGTCGGCACTGACTCCCTCTGGAACGTAGAGATAGCCGTCGATCGTCCCCCCGTTCTCCGTGTCTATTTCGACGTGTCGGACGTCGATCGATCCCCCGGCCGTTTGCCCCCAGTGGGCCAGCGCACTCCCGCTGAAGACGAGCAGTAGCGAGAGCGCGAGAAGCACCACCTGTTTCCGCGTCGTAGACATTACCACGATAACATCATTATTAATGATCTATAAGTACTTCGAATTTTATGAGCTATAATTTATATAATTACCTTTTAGATAAACATTATTACTGGCCATCAGTAACGGTTACGGTGATGACGGAGAAGCAGAATGGACGGCTTCGGCGTACTGTCTTGAAAACGACTGCCGGGACGATTGCGGCTGGTGTGGGGTCTGCTGCTGCGATCACCACTGCCGCTGCATCCGGGTCGAATATCGACACGGGCGATCAGGTGCAGGTGTGGGGTAACGGCAGTTGGGCCCCCGGCTGGGAGAACAGTACCAGAAGCGGAGACTGGCGGAAGATCCATCACTCCTGGGCGGGGGACGTTGTGGCGTATACGAACGACCGTGACGGAACTGACGTGTACAAGGTCGACTGGCACAGACTCGACCGAGACTGGTGGATCGCCGCACACTTCGTCAGAGAAATCTAACTCCGTCCACCGGTGACCGATTCGAGCTAGCAGCCATCGCTTCCGGTGTCCCCAGTCACCGCTACCTGTTCGGTTCGCCGGAACCGATATTCCAGTTCTCGGCACATAAAGCGTTTTAGGGACGTCCTTCGTATCACTCGGTATGACAGCGTACACTATCGAGTTCGTCGGGACGGGTGAGACGATCACCTGTACCGACAAGGAAACGATCCTCAGCCGGTGTCTCGAGGAGGGGATCGCACAGGAGTACTCCTGCCGGGTCGGGATGTGCCTGGCCTGTTCCGCCGAAATCCTCGAGGGCGACGTCACCCAGCCGGCTGCTCGCGGCCTGACCGACCAGGAAGCCGAGAACTACGCGCTGACCTGTATGGCTCGCCCGCAGTCGGACCTGAAACTCGACCGGGGCAAGTATCCGCCGAGCATCGAGGCCGACATCGAGGCCGATACCGCAGGCGACGGCGCGGTTGCCGACGACTGAGCGACGCCTCGCTCGTTCGTCGTCCGCGACGGACTGGACCCGGGCCGGATCACAACGCCAATTTTTCGATACGGTGGCCGGGTTCGCTATAGTAGTCGTTGAAACGATTTCCCCACCGCACGCACTGCTGTGGCCAGCGAGCGCTCGTTGGCCGCGAATTCGCGAGCGGGATGTGCAATGACGGTCAACGACTACTATAGTCGGCAACCGCACAGTTGTTCGGGCCAAGTTCGAGTTCGAACGCCGTCTCGGGATCGACGTCCTCGAGTCCGAGATTGATCGCGACGATCCGTTCGTGGTTTGACGGCCGGGGCGGGAGATCGTTCGTTGCGTGAGAGACGAATTCGTCTTCGGCCATCGAGAGCGCCGGGAGTTGATCGCGCAACGTCTCAAGTCGGGCGGTATAGGTTCTGGTCCCGTCTTCGTGCGGATCTGCGGCGTCGCTATAGTGGCCCGGCGCGATCACCGTCTCTGATGGCAACTCGAGAACACGCTCCTGCAGGCTCTCGTACAGTCGCCGTGCGGCGACTGCCGCCCCCTCGCTGTCGCCCTCCAGATCGGGGCGGCCGACGCCCTCGAGGAACAACGTGTCGCCGGTAAACAGGGCGGTGTACAGACTGAGGGCGATCGATTCGGTCGTGTGACCGGGCGTCGCCACCGTCGAAAGCGTCGCTTCGCCGACCTCGAATTCGTCTCCATCCTCGAGGGTGGTGGCGTCGAAGTCGAGACCGCGAGCGCGGGCGGCGCTCGGAACCATCGCTTCGGCATCGGCTTCCGACGCGAGGGCGCGGACGCCGCTTACGTGATCCGCGTGGACGTGCGTATCGACGGCGTACGCGAGCTCGGCACCGAGGTCGACGGCGTCCGCGACGTACCGGTCCGCAAACGAAAGCAGCGGATCGATAACCGCCGCTTCACTGCCGCTGATGATCGAATACGCGAGACAGCCGCTCGACGGGCGGTCGTACTGAAAGATCCGGACGTCCGTCTCGACCTCGAGTTCACGCAACTCATACAGGTCGGCCCAGGCGTCCATCCCGCCGGCGAGATTGCGCGCTTCGATGCCCGCCTCGCGGAGGAGTCCGACGGCGTGGGCGCTTGCATCTCCGTGACCACAGACTGCGACGATCGGTTCCGAAAGATCGTCCACGAGGTCGTCTACCCTGCCCGTCGCCTCGGCCTGGATGAACCGAACGTGTGGGATCTGGGCGGCCTCGACGGCGTCCCCCTCCAGGTGCCAGCGTTCGAACTCGTCGCGATTGCGGACGTCGAGGACGGTCAGTGGGTCGCCGGATTGCAACCGGTCAGCCATCGCATCGGGAGCGATCGAGGGGTGGTCGTCATCTGGTCGGTCAGCGTCATCGCTCCGATCGGTCATGTCTATCGATACGCGCCCGAGGTGCGTAAAGTAGCGCCTCGAGACGCCGCCGAGGGCCCTGCACGGCTGCCAAGGTTCAACACTATCGGCGGCGACGGTTCCGTATGGACAGCGACGAATTCCGGTCCGCAATCGAGGAGACGATGTCTGTCGAACTCGAACGCCTCGGATCGTCCAAGACGCTCGTCGCGCTCACCGACGCGGACCTGACGGTCGAGCGGGTCGTTCGAACTGTAGCGAATAGCGAACGCGCCGCCGCGGACACCTTCGAGGCGTGGGCCGACGATGAGGATCACGAGGGTGCACGAAAAACGTTCGACGCGCTCGGAAGCCAGGAGCGCGATCACTACGACCAGGTGGTGGCCCTGCTCGAGGGTGACCACGATGCCGATGACGCGGCGGGCGGCCCGATGCACGAACGGCTTCGGTCGCTCGAGACTGCGACGGACCGCCTTGGCGGCGTCGTCGGTCGATCTCTGGTCAGCGATCGGATGCACCTGCAGGTGATAAACTTCTTCGTCAACGAAAGCGACGAGCGGCGTGCCGACGCGTTTCGAGATTTGCGGACCGAGACGGCGGCCCAGGGCGACCGAGCGAGTTCGTTACTCGAGGACGTCTGTGACGGTAGCGGAGACTGGAACCGAGCGCAGGAGAGGGCCGAGGACGTGATCGCCGTCGCCTACGAGTCGTATGCGGATTCGCTCGACGATCTGGGCCTCGATCCGAAGCCGATCTGTTGAAGCCGTTTCCGCGCCGGTTCGACGTCAGAGCCGGTGCCGGAGGCGATACCGTGACCGAAAGCGAACTCGGGTGCGTACTGACTAAAACGCGAACTCGGGTGCGTACTGACTAAAACGCAAACTCGGATGCGTACCGACTGAAACGCAAACTCGAGTGGGTGCCGACTGAAATCACGGACGCGCTGTGAATTCTCGTACGCGTCTCGGGGAAAACCAGTCGTTTCTCTATTCATCCGTTGAGCATAGTTCACCTCATGAAAAGGTTTTTGACTGGTACTTTCCTTGGGGGGGTCAATGAAGGGGGAGCCGCTCGAGGACGATCTCGAAGCCGACCTGCTGGAACTGGTCCGCCGACACGAAGTTTTCGAGATTCTGACCGACGAGGCACTCGAGAAGCCCGAACTCGCCGCGGCTCTCGAGGTATCACCGGCGACGACACACCGAATTCTCGCATCGTTTCGCGACAAGGATTGGATTACACGAACTGACAGTGGATACGCGCTCACGCCACTGGGAACGCAGATGGGACGAGCGGTGGGAACCTACCGGTCCGCAGTCGCGGAGACGCGACGGCTAGCACCGCTGTACGAGACGGTTTCGACCGCGAACCTCCCCGTCGACGTCGATATGGACTGGTTCGCGGATGCCACCGTCACGGTGATCGAACCGCGCGATCCGTACCGGCCGTTGAACCGTTTCGTCGACTTGCTCGAGGAAACGTCGTCGCTCCGCGGGTGCGATACGACGTCAGTCGCGCCCACGTACGTCGACGATATCCACGACCGCATTCTCGACGGCATGTCGGTCGAAATCGTCTTCGAAGCGCCTGTGATCGACCGGCTCGCGTCGGAATACGCCGACCTCACCGAGGTCGCCTTCGAACGGGAGAACCTCCGTCTCTGGGCGCTCGACGAGCTCCCGTTCGGAGTAGCGCTGTTCGACGACCGGGTAGGGATCGGCGGTTACGACGCGGAGTCGGGAGTTCTCTCTGTTTTCGCAGATACGAACGACTCCGACGCGTACGCATGGGGTGAACGGCTCTTCGAACAGTATCGGGCGGCGGCGGACCGGGTCATCTAGAGATCAGTCGTTCGAAGGGCCACAGAGAGCAGACGAGCCAGTGTAGAGCCGGCAGCGGCGAATCGCCACGTCGGTCGTGAACCGATCCGGACGGCGACGAATCATTCCTCGACGGAGACCAACGTCATCTCGTACGTTCGGTCTCCGTCTTCGTCGTAGTACGCGGTGTGCGGTGCCAGCTCGAGCTCCGGGGAGAAACAGCCTTCGTGGACCGTCTGTCCGTCTATTTCGGTCACCGATGCGAAACAGTCGACGCCCGCGTAGGATTGCCGTTCCGTGACTTCGAATCGCATCGATCCGTCCGACGAGGAGTACGACCACTCGTTGCCCACTGTGAGGGAGCGGCCCTCGTACTGGGCCATCGTCGGCGAAAAGATCGTCGTGACGATAAATGGGCCGGCCGGCGTCATGAGTAACTCGCTCTGGAGGTCGTCTTTCGTCCCGGTGACGGTCGTTTCGAATTGTGTCTCCGTCGTATCGTAGCGGACGGTAACCGTCGCACCGTCGTCGGTCACGTCGGTCACGTCCCAGACGAGCGTTCCCGCTCCATCGTCGGGCGAGTAAACGTCGTAGGTGTACGTGACCGGCCGGTCGAATT
This sequence comes from Natrinema halophilum, assembly GCF_013402815.2. Classification (NCBI taxonomy): domain Archaea; kingdom Methanobacteriati; phylum Methanobacteriota; class Halobacteria; order Halobacteriales; family Natrialbaceae; genus Natrinema; species Natrinema halophilum. Next base: position 3,576,962 of record NZ_CP058601.1, read on the forward strand.
CGAACGGTTTCCAGGTCGCATCGCCACCGCCGTCTCCGCCATCCGTGTTCCCGCCCCCGCCGCCAGATCCCGACGCGCCGGACGGGGAGTCACTGGTTTCTGAACAGCCGGCCAGCAATCCCGCTGATGCGACACCGAATGTGCGGAGCAAGCACCGTCTCGAAAACTGAGAGTTCGCTCGTGAAGGCATTACTCCTCGTTGGTGCGTCACTATCTTGTACTCACTCCATGACAAAATTTCATCGGATGAACGGCGGATAGGACCGGGCGAAATCGCCCGTTTCGTCCCACCAGCGACGGAAAGATGAACGATCTGTCGACGTCGAATTCGAACGCCGAAACCGTCGATCCGCGGCAGTTGCGGAGCCAAAAACGACGAGAGGACGTCGAAAAGACAGACGGAAACACCGGGATCAACCGGATCGACGGAACGGAAAATCAGTTGACGAAGTCGATGTCGTCTCCCTGTGCGGGCGTTTCGGGCTGGACGGTGGCCTCGCCATCGGGACGCCCGTAGATCTGGGGCGATTGAACGCCGGTAACGACGATCATCGTCCGCATACTGCCCTCGAGGCTCTCGTCGATCGAGGTTCCCCAGATGATGCGGGCGTCGGGGTCGATCCGATCGTATATTTCTTCGACGACGCCTTCGGCTTCTTCGATGGCCATGTCGTTGCCGCCGGTCACGTTGACGAGCGCGGAACTCGCGCCGGAGATGTCCACGTCGAGCAGCGGCGAACGGAGCGCGGTCTTGACGGAGTCCTCTGCCTTGGCTTCGGAATCTGCCTCGCCGAGGCCGATCATGGCAACGCCGCCCCGTTCCATGACGGTGCGGACGTCGGCGAAGTCGAGGTTGACGAGACCGGGTTTCGTGATGAGTTCCGTGATTCCCTTGACCGAGCGCATCAGGACTTCGTCTGAGACTTTGAACGCTTGCCGGACGGGCAGTTTTCCGACAGAATCGAGCAGCCGATCGTTGGGGACGACGATGACCGTGTCCGAAACGTCGCGGAGTCGTTCGAGACCGGCTTCCGCGTTGGTGCGCCGAACTTCGCCTTCGGCGGTAAACGGCGTCGTGACGATGGAGATGGTCAGCGCGCCGGCCTCGCGTGCGGCTTTCGCGACAACCGGTGCCGAACCGGTACCGGTACCACCGCCAAGTCCGGCCGTCACGAAGACCATGTCCGAGCCGTCGATGGCGTCGTAGATGTCCTGTTGACTCTCGAGCGCCGCTTCCTCACCTACCTGTGGAAGCGAGCCGGCTCCCCGGCCGCCGGTCTTTTCCTCGCCCATGAGGATTTTCGTGTCGGCATCGATCTCGACTAGGTGCTGGACGTCGGTGTTGGCGGCGACGAGTTTCGCGCCGTGAATGCCCTCTTCGTGCATCCGATTGATCGTATTTCCACCGGCACCACCGCAGCCGACGACCGTGATATCAGTCTGGAGGTCCTGCAGAACGTCTTCCAGTTCGTCGTCGGTCATCGTCCCCGTTTGCTGACTGCCGGTCGCGTCACCGTCGGGTGATCGTCCCTCTGCCGGCGCGTCGTGGGGGTCCCCAGACGGGTCCCCGCTTTCAGCCTCGTCGATTGCGTCGTCGATGATAGAGTCCATTCTTGGCCCTGTCTAAAAGATGGAGCATAATTACCTTTCCCCCCACACGTCAGACGTTTGTCTGACGCGTTAATGGTTTCTTACACAGCCACTGGCGCCGCCGGCGAGTTCGCGCGACGGGGCAGAGTATACGATCATTACCGGAAAATACCCGGTTTGCTATATCGGAAATCGGCGCGTTCGCTCGGTTCGAACTCTCTCTGGTCTGACCGTTTCTCCGTCGACCGTAACCGAGTCGCCCTCGGCGAGCGCACCGAACTTCGGTCCCTCGGGCACGCCGACCTCTCGTGCCAGTTCGGGATCGAACGCCGTCTCTTCGGCGACGACCGCCTCGTCTTCGATCCGAACCGAATCGAATTTCGCCTCGAGAATTTCGGCCAGCCCCTCGACAATCGCGGTGCGCGGGTCGCTCGAATCGGCTTCGGCATCGCCGTCGGGGCCGCCCTCGGTTCCCGTCGCAGGGACCGCCGCTTGCGAGCCGACGCGGCTACCGCCGTTGTCGGTCGCGAACGCGACCACGTTTCGTTCGACGATCGTTCTGACGCAGTCGTGATCGATTCCTTCCGCTGTCGTGACGAGGTCTGCAGGCAAGTCGACGACTGTAACCGACTCTGTACGCCGGTCGCCGAAGCGAATTCCGTCGTCGATCGCCCCGAGATCGGACTCGATCGCGTCGACGAGCGCGAGCGGGCGATCGCCGACCTCGCGCAGCCAGGTCTCGCTGACGACGCGGCAGTCCATGCCTCCGAGGGTTTCCTCGAGGACCGGCCACTCGCCGTCGAGGAGAGCGATCCCAGCATCGCTCGCCTCGAAGGCCCGCTCGACGACATCGCGGTGGGCCGTCGGGTGGTCGATCGCTTCGAGGGCCCAGTCGGAGGCGATGTGGCCGACCGCCCACGGCGTCTCGCGGACGACCCGTTCGAACCGCGGAGCGTAGTGGTTGCCGCCGAAGCCGACGATCTGTCTCTCGCGACGGGGGTCGACGTCTCGAAGATCGAGAATGGCGCGGGCGACGGCCTCGGCACCGGCGGGGTCGTCCCACTGTTCGTCGCCGCTGCCGAGTTCCGCGAACAACGACGGACAGCCGACGTCGGTCGGGCCGTGGTGGGTACACTCTATGCCGACGTCGTACTCCTCAGGTCCGTACTCGTCGAACGACGCGAGCAGGCGAGCCAGGGCGTTCGGGGCGGCTTCGGCGAGCGAATCGGGTTCGCCGCCGAACTCCGCCGGGCCGAAGTTGCCCGTAAAATGGCCCGTCAACAACGCTCCAGTGTCACCAGAATGGCGCGATGCGAACACGAGCAGGTCAGGATCGCAGTCGAAGGCCGCCGCCGGGCGCTCGAGGTCGATGTGTAACTCGTCGAACGAGCGGAGTTCGGCCCCATCGGTCCGGTAGTAGGTACCACCGCCGTCGGCATCCGTTCGAACGTCGTCTTCGTCTCGGTCCCAATCGACGCAATCACGAAGTTGATCGCAGATGTGTTCAGAGGCACGATCGGCACGGCTTTCGACGATCGCGATCGTGGACATACTCGTGGTCGCGTTTTGAGTACGTTAACGTCGCCGGTTTCCACCGGCGTGCCGGTCGTCATCGACGGTTCCGGATTTGGGGTAAAAATACGTAGCGTATGTTGCCTATAGTTTTTCGTGTGTGGAGACAGCATACAATGGTGACCAAGCGAGCCGATCAATGACCGATAATGCGTCGAAACGAACGAACTCGTCGAACGGGACAGACCGTAGCGATAGCGCATCGTCAGACGCGCAGCCGTGCGATCTCAGCCTCGACGTCAGCGAATTGAGTGTACTGGTGACCGACTGCGCTGTCGCGATGTTCGACCCCAGCGGAGCGATCTCCGCGTGGAACGACGGTGCGAGGCAATTGATCGGTTACGACGAAGAGACGATCGTCGGATCGCACTATCGCACGTTCTTTACGGCAGACGTCCGCGAATCCGGCCAGCCGGAGCGGTTGCTCGAGCGGTCCCGATCGACCGGAAGCGTCGAGAGCGACGGCTGGCGTGTCCGACACGACGGGAGCAGGTTCTGGGCTCGAGAAGTGATCATCCCGGTCCGCGAGGACGGAACGCTCGCTCACGACGATGGTCTCGAGGCCGACGATATGCTGGGGTACGCGTGGTTCGTCCGCGACCGCACCGAGAGACACGATCGCGAACAGAAACTGAGCGAGGAGAAGGCCTTCGTCGAAAGCGTGTTCCAGGCACAACCGGACGTCGTCTACGCATTCGACTCAGACGACAATCACCTCGAGTGGAACGACCGGGTTCCGGCAGTGACGGGGTACACCGAAGCGGAATTAGCCGAGATGAATCCGCTCGAATTCATCGCACCGGAGGACCGTGATCAAATCGAGGACGTGATCCAGCAGGTACTCGAGGAAAACGAGTACGTCACCGCCGAAGCAGACCTCCTCACAAAAGACGGGCGGCGAATTCCATACGAATTCAACAGCGCCCGCATCACCGACGAGGACGGCACCGTCCTGGGGTTTACCGGCGTCGGAAGAAACGTAAGCGAACGAAACGCTCGCGAGCGGGCACTCCGGGAGGAGAAGGCGTTCACGGAGAGCATCCTTGAAGCTCAACCGGACGTTCTCTACGCCTACGACACCGACGGAAACCTCATCCAGTGGAACGACCAGTTCGAATGCGCGACCGGTTACGGACCGGACGAACTCGCCGACGTAAACCCGCTCACCTTCATCGCACCGGAGGATCGGGAGCACCTCGGCGATGCGATCGAGCGCATCCTCGAGGATGGTGAACGGGTCACCGCCGAAAGCCGGGTTCTCACCAGGACGGGAGACCGTATTCCCTACGAGTTCAACAGCGCCCGCATCACAGACGATGACGGCACCGTCCTGGGGTTTACCGGCGTCGGTCGCGATATCAGCGAACGCAAAGCCCGCGAGCGGGAACTGGAGCGCCTCGAACGTCTCAATGCGATTATTCGAACGATCGACGAGACGATGGTCGCTGCAGACACTCGCGATGAGATCGAGACGGCGATCGTCGAGGAGTTTGCAGCCGCCGATCCGTACCGGTTTGCGGTCATCGGGCGGACCGATCCCACTTCGACGATCGATCAATATTCACTCGATCCCGTCACCTGGGCTGGTATCGACGCTCCGACGATCGAAGACGTCTTTTCGTCGTTCGTCGACCCGCCTGCTGACGCGGGCGAAACATCGTTGTTCGAAACGCGGGCCGTCCAGCGGTATCGAAACCTCCGCGAGAGCCCCGTCGGCGAGTGGCGGGCCGATGCCCGCGAACACGGGTACGACTCGGTCGCGGTCGTGCCGATCGTCGCGACCGATCGGACGTTCGGCGCTCTCGTCGTCGGCGCCGACGAACCGGATGCATTCGCCGATCGCGAGCGAGAGGTGCTCCAGGAATTCGGCGGGACGATCGGCCACGCCATCAACGCGATGGTAGTCCGCCAGCTCCTGTATATGGACACCGTCGACGAACTCGAGTTCGAATCGACGGACCGGGGAGATACCTGCATCAGGTTGTCCGAGGGCCTCGATTGCGAACTGTCGCTCGACCACGTGCTGCCGCTGACCGACGAGGTGTTCGTCTATTACCTCACCGTTACCGGAGCCGCTCCCGAGCGAATTCGCGATGGCGTTCGGGAGGACGATGCAGTCACTGAATTTCGTCTCATCGACGCCACCGGCGAGGAAAGCTACTGGGAAATCGTCGTCCGTGGATCCGCGATTGCCGAACTGCTCACGGAGTACGGCGCGCGACTGCAGTCGAAAATCGTCCGCAACGGCGTCGGGAAGCTTACGGTGCAGGCGAGTCGCGATGCGGACCTGCGGGAACTCGTCGACGGAATCACGTCCGCGTACCCCGATACGGAACTCGTCTCGAAACGAACCGTCGACCGACCGGTCGAAACGCGAGGCGACTTTCGCAACACCGTCGAATCGTTGCTGACCGAGAAACAGCGCCTCGCCCTGGAGGCTGCCTACCACGGCGGTTATTTCGAGTGGCCGACGCGAAACAGCGACGCAACCGAAGTCGCAGACCGACTCGGGATCGCCCGTCAGACGTTTCATCAGCACCTCAGAGTCGCTCTCGAGAAATTACTTTCAGCATACTTCGGGACGACTAACTGACGACCATTCGGCAATACCAGAGCATGCTGGTACACATCTTTCCCCCGCTCGTTGTCTCTATCGTGTAATGAGTTCGCCCCTGTCCACTGAGACGACTACCGCGGTCGACATCCTCGCGGAACCGCGACGGCGATACGTGCTCGCGGCAGTACTCGAGCGATCGGATGCAGTGCCGACGGCTCGCTCTTCGGCGTCCGAGCGGCTAACAGTCGACGCGCTCGCGACCGAGGTCGCGACCATGGAACACGGCCGCCAGATCGTTTCCGACGAGCAGTGCAGACAGACGGCCGTTGCGCTGAGACACGTCCACATCCCCGCGTCTGACTGACGTCGGCGTCCTGTCGAAACGGGCCAGCGGAGATAGAATCGAGCTCGTCGACCACCCGATGCACGAGAATGAATGGGTTCAGTCCCTCCTCGCGGAACCGACCGGCGAAACGTTGGACATGGATGAGGAGACACTGAACCGAACGCTCAAAGTACTTCGTGCGCCGCGGAGACGGGCGGTCTGTACCGTCCTCGAGCGCCGACGCGAATCCGTTTCCGTCTCGGATCTCGCCACGGCGGTCCTCGAACTGGAAACTGACGGCGAAACTGACAATTCCGAAAAGCCTGCCGAGGAATACGCGTCCGTCACCTGTTCGCTCGTCCATTCTCATCTGCCCGCTCTGGCGGATGCGAACCTCGTGTCGTATGATGTCGACGAAAAGCGCGTTTCGTTCGCCACCGACGACCCGCAGTGGGAGGCGAACTGGTTGCTCGAGGGGCTGCTGTCCGATGCCGAAGACTCCCTCCAAACAGCCGAAGCGGACGACGATCGACTCGAGACGCCACGCATTTCGGACGAAATGGCGTCCGAGACTCCAGCGGTTGAGGGGTCGGCGACGGTCGAACCGGTCGCTGATGACGACAGGATGCTCTGGACGCTGGCTCGGCCACCCGCCGGGCGTTCGCACAGCGGGGGACGGTCGTCGTCTCGAGAAATCTCGACTCGTTCGGAACCGTCGTCGGCTGTGGGCGAACCGCACGACGGAACGCCTCCGACCTGACTCGTCGCTGTGGACCGAGGGGGTGGGTCGACGTCTTCACGTTCGAGCCAGACCGATTATAGTCTCGCCGCTCGGAATGGGAGCAAACGATGGCTATGGACGTATACGGTCTGCTCGGCAATCCGGTAGGACACTCGCTGTCCCCGCCGATGCACGAGGCGGCCTACGACGAACTCGAACTCGAGGCTCGCTACGCAACCTTCGAACCCGACCGGGAGTCGCTCTCGGACGCGATTCACGGCGCTGATGCGCTCGGCATCGCGGGGCTGAACGTGACGATTCCATTCAAGCGAGACGCCCTCGAAATCGTCGCGCCCGAAGATCTGGCTGCCCGGATCGGCGCCGTCAATACCATCGACTTCTCGGGATCCGGACCGCCAACGGGGTACAACACGGACGCTGTCGGTGCGTTACGCGCGTTGCGCGATCACGACGTGGCGATCGAGGGGGCACGAGCGGTCGTCGTTGGCGCCGGCGGTGCCGGTCGAGCGATCGCATTCGGTCTCGCCGACGCCGGTGCGACCGTCGCGATCGCCAATCGGACCGAGCAGAAAGCACACGAACTGGCCGCGGAGGTGCCACGCGCAACCGGCTACGGGCTCGCGGAGATCGACCAACTGGTGGCGAACGCCGACGTGGTGGTCAACGCGACGAGCGTCGGCATGGAAAATGACGTCTCGCCGGTACCAGCTGACTCGCTTCACGCGGAACTCGCCGTTCTGGATGCCGTCTACCGCCCGCTCAAAACGCGATTATTGCGTGACGCCGCCGCCGCCGGGGCGACGACCGTCGATGGCGCGTGGATGTTGCTCTACCAGGGCGTCGAGGCGTTCGAAATTTGGACCGATCGGGACGCGCCCGTTGGGGCCATGAACGATGCACTACGGACGCGGTTGTGAAGTGGCCACGAACATGTCCTTCTTGACAGTATCAGGCGAATTTAAGTGTCGGAGACGACTACACCGGGATAATGGCAATCCTCCAGAAGCTAAAGTCCCTGTTGGGGTTCGATGGGTCGGACTCGGATCGCGGGGGCACTCGAGATGTCGGGGTAACGGTCGAGCGAGAAGGATCGACGGACGACGGTACGAGAGCGTCCGTTGGTGCTGATCGGGACGAACAAGCGGAAAAGCGGAGCGTCGAGCCGCCGCAGTCGGCCGCAGCCGGTTCCGGAACAGCAGGCTCGACGGAGTCGCTGACGGAGTCGACGGACACCACGGAGGAGGCCGCCGAACCAGCGGAAGCGACGGGTCCAGAGACGGAAGATGCCTCACCGACGACGGAGAAAACGCCCGATCGCTCCGACGGAGAGTCACCCGTTCAGGAGGCCGAACCCGACGCACCCGTCGATGCGGACGCTGCAACAGAAGCCCAAACCGAAACCGAGACAGCGTCCGATGATGCCGAGGACGGGTCGGAATCGACAGTGGCACCAACTGACGGCGATACGACCGACTCGGCAGTCGACGTGACGGACGACGAGTCAGCGGTCGGTGCAGATACCAAACCGGAGACCGGTCCGACGGACGATGAGACTAAGTCGGAACCGGAAACGAAAACGGACACCGAAACGGAAGCAACATCGGAGACGGACGATTCTGCATCCGAATCCGAATCCGAATCCGAATCCGAATCCGAATCCGAACCAGAGTCGACCACCCAGGAGCCGGTCGATTCGATCAAAGGTATCGGCCCGGCCTACGCCGACCGTCTCGCTGGTGCAGGCGTCGATACCGTCAGCGAACTTGCCGACGCTGACGCCACCGACCTTGCCGAGCAGACCGACATCTCCGAAACGCGCATTCAGGGCTGGATCGACCGCGCCGAAGTCAGGTAACGGACTGTCCTCACGATCGACGGACCCACGCCTCGAATCGTCCGCCTGGACTGGAGTTTCGATTCGATAGCAGATCACGTCTCGTACTCGATCTCCTTGCCCGCCGTTCTCGGTGGATTCAAAAACGCAAAAGGATTACCTACCCGTCACCTGTTTGGAGACATGAGCGATCCGCGCGTCGTCACGACGCTCGACTCGTTTCGCACCACCGCCGATCGCGCCAGCAACGCATCGGCCGTGGACCGCGTCGAGTCGGCGACGCGCACCGACCTTCGAATTCCCGTTGAGGTGCGTTTGGGCGTTGACGATCCGTTTCTCGCTTACCGTCGAGCACGCGACGGCGACGGGTCCGTCTTTCTCGAGACGACCGGCGGCCAGCCCGGTTGGGGCTACTTCGGCGTCGATCCAATCGATCGGCTTACCGTCAACGCCGCTGCGGCGTCGCGAAGCCAAGACGAGGATCGGTCGCCGACGCTCGCCGCGCTCGAGGGGATGCTTGCCGCCGATCGACTCGCCCGCGGCGATTGCGACGTGCCTTACCCCTGCGGGGCTATCGGGTGGCTCTCCTACGACGTCGCTCGCGAACTAGAGGACCTGCCCGAATCCTCCGTCGACGACCGGAGGCTTCCGCGACTCGAGGCGGCGGTTTACGACCGACTCGCCGCCTGGAAAGCGACGACCGACGGCGACGTGACGCTTCGAATAACGGCCTGTCCACGGATTGACATCGATGCTCTCGCCGGCAGCGAGCCCGTGGATTCCGAAATCGATGCCGCCTACGAACGGGGCCGCGATCGCGCGCTCGACCTCGCCCGGGTGGTCCGCGATGGCGATTCTAGGATCGACGACCCTCCCGTCTCGAGCCCGCACGCGACGTTCGAAAGCGACTGCGGTCGCGAGGCGTTTGCCGAACGCGTCCGTCGGGTCAAAGAGTACGTCCGCGACGGCGACACGTTTCAGGCGAACATCTCACAGCGACTGGTCGCGCCGGCCGCGGTTCATCCCGTTGCGGCGTACGGCGCCCTCCGTCGGGTCAACCCGGCACCCTACTCCTGTCTCCTCGAGTTCCGGGCGGCCGATCTGGTGAGCGCGAGTCCGGAACTTCTGCTCGAACGCGACGGGGACTTCGTCCGAACGGAGCCGATTGCGGGAACGCGACCGCGTGGGAAAACGCCCGCGGAGGACGCCGACCTCGAGGACGACCTGTTGACCGACGAGAAAGAGCGAGCGGAACACGCGATGTTGGTCGATTTAGAGCGCAACGACCTCGGGAAGGTCTGCGAGTACGGCTCCGTCGACGTTTCAGAGTACCGCCGCATCGACCGCTACGCCGAAGTAATGCATCTCGTCTCGAACGTGACGGGCACACTCCGCACCGACGAAACGCTTGCCGACGCCATCGCAGCGGTCTTTCCCGGCGGCACGATCACCGGCGCGCCGAAGCCACGGACCATGGAGATCATAGACGACCTCGAGGCGACTCGGCGCGGTCCCTACACGGGCAGTGTCGGTATTTTCGGCTTCGACGGCCAGGCAACGCTGAATATCATTATTCGAACGCTGGTTCGTAACGCCGACGAATACCACCTCCGAGTCGGTGCGGGCATCGTCCACGATTCGGACCCGTTCCGCGAGTACGACGAAACCCTCGACAAGGCCCGGGCGCTCATCACGGCGGTCGACGAGGCACTCGGCGATCGGGCCGACCTCGGTCTCGAGTCGGACGGTGAGACCGCCACTGAACGGGCCGACGGAGGTGAGGCTAGTGACTGAACTCGCTCGGCTCCTCGTCGTCGACAACTACGATTCGTTCGCCTACAACCTCGTCCAGTACGTCGGAGAAATCGCAGACGAAGTCGTCGTCCGCCGAAACGACGAGATCGACCTCGACGGAGTTCGCGCCCTCGAACCGGCGGGAATCGTCGTCTCGCCGGGACCGGGAACCCCACGGGAAGCTGGTATTTCGATCCCGTTGTTCGCGGAAACCGATTACCCCATTCTGGGCGTTTGCCTCGGTCATCAGGCGCTCTGTGCGGCAAACGGCGCACCCGTTGTCCATGCACCCGAAGTAGTCCACGGAAAGCCATCGACGATCAGCCACGACGGTGATGGAATCTTTCGGGGCCTCCCGTCTTCGTTTCAGGTTGGGCGCTACCATTCGCTTTCAGTCGACCGCGCGGATCTCCCAGCCATGCTCGAGGAAACCGCCTGCACGATCGATGAACGCAGCGTCCTGATGGCAGTTCGTCACCGACAAAAACCCCACATCGGGGTGCAATTCCATCCCGAGAGCATCCTTACGCGAACGCAGCCTGGTGTGGCAACTGAGACGGATGCCGACTGCACTGGGGAAGACATTTCGCTGGCTGTCGGCAAGCGAATGCTTGCGAACTTCTACCGGTTTGCCACCGCAACCGACTCGAACACGGAGGTCACCGATGCCCGATGACTTGTTCTATCACGTCGACGGCGATCTCGTTCCGGCCGACGAGGCGACCGTCAGCGTCGACGACAGGGGCTTTCGCTACGGCGACGCAGCCTTCGAGACTCTGCGGGCGTACGGCGGGACGATCTTCGCGTGGGAGGCACACCGCAAGCGCCTCGAACGAACCTGCGATACCCTGTCACTCGACCACGGACTGTCGGCCGCCGAACTGCACACGCGGATCGACGAGACGCTCACGGCGAACGGTCTTTCGGACGCTTACGTCCGTCTTTCGATCACTCGCGGCGTCCAGCCCGGAAAGCTCACCCCTCGATCCGTGACCGACCCGACCGTCGTCGTCTACGTGAAACCCCTTCCTCGAGGCGGTCTCGATGGCGAACCGGTTTGGGACCATCCTGTGACGGTCGAGACGGTCGAGACCCGTCGGGTGCCAGACGAGGCGATCCCGGCCGCTGCGAAGACCCATAACTACCTAAATGGAATTCTCGCACGCGCGAACCTGAGTTCCGATGCGGACGAGGCGCTCATGTGCGGGCTCGACGGACGAATCGCAGAAGGTGCGACGAGTAACCTGTGTTTCGTCCGCAACGGCGAGCTACACACGCCGACGACGGACGGACCGGTCCTCCCTGGTATCACCCGGAAGATCGTGCTCGAACTGGCTCGAGAAGCAGGGATTTCGGTCATCGAAGATCGCTACGAGCTGAGCGACGTTCTCGAGGCCGACGAGGCGTTTCTGACGAACAGAACCTGGGAGCTTCGGCCGATCGAGACGCTGGACGAGGAGTCGGTCGGCAGCGGCCCGGTCACCGAGCGACTCTCGCGGCTGTACGACGAACGCGTCGAGCGATCGTGTTATCAGTAGTGGACGTCCTCCGCCACGAAATAGGTGTTCGGATGACGGCGACGAACTGTCGCGAGCGTGGTTCGATTCGACGAGTCCGTCACTCCGCGTCCACGTACTGAGCAAAACCGAATTACGGGAGCTGCAGTGTCTTGTATACGCCGCTGTCCGTCGCCTCGCTTTCGCTTGAGCCGACCCTCAGAACCGAACCGCGGAGCCGGTGGTAGATCTTTCGGTCCCTCGTCGAAAACCAGCGGCTGGGAATGTTCGGCCGTTAAAATCGGGCTCTGTTGCGGTAATCTCGGGTCGTCAGCTATCCTCTCGTTTGGGGGATCGCTTACTTTCATTTGCGTTTCGTCGGTGCGCAAACGGCTCCGATGCCGCGTGTTCGGTCCCGCGTGGGTTCGGTGCCGAACCGTGAACACCGAACGTTTGTCAGACGTGAAACCGTTTTATTCCGCCCAACTCGCCCCCAGTCGGGCGAGAAAAACAGCCAGTTTCGATTAGAATGTACTGCAAGCGCCGAGAGGGGCATTTTGCGCATCGAGTCCAGGTATCGAGATCCGGTTGACTTCTCGTCGAGTGTCGGGCGTGAAACTGACGACATGTGTGTCATACACCCTCTATAGGAAAATTTCAAACAGCTTAATTAGAGGATTATAACATGCGGTGGGTGACTCGAAAGCCACACTGTCTATGATCGGTCCAAAACGACTCGGGAGTGGTGTTGTGGTAACGGTGATAATGTTGTCAATCGTCGCCGGAGGTGGTGTACTTGCAGCGGGGGGGAGTTCTACCGTGTCGCCTGACGACGTCTCCGTTACGAGCCAGGGAGTGGATTATTACGATGATATCGCCGTCTTTGAGGTGTCGAACGATGGCGATCAGGCGGTCACCTTGACGTATACCAACGAATCGGGAACCGAGTCAACAGTGACGGTCGATGCGAATTCAGCGACGAACGTGACGACGGGTGTGACCGGGAATACCGCTGGCGAGATTACACTGACGAAGGATGGAACGACCTACGCCCACGACTTCGCTGGTCACCCCGTGGATCTCGGCCCTGCTAACCCGAATCCTGGAAAAATCACCATCGAAGCCGTCAGTTACGACGAACAACACGGTCTAGTCGAATATACAGTATCGAATGGCAACGACAGACCCGTCGACGGCCACATCAGTCACGTCCCAGTAGGTGCCGAAAATAGCAACCTCACGATTTCGCCCGACGGATCCACGACCATTCTCGTGGAAGACAACGAGTCTCGAGTTGGAGACATCTATCGTACCACTTCTGCGCTTCAGCTCGACTTCTTCGAGGATGTCGAGGATACCATGGAACCTGGCGATCCTGTCCCGCTACTCTCATCCGGTGAAGTGACTGACGAAACGCCGCGAAAAACCCTCGAGCAGACTGACTCAGCCAATTCTGACCGGTCCTCCGCTAGCTCGGACGGAAACGAGGACGCGTCCGATGACGGCTCCAGTGGCGACGACGGGCCGGACGATTCCAGTGGCGACGATGGGTCGGACGATTCCAGTGGCGACGACGGGTCGGACGACTCCAGTGGCGACGACGGGTCGGACGACTCCAGTGGCGACGACGGGTCGGACGACTCCAGTGGCGACGACGTCTTCGGCAATGAATCCGCTGCTGACGACGACAGCGCCAGTAACGAATCCGCTGCTGACGACGACACCTCGGGTGGCGATTCTACTGCCAGCGACGATACTACCAACACCGATGACGGTGCCTCGACTGACTCCAGTAGCGACTCAGAGACCGATTCTACGTCGTCTGAAGGAACGCCCGGCTTCACTGCTGGTACTGCCCTCGCCGGTGGCATGATCTCTCTCGAGTGGATCCGACGTCGAGCGCGCGCTGGGGAGTAACGACCGCTGTCCGAAACCGAGTGACGTTTCGACCTCCGGTATAACGGAGCAGAACCGCTCACTTACTCGCTACGAAGCGTTCTACGAACTGATTCTGTAGTCTGTTCGGAAACACAGATTCGACGATTGATAGATTCCGACGACGTATCACGCCTCCGCAGCCAGGGGCAGACGCTCCGATTGCGTTCCGTCAGTCGTCGAGTTCGACGGCTGACCGATTCGGCCTGTCGGAATCGGGCGGCGACTCGAGGAGTTCACGCTCCGATCCCGGAAGGTCGAGTGCGAACTCGCTCCCGAAGGCCGATGCGGGGGTCTGAAATCCCGTCGGAATTCGTTTTCGCCCCTCGAGGATGTGCTCGGCGGCCGATACCGCCGACTTGGCAGTCAGTGCGTAGGGATTCGGCGTGTGTAATCGAGCGCGTGCCCGTCGCCCGGTGGCTTCGTCCGTGACTTCCCCCCAGACGATGGCGCTGCCGATCGCCAGAGATCGTTCGTCCGGACCATCGAGTCGGGCATCGATTATCCGTTTCAGCAGCTGTTTGGTCGTCTCACGCTCGAGGACCCACCCCAAGGAATCGACGATCGGTAACACCTTGGTCGCCCATGGTGGCGCGGCGGCGTACACCTCGACAGATTCGATGCCCGTACTCTGGGCCGCAGTCACGACGTCGCCCCAGGGAATCGTCACGGCGTGTTCGGGCCCGTTGCCGAAATCGATCTCCCGCGTTCGGAAGGCGGTCGGCACCTGAATGAGCCGCCCGTTTCGCCGCACGACGCCGCCGTCGCCGAGGTGCTCGACGAGCGTTCTGGCAGTCCCTCGAGAAAGCCCACCACCGCCTTTGATCCCGAGTACGAGCTGGTCTGCCTCGGGGACCCGTTCCTCGAGAAATGCCGCCAGACAGTCCGTCGGAACGACGTCGAAGCCGACGCCCGGAAGCAGCGTAATGCCAGCATCGCGAGCCGCCCCATTTTGCTGGCGAAGCCGCTCGAAAACGGGGAATTCGCCGGTGATGTCCAGATAGTCCGTCTCGGTCTCGAGGCAGGCCGCGACCATCGGTTCGGCCGTCTCGCCGAACGGTCCTGCACAGTTGAGGACGGCGTCGAAGCTCTCGATGTGTGATTCGATATCGTCCGACTCGAGGTCGAACGTGCGGCCCTCGACGCCCAGTTCGTCGGATTGACGGGCGACCGAGCGGCCGTCGCGGCCCGCGATCGCGGGTGACCCTCCCCGTTCGACGGCGTGATGTGCGATCAGTCGACCGGTGTAGCCGTACGAGCCGTAGATGAGAAGGGAGTCCATGGGTCACGTTGGTCGGTCAGGGGGTTAAATGTCCGTCAGACACTCCCACGTGCCTATCACAACGGACGGGGCGACCGAGTGACAACGGAGGAGAAATGGATGCAACACGAATCACGGCGCTCGCGGACGTGCCGACGGACTCGACCGTACTCTTTCGCGTGACTGATGAATCGGGCGACAGACGGGAGGCGATCGTCGTCAGAGACGCCACAGCTCAAACCGACGGCGGTAATCCGTCGGACGGAACCGACTGTCTCTCGTGCTGGCTCAATTACTGTCAACACCTTACGCATATCAAACTAGATAAGGGGTCGGGCGCGCCGATGTGAGACGGCGAGATCGTCTGTGCAAACCACGGTGCCTATTTCGAGGCTCGTTCCGGTCGCTGCACGTTCGGTCCCTGCGAGGGTGCGTCCCTCACCGAACTCGAAATCGAGGTCGCTGACGGTGACGTCTATCTAACCGACGGCGACTACGAGTTCGTCGGTACGGGTCCGATCGAGAAGGACGATCTCGATCGAACGTCGACCTCGAACGTCGAGTTCTAGATGGCATCCGGGGCGACCAGATCTCGTTCTTGGTCGTACTCGAGTAGGCCTGCATCGACCAACCTCGGGAGATGGTCGTGATAGAGCGAGAGGTAGACCTCCGTGACCCGCTCGGCCGGAATGTTGGTCACGGTGTGGCCCGTTTCCCGGATAGCGACTTCCTCCGCCGCATCCGGGAGCGTCAGTTCCTCCTCGTAGGTACGCATGACCTCGAGCAGGAGCCGTCGGCGACGGTCGGACAACAGGGCGAACGCGTCGGTCAGCGCCTCGGTTGACACGTCGTCCTCGTCGAGCCAGTCGAGCAACTTCTGTACGAACTCGACGACGTCGAGGTCCGAATCGGATCTGGAAGTCATGGATTGTCCGTAGTCCTCGTGCGAACGGCGTGACGCGTAGCGGAGAACGGGCCCGACTTACTACCGAAGAGACGGACGCCGTTCACCCGAGGGTTCGTATCAGGGTCTTGCCTGCTGCCTAAATATTAGTGTCGAATCCGGTTCAGAATTTGCATTTAACGCTGACAGTCAGCGATCGATGCAGGTTCGGGGGATCACTCGATCGTAAAGGTCGGCTCGTCGATGGATTCGCTTTTGCAGTCGGGGCACCGCGAGGGAAGGTTCAGGAGGTCGTCGTAGTCGTCGAAGCCGCAGTCCCGACACGTCGGTGGCGCGACGAGTAGCTGTTCGTCCGATCCGTCGACGGAGCGGGAGACGTGCTCGACGTGGCGGATCACGGCATGAGGAGTCAGATCGAGTCGGACGGCCAGTTCGCTCGGCGTCGCCGGCTCGTTGCGAAGGGAATCGGCGAGCCGTTGTCGCGTCGTTTCGTCGGCCTCTCGCATACGTTTGCTCACGGTGCTTGCGGTTTTATACTGTCGGCTGAAACGGCGTGTCGGATATACCGGGCCCCGGGCCCGCCGAGCGACGGTATCGATCTGACCTTTCACAGCCTGTCCTCCCTGGCGTTGCACATCGCAGTCATCGCTGTCGCGCTGTCTCTGTTCCAAGAGCGATTTCCGACGCAGTCGAGAGTCGGTTGCGGATTCCGTGAAAGGGTAAGGAACTTAGACCCCGCTGATGAAGACGGAACCATGAAGGCCGTCGTCCTTGCAGGCGGGTACGCGACGCGTATGTGGCCAATCACCAAACATCGGCCCAAGATGTTCCTCCCGATCGGCGAATCGACCGTGATCGATCGCATCTTCGCGGAACTCGAGGCGGACGATCGGATCGACGCGGTGTACGTCAGCACGAACGAGCGGTTCGCCCCCGACTTCGAAGCCCACCTCGCCGAGAGCGACTTCGACAAGCCCCGTCTCTCCGTCGAGGATACGACCGAGGAAGAAGACAAGTTCGGCGTCGTCGGCGCCCTCGCCCAGTTGATCGACCGCGAGAACATCGACGACGATCTTCTGGTCATCGCCGGCGACAACCTGATCAGTTTCGCCGTCTCGGATTTTCTCGATTACTTTCAAGACCACGACGCTCCCACGCTCGCCGCCTACGACGTCGGCTCCCGCGAGAAGGCCAAATCCTACGGGCTGGTCGATATCGACGGGGACCGCGTCGTCGACTTCCAGGAAAAACCGGACGACCCGAAGAGTACACTCGTCTCGATCGCGTGCTATGCCTTCCCGCGAGATTCGCTCGATCTCCTGGCGACCTACCTCGAGGACGGCAACAACCCCGACGAACCGGGCTGGTTCGTCCAGTGGCTCCAGAACCGCGAGGCGACCTACGCCTACACGTTCGAAGGCGCGTGGTTCGACATCGGCACTCCCGAGAGCTATCTCGACGCCGTCGCCTGGCATTTAGATGGCGAGTCGATGGTCGCCGAGTCCGCGACGCTCGAAGACGCAACGATCGGTGAGAACGTCCACGTCATGGATGCCGTCACCCTCGAGGATACCGACCTCGAACATACGGTCATCTTTCCGGATGCAACGGTCCAGAACGGTGACATCCGACGTTCGATAATCGATCAGGGCACCCATATCGAAGACCTCGACCTCGCCGGGGCTCTCATCGGGGCTCACACGACGATCACGAACGGCCACGAACAGTAACGCCGTTGAAATCCGTCTTCTCGGCCGTCGCGTCGAACCGGTCGATACAGATATCAGTCCGCCGTGTGATATGTGTGGACAACGGTCATGCAATCCGAACAGGCGGCTCGAGACGCACTCGAACCGCACGCCGACGGTGTCCCGTTCGAGGAACTCGCGCGAGATTTCCTCGAGTACCGGCGCTGGACCGGTGACGACCCGCTGTTGCTGGTCGCCGAGGCTGCCGCCGCATCCACCGGCCAGCGCTTCGTCGACGGAATCAAGCCGGCCGTCGAGCGCTTTCGAGACGCCTTCGTCGCGGCCGACCGCGTCACCTCGTTTGCGTCCCTTGCGGCACTCGACGTCGAGGACGAAGACCTCGTCGCGGCTTTCGGTGCGGAGCGCAAGCGGCGTGTTCTCTGCGAGATCGCACACATTTTCGCCGACAGTTCGATCGACGACGATCTCCACGCACTCGTCGACTGGGCACAGTCGGCAGACCACTATCGATACGTCGATGACCCGATCGGGGCGGTTTCAGGCGTCGGTCCGGCGACGTTCCAGTATCTTCGCCAACTGGCCGGGGTCCCGACCGTCGCGCCTGACCCGACGATCGAACGGTTGCTTTTGGCCGTCGACGACGACCTCGACGCATCCCCGATCGAAACGACGACCGATCTCAGGACGATCGCCTCCTGCGAGTGGCTGGCGTTCATTTCGGATTTCAGTCCCCTCGAACTCGACTGCATCGCGTGGTGGACGGCCACCGATCCGGACGAACGCGACGCCGTCCTCGAGGCCGTTCGTGACGCGTGACAACCATCGAACGTGCGTCAGTTGCTGGGTCAAGCGGCAGTCAGTTCCTGGACTCGCTCGAGGCCGGTTTCGGCCTCCGTCTTGGTTCGCTCCAGCGGATCGGTGATCTCGCTCGGGAAGCCGATCCGGTCGGCGAGTGCGAGCAACGTCTCCAGTTTCGTGATCTCGAGGCGTTCGATACCCCGGCCCAGTTCCGTCTCGATCAGATCACCCAACACCGGGTCCTGCAGGTCGCCCACGATATCCTCGCGGTCCGTTTGCAATCCATCGAGAACCGGATTCTCGACCGGCGCGGGATCGGCTTCGATCGCGTCGAAGATCGGCTCGAGCCGTCTCAGTTGTTCCGTCATCCGCTCGCTGTGGGCCATAAAGAAGTCCTCGAGTTCCTCGTCGGTCGCGGCCTCGGCTAGATCCGACTGCAGGTCTTCGAGTTCGCGCTCGATGTGATGGAGTTCGCGCAGTTCCCGAACGAACAACTCACGATCGTTCTCGATCATGTCGGAGTCGTCAGCGTGAACGCGCAAAGCGGTTCGCCCGTCACTCGAAACGTCGTGAGGAATCGGGCCGGTATCTCTGCCGTGCGTTCGTACTCCGGACTCGCCCGCACGTTTCCCCACTGGCGTTCGTCTCCGAGGCCGATCCACGTACGACCCGTCCGCGACGACCATCTCAGGAACCACCTTTTTCCGCTCGGGTCGCCGTCGGCGACCGCTCGCGCAAAAATCTGGGCCAAAAAACCGATCGCTCACGGGTCATCACTCGAGGTGCGCGTCGGTAATCCGTACGTGGCCGCGCATTCCGTCCCACTCGGTTTCGTACTCGAGAGCGATCCGCCGGGCCATGTGGGGCCCATCGACGACGAACGTCTCGAACTCCCCTCCCTCACCGAGGATGTGAACGCCGTACTCCTCGTGTAGCGCCTCGAGGTCGGCTATCGCTTCACGGTCGAGCGTTCGACCTAGCCACGATTCGTCCAGTCCGTGTGCCGCAACCTGGATGATCGTAATCTCGAAGCCTGCTTCGAGCATTGCGTCGGCGAGTTCCCGCGGCTCCTGTTGCCAAAGCGGGGCGTAGAGGTCGCAGCCGAGACGGTCGCACATCCCCCGAATGCGGCTGGTCTGGTACTCGCTCTCGACGGCGCCGGCAGTCACGCCCGCGAGTCCGCCGTCGAGTTCGCGACCGAGTTCCTCGAGAGCCGCTTCGAGCGGCTCGAGTTCGTCGTCTCCCCGGGCACTCGAGTCGACTCCCCCGTCGGCTCCGAAGGCATCGGGTTCGACGTCGACGAGTTCGATCCCGAGGCTTTCGGCCGCCAGCGCGGCGAGTTCCGTCGCGGGGACGTGATACATGTACGAGTCGCCTTCGGGATGGACTGTGACGAGTCGTTCGACTGGCAACCCGCGCTCGAGGGCGCGATACAGCGCCCACGAGGAGTCCTTGCCGCCGGAAAAAAGGCTCACCCACGCGCCGTCTCCATCGCTCATGGTCAGTCGTGGGTTCAGACGGGTAAATGGCTACCGAGTTCGGGAACGGATTATCGATCGTGGTCCCGTTCCCTGGACGGGTCCGGATTCGCGTTCGAATCGGCTCCGCCGTCGGTGAGTTCGGGATCTGATCCATCCGCTAGCAGCCCGGCCTGACGATTAGCAGTCCCGTCGGCCGGTGTACCACGTTCGACGCTGCTGTCTGGTCCGTCACCGCCGGCGTTGCGATCCGCGTCTGAGCCGCCGTCCCGACGCTCGTTACCACTGGACCCGGAAACGATCGATGCGATCTGCGCGCCGACGAGGCTCACTACGATCGCGGTGACGACGAACAGTGCCAGCCGTTCGCCGGCCCCCATCACGAACCGTTCGTTCGAGAGAACGCCGAGTTCGGCCGCTGGGACGACGAACGGATCGATCACGTTCTGTTGTTCCAGAAAATACGCGGAGAATCCGCGGACGACCAGACTGACGGCGAGGACGATAAACGGCAGGTTCAGAAACGAACTGCGAATCGGCGCCTCGCCGATCGCCTCGTCGAGTAGTCGGCCGGCGCTTGCAGTCAACGCGGCCATCGCGAGCCAGGGGATGCTGTCGAAGGCGAACTGCGTTGCCGGGATCACCACGCCGGGCGTCTCACCGAGATTCGAGACGCCGAGCGCACCGACGAACAGGCCGACGAACGTCAGTCCGGCCGCAACCACGTACGTGACGACCGACACCTGGCCGGAGTAAAGCGACTCTCGCGTCTGGTGTGCGAGCCGGGTCAACAGTTCGTCGACGTTGAATCCCTTGTAAAGCAAGAAGAGACCGATGACGGTCGTGATTGCGGCCGCACCCGTCGCAGGGCCGACGGAGGTCGCGAGCAGCGGGAAGACGAGCAGTGTTAATCCGATCGGGACCAGCACCGTCTGACGGAGTTCCTCGTCCGCGAGGAACTGTTTGAGCAGGTAGTACGTCGACTCGATGTCGCGGGCCTGGCGAACGACGACTCGATCCACGGAATCCACCCGCACGCGACTCTCCACGATCGGGATGAGCCGTTCGTCCTCCGCGCTGTCGGTCACGACGACCGCCGATTTCGGGTCGTACTCGGCGATCAGGTCGTCGAGTTGCGCGGCGACGGATCTGTCTGCCGATACCATCGATTCGTGGTTCCCCGAAACGACCGCGACGACGACCTCTTCGTTCTCGTCGCGCAAATTCTGGGCGACGCGTAGCGACTCGAGCAACGTGTTGACACCCGAGTCCTCCGGATCAGCGAGGCCGACGTCGGTTACGAGCGCGCGAACTGCCTCCCAGCCGACGACGGGCGAGCGAAGGCCGGTCTTACGGCCGACGTCGTCGGTCCGGTCGAGGCAGACGACCAACGTAGTCACGGTAGCTGTTGCATTCTGTGCAACGATAAAACCACTTACTCGTTCGACGACATTCGTGGCAGTATCGGCCGCGCCAATCGAACCGTCCGATCCAGCAACGTCGACCGTATCGAGCGAATTGTTCCGTCGATAGAATCGCCTGCGATGGCGACCACCTCCTCGACGCGAGCCCCTGCCGAATCAGCTCCACAGTCGGAAGCTGCGCCCGTCAGCGATGCCCGCGATTCCCGCGCCGAAGGCGTACGCGATCTGCTTTGCACCTGCACCGACGCGGGCCATCAGCGGTCGCGAGGGCTCGAACTCCTCGACCGTGACCTCGTCGACCTCGAGTCGGTCGGCCAGTTCGTCCTCGAGTTCCCGACGGGTACCCAGGTGATCGACGAGGTCGAGGTCGAATGCTCGTTCCCCCAGATAGATCCGCGCCTCGGTGTCTCGGATGAACTCCGGCTCGAGATCGCGGCCGTCGCTGACCCGCTCGACGAACGTGTCGTAGTAGTCGTCGATAAGCCCCTGAAGGTACGCGCGTTCGTTTTCGTCCATCTCTTTGAGCGCAGTCCCGGCGTCCTTGTACTCGCCCGCCGCAAACCGTTCGTAGGAGAGTCCGACCTTTTCGGCGAAGTCGCTTGCGTTGATCCGGGAGCCGATAACGCCGATCGATCCGACGATGCTTCCCTCGCGGGCCCAGAGCTCGTCGCAGCCGCTTGCAATCCAGTAGCCGCCGCTCGCACAGACGTCAGTCGCGTAGGCGATCGTCGGGCCATCGAACCGTTTTGCCGCGAGCCGAATGTCGTCACTTGGAACGACCTCGCCGCCGGGCGTGTTCAGCTTCAGCAAAAGCGCCCTGACGTTGTCATCGTCGTGCGCACGGTCGATCTGGTCGACGATATCGTCGGCAGGCGTCGCCCCCGGGCTCGACGGAAACCGACCGCCACCGCCGTCCCGGGTGATCGGCCCTTCGACGGCGACCTCGGCGACGTCGTAGCCCGGAAATACCGACCTGGCAGCGTTGGCCGCGAGACGCGCGCCGACGAGGGCAACCGCCAGCGCGAGAACCACGCCGAGTAGATCCGTTAGCGACGTCGGAAAGACGACGAACAGCGCGACGCCGATGAGCGCAAACGCGAGCCCGCCACCCACGACGATCACCAGCCGACCGATATCCTCGCTACTGATCATTGGGTCCACCTCGAGTCATACCGAATTGCTCGGAGCGGGTTCCGTTAAGCATTGGCGATAGCGGGCGATTCGGCCGGGAGAAACCGACGTGAGTTCGGTCGGGGTCAACGCGACTCGGACCGAGGGCCACCGTCCGTCTGCGCCGAGCGCGTCGAGTCACCGTCAACCGTCGGACTCGTTTCGGTCGATTCCGTGCGCCCGTCGTCCGGGCGTCCGGTTTCGGCCATCGCCTCTGGCGCAGCCTCAGCCGGCTGATCTGCGTCAGATCGCGAATGCAGCCACGCCCGTACCAGGTTCACACCGTCCTGAAAGAACGGTACCGGATCGTCAGCGACTGCGTAATCGAATCGAGGATGCTGGAAGATCGACGACGTGACCTCGCGTGCGGCCTCTTTCAACGATGGCCGGTCGACGAGCGGATACTCCTTGGTCGCCACGCTGTGGAGGTAGCTGAGCTCGCCTCGGAGGAGGTGGCCGCCCATGCCGACTTCGTACGTCGGCCCCGTTTCGATCCGCTCGTCCATCGCCATCTGCCAGTAATAGTACGGAAAATCGGCGCCGGCTCGGACGGAAAACGGCAACGAAGACCAGAAGCGAGGGTTGATCTCCATTAGCTTGAACTCGCCGTCCGCGGGATCACGGAGGAACTCGACCATCGCGAGACCGTGCCACTCGAGCTCGCCGAGCAGCGCACGACCGGCAGTTTCGAGTTCCGGAATGTGGACCGACTCCCGGTAGGCGCTCGGACCGCCGCAATACTCCCATCCTCGGCGCTGGCAGTGCTGGAAGGTCGCAACGGGGTCGCCGCGGTCGTAGAGCGCGAAGAAGCCGAACTCTCGTGAGTCGGGGATCCGTTCTTGAACGAGCGGAACGTGGCCACGTTTCTCGATTTCCGCCGCCTGGTTCGGCCGGGACCCCGGCCGCTGGTACTCGGTGGAGCCGATCTCAGCGCGGTCGAACGTCGGGCCGAGATACTCGGGGGCGGCCACGGTGTAGCGGGGCTTGACGATCGTTTCGCGGTTCCAGTCGTCCCATTCGTCGAGTCGCTCGGTCTCTGGGGCCGCGACGCCGGCTGCATCGGCGGCATCGAAGAGGTCGATACGATCTTGGACGCGCCGGAGCGTGTCGAAATCCGGCCAGGGGGTCGCGATTTCGTCGGCGAACGCGTCTTTCCGCTCCGCGAGGACGTAGATGTCCTCTTCTCGAACGGGAATGATCGTCTGGACGTCCGACCGTTCGGCGAGTGAGAGCAGGGCGTCGCCGTACTCGGGAAGATCAGTCACCGGGTCCGGCAGGCCCACGAACTCGTCGCGGTACCCCGACGTCGCCGCCGGTGTCGTCCGCGTCTCGGAGCCGACGATCGTTCGGACGCCGCGCGGTCGAAGCGAGCGGAGACAGGCGACGGAACTCGGCGCGCCGATCCCGGGAACGACCACGCTCGTGCCGTTCCTGTGTCGTTGCATGACCGATGGCAGTGGGTCTGGTTCCATTGTTATAGATCGTATACTCCGACGCGCTAGATTCCAATTCGACGTATCCCCGAACGGACAGTGTTAGGCATCGAATACCCGTTGTTCGAGGGCAGTATCCCGAAAGGCCCGACACGCTTCGATCATGCCGTCAGTCAGGTCGAACACGTGAGCAAACGCAATGTCAAAGTTCCGTCCATCGACCGTTCCGACGTAGGCCCCCTCTACGACCACGGTGTCGCCCGCGTCGGTAAACCGCTCTGGAAGGGCCTGGAGGTGGTCGGCTTGCTTACTCGGTGTCAGTACTACGTTTTCGAGGACGTCATCGATCCCCGCATACGTTCGATCGGAGCGGTTGCCCGTCGTAACGTCTGTCCACCTCACGTCATCCCTCAGTACAGCAGCAAACTCATCGACGTCACTGTGGTTCGTGACGACGTGATTGAATTCGGTATAGAACTCCGTAAGCCGTTCTCGAGCAGTCGCGCTCTCGATCGACCGATGTTCGTTTGATGTCATTACCCTGCTAGATGGTCTCGAACATGCGCGCGAACAAAATAGCTATACTCGGTTTACAGTCTATGAGAATGGAACGATGACTGTCATAGCGAGGTGACTGGGCGTCACGATGATCGTTTCCGACGACCATTCAGGACGTTCATTACACGTCGGTGGCTTGCGGCGATTCATCGGGGTAGTTCCCTCTCGCAACGCTGCAAGGACGAGGATACACGACGGTACGGACCCGCTTACAAATCCCGAAAACCGGGAGAAAAGACGCGGTAGACGGTATCGATCTAGAGTAGCCCTGTCTTCTGGAGCTTCATCAGGTCCTCGGTGTCGAGGGTTTCGCCTTCTTTGAACTTCTGATAGATCTCTTCGGCTTCTTCTTTGGCTTCCTCCTTTTTCTTGTCGCGCTCGGATTTGCGCTCTTCTTCTTCTTTCTTGTCCAGTTCGCGCAGGCGTTTCTGGACCCGGACGAAGTCCTCGTGGTGGCGGTCGGCGGCTTCCTGGGCCTCGACGAACTTCTCGTGCATCTCGTCGGCCTCGTCACGGATGTCGTCGGCCTCTCGATAGGCCTCGATCATCTGGTTGTGGTGTTCCTGGGCTTTGTCCGCCAGCTCCGTCACCTTCTGGTGGTGCTGGGACGCATCCGATCGCACTTCTTCGGCTTCCTCGACGAGTTCCTCGAGATCCTCGTTCTGATCGAGCTTCTGTTTGCGCTCTTCGTATTCCTCGCGTTTCGACTCGATTTTCTCGATGAGTTCCTTCTCTTCCTCGCTCGAGAGAACCTCGGTCTGCTGTTTGAACTCGAGTTGTTCGATCTCATCCTCGAGTTCCTCCAGGTCCTTTCCCTCGTCGAGTTCCATGTCCGACTTGAGTTGCTCGACCTTGTCGAACAGCTCGTTGGCTTCGGCGTTGAGCTCGTTGCGCTGTTCTTTGTGCTCCTGGACCTGTTCGTTGAGCTCGTCGCGTTTCTCGCGGTGTTCCTGGGCCTCGTCGACCTTCTCGCGAGTCTTCGCGTTGAGGTCGTCGCGCTTGGATGCGCGCTCAGAAGCCATTTGGTTCAGGTCGTTTCGCCGGTCTCGCAGTTGACCGGCCATTTTGATGAGCTGTCCTTTCGATTTGTTCTCGAGGTCGTCCTCTGTCAGTTCGATGTTTTTCGATTCGTCTACCATGTTATTCAAACCTCTGTGCCATACCCGCACCGGAGAAACGGTTGGACGGCACGAAGCGACTCGCCGTACCAACGGCGAGTCGCGCTCGTTGACGGCCGTCCGGCTGTTCGTAGCGTGCACTCACGATCTGCGAAACCTCGGTGAATAAGATTTCCTGTCATCGATCGTCGAGCGATACGCGCCCCGGTGGCGTTCTGGTAGCCGCAACTACTGGCGCTTGTAATTTAAATGTACCGGTCCAGAAACCCCTGAAACCGGTTCTCAGGGCCCTCATCGTGCCATGTTGGACGTTGACAGGGGGGATGGGGGGTCTTATACTGGTTAGCAGACGAAACACCCACGGTGCATTATACGAGGGAGGGTCCGGATGCTCGTTTTTCGAACCGGTACCTTCGTCTCGAGGGAGAACGCGGGCGGACGACTCGACGTCTCTCGCAGCGGAATCGGTGGCGTAAGCACGCCGAACCGTCGTCTGTTCGTTCCGACTCGGCCGACACCGGGTGGTCATCCGCGGTTACCGCCGTGGGTGCAGGTCACAACTCGTAGCTGTTCCGAATCTTGCGTCCATCGACGGCCACCTCGAGGTCGACTTGCTCTGCATCTTTCGGGATCCGAACCGTTCCGACGGCGGCGGTCTCGAGCGGCCCGACGCTGACGCGTTCGGTTTCCGTACTGTCGCCGGCCCGCCAACCGACGATCGGTTCGAGCGCGTCGTGCGTGTCGTTACAGAGGGTGATCCCAACAGTACCCGGACTCGCCGGGCCGTCGAGAACGGCCTGTACGGGCTCGAACGACCGTGCGAGCGCCTCGGCGGCTCGTTTCGGCTCGCCGTCGACTGTGTAAACCCCCATGCCGCCCCCGGGAGCGCTATCGCGTAGCGTCGACGCCGTGAGGATGCCACAGCTCCGTCGCCGGAGCGCTTCCGCGATCGTCTTCAGCGTTCGCGCCTGATCGAGTTGCGACGTTTCGGCGTCGTCGGCCCGCCGCTCGAGTAGCGCCGGGTCGATCCCCGGAATCGCTGCCGGGTCGGCGTCGTCAGTCGCGACAGAGCCGGCCCCAAATCCGCCGACGACCTCGTGGAGAGCGGGGTACGTTTCGAGCAACCAGTCGACATCGTCGGCCTCGAGGTACTGCCAGCCGAGGGCGAGGTGGGACGCGTCTGCACCGGTTCCGGGCGCGCCGACCGTCGGGACGACGGGGCGGTCGTCGGGGATCGACTCGGCGATTTCGGTGGCGGGACCGTGGTCGACCGACGTTCGCCACACCCGATAGCGAAGCGCGAGTTTCGCGAGCAGGCCGCTTCCGAGCGGCTCCGCGAACGGGTCCATCGGCCGATCGTAAACGCCGTACATCGCGAGACTGGGATGCCGGCCGTACTCCTCGACGAGCGCCGTCGCCAGTTCCGTTCCTCGTTCGATCGGGAGGTTAAAATCGGAACCGGAACCAGTTCCGGTGGCAGGCAGATCTTGCCAGACCAGAATCCCCGCGTCGTCGCAGGCGCCGTAGAACTCCCGTGGTGGGACGTGAGCCCGAGCACGGAGCATCGTCGCGTTCGCGTCGACCGCTCGGTCGACGTCTTCGCGCGGATCGCCGCCGGGGAGTCGCGTGAATCCGCGAGCGCGAACGCGGCGGCCGTTGACCAGGAGACCGTCGGCATCGCGCTCGACGGTCCGGAGGCCGACGG
The DNA here is from genome assembly GCF_013402815.2 of Natrinema halophilum. Taxonomy (NCBI): domain Archaea; kingdom Methanobacteriati; phylum Methanobacteriota; class Halobacteria; order Halobacteriales; family Natrialbaceae; genus Natrinema; species Natrinema halophilum. The sequence continues at coordinate 3,604,365 of NZ_CP058601.1, forward strand.
TTCGCTCGACGGCCTCCTCGCCGAGTTTCGCCCGCACAGTATACCGCCGCTGGGGCCCGTAACCGCGGGGCCACCACAGCGACGGCTCATCGATCGTGAGCGTTTTCGATACCGTCGTCCGCTGGCCCGCGTCGACTCGAACGGGGATGCGCTCCATGGTGGCGCCGCCGCGAAAGCCCTCGGGCCGAAGCGATAGCGACACCGCATCGTCGACACCCTCGCCCGCATCGATCTCGAGCGTAACGTCGATTGCCGCACCCGCGTCGTCGGGGGATGCGTTCGTGGACGTAGCACCCGCGGTGCCCGCGCTCTGCTTCGAGTCCGAATTCGTGCCCAGTCGAGGCCGCGCCCGGACCCGTCGGAAAAAGGCCGCGGGCCGGGATTCGATTTCGACGCCCCACCAGATACCCGGCGTCCCGAAGTGAGCGGGAACCTCGTCCGTCTCGTAGATCCCCGCAAACGAGTCCGGGCGCTCGCAGACGACGATCAGTTCGTTTTCGGGTTCGGGTTCAAACTCGAGTCGAGCGGGGAGGAAGTGCGGCTCGTTCGTTCCGAGTCGCGCGCCGTTTATCCAGAATGTCGCCCGATCGTAGGCGCCACGACACTCGAGTAGCGCGCGTTCCTCCGCGTCGCGGCGGGGGTCTTCGAACCTCGTTCGGTAGGCGATCGGTCCCTCGTCGTCGAATCCCGCGGGGCGTCCGGGAACCGACACCGGCCGCCACTCCTCGACGGTCGGCGGGCCGCCATCACCGTGGTCGGTCACCATCCCACCGACCCACTCCTCGGTCATTGTCACCTTCAGTGAACCGGAGGTAAAAAGCCCTTCCGACGGTTTAGAACCGTCTAAAAGAGGTTCTCGAGTCGGTCGTCTGCGAACTGTTCGGCGTGGTCCGCCGATTCCGTTTCCTGAGCGCGGTTGGCCTCCTGCGCTCGCTGCATAAACTTCTGAACGCGATCCGAGCGTTCCGCGCCGCCGAGCAATACCAGCGCGCCGATCCGGTCGCTGTCGAGCGGGAAGTCCCCGCCACGGACCTGCATGCTGCCCGTTTCGTCCTCGAGCCATCGCCGCGCTTTCTCGACTCCCTTTCGAGGGATTCGATCTGACTGGCCTGCGATGACCAAAAGCGCCGAATCGGCTGTCGTCGCATCGGGAAGGCTCGCTCCCGTCAACAGGGCCTGTCTCGAAACGGTCATGGCGGTTGTGATGTTCTCGCCGCTGTCCTCGCTCGCGACTTCGGTGGCGTAGCCGAGCGTCGCGACCCCGCCCGTGCGGAGCGTGTTGATAACTTCGCTCGAGTCGACCACACTTTCGCCGACGCCCTCGACGGCTTCCCCAGCAGCGAAGAGCAGCCCGACCCGCCGGGCGATCCGGTCGTTGATCGTCTCGAATGCGTCTTCGACGCTTTCGCCCTGTTCGTGCCAGGCATCGTTGTCGATCAGGAGCGTCGAATCTGCCTCACGGAGGAGCGTTTTCAGCGACCGACCGGCGTTGGCCTGATAGAGCACTCCCTCGTTGCGCCCCGGCAGCACGCCGAGTGCGTAGACGGGCACGTCGTAGACCCGCTGGAGGTGGTGGACGAGGACCGGCGCGCCGCCACTACCGGTGCCGCCGCCGAGTCCTGCCACGACGAAGAGGGCCTCCGCCTTCGAGGTGATGCGCCCGTCGAGCGAGCCGAGCACCTGTTCGATATCCGACTGCATAACCTCAGTTCCGAGTTCGTTGTCACCACCGACACCGTGGCCATTGACGCGGTCGGCACCGATCAACTGCGTGTCGACGTATTCGAGGGACTGGAGGTCCTGCTTCGCGGAGTTGACGGCCAGCGCACCCTGAACGGCTCCGAAACCCATGTCCGCGTCGAACCGGACGAGCCGTTCGGTGATTTTTCCGCCGGCCTGACCTACTCCGATCAGGGCAACTTTCATAGCAGCCTCATGTGAGTGCGTCCTGTTGAACGTTCCGGTGAGTTGAGACGGTTTCTTCGGACCTGTTCGAGGCAGACACGACGTGTTGCAGTCAGCTACCAGGCGGAAACGAGACGGTGGCTCGACCGTCGATCGGAGGTCACAATACATTTCTGCCATATCCCCGTCCCTTCGGGTATGTTCTACGAACAGCGGATGTCCGTCCCCGACTCGCCTGCCGACCTTCGTGCCGAGTACGAGGACGATCTCACGTCGATCGTCGAGAGACGCGATCCATCGGCCGTCGCAGCTGAAACCGACATCGAGCAGGACGCGCTCGAGGCGCTGGCAGCCGGTGACTCGCCTTCTCTCACGCTCGAGGAAGCGGCCGAGATACAGGCGCTCAAAGACGACGAACCGGAACCGGAGACGATCGTGACGATGGCGCTCGAACACCTTTTGCTCGGAATGTCGACGGCGGTCCTCGACGTCGACGCAGTCGAAAGTCACCTCGAGATCGATATGGACCCAAAGGAGATCCAGCAGAAGATCGAACAGCGGGCGCCGATGTCCTTCGAGGAGTTCGTCCATGTCCAGTACGTGATCGCAGACAGCGCACCGTAGACACGGCCGCTTTCCGCCGGTGTTCGCTCACGGCCAACAACGGTGGGAACGGCTTCTGACAGTAGCGGGAAACGATATTAGCCCCCGGAAACTTATCGCCCTCGACGGTGTCCGATCCGCATGTCGAATTCGGATCGCAACGAGAACCGGCGATGGGAGACGGACGCGATACTGGATCGAAAACCCGGCGCCGAAGCCGTTACCGATCTCGAAGATTGATATCGGGTCGTCGGTGCGGCCGATCGTGACACGTACGCGAACTGGCTTCGCCCGTCAGGGATCACTACATCTGTCACCGAAACGAGACGCTCGATCCCCCGAGCGACGAGTGGACAGTCGAACTCGCCGGCGCGGTCGATCGAGAGGTCGAACTCGATATGGACGCGATTCGAGAAGCGTATCCGACGGTTGCGGTCGCACACGATGGAATGTGCCGGTAACGGCCGCGGATACTTCGAACCGGAGACGGGGAGCGTCCAGTGGGAGTTCGGGGCCGTAAGCACGGCGATCTGGACGGGTGCGCCGCTGCGCACGATCCTGGCAGAGCACGGTGCAACGACCGACGACGAGATGTGGCTGACCGCGGTCGGCGGCGACCATCCCGAAGTCGAGGGCGAGAACGACCGGTTCGCCCGTTCTATCCCCATGACGACAGTTCTCGAGGACTGCATCCTCGTCTACGAGGTCAACGGCGAGGACGTGATCGAAGCTGCGGACGAACACGGCCGGCCGGTTCGGTTACTCGTTCCGGGCTGGTACGGCGTCAACAGCGTCAAGTGGCTCACCGAACTTCACGTGGCGGAGACGATGGTCCACGGTGAGGAATGGTCGGACCGCGATGGTCAAGACGACACGCAATGGCAACAGTCCGCCTACCGGATTCACCCGGTGGGCGTCGAGCCCGAATCGAACGCGACTGTGCCGACGTTCGACACCTGGGATCAGATCGAGTCCGACGAGATCGACCATCCGTATACGTTCGACGAAAACGTCAAGTCCACGATCGGAGCCCCAAAGACGGCGAAGCCGTCTCTCCGCGAGCGGATGGCACGGTCGACATCGTCGGCGTCGCCTGGGCGAGCGACGACGAAGTGACGGAAATCGAACTCTCGACCGACAGCGGCGATAGCTGGGACACCGGCGAGTTCTTCGGTCCGAACTACGACTGCGCCTGGCGGCTGTTTCGATACGTCTGGGAGCCGTCACCCGGTTCGTACACGCTCGTCTCTCGAGCGACGGACGAGCGCGGCCGCCGTCAGCCGGCGCGAATCTCGCAGCCGGAGGGGGACGTCGGCAACAACTATCCGTGGAACGAGGGCGGTTACGCCGAGAACGTCTCTCTTCCCCACGCGGTCGAGGATACCGTCGAATGAGCGATATCGCCGCGGACCGTCTTCGACCGGGTATACTGAACCCGAACGGTATGTAGCGCGGTCGTCCGAAACGGCTCACCCGAGCGGTGACATTATGTGCACCCGACCGCGAGTTCGGCTATGAACGTTGCAATTCTGGGCTGTGGCTACGTCGGCATCGAACTGGGCCGACAGCTCGCTGACCGGGGTCACGAGCCGATCGGCGTTCGCCGATCGGACGAGGGCGTCGAGCAGATCGAGGCAGCCGGCATCGAAGCGATACGGGCCGACGTCACCGACCGCGAAGCTCTCGAGTCGATCCCCGACGCCGATGCGGTCGTGTTCGCAGCGAGCAGCGGCGGTCGCGGGGCCGACGCTGCCCGAACGATATACGTCGAGGGGTTGCAAACGGCGATCGAAGCGTTCGGCGAGCGCGAGAACGCCCCCGATCGGCTAGTTTACACCTCTTCGACGGGCGTCCACGGCGACCACGACGGAAATTGGGTCGACGAGGAAACGCCGCTCGAGCCCACCACCGACAAGACCGAAGTACTCGCCGAGGCCGAGCGGATCGCACTCGACTACGCGCCGGAATACGGCATCGACGGGACCGTCGCGCGCTACGCCGGCCTCTACGGTCCGGAACGATATCGGCTCGAGCGCTACATCGAGGGTCCTGTAACGGAGGGGTACCTGAACATGGCTCACCGGGACGATGCGGCCGGCGCGGTCCGGCATCTGCTCGAGGAGAACCTCGCCCGAGGTGAGGTGGTTCAGGTCGTCGACGACGAGCCCGTCTCGAAGTGGGAATTTGCGGACTGGCTGGCCGACGAATGCGGGGTGGGGGAGCCGCCGAAGCGAACGAAAGCCGAACGGCTCGCAGACGACGATATCTCGGCGGCTGGCCGACGGCGGATTCTGACGAGCAAGCGCTGTTCGAACGAGAAACTGCGGGCGCTTGAATACGAGTTTTCCTATCCGACGTTCCGCGACGGATACCGCGGTGCTGTCGAGCGCTTCCGCGTCGAGTCGGATATCTGATGGAAGCGGCAGCTATGGGGAAAATTCTTGGTGGTTCGATTTGATTTGCTGATATGAGCGTTCGGAGCGGCTCGAATGGGGTCGGGTCCGTCGGGGCAAACCCGCTGGTTGCCGAGCCGGTCGGCGATTCGCTCCGCTCCCTCGAGCCGCTCGTTCTCTCCCTTCTCGTTCTCGTCGTCGTCGGGATCGCCATCGGTTGCTGGTGGGCGGTTCGGTGGTTCCGTCGACCCCCAGGCGTTCGGCTCCAGCGCGTGCTGGCAACTCACGAGGACGTGACGGTGCTGATGCACCCCAATCCGGATCCCGACGCCATGGCGTGTGCGATGGGTATCGCGTCGATCGCCGACTCGGTCGACACCGACGTAACCATGCAGTTTCCCGGCGAAATCCGCCACCAGGAGAATCGGGCGTTTCGGACCGTTCTCGATCTCGATCTTGAACCCGTCGAGGCCAGTTCACAGCTCAGTTCGGACGCGGTGGTGCTGGTCGACCACAATACGCCGCGGGGGTTTACTGGAGCCCAGACGGTCGAGCCGATCGCGGTCATCGATCACCACCCGGGGAACGGGGCTGGCACGAAATTCACTGACGTGCGGACCAACTACGGGGCGGCGTCGACGATCATCGTCGAGTACCTGAACGACGTCGGTGCGACGATCGATGAGGATGACGACTCGAGCGAGTTCGAGGTTTCCCCGGAACTGGCCACAGGATTGCTCTACGGCATTCAGTCCGATACGAATCACCTGACGAACGGCTGCTCGCGGGCCGAATTCGACGCCTGTGCCACGCTCTTTCCGGGGATCGACGAGGACCTGCTCGATCGTATCGCCAATCCACAAGTCAGCGACGACGTGTTACGGGTCAAGGCGACGGCGATCACCCAGAAACGCGTCGAGGGCCCCTTCGCAGTCTGCGACGTCGGCGAGATCGGAAACGTCGACGCGATTCCCCAGGCTGCGGACGAACTCATGCACCTCGAGGGTGTGACGGCGGTCGTCGTCTACGGCGAAAACGACGGAACGCTTCACCTCTCCGGACGATCCCGCGACGACCGGGTCCACATGGGCGAAACGCTTCGTCACGCCATCAGTGACATTCCGATGGCCAGCGCGGGCGGTCACGCGCGGATGGGCGGCGGACAGCTCTCGGTCGATCACATGAACGGAATCGGCCCTTCAGACGGGATTAGCCGCTCTGACTTCGAGGAACGCCTCTTTTCGGCGATGGCCGGCGAACGCTAGCTCGGTCTACCGGTCTCGCTCGCTGCGCTCGAGTATCGAGCGTACGGCCGCTGGGCCGGCGGTTTCGCCGGTCCCGACGAAGTGTGCCGCACAGGCGTTTCCGAGCGCGAGCGCCGTCTCGAGGGACCATTCGCGAGCCAGCGCGCACGCCACCCCAGCCGAGAATCGATCACCCGCGCCCGTCGTGTGTTTGGTTTCGCCGACCTCGAGCATGTTCACGACGGTCGTCCCGTTGCGGGTCGCTCCGGCAGCGACGGCCGTACCGTGAGAGATCACGCCACTGATCCCGATCGCCGAGCGGAGGGCCACTGCCCGGCCGAGAGCCCGATTCCGATCTCGAGTCCCATCGGAAGTAACGCCGGATGCGTCGGAGACCCGATCGGAAGCACGGCCCGAGACGTCGGTGGCTGCAACGGCGGCTTCGAGTTCGGTCGGGTTAACGGAAAGAACGATTTCGATGGACTCGCTGGCCCCATCTGTCCGCGAGAGCACGTCGAACAAGTCTTCGAGTGCCGACGGATCGACAGCATCGATCGGACCGGGATCGAGGACGATCGTGAGCGACTCGTCCGGCGGGGCCGACCGAAATCGATCGAAGACGGCCGTGAGGCCGCGAACCGAGACCCAGTTCGCACAGCAGAGTGCGTCGGCATCGAGGATTCGGTCCCAGTCGACGACCGCACGGAGATCCGCCAGTTCCCACGTTTCGGCCGCCCCCGGTTCCGAGAAGAGGAGGTCGTCCTCGTCGAGCATGACGACGCGGACCGTCGCCGGCGGGCCCATCGAACGCGTTTCGAACGGAAACTCGGCCAGGACGGGATGATCGAGGTGACCGACGAGGGTCGCCGAATCGCCGAGGGCGTGGACCTGTCTGGCCGCGTTGACCGCCTGACCACCCGGTCGGACGTCGACCGGCTCGAGTGAGAACGCGCGGCTGCCCGCTGCAAGCTGGCTCCTGAACTCGTCGGCTCGCTCGACTCGCACGCCGCCGGCTCCCGAGAGAGCGTACCGGTGATCGACGCTGCCGTCGGGGAGTGCGACGACGTGGCGGCGACCGTCTCCTTCGAGAGCGTCGAGGTGGTCGCAAAGGTCGGCGTAGCTCACACCCGTAATTGGGGCACTCGTCAGTAAAAGCAGTTGGTCGCGGCGATCCTCGACGATCGCCGAAGTGCGGAACGGCCCGTCGGTGAAACACGCGACACGCGGCACAGCGTGTTACGTCGCAGCGGCAAGTGGTGGTAGCGACAGCAGTACAGCGTGTTACGTCACAGCGGCAAGTGGTGGTAGCGACAGCAGTACAGCGTGCTGTTTGATCACATGGCATGGAAAACGAATTAGATCGAACTCTCGAGTCCGCACCACCAACCCACTACGGTCGTTTCGGGTCGACGTGACCGGTCGTCCCTACCGGATCTCCTTCCACTCGGCGTTGCAGTCCGGACAAATTCGGACCGTCTTGATCTCGTCGGGATCGTTTTCGGTCTTTAGTGGCTTCTCGCACTCGCCGCAAACGAGCCGATCGTAGGTGTCCTTCTCGAGTTCGCCCTCTCGAAGTGCCTTTCGGACTGATTTCATGTTCCCCCTGTAGGGAGGAGGGGAAGAAAAAGACCGGTGCTTTATCGAGTTTCGACTCGACTCACACGGCTGGTGTGCCGTCGAACATATGTGTGTTCACAGACAATTATTGATCGGTGGCAATTATTTGCAAGCGGCAGAGGAGACTGCCCCGGGTCGTTCGAGAGAGCGAAGCTCTCTCGTGATCTGGCGAAACCGTTGGTATGGCTGACCTCGCGGAACTCCGCTCCGCTTGGTGACGAAAGGACGAAGGCCGTTCGATCCACCTGACCCCGATGCGGCTCACGAGGAGACAGCCGTACTCGACCGATCGGTCTTCGACCGTTCTATCCGATAGTTCGAGCGACCGACGTGTCCACTCCGCGAGTCGGCCCGCTACGGTGGCCCGCGTAGTGCTCCTGTCGTGTGGTTTTCCCGGATCGCGTGGCCGATCATCGGTCGCGAATGCCGAGCCCTCGTTCGGTTACTCGGCAGACGTCGACTCGACGGCCGTCGACCGGCCGTCGGTACACCCTATCTGGCCGCATTCGTGGGCGTTTTACCGGTTCGCTCGAACACACCATCGATGGAGTACGTCCAGGAGCGAATCGCGACGCTCCACGAATTCGGCGGAGGGGATGGACCCGACGGCACCCTCGCGCGCGAAGCCGCCGCGGCGGTCGCCGAAACGTCCATCGTCGTCCCGATGACCGCTCGCGAGTACGAGAGCCCCGCCGCAGAACGCGTCCTCGTCGAACTCGAGCAACTGGTGCCAGCGCCCGCCGCAGTCTTCGTTCCCGTCCGCGCCGACCCCGATCAGATCGGGCCGTTTCGAAAGTGGCTCACCTCGTTTGCGCTTCCGATCCGCGTCCTCTGGTGTACCGCACCCGGCGTCGACGCGTTACTCTCTGATGCGGGTTTAGGCGGCGACTTCGGGAAAGGGCGGGACGTCTGGCTCGCGCTCGGCCCGGCGGCCGACCGCGGCGAGGCGGTCGTCGTCCACGACGCCGACGCCCGAAGCTACGAGGCCGAACACGTCCATCGTCTGCTCGCCCCGCTGACGACGAACTTCGACTTTTCGAAGGGTTACTACGCCCGGGTCGAACGTGGCAGGCTCTACGGACGGCTCTTCCGCCTGTTTTACGAGCCGCTCGTTCGAACCGTCGCCGATGCCCACGACGCGCCGATCGTCGACTACCTCGGCGCGTTTCGCTACGCGCTTGCCGGCGAATTCGCCGCGACCGCCGCTCTCGCCCGCCGACTGCGAACGCCCCGCGCGTGGGGACTCGAGGTCGGAACGCTCGGCGATGCGTACGAAGTCGCTGGCTTCCGTGGGACTGCCCAGGTCGATCTCGGCCGCCACGAACACGATCACAGAGACGTCGCGGGCGACACCGGCCTCGAGGGGATGAGTCGCGAAGTCGGGGCCGCGCTGCTTTGCGTACTCGAGGAACACGGCGTCGACCCCGCGTACGAGACGCTGCCCGAGCGATATCGTGCCGTCGGCGAAGAATTGATCGACCAATACCGCGTCGACGCGGCGTTCAACGGTCTCGAGTACGACCCTGCGAACGAACGGGACCAACTGGAGCGCTACGCCGAATCGATCGCCCCGCCGACGGACGACGCGCGTCTTCCGCGCTGGACCGACGCGCCGTTCGAACCGACCGACGTACTCGAAGCCGCCCGGCCCTGGCGGGAGCGTCGGGTCGGCTCCCGCTCACAAGACTAATCCCATCACCGGCCGTTGGACCGGGTATGGACGCGACCGCCGACGAACTGGCCGGCGTGGTCGACCTCTTCGGCGGGTTGACCCACGATGAACTCGAGCGGGCGCTCGCCGAGGCCGCGTACCGAGCCGACGGGCAGTCGGTAGACGACACGGCCCTCGAGGCGGCGATCGAGGCGGCGCTCGAATCGTTCGCGCTCGTTCGATACGACCCCGCCCGAAAGAGCGATGCGACAGCGGACGCGGACGGCGAGGCACTTTACGTTGCCGGACCGACGGCGTTTCCGTCGGTACCGGAATCCGCCGAAGACGTCCCCCACATTCTCGACGTCGAGCGGCGGCGGCTCGATCGCACGATGCTGGGCGAGGCAGCCCGCGATCGCTTCGTCGCAGCCGCAGACGAGGCTGTCGCTGCAGGCGACGACGCGCGGTGTCGGACCTTGCTCGACGTCAGCTACGATCTCGAGTCCTGGGCACCGGTCGATCTCACGGACGAACGGACGCGCTTGGAGGATGCCCTCGAGGAATGACACCGAAGAGACTGACACTCGATCCGGTTGCGAATCACACCCCCTCCGCGATCGACGATCAGGAGTACGACGCCGCCGTCCTCGCGCCGATCGTCGACCGAGATGGCGAGGACCATCTGCTCTTTACCCGGCGGGCCGACCACCTCGGCGAACACCCCGGACAGATGAGCTTTCCCGGTGGCGGTGCCGAGCCGGTAGACGGAACGATCCTCGATACCGCACTTCGGGAGGCCAACGAAGAGATCGGTCTCGAGCCGTGCGAGGCCGAAGTCGTCGGCCAACTGGACGACATCCGGACCATCTCAGAGTACGCAGTAACGCCATTCGTCGCCAACGTCCCGGATCGGGACTACGACCGCAACGACGACGAAGTCGCCGAAATTGTCGTGCTTCCTCTCTCCGGATTGCTCGACCCGGATAATTACGAGTACGAGCGTCGGTCCCATCCCTACTACGGCGATATCGTCATCCACTACTTCCACGTAAACGACTACACCGTCTGGGGCGCAACTGGCCGAATCCTCGTGCAGTTGCTCGAGCTGGCGACGGAGTTCGAAGCGGCCGAAACGGTCGACCGGACGGAGAAGTAACCGCTTTCGCGCCGCCCTCTTGATCTCAGTTGCACTCTCCGTCACTACCCTGACTCCGTGCTCGTTCGGTCGATCCGTTCTCACTCGGCCGTCCTCTCGCGCCGTCCGTAATTCTTCAACGACCGTCGTCTCGAGTTCGGACAGCGCTTCGTTCTACTCGTCTGCGTTTCATGGGATGGCCGTTTTCAGCGGTGGCGTACATGCAGCCGAGTCGCGACCGCACGACGGAGACATACACCGGCCGAGTCGAAGCCGCACGACGAGGATGGACACTGGCCGAGTCGAAGCCGCACGACGAGGATGGACACCGGCCGAGAGAGCAGAATACGGTATCGGTCGCTTACAGTCCCTCGAGCGACCGGAGTTTCTGTTCGACGTCCGGCGGTGCGGCGCTGGGGCCGTCGCGGATGCGATGATCCGGAATGAGAAGTGGGGCCGGATTCTCGTCGAGCGCCGTCCGGACGAGAACGATGTCGTCTTCGTCCTCGTGATCGAGACCCGAAGTCATCCGGGCGAGGGTCTCGACGGTGACCTGGTCGCCGTAGGGTACCTGTTGGACCTGCTCGAGAACTGACCGCTGATCGGTCGGCATCGTCATCGCGACCTGGACGTCGTCGAAGGTAACCGGCTCGAGACCGTCGAGGTACTCGAAGACCCGGTCGAGGATGGGGTGTTCGTCTTCGGCGTCGTCGTCCGGTATCTCGGGAAACGAGACGCTCAAAACGCGCCCGCTTGCGACTCCGAGCTGGATGTATCGATCGAGATACGATGACTCCCGCGCGTAGATTCCAGCGTCCGTAACGTCCTCCATAGGTGGGTGTAAGCGGCCATGACTTGAATAGCCGCCGGTCTCGGTTCTCAGCTCGGTACGGCCCTGCGATCGATTGCCGCCTGCGTTTCGTCGACCGGCAGTTGGCACTCGACTCGTGACAATATCTCGTCCCTTTTCACCGGTCGTCGTTCGTCTCCTCGATGTCCCGATTCCGGGAACTGGACGAATTCGAGCAGCTGCTCGGTGAACTGGGCGACGACGGGCCGGAGCGAAACCAATTCAGTGAATTCGGCGAAACGGCGAAACGGCGAAACCGACGGCGACGTTCGATCACAAGACGAACGAACTATTGCCACTCGCCAACGGCGTCGGCACTCGTCGTGACCACTGTATCCGCTGGCACACGGACGCGCCACTCGACGCCTCCGACCCCCGTTGAATTCTGGCAGCCAAACGGAGCGACTGGTCCGCTGGTCGACGCGATGACGCAAGTCTTATGTACATATGAGTACGTCGATGTACAATAATGAACTCCGAGACGGAGCTTGCGCCCGCGGTCAAGTCGATTCTCGCGGCCGCTCGAGAGCGGTCGGGCGGCGAGGGCGTCGTAAACGTCGACGCGCGGTCGATATCCGACGCGCTGGCGCGGGCGGAGGCTGACGGACGGGTGCCGGTAATCGCGGAGGTGAAACCGACGAGTCCGACGGCCGACGGAACGCGGACCGACGATCCAGTCGAACTGGCCGAGGCGATGGTCGAGGGCGGTGCGGCGGCGATTTCCGTTCTCACGGAGCCGACTCACTTCGGCGGATCCCCCGAGGCACTGACCCGTATCCGCGAGGCCGTCGACGTCCCGGTTCTGCGAAAGGATTTCGTTCTGGACGAGGCTGGAATGGACGTCGTTGCGGCCGACCTGTTGTTGGTGATCGCACGGTTCGTAGACGACCTTTCGGAACTCGTCGCGGCTGCGCGCGACCGCGGGTTCCAGCCGCTGGTCGAAGTGCACGACCGGGACGAACTCGAGGACGCACTCGAAGCGGGTGCGGAGATAATCGGGGTGAACAACCGAGATCTGGCGAAGCTCGAGGTCGACCTCGAAACCTTCGAGTCGGTGGCCCCCCACGCTCCGGACGACGTGACGGTGATCGCCGAGAGCGGAATTTCGTCGCCGGTCGACGCCCGTCGGATGCGCGAAGCCGGTGCAGACGCGTTGCTGGTCGGTAGCGCCATCATGGACCACGGTGCAGACGAAAGCGATGTGACCGAGAATACGCGGCGACTCACGCGGGCAGAAACGGCGGAATCGACGACGGAGACCGAGACGACATGAGTGAACACGACGGAGACTCCCAGACATGAGTACAGGCGAACGCGAACGCGACGAGAACGGTTCCGGGCGCACGGGTACGTTCGGCGACTACGGCGGTCAGTACGTTCCGGAGGCGCTAATGCCGGCCCTGCAGGAACTCGAGGATGCGTACGAGCGATACGTCGTCGAGAACGAGGACGGGTTCATGGACGAGTTCCGCGAACGAATGCGCGACTTCGGCGGCCGCCCGACACCGCTTCAGCGCGCGGATCGGCTGAGCGAACGCTACGACCGCGAAATCTACCTCAAACGCGAGGACCTCGTCCACGGCGGCGCGCACAAATTAAACAACGCGCTCGGACAGGTCCTGCTGGCCAAGTACATGGGCAAAGAGCGGATCATCGCCGAGACTGGCGCGGGTCAACACGGCACCGCGACGGCGATGGCCGCAGCCCACCTGGACATGCCCTGCGAGATCTACATGGGTCGGACCGACGTCAACCGCCAGCGACCGAACGTTTACCGGATGCGGATGAACGGGGCCGAGGTGAACCCGGTCGACGCCGGTAGTGGAACCTTGAAGGAAGCGATCAACGAAACCATGCGCGACTGGGCGACCACCGTCGAGCGGACGCACTACGTGATCGGCTCCGTCGTCGGCCCGCACCCGTTCCCGAAGATGGTCCGGGACTTTCAGGCGGTCATCGGCGACGAAGCTCGGAGCCAGATTCTGGAAAAAGCCAGCCGACTCCCCGACAGCGTCATCGCCTGCGCCGGCGGCGGCTCGAACACGATGGGGACGTTCCACGCGTTCGTGCCCGACGAGGAGAGCGCGGAGCCACGCTCCGCGGATGACTCGAGCGGGCCCAATCCGCAAGAGCGCGTCGACCTCTACGCCGTCGAAGCCGGCGGTTCGTGCCTCGATATCGACGAAGACGCGGGCCTCGCGCCTAACTCCGCGACGCTCTCGACGGGCACGGACGGCGTCCTCCACGGCGCGATGACGAAGCTCCTTCAGAGCGGAGACGGCCAGATCGTCGAGTCACACAGCGTTAGCGCGGGGCTGGATTACGCCGGCGTCGGGCCCGAGCTCTCACACCTCGTCGAAACGGGCCGTGTTACGCCCGTGAGCGTCGACGACGAGGACGCGCTCAACGGCTTCCACCGGCTCTCCCGACTCGAGGGAATCATCCCCGCGCTCGAATCGAGTCACGCGCTTGGATACCTCGAAGAAGCACACGAGGATCTCGGCGACCTCGTCATCGTCACCGTCTCCGGCCGGGGAGACAAGGACCTGGAGACTGTACTCGAGGAGACGGAAAAGCGCGATCTCGAGGCCGCACCCGCAGTCGAGGTGTTCGACGGATGACCGCAGATTCGGCAGGTACCGACAGCGACGTCGAAGCTGCCGTCCGCGAAAACCACCCGGCACTGATAACCTACATTACGGCGGGCGATCCGTCGCTCGAGGAGACCAAAGCGTACGTCGAGGCGCTCGACCGCGGCGGCTCGGACCTGATCGAACTCGGGTTGCCGTTCTCGGAACCGATCGCGGAAGGGCCGACGATCCAGGCGGCGATCAACCGCGCGCTCGAGGCGGGCACGACCCCCGAGGGCTTTTTCGAGTTGGTCGACGACCTCGAGACCAAGGCACCGCTCCTGGTGATGACGTATTACAACATGATCCTGCAATACGGGGCAGGCGAGGCGCCACGCGTCTCGGATAGTGACGCGGTTTCGTCGCGGAACAAACCCGACGTTCGGCCGTTCGTCGAACGCGCGGCCGAAGCGGGACTCTCGGGGATCATCGTTCCCGACCTGCCCGCCGAAGAGGCCGATCCGCTTCGCGAGGCTTGCGACGACAACGGGCTCGATCTAGTCTTCATCATCGCGCCGACGACCGAGGGCGACCGTCTCGAGACCATCATGTCGCAGGTCTCGGGCTTTGCCTACGTCCAGGCTCGACTCGGAACGACGGGCGCGCGCGAGAACGTTTCTGGCGCGACTCACGACAGCCTCGCGCGACTGTCAGCGTACGACGTGCCCAAGGCCGTCGGTTTCGGCGTCAGCAAAGGCGACCACGCGGCCGAAATCGTCGAGGCGGGTGCCGACGGCGTGATCGTCGGCAGCGCACTCGTGGATATAATCGCCTCGAGCGACGATCCACGCGAGGCAGTCGACGAACTCGAGACCAAAGCGGCGGAGCTCAAACGCGGCGCGCTCCGTGGCTCGACCGGCGAAACTGCGGCCGGCGCGGAAGATGCACCAGAACCAGAACAGCCATAACTGCTAGCTTGCTACACTCCCGCAATGACCTCCGGAATTGACGCACGACTCGAACGAATCGGGACAGACGGATCGTACGTGATCGTCCCAATGGACCACGGCATCACGATGGGTGCAGTCCAGGGGCTGAAAGACATCGAATCGACCATCGACGGCGTCACCAGCGGTGGCGCGGACGCGGTCCTCACGCAGAAGGGAATCGCGCCTCGCGTCCACGAGAACAAGAACGGGAAGGGGTACATCGTGCATCTCAACGGCTCGACGACTATCGGGCCCGACGAGAACGACAAGCGAGTGACCGGCACCGTCGAGGAGGCGATTCGGGTCGGCGCCGACGCGGTCTCGTTCCACATCAACGTCGGTTCCGATCACGAGCCAGACCAGCTCACTCAGCTCTCCGACGTCACCGAGACGGCCGAACGGTTCGGGATGCCGGTCCTCGCAATGGCCTACGCCCGCGGCCCCGGTGTCGACCCCGAGGACCCCGAGGCGCTGGGCCACGCGGTCCGACTCGCCGAGGAACTGGGCGCGGACGTCGTCAAAACGGGCTACAGCGGCGACGCCGAAAGCTTCCAGCACGTCGTCGAGTCGACCCGGCTCCCGGTCGTCATCGCCGGCGGCTCGAAAGGGACTGATCGCGATACGATCGAGATGGTCCGCGGCGTGATGGATGCCGGTGGCGCCGGTGTCTCGATGGGTCGTTCTATCTTCCAGCACGAAGACCCCGAGGCTATCGCGCACGCGGTCGCCGGAGTCGTCCACCACGATCTTTCGACCGACGAGGCACTCGCCGAGGCGGGGCTGGCGCTCGAGGCCTGACGTCTCTTCTCGAGGCTAGATCTCTGTTCTCCGGACGGTTTTTCACTCGTTTATCGAGACTCGTCTCGGGGCGCACTCAATGGCAGTGCGTATCGAGATGCACGTCGCGGTCCGCGTAGCCAGGCCCGAGTTCGACGGTGGCGTGATCGATGCCGTGGCTCGCGAGTTCGTCGTGGACGCGACGGAGGACTGACTCGGCTTCGGTCATCGTTTCGACGTCCGTTTCAATGTGCATAGTCGCGACCGTGATCTGGCTGCAGATCTGCCAGACGTGGAAGTCGTCCACCTGGTCGACGCCCACTATTTCGCGGACGTGGGCCCGAATTTCGTCGCTCTCGAGCGGCGTTTTGAGGAAAAATATCTCGCCGCTCCCGCGCAACACCGTCACCGCGGACCAGGCAACGACGGCGGCGATGAGGGCCGCGGTGATCGGGTCGATCACGCGGATGCCGGTCACTTCGATGGCGAGTACGGAGACGATGACCGCGACCGAGCCGCCGGCGTCGCCCAGCAGGTGGTAGAACGCGCCCTTTTCGTTGAGGCTCATCGCGTCGCCGTGGAGAACGAGAACCGAGCCCACGTTGACGACGAGCCCGCCTGCCGCGATGGCGAGCGTTGGAACGACACCGATGGAAATGAGAGCGGGATCGAGGAACCGTTGATACGACTCCCAGATGATAAAGCCGACCATCGGCAGGAGCAGGAGTCCGTTGATGAAGGCGGCGAACGGTTCGAGGCGGTGGAGTCCGTACGACCAGCGGTCGCCGTCGCCGTAATGTTCGGCGACGTGAGAGGCTGCGAAGGCCATCACGTACGCGAGCGCGTCGAACAGCATGTGGAACGCATCGCTGAGGAGTGCGACGGAGCCAAACGCCAGTCCGCCTGCAAGTTCGACGAGGAAGCCGACGATATTGATGAGCGAAACGGCAGCGAGCTTGCGACTGCTCGTCGATTCTCCGCCGTGGCCGTGACCCTCGTGATCGTGTGCGTCGTGCGACCGAGAGTCGTCGTGGGTGTGCGCCGACTCGTCGTGGCTCATCGTAGTTCGAACTCGGAACGTCCGTCTTATTAATTCAGCTGCTATTAATCGGTGTATAGACTAGCAATCGTAACAAAAATCCCCTGCCGGATTAATAACGAGGTGAACAGATCAGGTTATCGGTCGTCTCGACCTTCCTTCCCTACCCTACCACATGTTCGATCGTCGTTCAACACTCGATACGCTTTCCGGCGTCACTCGATTACCCGCTATCGCAACGGGATTCGCTTACCGACGCGCTCGTTGCGACGTTTCTCGCCTGACCTCCGAGAGCTCTACCGCTCGACCGGACTCGCTCGAGCGATAGATCGCGTCGATGACGCGCTGGACAGTCATCGCCTCGTCGACGGTATTGGTCTCCGGCGGTACGTCCGCGGCAATGGCCGCGAGGAACGCATCGTCCTGCTCGGTGTAGCCGGTCAACGTGGCATCGCCGCTCATGTTGACGTCGGTGTAGTGATCACAGCCGGCGGTTCCCGACTCGAGGATCTGCATATCGGTATCGCCGATGTCGAATTGTGCCCCCGCCTGCGTCCCCCGAACGCGAAAGTTCATGCTCTCCTCGCGGTTGGTCGCCCACGCGGCCTCGAGCGACACGGTCTGGCCGTCGGCACAGCGGATGAAGGCGCTGACGGAGTCGTCGACCTCGTAGGTCTCGGCCTCGGCGTTCCAGTTGTCTCCGAACCCTTCCGGATCGGCGTACTCCTCCGTCGCGCCGAACGTGGTCCGCGTGACGCCGCTCACCTCGACGATTTCGGGGAAGTCGAGCGCGTACAGTGAGAGATCGAGGGCGTGGACGCCGATGTCGAGCAATGCACCACCGCCGGCGAGTTCGGGATCGGTAAACCAGGACCCCGGGCCGGGGACGCCGCGTCGGCGGACGTAGTTTGCTTCGACGTGAGTCAGATCGCCAAACCGGCCGCGAGCGTGCTGTTCGTCGAACATAGCCATCGAGGCGGCATGGCGATTGTGAAATCCGACCATACAGATTCCATCGGCTCTGGCCGCCGCCTCGGCGATCCGTTCTGCACTCTCCAGCGTGTGTGCGAGTGGCTTTTCGACGAGGACGTCACATCCTGCCTCGAGGGCCGCGGTGGCGATCGGCTCGTGGAATCGGTTTGGCGTCGTCACGATGACGGCGTCGACCGCTCCGTCAACGACGAGCTCCTCGTGGGTCTCGTAGGTGGTCGCGTCGAATTCGTCGGCGAACCGCCTTCGTTGCTCCGGGACGAGGTCTGCACCGGCAACGACGTCAGCACCGAGATCCCGAATACTTCGTGCATGGAGGGTTCCCATACCGCCAAGACCGACGATGCCGACGCCGATTCCGGTTCCGATCATATCTCAGCCTCCGATTTCGATTCTGCAGAAACGAACGCACAGTGAGAAACGAACCATTTCGGTGACGTTTGAGTGCGATGCCAGTCCATAGAGAGAGGCAGGGTGCGATCGAAATAAGGGTTATGACCGATTAATCCGTCTAATCATTTCCCATTCCATACCCTACCATACTGTTACCTGATAAATGTTCAAATCTATTGAATAAATACATCATTGATGGAGAAATTCTCTCCGCAGACTCCGACTGACCTAAGTCCTCGTCGGCCAACGAACTGGCATGGTCGACGTTACGGTCTGGAACGAATTCCGCCACGAACGCGAGGACGAAGCAGTCGCGGCCGCTTACCCGGACGGCATCCACGAAACCATCGCCGATGCGCTCGACGACGAACACGACGTCGGGACCGCGACGCTCGACGAACTCGACCACGGACTCACGGACGACGTTCTCGAGGCGACCGACGTCCTCCTGTGGTGGGGCCACGAGGCCCACGACGAGGTAACGGATTCGGTCGTCGACCGCGTTCACGACCGCGTTCTCGAGGGAATGGGATTTATCGCCCTGCACTCGAGCCATTACGCGAAGCCCTTCAAGCGACTTATGGGGACGTCCTGTAGCTTGCAGTACCGGGAGGACGGCGGCACCGAGCGCCTGTGGGTCGTCGACCCCGGTCATCCGATCGCGGATGGATTGGACGGCTCGATAGAACTTCCCGAGACGGAGATGTACGGTGAACCGTTCGACGTGCCCGAACCCGACCGGCAGGTATTCATCAGTTGGTTCGAAGGCGGCGAGGTGTTTCGAAGCGGCTGCTGTTATCGGCGCGGCAACGGCAGAATCTTCTATTTCCGTCCGGGTCACGAGACGTACCCGATTTACGAACACGCGGCGATCCGACGAGTGCTCCGAAACGCGGTCGAGTGGGCTAGCCCGCCCGAGGGTTCGCCGCGGACGTTCGGCGAACGAACGTAGCGGGCTGGTAGAATGCAGTTGCACCGTCGGATTCCGATCGGTTCGATACCGACTGTCTGGACTGCCGACGACGCGTGTGTGTCGATCACCACGTAATTCGCCCCCGGCGGCGGAGCCTTGGAAACCGATCGACCGGTCAGAACGTCTGCCGGCCGTCGTCGGTAATTACGCTCTCGAGTAGGTCGACCGGCGTCGCGTCGTAAGCGGGATTCTCGACGTCGAATCCTTCGGCGGGTTCGGCCATTACTTCGCTGTCAGGGCGAAATTCGTTCTCGAAGACGAATCCTTCGCTTACGATCTTCGAGGCCGAACCGAGGACGGTGACCGGCACGTCTACCTGGTCGGCTGTCGCCGCGATCGGAAACGTCCCGACGCGGTTGTACAGCGTCTCGTCGACGATACAGTCCATTCCGACGATGACGCGGTCGCACTCCTCGAGGTAAATCCCGTGTGCGCTGTCTGTGACCAGTGTCACGTCGACTCCCTCGAGGTCGGCCAGCGTCCGAGCGGTCTTGCGTCCCAGGTACCGGGGTCGGGCCTCGGTGACGTAGATGTCGAACGTCTTGCCGGCCCCGGTCGCCTGCTCGAGCGCCTCGAGGACCGTCGAGGAATAATCGTGCGTCAGCAGGGTCGCGCCGTCGGTGAGTTCTTCCACGGCGTTTTCGGCCGCCAGTCGCTTGCCGGATTCGATCCGCGTGACCACCTCGTCGATCTTCTCGCTCGTGAGTCGCCGGGCCGCCTCGACGCTCTCGGGGTCTGCATCGGTCACGTCGTCGACGACCTCCCGAACGGCGTTTTGCAGCGACGCGTGGGAGGGATTCGCCTGCCGCAGGACGGAGCCGTTTCGCTCGAGTGCGCGGGTGTACTCCTCGACGGTGGCGAACTCCCGCTCGACGAGCTCCTCGAGGGCTCGCGTAGCGTTTACGGCCACCACGGAGGAGCTGTGCGTTTGCATCTCCCTGATTTCCTCGGCCGTCTCGTCGATCATACGTGGACGATTTCCCGACAGCGGGAAAGGTGTTCCGGGTGTACGGATCTGCCCTTTCGCGGGGGTGTCACCGTCGCAGCCGAAAGATCGACGAGGAGTTCCTCGTGACGCGGAACGAGCGACTCCGTGAGTACCACAATTGGATGGATGCAGCCGACGTCGCCGGCGCGGCACTGCACCACCTCGGTTCGAAGGAGAGACACGAGGAGATATTCGGCCACGACCACCACAACAACGTCACTACCGTATACGGCGACGCCGATACCGGAACCATCGCGGAGCTTCGCCGGTACGCTCACCGAATTCGGGAAAAGTCGACTACGTCGTCGCTTCCGGAGCTTCCTTCGAGCGGTTGAGTCCGCATCAGCGATTGAGCCCGGGCGAACACGTCGACGGGGCGGGACGACGAGATCGGCGAGAAGTACAGGTTCCTGGAGTCCCTACCATCGCTGATGACCGTCACCGTCCGATACACCTGTCCTCACTGTGGTGCCGTAGTCAGTCTCGACCGGCCGGCGGATCTGGCGGACAGATCTGTCACGATGGTCCGTCAGCCGGGGTGGGAGTACGCTCAGCCGGACGATCCGGACCGCGAGGAGGCCGACGGAATCGAGTTCCTCTGTGGCGAGGATGGACCCGTCACCGATCTCGAGGGCACCCCGGTCGAGGGCTGTGGTCGCCCGTTCTACCTCAATTTCGTCCGCTACGAGCACGGGGTGGAACTCGAACCCGATCCGCCGACGTACGGCGGGCCGCGATTCGATTTCAGGGAGTAATTCACTGAGACGGGTGCCGGTTGACGACGGACCGGGCCCGAACACAACCCTTTTCGACGCTGGGAAGTACCTACAGACATGGACGAAGCCGCCGTTCGCGACCGCCTTCGGACGGTCGAAGATCCGGAACTCGGCGACGACATCGTTTCGCTCGGACTAGTCAACGACATCAGCGTCGACGGCGAGCACGTTGACGTCGATATCGCTCTCGGAGCGCCCTACTCTCCCACGGAGAGTGACATCGCCGCAGACGTTCGACAGGTGTTGACAGATGACGGGCTCGAGCCCGGCCTCACCGCGAGCGTTCCCGACCGAGACGATCTCACCAGCGAAGAACAGGTACTGCCGAACGTCAAGAACGTCATCGCCGTCGCCTCCGGGAAGGGCGGCGTCGGAAAGTCGACGGTCGCGGTCAACCTCGCTGCCGGGCTCTCGCAGCTCGGTGCCCGCGTCGGGCTGTTCGATGCCGACGTTTACGGACCGAACGTTCCACGAATGGTCGATGCCGACGAACCACCGATGGCGACCGAAGACGAAACCCTCGTCCCGCCAGAGAAGTACGGCGTCAAGCTGATGAGCATGGCCTTTCTCACAGGTGAGGACGATCCGGTCATCTGGCGCGGCCCGATGGTCCACAAGGTCATCACGCAACTTACCGAGGACGTCGAGTGGGGCCACCTCGACTACCTCGTCGTCGACCTTCCGCCGGGAACCGGCGACACCCAGCTGACGATGCTCCAGACCATGCCCGTCACCGGGGCCGTTATCGTGACGACTCCGCAAGACGTTGCACTCGACGACGCCCGAAAAGGCCTCGAGATGTTCGCCAAGCACGACACCGTCGTTCTCGGCATCGCCGAGAACATGTCGACGTTTGCCTGCCCTGACTGCGGCGGCGAACACGACATCTTCGGCTCCGGCGGCGGCGAGGAGTTCGCGGACGAACACGAACTGCCCTTCCTCGGCTCGATTCCCCTCGACCCGGCCGTCCGCGAGGGCGGCGACGGCGGGAAGCCGACCGTCCTGAAAGACGAGGACGGGACCAGCGACGCGCTTCGGACGATCACCGAGAACGTCGCGAACAACACCGGGATCGTCCACCGGCAGGGGATCGCCCAGACGCGACAAAGCGAACCCCTCTCGCCGGATCGATGACCCCTGACGCGGGCGACGACGCTACGGACTGCGAAACGAGCGACGACCGGTTCGACCCCGATCCCGAACGCGTCGAACTCCTCCGCGAGATCGCCGACGACGTTCGCGGCGATTCCAGCGAACGCGAACAGCTCGCAAACGTCCTGTACCGCACCAGCGACCTCTACGACGAGGACGAGGATACCTCGCCAGAGGAAATCATTCGTAACGTGAAGTTCATTCTGGAAATCACCGAACACGGCGGCCTCGAGCGCTGAGGGTACATCATCCCGCTGGTCGTCGATTCGGGCGTTTGCAACCTCTTCGTTTGGCCCGCCCGGCATTTCCAATGGAACGTCGTTATATTTTGTCTGTCACGACCAAATACAGTCCATTGTGCTGTGTGAACGAATAACAATTTCTGTTTGGCCGACATATTCTTGTTTATTCTCTTCGTTCCGTTCCTATGGGCAGCTTCTTGCGAACGAACGGGGGAGACACTAACTGGACACTTCGATTCGGTGCGGTTCTCTTCGGAGCAGCGAGCATAATGGCGGTTGCCGGCTCCGTCGGTGGGATGCCTGGACTCGTTCTCGGAGCGGTCCTCGTCGGGGGGACGGGGACCGCCCTCGGCCACCGCGTCGACAGCGCACACGAGGACGTGGTTTCGAACGTCGAAGCCGCGCTCGATGAGTCCGATTCTGCGGCCTTCGATGGCGGGTTTCGGGAACTGGACGGTGCCTTCGATAAACGCGTCTCCGAGAACCGAGACCTCCGACAACGGGTCGACGAGTTAGAGGCGACTCTCGAACGCACAACGCGGCGAAACGAGCGCATCGAGAGCCAGAGCGAACGGTTGCAGGAGGCAATGCAACTGTGTGCCGCCGGCCAACTCGCGCATCGAATCGATTTCGACGAGGAATCGCCACTGGACGTTGCGGACGACTTCAACGAGATGATGGACGAACTCGAGGCGACGGTGCGACACCTGAAAGACTTCATCACTCTCGTCGTTTCCTCGAGTAACGAAGTGATGTCGGGAACCGAGGAAGTCAGCGAAGCCAGCGACCAGATCAGCGAGACGATCCAGAAGATCGCAGCGGGTGCGAACGTCCAGTCCGAGCGACTGCAGTCGGTCAACGGCGAGATGGAAACGCTCTCCTCGAGTATCGAGGAGATCGCCAGTCTGTCGGACGAAGTCGCGACGCTCTCCGAGCGGACGGCGGAAGTCGGTCGGCAGGGCCAGGAAGCAGCGAAGACGGCGATCGATGGCCTGAACGACATGGAGGACGGCTCGACGGAAGCAGTCGAAGCGATCGAGACGCTCCAGTCGGAGATGGAAGCGATCGACGAACTGGTCGAGTTTATCAGCGATGTCGCTCGCGAGACGAACATGCTGGCGCTGAACGCCAACATCGAGGCGACTCGCAACAGTAGTGGCGATCAATCCGGCGAGGGCTTTGCTGCAGTCGCAAACGAAGTCAAGGAACTCGCGGCCAAGAGCAGAGAGGCCGCCGAAAACATCGAGAAGCGCATCGAGGACGTTCACGAAAAGACCGAGGTCGCGACGAACACCGTCCGAGAGACCGAGAGCCGAGTCGCTGCACACACCGATTCGGTCGAAAACGCCCTCGACGCGCTCGACGAAATCGCGGAGTACGCCGAGGAGACCAACCACGGCGTCCAGGAAATGCATACGGCGGCCGACGAACAGGCCAAGTCGACACAGCAGGTGGTCGCCCTCGTCGACGAAACGGCGACGATCAGCGACCAGACCTCCGATCTGGCCGAAGACGTCTCCGCCTCCGCCCAAGAACAGACGGCCTCGCTTACCGACGTCGCGACGAACACCGAGCAACTCGCGCAGAACGCAAACTGGCTGCTCGACACGCTCGAGATGTACAAAGCGCGACAGGACGTGCCGGGGATGGATCAACAGTCGCCGACAGCTCAGGTCGATTCCCCGCCAGCGGCGACGGCGGGGGCGGCCAGTGATACCGGCTCGCCCCTCCCGGGTGCGACGACGCCCGGCGGAGCGGAAATGTCGTCCGGATCGACAGCTGAAGGACTCGCTTCTCCGGACGATACCGCCGACGAAGTCCCGTCGCCGGCGAGCGAAACCGCTCCCGAGACGTCGCCAGACTGGGTGACGAAATCGAACTCCTGGCCGACGGATGAATCCGAAGAGTTCACGTTCGGAGAGGCGGCGGACACCGGTGGGCTCCCGACGCAGTTCCAGACGGGAATGGCGATCGATGACGATAGTTACGAGGCTGGCCGTCGGGCAACGGCGCAGGCGTTCGACGCGATGGATACCGAGCGGGTAGACTTCTGTCAGGTCTTCTGTTCGCCGGCGTACGAGTACGAGGCGGTTCTCGAGGGAATCCGAGACGTCATCGGACCCGACGCGAAGTTGATCGGTGCCTCGTCGTCGGGCGAGTTCACCGAAGAGTCGGTCGCCGAAGGGACCGTCACGGTGTCGCTGGTGGCCAGTGACACGATCGAATTCTTCACGGGACTCGGGACGGACCTCTCCGACGGGGTGGTCGGCGCGGTGAACGAAGCCATCGAGACGCTTCCCACGTCGGTCGAGGGATATCCGCATCTTTCGGCGATCAACCTCCACGACGGATTGGCCGGAATCAGCGACCAGATCGCGGTCGTCACACAGCGGAATCTCGGTCACGAGGCCAGTTTCGTCGGCGGCTCCGCAGGTGACGACCTCGCGATGGAAGCGACCCACGTCTTCCACGACGACACCATCGCGACCGATTCGGTCGTCATCGCCCTCATGGCCTCGAAAGAGCCCGTGACGATCGCGGTCGGACACGGTCACTCGCCCATCTCCGAACCGGTGACGGTGACGAAGTCCGAGGGTGGGACAGTCCGGGAACTGGACGGCCGGCCCGCCTTCGAGGTGTGGCGCGAGGCGGTCGAATCGTATCTCGCCGAGACGGATCGAACCATCGACTTCGACGCTATCGAAGACGACAGCATGGAACTGCTCGGGTTGTTGACGGAGTTCGAGTTCGGCCTCGAAGAAGGGCAAGGTGCGATCAGCGACGGATACAAGATCCGCTGGCCCGGCTTACGACAGAAAAAAGAGGGCCCGCTCGACTTCCCCGTCGGCGTCCCCGAGGGGACGGTGCTGCGCGTGATGCACAGTCCTCCGGAGGAACAGATCGTCTCCGCTCGCGAGACGGCTAACACGGCGATTCGAAACGCGCCCGGTGAGGTTTCCGGCGGCTTCGTCTACGATTGTGCGTGTCGGTCGATCATCCTCGGAGAGAACTTCGACGAGGCGGTCGACGCGATGAACGAGGAACTGGGCGTCCCCTTCAGCGGGTTCGAAACGTACGGCGAACTCTGCATGGAGCGCGGCCTGATGAGCGGGTATCACAACACGACCTCTGTCGTGATGTTGCTTCCGAAGTAGCCGGTGTCCGCGACGGTATCAATCCCAGAGTCGCCGGTGTCTCGGGAGCATCGTCGGCAGTGATCCCGGCCGGTCCGGCATTTTCCCCTCCAGTCGTGACGAACGTACCCCCGGCCTACCGGATCGCCACCGTTCCGACGAGCCCACTGAGCCGCGGCACTTTTGCGTTTCTGCCACGAGATCCGTACGTGGACGCGAATCAACAGTCTCGAGCGAACCCCTTCGGCATGGACGAGGAGTGTCGGAACTGTCCGGCGCTGTGCCAAACGCGCACGCAGGTCGTCCACGGCTACGGCGACGTCGGCGCTGATTTCCTGTTCGTCGGCGAACGGCCGACGGCGCGTGCGGACGAGGTGGGTGTCCCGTTCGCCGGTACAGGCGGGAGTGACGGTGACGGTGGGCTTCGGCGCATGCTCGAGCGTCTTGGCCTCTGTGACGTCTCTTCCCCGGCCGACGAACCGATACTCGAGAACGTCTATCTGACGAACCTCACCCGCTGTCGCGACCCTGATCGGCAGCCGACCGACGAGGAAGTCACTACCTGCGAGCCATATCTCAACGCCGAAATTCGGATGATCAACCCGGAAATTCTCGTCCCCGTCGGCGAGCGCGCACTGACTGAACTGGGTACGGACTATACGACGACCCCGGCCGAAACCCTCACGCTCCCCGACGACCACGCCGCGCGAATTCGCGGTCGCGGGTTCGAACTGGTGCCCATGATCGATCCGCGTGACCAGACCGAAGAACAGACGCGAGCGTGGCTCGAGGCATTCGCGACACTGATGGCGTCGGATTATCGGCAGACGAAGGGAAGACAGGAACGGTAGACTGGCACCGGTACGACACCAGGAACGACCGGAACGATGGAACAATCGGAACGAACGACCGGGGCCGAAATGGAGCCGAACCGGCGGCCGCTACCTACCAGTACGGGTTTTCGCGCCAACGTTTCGAGCCCGCGCCCAGGCCGATCAGTGAACCGACGGCAAGTATCGCGACGACGAGGGCGCCGACAGTCGACGTGAGGTAATCGGATGAGTTGATCAGGTAGCCGTTGCTGAAACCGTATACGCCGAGGACTGCAAGCGCTGCGATCACGAGCGTCGCGAGCAGTCCGGCGATCGAGCGATCGTCCATACACGGCCGAAGACACTCCGCCGTTATAATTCGTCGCTATTTCGGTTCCGGTCTCGGTCTTCGACGCTTGAAACCCATACCTTCGAGGCCCGGAAGCGCCGCGTTCAAGGACCGCGCGCCCGGACTAGTCGGCATGATCGTCGTCGTTCCGGTCGATCCACCCCGGGAAGGCCTCGTCCTGTCGTCGCTCGTCGAGCAGTCTCCGATTTCCGACGGCGAGGCGGTCTCGCTGTACGAAGCCGCCGTCGCCGACGTCCTCTGGGCCGTCGCACGGAGCGGTGGCGACCTCCTGATCAACTACCGCGACGCGGAGAGTTTGCCCGAAGCGCACTCGGGCGGCGACCCCGAGAGCGAAGTCCGAGCCCTCGCCGTCGACGTACTCGGGGAGAGCGCGGACGTCCGATTCGAACGGCAGGTCGGCTCGAGCCGATCGGCGCGCGTCGGAAACACCGTCGCGCACCTTCTCGAGCGCGAAGATGCACAGAGCGTCGGCGTCCTCGAGCCGACCGTCCCGCTCGTCAATCGGACGGAGATAGACGGGGCGGCGATGTCGCTGCGTCGTCACGACGTCGTGCTCGGGCCCGCCGACGGGGGCCGAACCTATTTCGCAGGGTTTTCGGAGCCGATCGACTTTGCGGACGCGTACGCGACGCCCGAACTATCGTCGCTCGCACAGCGCGCGGTCGCCGATGGCTTCGGCGTCGGCTTCGCCCCGATGCTTCCAACAGTCGCGACGCCGGCCGGCCTCCGGTCGACACTCGTGGGGCTTGAGGCCCGGCGTGTCGCCGATCGGCCGATTGCCGAGGCGACGGCCGCCCTCGTGGATGAACTGGGGATTTCGGTCGGTGAGGACGGCGGGCTGGTGCGCGAATAGACCGACAACCCTTTTTGAACGTACGGCAAATCGGGAGGTGAGGTGGGGTGGCAGAGCGGCCCAACGCGCCTGCCTTGAGAGCAGGTGGCTGTCAAGCCTCATGGGTTCAAATCCCATCCCCACCGTTACTGTCGCGAACACGTTCGTGAGCGACAGCGAGGTCGATGGGATTCGAATCAGACCAGTCGTGCGCAGCGAAGCGAGCACGTCTGGGCGTGGTTCAAATCCCGTTCCTACCGCTTGTGCGACGGAGGACTCCGTGGGCGCCAGCGGGGATGGTGGAAATTCGAACGGAGTGCGAACCGGCCGCAATTCGGATTCCATCGTACCGGCCTCCGCCTACAACGGCGGAATCTCGAGGCCGATCGTTCTCGTTCGATGGTGGCCGACATCCGAGACGGCAGTTTTAGCGGCGTCGGTCGCACCGACAGCCGTTAGCGTCGGCACCGATCGCGGTACATTAGCAACCCTACGCCGGCCAGTACCGCGAGGACGGCGGTCCCGACGCTAAATCCGGGGACACTCCCACCCAGTCCATCGTCGGCTCCCGCTTCACCGTTCGACGGGGCGAACGTCGCCTCGAACCCATCGAAGTCGGTTCCGCCGCTCCACACCGCGTCGTTCTGCGATCGTTCGGTCGGCTCTGGCGACACCGACGCGAGTTCGTAGCCGTCGGGCCTCGTGACGCGGAACGGACGGTCGAGCGAAAACTCACTGTCGAACGGCTCTTTGAGCACGAGCCGATCCCCCTGTTGGGCGGCGAGTCCGTCCCACGTCACCGACAGCGTGACGACCCCGGTGTCGTTTCGTTCGCGGAACGAAATTCCGGCGTCGGTAATCTGCATCGCCCGTCCGGTTTCGTTTTCAGCCCTGGTTGCAATGGCCCGCATCCGTGCAGCGAAGCGCTCCGTTCGCTGCTCGCGCGCCGTCTCGTTTTGGCGAAGGGCCTGGAACGCCTGCCGTTCACCGTCGGTGGTCAGATTGAACGTGGTCGCGAGGGTTACGTGAGCCGACCCGTCCGCCTCGAGCGCCACGCCGAACGCCGGTTCGGCTGCTACCGCTTCCGACGTCTGATTCGCTTTCGCTCCCGCCGGTGCTGTGACCGAAACGGTCACGAGGAGTGCAATCATCACGAGAACGCACGCAGTGCGAACTCGTCGTCTGTTCGACCATACCGGGGATCGTTCATTAGCAGTCATACCGTTGAATCATGTCTCTCGAATCGTGGCATCGAATAGCGTCGTCAGCCGGGTCGGAACCGCGAACTCGGCCGAAGAATCGGCTCCGCATTTTCTTCGTCGGTGCCGATCTTCGTCCTAATCGGTTTCCGTTTCAGTCTCCTCGTCTTCGGTTTCCGTTTCGGTCTCGGCTTCGGTCTCCTCGTCTTCGGTTTCCGTTTCGGTCTCGGCTTCGGTCTCCTCGTTTTCGGTTTCCGTTTCGGTCTCCTCGTTTTCGGTTTCCGTTTCGGTCTCCTCGTCTTCGTCTTCCCGTTCATCATCGTCCTCTCGCTCGTCTTCGTCTTCCCGTTCATCATCGTCCTCTCGCTCGTCTTCATCTTCGTCGTCACCGTCTCGAGCCTCGATCTCTTCTTCGAGCTTGTACACCTTGCCCGACGAACCGTCGACACGAACTTCCGCTTCGCCCGTTTGGTCCGGCGCGTTCCGGAGAGCGAACTCGAATTCGTAGGCGCCTTCATGATCTTTCACGCTCGATTCGACGTGTTGCCAATCTCCCGTCTCGGGCGTCGCGATCGCTTTTCGAGCCGTCTGAAGGGCAGTCGACTGGCTCACAGAGATGGTTCGGTCGTCGTCGCGCGTTCGTTCGAGTTCGCGCGACCGTTCGCCGTCTTCACCCGTCACCTCGATGCTGAGCCCGTCGGCAGTCTCGAGTTCGATTTCGCCTTCCGCCTCACCGGTGAATCGATCGAGAAGCGCCGCCGCACCCGTTCCGCTGACGCTACTCACGTTGTCGATCGGATCGTCGAGCGTCGCTGGGTCGACGCCGGACGATCGGAGTTCAGACGCGGAGACGTTCGCCGCTCGTCGTTGGAGTTGCTCGTAACTGTCGGCTATGTTAGTCGCACGCGCGTTTAGGGTTGCGAGCCGTTGAGCGTACTCTGACTTACTGATATCACCCTCCTCGTATTCTTCGGTGGCATCCTCGTACTCTTCGCGGATGTCTTCGGCCTCCTCACGAAGCTCTTCTGCGCGCTCAGCGACGGCTTCGGCTTGCTCCTCCTCGCTCGCTTCCTCGACGGATACTTCGAACGCCGTGTTCTCGAAGTCCGTCTGTACCTCGTCGCTCGACACTCCGATGACCGTCGAGAGCTGCTGCCCGACCGTGACGTCCACGCTCGAGTCCGAGTCAGTTTGTATTGCGTTCTCCTGTCCCTCTATTTCAGCCGCCCCGGAACTCGCGGCGGCCGAATGATCGCTGGTCACCGAGGTCGCTGCCCCTGGGATGGTCATCCCGATGGTGAGCATCGCGATCAGTACGAAACCGATCGTCGTTCGTTTCATCGCAGGTGACACTCACACCACTCCGATAATAAACCGGGATGGTATTCGACGTGATTTGCAGCCGCTTTCAGTCTCTCTTGCGACCGTTTGCACTCATTTTCACACCTTTTCGTCCGTGGGATGTAATTTCGTCCATTTGCAGCCTCGATCACGGACGACGCGTCCAATTCGGCCGACGGCTTTATACGAAGGACCTCTAAACAGGTTCATTAGATGGTCGGGTCGAAAAGAATCGTTCCGGTGACGGTTCTGTTGTTCGGAGTCGTCGTGCTCTTGCCCGGGATGATGATCGTCCCCCAGGAAATCGTAGATGGTGTGTCACAACAGGCTGAGCCCGAAACTGACAACACCGTCACACGGATCGACGTGTACGCTAACGGGTCGGCACAGTGGACGATTCACATCCGAACACGACTCGATACGGACGAGCGCGCCGAGGAGTACGAGGCGTTCCGCACTCGCTTTCGGAATGACACGTCGCGATATCTCGGCCCGTTCCGAGAACGAATGCGCGGTGTCGTCGCCAACGCGGCAAACGCGACCGGTCGAGAGATGCAGGCGACCCGGTTTACTGCCTCCACCAGCATCCAGGAAGTCCCTCGTCGCTGGGGGATCGTCACCTATCAATTCACCTGGACGAACTTCGCCGCCCGAACTGACGAGTCCGTCGTCGTCGGCGACGCCTTTCAGAGCGGGTTTTTCATCGGGGCGAACGACACGCTCACGATCGAAGGTCCGTCGAACCACGCGATTGGTGGCGTAGAACCCGAACCGGACAGTCGGGACGGGAAAACGGTGACGTGGGTCGGCCGGGCAGATTTTGCAACCGATCGCCCGCACGTCACGTTCGATCCGAATAGGAAAGACGCCACGTTTCCCGCCGGTCGAGACGGTCTCGGGCTCATGCTCGTCGGAATCGCGGCGATGGGTTTCGTCATCACTACCGGATACACGGTCTATCGGTTGCACGGTGGGTCCGCCGAGACGGAGCAGTCGGTGACGATCGAGGCCGAGGAATCATCGGGCGATTCGACGCGACCGGCGACCGATCCCGCCGAGCAATCCGACGGCTCCTCGTCGGAGAAACCGGTCATGACGGACGAAGAACGTATCGTGGCGCTTCTCGAGGAGAACGGTGGCCGAATGCGCCAGGCGGCGATCGACGAGGAATTCGACTGGTCGCCGTCGAAAACGTCCCGGGTTATCGGACGGCTGGTCGACGAGGGATCGATCGAGAAACGCAGGCTCGGTCGAGAAAACCTGATCGACCTCGTGGACGACGAATAACGAGTCGGGGTGCGGTGTTCTCGACCGACCATTCGGCATCGGTCGCCGTGTTCGCCGTTTTCGACGGGAAGATAGCCGGTTCCGGATCGGTAGAAGCATCGGGTAATCGTCGATCCGCAACCGACCAAAAACCGAAGCAGGAATATGCCCGTGGGCTGTTCGAGCGCTTATCGGTAGGATAGCTCGAGCTCCCGCGCTCGAGACAGCAGGTCGCCGTCGTAGTACTCCTTGGTCTGAGAGGGGCGGATATCGTCGATAGCGCGGACCTGCTGGACGGTGTTGCGGAAGTTCTTGAAGGTGGCTTCGTCGACCATCTGGCCGTCGATGGTGACCGCGCCAGTGCCCTCGCGTTTGGCTTCGTTGAAGCGCTCGATCTTGTGGACGTCGCGCTCGAGTTCCTCGGGCGTGGGCATGTGGATGGTGTTGGCCTGAATGGTCTGTTTCGGGTACAGCGACCAGGAGCCGTCGAGACCGAGCTGTGCTTCGTGCTCGACCTGGTCTGCGTAGTCGTCGGCGTTGTAGTAGGTCAGGCCGGCGCGTTCCTTGAACAGGTCGTCGAAGGGACCGCCGATCGAGAGCAGATCGGCTGCGCTGGATTCGTTCGAAAGCGCCTCGAGCAGGCCGTCCCAGCGGGGCATGCCGTCGCCGAGATCGCGACCGCCGAGTTCGGCGGCGTAGTCGACGGGACCGAAGACGAGTGCGGTCAGTCGGGAGTTCTCGCCGAACTTGGAGATCTCGCGCAGATCGGAGCGGGCGCGGCCGGTCTCGATGATGACCGAGAGGCCGATCGAACCATCCTCGTAACCGTGTTCGGCCTCGGCCTCGGCGACGACCTCGGCGGCACGCTGGACGTCCTCGAGACGGCCGACCTTGGGGACGACGACGCCTTCGATTTCGTCGCCGATCTCGGCGACGAGTCGGTCGATCTGGTTGCGTCCTTTCTCGCAGTATTCTTCGTCCTCGTAGCTCCACTCGACGCGGGGCCAGATTTCGCCGGGGAAGTCGTACTGGGGAACCTTCTCGATGGTGTTTTCGAGCCCTTCGGCTTTCATGTCCGGAGCCGTCCCGTCTTCCATGTCGGGAACGAGCCAGTCGGGTGCCTGAAAGCCCTCGGCCTCGAGAGCGGAGACGAGGTACTTCGCCGAGTCGTCTTTCGGAACGGCGGCCGGTGCGGTCTGGAACGTACGGCAGAGTCGGATGTCGTCGGTCATGTGTCTGAATTCGTTGTCGCTTGCGGGCGTTTTTGATAATCGATCGTGTCAGTTAGAACGCTTTCGGATCTCGGCCGTTCGAGTCCCGGAGTAGACCGGTTCGTCGTTCTGATTGAACGCGATGTGTTCGAACGTAACGGTGCCCGCCTCGTCGCTCGAGGCGTCGTTCTCGGCCTCGATAACCCGTGTAAAAGCGTAGACCGTATCGCCGACCGCGACGAACGTGTGGAACGATTCGTCGTCGAAGCCGACCTCACGCCACGTTCGTTCGTCAGAGCGGGCGTGTCCGAGTGCGGTCGAGCGGGTCACGTCACCGTAGGTGACGATGTTACCCGACGGGGAGTCGGCCATTTCGTCGACGTTGTGGTGCTGCTTGGCCGTGTTGAGCGTCGACAGCGGCAGCGAGGCGACGGTAACGTCGTCCTGCGTTCGCCCACGTTCGTGGCGGTACGCGACGGCGGCGTCGCGATCTTTGGCTTCCTCGAGTGCGTCGACGAAGTCCTCGAAGTACCCTCCCTCGGGAGTGACGAACTCCTCGGGGAGATCGGGACCGTCGTCCGCTTCGGCGGTCGTCGTGCCACCATCGGTTCGCTTTCCGCTCCCGTCCGTCGCGACGGGTTCGCGGCGGGGAATCATGTTGGTCCGTTCGTATGAACACAGCACCTCGCCGGTCTCGGCGTCTTTACCGCGAGTCCGCCAGGAGACGATGCCGTAGTTGGGCCGAGAACTCGAGGTGGCGCAGTTGACGACTTCGCTTTCGACGTGGAGTTCGGTGCCGGTGTAGACCGGCGCGGTGGGGAACCGCACGTCAGTTCGACCGAGGAAGTAACCCCCTTTCTCACTGAGGTCCTCGACGGTGATACCGAGCGTCGCGGCGGTCAGGTAGTCGGGGTGGACCGGCGGCTCGTCGAAGCCGCGTTCTTCGGCGGCGTCGGTCCGCCAGTAGGCGGGGTCGTGGTTGAGCGTCTGGCCCATCCACTGCTCGTTGCCGAACTGGGTGAGGGTGAGTCCGGGATCGTGTTCGATCACGTCGCCCTCTTCGAAATCCTCGAAGCAATTCCCTTTCTCCTTGATTTCGACCTGTTCGAGCGCCTGTGCGAACGTATCGGGATCGGTCCACTCAGTCATCTGCTGTCACCTCGTCTGTGTCTACCGTTAACTGTTCTCGCTTCCGTCGGGCGATCGTTCGTCGCATCTCGTTTTCGACGATCATGTACCCCTCGTCGAAGCCCATGCCGGGTTTTGCGAGCACCTGTGCGGCGTTCGTCGCGAGTGCAACGTGAGCGCAGGCGCGCGCAGAGGTTTCCGTCTCGTTGCAGGTTCCGCCGAGGTAGGCTTCCGTATCGGTCCCCTCGCAGTAGCGGACCGCCTGTCCGCTGCGGTGGATGCCGCCCAGATCGGGCGTCTTGACCTGTACGAGGTCGGCGGCTTCGGCGTCGACGAACGCCTGCACGTCCTCGAAGGTGTTACACCACTCGTCGGCGACGATGTCGACGGAAACGTTCGTCTCGGCGAGTCCCTCCCGAAGTTCGACCATCGC
This sequence comes from Natrinema halophilum, assembly GCF_013402815.2. Taxonomy (NCBI): domain Archaea; kingdom Methanobacteriati; phylum Methanobacteriota; class Halobacteria; order Halobacteriales; family Natrialbaceae; genus Natrinema; species Natrinema halophilum. Next base: position 3,638,378 of record NZ_CP058601.1, read on the forward strand.
TTCGATCTGGTCGGCGCGGTTGCCGACGTCCATCGGTCCCTCGATCTGAATCGGGAACGGCGCTGCGGCCTCCTCGAGCGCGGCGAAGTACTCGACCACTTCGTCGCGGTCGTACGGAGCGCCGAAAACTTCGCCGATCATCCCGTAGACGTCGATGTGGAACCGCGGCTCGTACCCGTCGGGACCAAGCTCCTGGGACCGTTCGACGAGCCACTCGACGTATTCGAGCAGCGTCTCCCCGTCCTCGCCGATCTTCTCGACGCTGTTGATGAGCGCGTGGGGCAAGACGGGAACGCCCTTGATGAACATCTTCTCGGTGTTGGTGTAGCGGTCGTCGCCAGATTGCCCGAAGACGGGGACCGGTTCCATCGCAGGCTCGGTGCCGAGCGCGTCGGCCACGACGTCCGTTCGGGTCGTCTTCTCGGCCTCGGCAGCCGCCGCGAGCAACGCCTGCGAGACGCCGTAGCGGATCGCAGTGTGAAGTCGATCGCCCTCCACCGTCATCTCCTCGAGCAGTTCGGCGTTCGTGAGGAACTCGGTCGCGTCGCGGCCCTCGAGTTCGTCGGCAACGGGGCCGTCGATGACCGGTGCGTATTCGTCGGCTTTGAAGAGGGGGTCGCGGCCGCCGGCACCGGAATACTGGACTGCGGCACAGTCGCCGCGCACCACGGAGCCGTCCGCGAGTTCGATGTCGACGATGATCGACTCGCCTGCCTGTCGAATCTCGTCGAAGCCGTCGGTGACGGGGTCGCCTTCGTAGGTGAACCCGTCCTGCGTTGCTCCCCGCTTGATCGCGCGCTGGTCGTCGAAAAAGAACCCGGAGTAGCCGGGCGTGGCGTACACTCCTTTAATTTCCATCTTAAACGTCACCCTGTGGTCGACCGATGAGTTTTCCGTCGCTGATCGCGTCGACGTCGTCTGCGACCATCCGGAACGACTGGTCGCGGCCTTCGGTGGTAGCACGTTGCGAGAGCCGAGCCCTGTGGATCTCCTTGATGTCTTCGTCCATCGCGAGGTCGGCCCACTCGAAGATGCGAACTCGACCGTCGTCATCCCGCGCCGGGAGGACGGCACCCTTCGCACTGTCGCTGGGTGCGAACGGGACGTCGAGCGCTCCGGAGTCGAAGGCTTTGAGCGTTCCCTGGACGACGTCGCCGTCGCCGTGTTCGAAGATCGTATCCATCAGACACCGAGTCTCGCGCTCGATAAGGTCCTGTTCCTCCTCGATGCCGTCGATGTCTATTTTCTGTTCGATCGCCATGTCGATGACCTGCCGCGTGGTGCGCAGCCCAGATGCATTGGCCTCCTTGGTCGGAACCCCCTGGAACTCCTGGGGTGACTTGGTGATGACCTTGTCGGGCTGGGCGATTGCGGCGGTCATCCCACCCAGACTGATGACGCCGTTTGCGCGCGCTTCGTCCGGCGGGAAGCCGCCCATCCACTCGTGGAAGACGGTCGTGACGACGACCTCGTCGGGCAGGTACTCGTTGCCGAGTTTCTTCAAGGCGTTCAGGGCGGCGACGTCCTGTACGACGTTACCGACCTGGCCGTAGCCGAGCGTGATCGATCGCACGCCCTGCGTCGCCGCCAGCTTTCCTTCGACCAGCATGATCGCGATCGCGATAGAAGGCGGGACGAGCGTCCCCGTAAGCGGACCGAACGGCTCGCGGTTGATCCGCACGCCGCGTTCGGTGTATGCCCCCGCCAGCCGATCGACGAACTGCCATTTCTCGATCGTCTCTTCGAGTCCGTGTCGTTTCGTGTACGGAATGTTGTACGAAATCGGCCCTCCCTCAAAACTCTGGAAGCCGCCGGCGAACGTAATCGCCGCGAGCAGCCTGGCGTCCGGCGTTCCGTGGCGGACTTCGATCGGCGCGTCGATCGCATCGATCAGCTGCCGACAGCCGTCGACGCCGTGATTGACTGCGGGGAAACCGTTGAGAGTATCGTCACCCGTCTCGCGGGCCTTTTCTAGACCCTGCTGGGCCTTCTCGTACTCGTTGTCGCGCGTGTACGAGTCGATGGTGGTCGGCAACAGATCCGCCTGCCCTTCACGGTGAAGGTACTGCAGGAGTTCGATTTGATCGTCGAGCCGGGGAACGCCGGCTCGGGGCTGGAGAAGCGGTTTGTCGGCCGACTCGAGGACGTCAGCGAAACGCTTGCGGTCCGGAAGCGACTCGTGGTACTCGATCGCTTCCTCGAAGTCGACGTCCGCCCCTGTCGACCAGTTCGACCGAATCTCCTCGTCGATACGCTGTAGCTCGTCGGATGGTATGCGTTCGTCTCGTATCATTTAGTCATCTACGAACTGATAGTTGCCCGTTCCGACTCCGTCGGTCTGATCTGGAGGTCTTCGCGGAGCGCGGCAATCGCGTCCTCGGGATCGGTTTCGGAATCGAAGACGCGGTCGAACCCGAGCTCCCGGAACGTTCGCCGGGTTTGCTCGAAATCGTCCTGACCGACGGCGAGGTTGCCGCCGATGTACGTGACCGCGTCGACGCCAGCGTCCTCGAGGACGCTGTGGAACCCCTGGCAGTCCTGTTCGGCGTGGCCGTAGAGCGAAGAGACCAGTACAGCCTCTGCGTCGTGTGCTACCGCCGCCTCGGCGAATTCCTCCTGAGAGGTCTGGACACCGAGGTTCACGACTTCGAAGCCGGCTGCGCTGAAGGCTTGCTCGAGGATTGTGATGCCAACGACGTGGGCATCGGAGCCGATCACGCCGAGGACGACCGTGTGGGACATCGTATGCAGAACCATGAGGAACTCCCGTATAAACCTAATGATCTTCAATGATAATACCCCTTAAACATCCTAGCAGCGTCTCTATGGGGAATGATCACATGAGATGTGGTACTGAGCATCCAAGTACATGATCAATGGTAAAGGTTTTGGCGATGGTTTCGGTAGGTGGCGGTACAGACGAAATATGGGAGCCCTTTCAAACCTGCGCGTATTGGACCTGACTCAGGTGCTTGCGGGACCGTACTGTACGATGTTACTCGCCGACATGGGAGCAGACGTAGTGAAGATCGAGCGCCCAGGTGGCGACATGATACGGTCGTACCCGCCGTTCATCGACGACCCCGAAACGGAAGCGTACGGCGGCTACTTCCAGAGCGTCAACCGCGGCAAGAAGAGCATCGAACTGAACCTCGGCGACGACGAGGATCGTGCCGATTTCCTCTCGCTCGTCGAGGAAGCCGACATCGTCGTCGAGAACTACCGGTCGGGGACGATGGAGAAATTCGATCTCAGCTACGAGACGCTTACCGAGTACAACCCGGACCTGATTTACTCGTCGATCCGCGGCTTCGGCGACCCGCGGACGGGCGAAACCGACCGACAGGGACAGCCATCCTTCGACCTCATCGCGCAGGCACTCGGGGGCGTCATGGAAACGACCGGGCAATCCGACGGCCCACCGACGAAGACCGGCCCCGGCGTCGGCGACCTCTTCACCGCGACGCTGAACTGCATCGGCATTCTCGCGGCGGTCAACCACCGCGAACAGACCGGCGAGGGCCAGTACGTCGACACCGGCATGTACGACTCGATGCTCAGCTTTACCGAGCGCGCCATCTACCAGCAGTCCTACACCGGCGAGGCACCGACCCGACGGGGCAACTCCCACCCCACGCTCTTTCCCTACAACGCCTTCAAAACGGACGACGGGTACGCTGTCATCGCTGCCTTCAACAACAACCACTGGGCGGAACTCTGCGACGTGATGGACCGCGAAGGCTTGGCCGAGGAGTATCCCACGACGCAGGAACGGTTCGAGAACCGCGAGGCACTTCGCAAGGAGATCGCCGACTGGGCCCGCGAGCAGACCAACGACGAACTCGTGGGCAAGCTCGAGGGCTGCGTCCCCGCCGCCCCCGTCCAGAACACAGAGGAAATCTTCGACGACCCGCACGTCCACGCTCGAGACATGCTCGTGCCCGTCGAACAACCTGGTGCCGACACCGACGTCGAGATAGCGGGCACCCCGATCAAAATGAGCGAGACGAACCCCGAACCACGCGGTCGCGCACCGCTGCTCGACGAGCACCGTGACGAAGTGCTGGGCGAGAAAGCAGACGTCGAAACGGCCGACGACTGAACCGTCTATCAACTGATTCCCGTCCGCAAATTTCGCTTCTTAGTCCGCTGGTTCCCCGGTACAGTCGTCCACGCTTCGACTAACTGTGTCTCCGGTATCCGTCTCGTCGGTCCACTGACCGACACCCCGGCAGTACTGGCCGAGTAGCCGAAGTACGAACGGATATCGGTAGCTTTCGGCTATCTCTGTGGCATTCCCTTTGAAAAATGTCCTACGATCGAAAATGAAAAATCGATCCCATGAGTAATTTTAAATAGAAGATAGTAATTACTTTTGGATACACGATGGCAAACAAGAGAAGTCGTCGGAGTATCCTTCGAAACGTCGGGACCACCGCAACAGTTGGTCTGGCTGCAGCACAGACGGGAGTTGCAGCCGATGAGGATGCGACTACCATCGAAAAAACACCCCTCGATGATTGGACACTCGCCGCGCTCGACCGAACGATTCGACGGGCACCCGAATTCACCGACATCACGGCCCAGATTCGACGGTCGACGAATCGCGATATCGAGATCAGGAACGTCGGCGGGTACGTCGTTTCCGACTCGAGAGCGGAAGCGGAATTCCACGCCGTCTACTTCCAGTTCACGCCAGCGGCGGATGATCTTCAGGCTGGTGTCGTGTGGACGAACTCCCCGGATGGACAGCGGATTTTCGGTCGACTTGCTGGCACGGGGACGGAACTAACGGAGACACCGCGAGTACTGGATGAGGCCACCGCCGCGATACCTGACCACGACTCCGAACAGATCAGAATAGAGCGGTTCATCGAACCCGACTCGGACATCGCAGTCGCTTCGATTGTCCCTGCAGACGGTGATCTGGCGGCGCAGTCGGAACGCGACGCTCTCGAGTACTTCGGTACCGTCGATTTACAACAAGAGACCGTACGCGCCCAATCGGTATCGGACTTTATCGGCTGTGTCACCAGCGGCGCAGGCGGAATCGTCACCGGCGGTGGAGCCTGTGCGATCACCTGTCGTGACGGGTGTTTCAAAAAGCCGAACTACCTCGGGTGTCTCGTGTGTGCAGGATGTTCGGTAGCAGTCGCATGTTACCTCGGCAAGTGTGCAGACGAACATCTCAGCAGTGCATTTTGTAACGCAGCCCTTGCAGACTGTGTGTTTCCCACTCCCAATGCCGGCTCCTGCGGGGTCGCATACGGATGTAAAATAGGCAACTGCTCGATAATTTAATCAGATAGGTCGGCGTACTATCCACGAATGACTGCCCATCTGGCGCTCGCTCGCCACCAGACGGCTGCGATGATCGTCGGATCGATCGTCATTATTGGAGCCGGTCTGGCGACGATGGTCGAGCCAGCGTTACAGCCGCTTAGTGTCGTCGCCGTTGGCACTGTAATCGGCTTCGCAGTACTCGCTCCGTATCTCCCCATCGTCGATATTGGCCACCCGCCGATGTCTCTGGTGGGAATTTTCATCGGCAGCATCGGCATCTTTGGTATCATCACCGAGCTCGGCCCAACCGTACTGATGTGGGTGTACATTCTCGGCGGGATCGGGATGATCCTCGAAGAGCAGATACGTCGACGACGATGAGGGGTGTTCCGTTGAGAACAAGTACCCCGTCAATCAGGTATTGCAGCTACGGATAACACGGTCCCGGAGTCGACTACGAACACCGATTGTCGAGGTATGACGATGATACAATCCGGTTAGTTCCACACCTCGTTCTCAGTTGCTATTGTCCTCTGTGGCTATGGTAGTCGTTGAACGTCATTGCACACTCCGCTCGCGAATTCGCAGCCAGCGAGCACTCACTGGCCGCAGCAGTGCGAGCGGTGGGGACATCGTTTCACCGACTACGGTTTGGACGCTGAGAGTATGGACGTGAGGTCCCGTCCTCGAACAGGCCGTTCACTGCGAGCCAGTCCCGGGCTGTGTCGTGATGTATCGCAGCGTCGTACCTCCTGTCGATATCGGCAGCTGGACGGCTGACCGTCACGATTCGAGGGGTGTTTCGTGGGATCGGAAGTCGGAGAGCGGACGACCGACGATCCACCGGCTCGATCCAGAACCGCTATCCGTCCAGGGCCACTGTCGGAAAGTCATGACGCTTAGGACGGAGGTCATATCGGACGTCGGCGGCCGGCGCTCGGTTCTGACCCTCGGGGCGTTGTACGCCACAACCGGGATGATCTGGCCGCTCGTGCAGATCGGCGGGCCGCGATCGCTCGAGGAGTGTCTCATTATTACCGTTCTGGTCGGCGGGTCGGGCGCCGTCCTCCTCTATGGCGGGTATCGCCTCCCCCAAACCGACATCCATCCCGAGTTCTTTCCGTCCATCGCCAGCTGGTGTTTCCGTGCTATTGGTGCGATAGTTGTCATCCTCCTCTTCATCATGCTCGTCGGCGAACTATCCGATCCGTCGGGCAATTTGCTCATCCTTTCTGCGCTCGCCGCAGTTGCCGGCTTCGGGGCCGGAAGCTACGATGCGCGCGCGAAGTCGCGGGCGTACGTTCTCGAACAGCGCAATCAGGAACTTCGACAGACGCAGGCGCAACTCGAAGAAACGGTCGCTCGACTCGAGGAATCCGAGCAGCGATATCGGACCCTCGCTGAGAACGTTCCGAACGGAGCGGTTGCGCTTCTGGACGACGACTTGCGACACACGCTCGTCGCTGGGCAGGGCTTCGAACAGGTCGACTACAGCCCCGCTGAGCTTCGAGGACAACGCGTTCAAGAGGTCTACCCAGCAGATATCGTCGAGCGGGTCGAACCACACTACCACACGACGCTCGAGGGCACGCCGACACAGTTCGAACTCGAGATGCAGGGACGGATATTCGAGTTCCGTACCCAACCGCTGACGGCCGAGGACGGCGACGTCTACGCCATTTTAGTGATGGGGCAGGATATCACCGGGCGGAAGAACCGCGAACGGGAACTCACGAAGCGGATAAGCCAACAACAGACCGTCTCCGATCTCGGACAGTTTGCGCTCGAAACGGACGATCTGGACGAACTCATGCACGAAGCGTCCCGCCAGGTGTCGGACGTCCTCGGGACGGAGTACTGCAAAGTACTCGATCTGAACGACCAGACGGACGAACTCCTCCTCCGTCAGGGCGTCGGGTGGGACGCCGGCATCGTCGGGACGGAAACGGTATCAGCCGTCGAAGCCGACTCTCAGGCCGCATACACGCTGGCGAACGATCATCCCGTCGTCGTCGAGGATCTCGAGACGGAAACGCGCTTCAGCGGCCCCGAACTGCTCCGTACTCACGACGTCCGCAGTGGTGTCAGTACCATTATCGGACCGTTCGACGAACCGTGGGGGATTTTGGGCACTCACGATACCGAACCACAGGCTTTCAGCGATGAGGACGTCACTTTCGTCCAGAGCGTCGCTAACATCCTCGCGGAGGCGATCGAGCGCGATCAATACCAACGCAAACTCGAACAATCGATTGCCGACCTGAAAGAAACCAACAAACGACTCGAACAGTTCGCCTACGCCGCGTCACACGATCTGCAGGAACCGCTCCGAATGGTCTCGAGTTATCTTCAGCTCATCGAACGGCGATACGGTGATGCCTTCGATGAGGATGGGCGGGAGTTTCTCGAGTTCGCCATCGACGGGGCAGACCGGATGCGAGGGATGATCGACGGATTGCTCGCGTATTCTCGAGTCGAAACGAATGGCGAGCCGTTGGAACCGGTCGATCTGAACGCCGTGTTCGACGGTGCGTGTCAGGACCTCAAGATGAAAATTTCACGGAGCAATGCAGACGTCACGAGTGAGTCGCTCCCTCGAGTCGAGGGCGATGTGAATCAGTTACGACAGGTCTTCCAGAACCTGTTGAGTAACGCGATACGATACAGCGGTGACGAACCTCCGTCGGTCCACGTTTCGGCCGAACGGAACGGTTCACGGCAGGTAATTTCGGTTCGAGACGAGGGAATCGGAATGGAGTCCGAAGCGGCAGCCAACGTATTCGACGTGTTCCATCGGCTTCACAGCCGTGACGAGTACGAGGGAAGCGGGGTTGGACTGGCCGTTTGCGAGCGAATCGTCGAACGACACGGCGGTGACATCTGGGTGGAGTCCGAACCCGGAACTGGCGCCACCTTCTCGATTACGTTGCCCGCAGTCGATACGCGCGATGGATGATCGACGACACGCTGGTGGTGCTTCCCTGCCGCTCGCGGAAAATAATTTGGCGACGTGATTCGAGTGGCTTGCGAGTACGACACCGAGAAGTCGACCGCGAATGGTCGGACGACATGGTGGTACCGCCAGCCCCTGCGCGATCGATCGTCGAGTTATTCTGACGACAGGACGTCGACACTTATTTGCCTTCGCTTAGTCGACGTCCCCCGTTTCGGTGGCGGACGAAACGGCTACAGCGTGTCGATGTCGTCCGGAAGGTCGTCGACGCCGTAGGCCTGTATCACCTGACGAATGTGGAAGTCCTTTTCCGATGGATCGTCGTTCTCCAATGCCTTCTCGAGATGCTCCTTACTCCCCTTACTTAACCCCGTCATCTGTAGCAATGATATGTGCTCCATCATTAAATAATGTACTATTTACTATAGATCTAGCCTTTGGAAATCCCAGGAGGAAATATCTAAAACCTCGTTTTTAGCATAGCTGGCACTCACAGCATCCGACTACACCGATCGGACGGACGTTCGACTGGGCGATAGCTCGGAATTGATAGGTTCCGGGCCCGCCTTCGAGAACGAGCCGAAACGCCCCATCGACATTCCACCGATGTGACACACTGTTGTACACGGCGTATCCATCCTCCGGAACGAACTGTCGAACCCCTTCCTCGACACCCGTCACCGGAATTTGGTGCCGTGCCTGGCCAGATTTTCACTCAAACAGGAGAAGAGCGCGATCATGGACGCGATGCGGACTGGGGTCGTCGGCGACGAAGTAAGCGAGCCAGTACTGGAGGAGGTCAACCTCAAACTGTCGCAGGTCGATCAGGGCCACAGCACCGTCAACGAAAGGGAAGAACAGTACGACGAGTTCTGGCGTCAGCGCGCTCACGAGTTCGGTCTTCAGTCCGCTTTTCTTTCCGAGCGAGAAAAGCCCCAGGACATCGATACGGCCGACGATGGCGCGACGAGGGAGTGAGAGCCGACTCGGCGGCATCGCGGTTGGCCCCACAGCGACGGAGAGTAATCCTTTTGCGGGACCCATGCGCACGTCCGAGTATGAGCAACGATTGGCCGGTCGATCCCGACGGCGAGGAGGGTAGCGAGGGGATGCGAAAGTTCGATATGCGAATCATCGCTGACAAGGTCGACGAGGAGGAGGACTTTCCGATGGACCGCGACGAGTTCGTCGACGAGTACGGCGACTATCCGATACGGATCAACTACAAGACGATCGTCCCGATGAGCGAGATCTTCGAGTACGTCGAACCCGAGGAGTTCGAAACGATGGTCGACATGCACAAGGCGGTCGGCGCGGCGATGCGCGCAGGCGTCTTCTGGGACTATCACCCGCAGGGTGAAGATCCCGAGAAGAAACACGCGTAAGCCGTTTTCCACGACTCGTTCCAGTACTCGGGAACCGAACGCGGACGGCGGCGTTCGGCGACGCTACTGCGCCGAGCCTCGAGACCGTCGACTCGGGAGAGACCTCGCTGACCGCACGGACGAAAGCCTTGCAACTGCGAGTTCGGACCACTACCCGAGCAGAACCATACCAGCAGCAATCGAACCGGTAGCGACCAGCTGATACGATTTTGGCTGTTAGCTTCCGACCTGCCCCTGAACGGCCCGACACTACGAGCCGTATCACGAATCTGGATTACGTATCACTTATACGACGGCGTTCGAAAGAATCGGACACAGTGACTAACACGCAGGTAACGCTCGTTCAGATCGACAACTACGGGCCGTGGACAGTGACGCCCGAGCCGCGACGAGAGGCGGACCTCCAGACCATGCAATCGCGGCTATATGCAGACATCTCCCAGTTCGTCGGCAACCGCGGTGGCTACACTTTTTTCACTCGTTTCGACAACATGATCGCCGTGACGAACGGCTGCTCGCTCGAGGATCACGCGCTTCTTCAGGAGTCGGTCGGCAACCGGTATCCCGTGACCCTCAGTCTGGGCGTCGCGACCGGAACGAACCCGGTACAGGCCCTGGCCGATGCGACCGAAACAATACAGGACGCCGGCAGCGCACAGGACAAGAACCGACGTGAGTGTCTGAAGGGTCGGGTCATCGAACCACCCCACCGATCCGAGGGGGACATCCAGATCGCACACTTCGACGTGATCAACGCGACCGGTAATTACACGGACGAACTCAACGCCTTCGATACGTTCATCGAGATCGAGCAGGGATACGCGGAACTCATGCGCCACATGCGCTACGCCCACGGCAGCCTCTCGTTTTTCGTGGGCGGGGACAACGTAATCGTCGTTTGTCCTGACCTCGGAAGGGACGAGTACGACGAAGCACTCTCCCACGTCGAAGAGGCCGTCGACGTCGAGATGCAGGTCGGCGTTGGCCGCGGAAAGAGCGCTCACGAAGCCGGCTACGCGGCGAAACACGCCCTCGAGACCTGCCGAACTGATGGAACCCGAGTCGAACTCGAGTGGGACACGGCCTGATCCCCGGAGTTGTTGAACTTCGCTGCCGTTTTTCTTAAGTGTAGCGGGGGTAGCTTTTAGCCCGTCCGTGCGATTCATTCACACATGGAATCGGAACTGTCCGTCAGAGACGTCTTGACGACCGACTACGTCGGCGTCAGCGAGTCGGATACCGTCCTCAGTGTCGTCCGACTTATGCGCGAGGAGCGGACGAGTTGCACGCTGGTCGTTCGCGGCACGGAACCGGTCGGTATCGTGACCGAGTGGGACGTCCTCGGTCTCGTAGCAGACGAGTTCGATCCCGCCGAGACGACCGTCGAGGCGGTGATGACGACGCCGGTAATCACGGTGGACCCCGACCGATCGCTCACCGACGTCGCCACGACGATGGCTCGCGAGAACATTCGGAACGTCGTCGTCGAGGACGACGATGGCATCACCGGCGTCGTGACCCAGCGGGACGTCATCGCCGCTGCGGGCTCGTTTCAGGCGACGATGAACCCTACTCGGTCGAGCGGGGCGTCGATCGATCGAGAGGGCGAACTCGCCGACCCTGCGCCCCCTCGAGCGACGTCTGAGGGCGACAACCGCCTGCTTCCCAACGGGGGCGACGAGTATACCACTCAGGGAGTCTGCGAAGCCTGTGGCTCGCTTGCGGATTCCCTGTGGGATTCTAACGGCCAACTCGTCTGTGCGGACTGCCGGACGGTCTAATCGAGAGCCGGTCCAAACGACGACACTGGTCGAACTCTTCGCAACCGGCCGTTATCAGACCGATAGAAAGACCTTTCGGGTGGCGCGGTGGATGGGTCGACAATGATCGAGACCCTCGACGATCTGGACGTCGAAGGGACTACCGTCGGTGTTCGCGTCGACGTCAATAGTCCGATCGACGACGATGGTACGCTTGCAGACGACGCTCGACTGCGTGCCCACGTCGACACCCTCTCGGAACTGCTCGAGCGTGGAGGTCGCGTCGCCGTCCTTGCCCACCAGGGCCGTCCCGGCGGGGACGACTTCGTTTCCCTCGAATCTCACGCCAATCGGCTTTCGACCCTGCTCGACCAGCCCGTCGAGTACGTCGATGCGACGTTCAGTAGTGCCGCTCGCAAGACTATCAGAACCCTATCGAACGGTGACTGCGTCGTCCTCGAGAACACCCGTTTTTACAGCGAGGAGTACATGGAGTTCGACCCCGAGCGAGCCGCCCAGACACACCTCGTCACGGGCCTCGAATCGGTCTTGGACGCCTACGTCAACGATGCCTTCGCCGCGTCCCACCGCTCGCAACCGTCTCTCGTCGGTCTCCCGACGGTCCTTCCCGGCTACGCTGGCCGAGTGATGGAGGCGGAACTGGACGTACTGGGTTCTATCGAGGAAACTCCCGACCCCCGGGTCTACGTAATCGGCGGCGCGAAAGTCTCCGATTCGATCGATGTCGCCTGGAGCGTCCTCGAAAAGGGGCTGGCCGATCACGTCATCACTGCAGGCGTCGTCGGCAACGTCTTTCTGATCGCCGACGGCGTCGATCTTGGCGACGCCAGTTCGGATTTCATCTACGACCAGGGCTACTGGGACGAAATAGACCGCGCCGCAGACCTGCTCGATGCCTACGGCGACCGAATCGCGCTCCCGCGAGACGTCGCCGTCGATCGAGACGGCGACCGCTACGAACTCGGCGTCAACGCTTTGCCACCCGGCGACGGCGAGTCAGCCATGGATATCGGCGATTCGACGTTAGAGTACTACCAACGCATTCTCGCCGACGCGGAAACGGTCATCCTCAACGGTCCCGCCGGCGTCTTCGAGGACGATCGCTTCCAGAAGGGAACCAGACGGCTGTACGATACCGCGACGGACAGTTCCACGAGCATCGTCGGCGGCGGCGATACCGCTTCCGCCCTGCGCAAACTCGGCGTCGAGGGGTTCTCTCACGTCAGCACCGGCGGCGGGGCTGCACTACGGATGCTCACCGCCGAACCGTTACCCGCCGTAACGGCACTCCAGAATGCCCCAGAACAACCCGCAGCCGACGATTGAACGCGCCTCGCAGGCGGACCTCGAGACGGTGACAGAGCTGTGGCTTCGGCTCGCCCGCGATCAACGTGCGTACGACTCGGCGGTTCGGCCCGATGCGAACCGCGAAACGATGCGCAACACACTCGCTGCCTACCGGGTCAACGACGGCCTGCTCGTCGCCCGCCTCCAGGGCGAAATCGTCGGTTTCGCGTCGGTATCTATCGAGCACGGCTCTCTCGAACTCGACGTCACCCGCGGATTGCTCTCGAACGTCTACGTCGATCCCGCCGTCCGCAACCAGGGAATCGGGACCGCGCTGCTCGAGGCTGCCGAGGATACGCTCGCCGAACAGGGGGCTGACGTCATGCTGCTCGAGGTAATGGCCGGCAACGAAGACGCACGGCGATTTTATCGCAGCCGGGGGTACGACGAGTTTCGGGTAACGATGACTCGGTCGCTCGGTGATCGAGACGAAAACGATACACACTCAAAGGAGGATGGCTAATCTCGGCTTGCGCCAGGGGAGCATGGGCGGTTCATGCACTCGACTTGTAATCGAGACTTCGTGGGTTCAAATCCCACCCCTGGCTTGGTCGCGCAAAGAGGCCGCATGCGCTCCGACGTACTGCCAACCGTTTCTGCCACGAGACAAAACGACGCACCTCCCAGTTTGGTAACTGTTTTAGAAACGCCGAACCGAACACCGTCGACACATGGCTGCAGCGCTCCGCCTACTGTTGGAAGCAGCTAATCTGTCCACTGCCGGAGAGCGCCCAGTAAATTGTGCCGCAATCGAACATTGATCATTCATCCAACATTACGGTAATATTTAGCCCTAGTTAGAAACGATGGTCGAGTATCCGGAAGGAATCAAGCCCGACACTTCTTCTGCAGAGATTCTGGAGCGATTCCCGAAAATCACATCGCACGAAAAGAAAATAATTACGAATGATTTCAATACGTTGTACAATGTGTCCGTTCCCCATGGTGGAGACAACCCGGCTGCCCGAGTACCACTTTTATGAACCGGAGTGGGATTTCTGAGATTAACTTGTAACCCAATTCGAATGGAATGTTCCAGACACATTCAATCAAGCAGCATACGCCTGCGACCGGTGGGCAGAAAGTGACGGATCGATGGTCGCTATGCATTCAATATCTGCTGATGGCGATGCAGAGGTATACACGTAGTGAACTACGCCGGCCTCAGTGGAATCTACGACCCGATACACTTGGATAAAGAACACTTGGCCGATTCGGAGTTTGGCGGCCGGCTACTGTACGGACAGCTCGTACACGTCGTGATGGAAGGCCTAAAAATTCAAACCGGAATTCTTGCGGACTCTGTCATAGCCTCGTACGGGATGGATTCGGTTCCGGTTGTAAATCCGGTACTGATTGGCGACACAATCCACAACGAAATACAGGTCATTAATTTGGGTCGTCGCGACGCTGATAGCGGATCCCCGTCCGAGAAGAAAAGGGGGGTAACCAACAGTCAGAAACTGTCTGCGTTGCCAAGACGAGAACGCTAATCGAGTCGCGTAAATAGCCGGATAGAACGGGTAGTCTCCGACAGATCGAATCGAGCCGACGTCAAGATCGTAACCCACTAGTCGTATATTTATAGCAGTCGTGAGAAGATTGCTGTTCGCTAGTCACATTGCGACGAATCCTAACCCCATATTTTCACATTCCAAGTTCGAATCCCGATCGCGGTGTTTGAATTCTGCAAATTCGTCTGTGACCCGTCGCTGCGGGGAGAATTTATTATACGGACTCCTACGAGCATCCCGGATATCTGTGCGTCTACCAGTTGCAGGGTACGCCTCCGAGCAAGCACCAAACAAAGTAGTAAAACAGGATATATTACGGCATTAAACTATCCTATCCGCTTATTCTGAGGAAAAAGGTCTACTTTCATCTGCCGTTTTCAGGCACTGATCCGAGACCGCCTCTCAGTCCGATCTGGGGCGGCCGTTACGAACCGTTTCCGGCGTCGTCAGCCATTGTAGCTCTCGCAGATTCTGAGCTTTGCATTCTCGCCGAGTTCTTCGATTTTGACGTCACGTTTTCCATACTGGAACTCGAACGCATCGTAGATCGGTTTTGCCGAATCGTTGACGTACCCTTCCACGATCGCCGTATCCTCCCGATAGTTCCGTTCGATGCTGTCGTTCCCTTCCAGGTTCTTACCGATGACTCGAGCATCGGGGATCACGAGGCGATACTTGGCGCGACCACCGTCGGCCTCGATACGTGCGGATCGTTTGTGCGCATGTATCGCAGCGGCGCTGGACGTTGCGAGGGCGCCGCCAGTAACGACTGCGGCGGCGGCTGCGCCTTTTTTCAGAATCGATCGTCGATCAACCGGTAGTCTACTATCTTCCGACATGCAAGATACTCCGTTCATATTATGCTATAAGAGATTAGTCCTAATACATGTTTTACTAATAGATATTGCTAGAAGATATTCAAAAAAATAATTACCAACAGGGTGGTAAAACGGGCGCGGGCCAAACGAAAATAGGAATCCGGGAACTGCCCGAGGGAGACGATACTGTCCGAAGCGGTGGCGCTACCGACAAAAAGGGTCGATCTGCACGCGGTGATCGCTCGGGTCCGACTATCGTCTCGAGCGGTGCCAGTCGCGTCTCGAGCGGTGCCTGGCTCTCAATATACGCGGTTCGCTGATTTCTCTTTTCCTCTCGAGGATTTCGGTAAATATCCCGTGGCGGCTTTGCCGGCTTCGATAGCCGCTCCGAACGGTCTCCCCGAGCGATTACTGCGGGCGCTGTGGAAGCCGGATTTCGGACCGGGAGGGAACGACCGTCACGCCGTCGGATCGGTTGGATTCTTCGAAGAGGATACTCTCGACGCTGATGCGTACCGACAGCGTGTCGCCGGCAGCGAGGAATCGCTGGAGGGCGGGGAAGTCGAACTGGGCGCGTTGGCGACCAGAACCGTCGATGCGATAGGCCTCGGTCACGGGTTTGCCGATGTGGTCCAGATCGGAACCGTTGTGCCTGATTTCGAAGAACAGTCGGGCTTCGGAGCCCGCGACGTCGAAGGTGAGGTCGAACTGCGGCGTCCCGATGATCTCGATGTCCCGGTCGACACGCCACACGTACGTCACCTCAGAGTCGTGGAACCAGCTCTGCTGTTCGATGTGCGGTTGGTCGCTCTCGTAAGCGTCTCCCAGGTTGTACGTGGTCATCGAGACGTCGTCGGGCAGGAACTGCGATCCGGTTCGCCACTCGTCGCGCTGCTTGAGGTACATCGATACCGTCGGAATCTCGCTTTCCGCCCCCCGGAGATGCTCGTCCATCCAGCGGACGGCGAGGTCGTTCATGTATTTGCGCTCGTGAAGCGGGACGAAGATCTCCTCGATCGCGTGGCCACCTTCGTAGAACGCGATAGCCGAATCGATACCCCGAGCCTGGAGGTCGTAGAACCACCTGAGGCCTTCGTTGGGATTGAACAGCGTATCGTCCCAGCCCTGGATCAGGAACGTCGGTGTGTCGAATTCCTCGAGGTTGTACGCGAGCGATCGTTGCTCGAACCCCGCCTCGGGGTCTGGGGGTAGTCCGTTGCTCCCGATGATATCCCCGTACCACTCGTACATTCTGTCTGACAGACGAGTATCCGGGTCGAAGTCGAACGTCGATGCGGCACCGACCACGAGCAAGATGGTGAGCCAGCTATTCTTGACGACGCCGTTCGGTACGAACGAGTAAGTGAGGTCGTACCACCCCATCCGGGGCACGATGGCGTTGACCCGATCGTCCGCCAGAGCGACGAAGGGCTGTAGTCCCCCGGCGTACGAGATGCCGTCCATCCCCAGTTTGGGATCGTTCGGTCCCTCCAGTTCGACTTCCGAACGCCCTGCGAGCCAATCGATGAGATAGATCGCGTCTTTGACCTCGTTCTCGCCGTTTATGGTCGAAATACCATCGGAACCGGACATGCCGCGCGAATCGTACGTCAATACGACGTAGCCACTTTTCGCGTACCGAACGGCTTTCGCTACCGTCAGCGGCGAATTCCGACTTTGTCCCCAGCCGTGGGTCATCATAATCGCTGGATTCGGCCCGTCCGCATCGGGCGTGTACAGCGTCGTCGCGAGGTCGGTTCCGTCGAACGAGGAGATGGTTCGGTGACTCTTCGAAAAACCACCGTGCGAACTCCAGCCAGCCGCCGTTCCCGATCCGAAGGCGAGCAGCGTCGCAGTCCCGCCCGTTGCCTGCAGGAACTGGCGTCTATCGACCCTGCTTGAACGGACCCGTCCGGTGTTGACATCGGCCGCAGTCGTCGCCTCCCTCTCTATCCTCGCTTCAATCCGTTCGTTCGACGTTTCGTTTTCACTGTCATGCTTTGACACCTCATTATTGTGGTATGAAACCATGGTACATGCTACCTCCTGCGCACAAATTACCGGGAGCAATAAGTGATTTTTGCAATTGATGGATGGTAGATTAAGTACTCAGTGATGCGCATCAATCGGTTACGATGGGTACGAGTTTGTCGTCGAACGGGAGGACGGTCGCGAGCGATTGATCTCACTGTCACGCCGCTCTCGACGCCAATTGTGAGTCCGCGTCCGGTGTTGCATTCGCTCCTCAATCAGTGCTCGGCCGGATGGTCTGGGGCAGGACGTGGTCTGGCGCTCGGACACGTCTGAGCGGGAGAGCAGGGAGGGTGAACCTTCGTGGCGCGAGACGGCACAATGCTAATGTCGGTCGTTCGTGACCATAGAATGAGTGGCTCGCTTACGACGCTTCACACCCGATATCGGTGGCAGATTTCCCCTCCTTGCTCTCGGTGGGCTGTACATCGCGCTCGCACTCGGCCTCGCATTCCACGAGGTTACAGCGGGTTCGACGGCCTTCAACGAAGCGATCACGTTCGTACTGATCGCCGTCCCGGGAGTGGTCCTCCTCGTCGGGGGGCATCGGTTGCCGCGTACCGACATCCGACCCGTTTTCTACTCTACTATCACGAAGTGGAGTTTCGGCGGTCTGGGGGCCATGGCTGGTGTTCTCGCGTTCTACAGCCTTCAGCCTGGCGAAGCCGTCGACGATCTAACGGCGATCCTCATTTTGACCTCCCTTGCCAGCGTTGCGGGCTTCGCCGCTGGCACCTACGATGCGCAAGCCAGGACGCGCGAACGCGAACTCGAGGAAACGCTCGAGCAAGTTCGCGCGTCGAACGAGCGCTTGGAGCAATTTGCGTACGCGGCATCCCACGATTTACAGGAACCGTTGCGAATGGTGACGAGCTACCTCCAGTTGCTCGAAGAGCGATACGGCGAAAAACTGGACAAAGATGCCGGGGAATTCATCGAGTATGCGGTTGAAGGTGCCGAACGTATGCGCACCATGATCGACGATCTTCTCGAATATTCCCGCGTTGAAACGCAAGGTGATCCGTTCGAATCGGTTCATCTCGAGGACGTTCTGGCCGATGTTCGCGAGGACCTTCAGGTTCGGATCGACGAGTACGACGCCGAGATTACGGCGGAGTCGCTGCCCCGCGTACAGGGTGACGTAAGCCAACTTCGGCAGGTGTTTCAGAACTTGCTGGTGAACGCGATGGAGTATAGCGGTGACGAACCGCCGCGGATCCACGTCAGTGCGAAACGGAACGGGATGGACTGGAACATCTCGGTTCACGACGAGGGGATCGGCATCGATCCCGAGGATCAGGAGCGTATCTTCGACGTATTTCAGCGGCTTCACAGCCGAGAGGAACATCCGGGAACGGGTATCGGGCTGGCGCTGTGCAAACGGATCGTCGAACGCCACGGTGGCGATATTCGGGTCGACGACGGGCCAAACGGCGGAACGACGTTTTCGTTTACGCTTCCGGCGGTCGATGCTCCGGCATTCGGAAGCGATTCGAAAACGACCCTGCCGAACGTATCAGAATAACCACCACTCTGGTGGCGACGTGGGCTACTGTCCTATCGTTCCCTCAAACGAGGGGTCAAATCATGTGTCTAGAGGTCGTGTATTTTATAGAATCCTTGTTCAGTTTGAGTAGGTTTATCCATCCTGCCTTCTCGTTTGTGACTGCCCGTGGGGCTGATCTCGAAACCACTCCACCACCTACCGCCCCGCGGGCGACGACTGCCGTCTTGACTTCGGGCGATTCGAGGTCAGACGGCGGTTCTCGTCCGTCTCTACTTGAACCAATCTCCCGACGATCGAATCGCTATTCCGAGATGTTCGGTTTCCTCGAGATTCGGCGATCGAGAGCGGCCGATAGGTTCGTCCAGCAGAGAGTCGACGAAGCGTTTTTCGACCATCGTAGCGAGACGCTCTGTCGTTTCATCGGTGCCACCGCATCGACGCGGTCGAAACGCCGGCCGGAGGCCGACGTTGGATGAGATCCCTGATCGGTGACGAGGGGCGGGGCCGTACGATCGGAACCCCAAACCGGGCAACGACCAGCACTCTGCCCCCCGCAATCTCTTCGAGGGAGCATGTTCGTATAGTGCTATTGGCCATACATATTGGCCTGATAGTTTCGCCAGCCTGTTCGCGACGCGGCGCCCGCCGATTCACGATGGTGGACCGTTCACTTCCATTCTCCGCCGCTTGAGGGTGAACCGCCCCTTTCAGCTAACAGCAAACTTATGCCGCTCTGCTCGAGACACCGAAGCGATATATCTAGAACTGACGATGAGTAAGCGAAACACCTCCTTCATTACGGATAGCTCACCGACGGATGTCATCGACCGGATCTCGCAGGCGATCACGCGTCGGTTTGCAGTGGATACGCGAGCGCTCGCTGCATTTCGAATTGCGCTCGGACTCTTGCTTATCGCTGACCTCGCAGCCCGATCACGGAACCTCGGGGCGTTCTATACGGATTCGGGTGTTCTCCCGCGAACGGCGTTGTATTCGGACTATTCGACCGTTTACTCGCTTCACGCCGTCTCCGGGGAGGCGTGGGCGATCAGCCTCCTCTTCGTCGTCGCAGCCGCGTTCGCCGTAGCTGTGATCGTCGGCTATCGAACGAGGGTCGCGATAGTTTGCTCGTGGCTGTTACTGCTCTCACTACACGTTCGCAATCCGATGGTCCTCAACGGTGGCGACGTACTGTTACGGATGCTGGTCTTCTGGGCGATGTTTCTCCCCCTAGACGAGCGATGGGCGGTCGACGCTTCTCCAGCGGATTCCGATCGGGCAACTGTCTCGAACGTGGCGACGATGGCGCTGTTGCTCCAAGTCGTCGTCATGTACGTCGCAAACGCCATCCACAAGACGGACGGTGAGATGTGGCTGAACGGAGAGGCGGTCGTCTACGTCTTTAGTCTCGACTATCAGTTCACGATTCTGCTTGGTAACGTGCTAGCCGAGTACCACGACCTGCTGCGGCTTATGACGTACCTGTGGGTCGCACTGGTCATTTGTGCGCCATTGTTGCTCATTTTGACTGGGCTCCCGCGAGCGCTGCTCGCGTCGGGGTTCGTCGGTATGCACGTCGGGATGCTCGCAACGATGCGAATCGGGCTCTTCCCGCTGATCGTCGTGGCCGCATTCATCCCGTTTTATCCGCCGACAGTCTGGAACTGGATTTCGGCACTCGCGTCCCGTATCGGTCTCGCGCAACCGCTACACCGCTGGTTGAGACGACTCGACGCCGTCGTTCCTGACCGTCCCGCGGCTGGCCGTGGTGGAATCGCCCTTCCTGGTCCACGAAACCTCCTCTCGGCCGGCCTCGAACACGGACGCGCGGTGTTCTCGACAGCTTTACCCGCGCTGTTTCTCGTCCTCATCGTCCTCTCGAACGCTCAGGCGGTCGGATACACGCAGGTTCCTGACCCGGGCGAATCGGTCCTCGATGCGACCGAGACGGACCAGAGCTGGCGTATGTTCGCACCGGAACCGCTCCAGACGGACGGCTGGTACGTCGTCCCGGGCGAACTCGAAAACGGGACGGAGGTCGATGCCATGTACGAATCCGAGGTGAGCTGGGAGCCACCGCCGGACGGGAATGCGGTGTACCCCAGTGCCCGCTGGAGGAAGTACCTCTCGAACGTCTGGGGAGCAGACAATACGAATCACCGGTCCTACCTCGGGAATTACCTCTGCGATCGTTGGAATCGCAACCACGGGACGAACCTCGAGGAAATTCAAATATACTACGTGGCACAGCCCTCACAGCCGTATAACGAGACCGAACCGACGAACGAGATCATGATCAAGCAGTACAACTGCAGCGGCGATCTAGTTCAATAACTCGGTGCCCTGCGGGCGCTGTCTACTGAATCGGGACACCAACTCGCAGCAGGGGCACCGATCACTGGGTCTCGTTACTCCGTTGATCTGTTTGCGATCCGGGCCTCACCCGTCACGGCATCGACGTGGACGTGGACGGGCCCGGCGTCGGTGTCGAGCGGGACGATCCACGAGGCGCTGGTCCGGTGTGGTTCCTCCAGGACAGTGATATCGTCGTACCCGTCCTGTTCTGCGGTGATGCGAGCGATCCGTGCGGCTTCGTCGGTGTCTTCGATCCTGACCTCGTCTGTCAGTCGGACGGTCACGACGGGTACGTGAGCCATTCGGACGACTCGCTCGGTGACGCTGCCAACGAGCACCCGGTCGAGTCCGGTACGGCCTTGCGTTCCCATGACGATCATGTCGATTCCGTTATCGTCGGCGTACTCGAGGATCTGTTCGTGTGGAACCCCCTGTTCGATCGCCGTTACGACGTCGATGCCCTCTCGCGTCCCTTCAGCTTCGATACGCTCGACCGCACGATGGGCGGCCGGGATCGCTTCGTCCGTTTGGAGCGTCCCGAGAGGTCCTTCGGGAACGACGGAAAGTGCGTGGATCGTTGCATCGAAGCGATCCGCGATCGTCACCCCGTGGTTGATCGATCGGCGGGTGCCGTCGCTCCCATCCGTCGGAATGAGGACGTCCTGATACATGTCACGCCGAGGTTAGGTGCGAGATGGTAAATATCCTCGACTCACGTTCTAAAACATACTAATTATGAACTATCAATCAAAATAATATGAAATACGCGATGGCTTATCGGTGGAAAGGAATTTCGGCATATTACCTGAACGGTGTAAATCTTTTTTACGATACAAGGAAACGCATCACATGGATAATGGCAAACCTTGTCACTAACGTCGCGGATGCCGTCGAGGAGTACGGCGATAACACCGCGATCGGCTTTAAGGGGTCCGAGATCAGTTACGAAGAGTTCTGGGGGCAGACGGGAGCGTTCGCGGCAGCGCTCGAGGAACGCGGCCTTGGTGAGGGCGACCGGGTTGCACTTTATTTGCCGAACCTCCCGCAGTTCGTGATCGCCTTCCACGGGACGCTTCGCGCCGGTGGGGTCGTCGTCCCGATGAATCCACAGTACAAATCCCGGGAGATTTCCCATCTGCTCGCGGACAGCGAGGCCGAAGTGGTCGTCGCACTGTCCGACCTCATCCCGTTCGTCACCGAGGTACGGGACGACACGAACGTCGAACACGTCGTCAGCGTGGGTGGCGATGCCGAGGGTGCGACCGCGTTCGAAGCGTTTCTCGAGCCGGCGGATCCCGGAATCGAGGACCGCGCCGATGACGACGTCGCAGTCCAGCCGTACACGTCGGGGACGACCGGTCAGCCGAAGGGCGTCCAGCTAACCCACGAGAACCTCGGTTCGAACGCAAATTCCGCCTCGAAGCTCATTCCGGACGGAATTCGTTCGGACGACAAAACGCTGGGCGTACTGCCGCTGTTCCATATCTACGGGATGACGGTCGTCATGAACGCATCACTGTTCCACGGGGCTGCGTACTACCCGATGCCCTCGTGGGAGGTACAGGACGCCGTCTCGCTCATCGAGGACGAGCAGTTAACGATCATGCACGGCGTGCCGGCGATGTACAATGACGTCATCAACCAGCCGAACGCCGAGGAGTTCGACATGTCGTCGCTGCGCTTGTGCGGCGTCGGCGGTTCCGGGATCCCAGTGGAGGTCCTGCGCCAGTTCGAAGAGCTGTACGAACCGAAGATCTACGAGGGGTACGGTCTGACCGAAACCAGTCCGATCACTCACTTCAACAGCCCGATTGAGGGCCGGCGCGTCGGCAGCGTGGGCAAGACTGTCCCCGGCGTCGATTCGAAAGTCGTCGACGAGGATTTCGAGGAGGTACCCCCGGTCGAGAAAGGACCGATCGACGAAGAGAACGCTGACCTTCGCGAAATCACCGGCGAGATCGTCGTCGCTGGCCCGAACGTGATGAAAGGCTACTACGGCCTGCCGGAGGCTAACGAGGAAGCCTTCACCGAAGCGGGTGGCAGACGCTGGTTCCACACCGGTGATATCGGCTACCAGGACGAGGACGGCTTCTTCTACGTCGTCGACCGCGAAAAGCACATGATCGTCACCGGCGGCTACAACGTGTACCCGCGCGAGGTCGAAGAACTGCTCTTCGAACACGAAGACGTTGCAGACGCTGCTGTCGCAGGGATTCCGGACGAGCGCCGCGGCGAGACCGTCAAAGCCTACATCGTTCGCACGCCCGACGGTGACGTCACGGAAGAGGAGATCAAGGAGTACTGCCTGACCAACCTCGCTGAATACAAGCATCCGCGTGAGGTCGAGTTCGTCGAGGAACTACCGCGAACGACGACCGGAAAGGTCCAAAAATTCAAGCTTCGCGAACGAGAGGGAGACAACTGATGACTCTCGGCGACGCAGTCCTCCTCGAAATCGAGGACAACGGCCTCGCGACCATCACGCTGAATCAGCCAGACCGGCGCAACGCTCTCTCCGAAGAGCTTAGCACCGGTCTCTCGGAAGCACTCGACGAGATCGAAGGGAGCGACGCCCGCTGTGTCCTCCTCGAAGGCTCCGGCGGCTCGTTCTCCGCCGGCGGTGACATCGAGCGGATGACCGAGCGGATCGAAAGCGACGTTCCCGCTGACGACCGCGTGCGCGAACTCGAGCGCTCGACGAACGAATTCCTGCGGCGGCTGATCGACTTTCCGGTTCCGACGGTCGCGCTGGTAGACGGGCCGGCCGTCGGTGCTGGCGCGAACCTCGCGCTTGCCTGTGACATCCAACTCGCGACCGAGGACGCCGTCTTCGGATTCGTCTTCCGTCAGGTCGGTCTGAGCGTGGATGCGGGCACTTCCTACCTGCTTCCCCGGATCGTGGGCGAAAACGTCGCGAAGGAACTCGTCCTGACGGGCGACATTATCGGGGCAGAACACGCAAATGAAATCGGCTTAGTCAATCACGTCTACGGGAGCGACGACGTCGACGAACGAGTCGACGAATTCGTCGAGAAGATCGTCTCCGGGCCGCCGATTGCGCTCCGCCACGCCAACCGACTCCTCGGCGAGGGTCTCGAGAAATCGCTCGATCAGGCCCTGACCGACGAAGCGGTCGCACAGGGGATCGTCTTCGAAACTGAGGATCACGAGGAAGGGGTACGCGCCTTCTTGGAGGATCGCGATCCGGAGTTCGAAGGTCGATAGATCGCGTTATTCCCTTCTGTCTCCTGCTACAGTATCGGACTGGGGCCGCTCCGTGACGTCTCTTACGACGGTCTCAACATCTGTCGGAAGGTATCCAGAATCGATGGGTCCGAGTGGGTCCCATCCTGACGAGCGAGATAGTGATCGAGGGAATCGATAACCGTCTCGAGGTCGTCGACGCTCTCACGGTCGTAGGCGATGGTTCCAAACAGCCACACGTTTCCGTGGAGTATCAACGCGTCGTCCGTTACGCTGTAGCTATCGAAATTTTTCCACATGATGAGCCCAACGGCGGTAATCAGGCCGCTGTCGGTGATCACGTACCGTCGTCGTCGCACTCCCTGCAACAGCGTACCCAGTTGGACGGTCCCCAGTATCGCCGGTATCGTTGCAAATAACACCTCACCAGCTGTCACGGCGATGAAGGCCCAGACGACCGTACCGACAACTGCAACGGCGCTCCCTACTCGCCGCCATCTGGGTGCGGGACGCTTCTTTGCGCTCCAGCGCGTACGACGCTCGGTTTCGGATCGGATGCGAGCGACGACGGCCCGATCGGCGACGTAGCCGACCAGAAACGCCGAGAGGACCCCGAGAGCACCGCCGACACCGAAGGGGAGCGCGGCGATGACACCGACGGCGAAAGCGGCCGGAACGGCGGCGGTAAGTTCGATGCCCGCGATAGCGATCAGACCGGCCATTTCGAGACCATCGCGGAACCGACTCGCGGGATCAGCGACCGTTCTCAGCCCGAGACGGGCGATGATGGTTCCGAGGATGAACAAGCCACCAGCGATGGCGATAGTACCGGCCCGAACCGACGCATCGAAGGCTCCGCTACCGGCGAACGAAACCAGCGGGGTGAACGTACTCGTGACCCACACCCCGAAGCCGAGTGCGAGACGGGTACGAAGCGAGCCCATACACGCTTATTCGTCTCTGCTTTGACAAATATTTTATTATATCTATGGAGAAGTATTATCGGTACCGGCGGTCGGAATGAGCGTCGAAATCCGCGCGTTCTCCTTGATCCTGAGTCCGCTACCGGCGACAGAGAGCGGCATCAGCGGCAGGTGATCGCGAACCAGCACCGACGGATGCGAGCCGCCGCGAGCGAGGAGTTCGTTGCGCGCCTGGAGCTGTGCCGGCTCGGCCAGGTCCGTCAGGAACTCGTTGTGCTGGACGACGTACTGGCCTCCCTCGAGGTCCCACCAGCCGAATTCATCGTCCGGTGATTCGAGATCCGTCGGCACAGGCTCGAGGTCGGCATCCTCGAGTTCGTCGCCACCGAAATCGAGGCGGCCCGGGGCGGCGACCTCATAGACTGCGCTGATGGTCAGATCGATCCCGCTTTCGTGAACCTGTACCGGTTCGTATACCAGATTGTCGACGCTTTCGACGAGGGAATGGTCGGAAGACATATCGGGTGAACTGACGGTTTCGAACGCAAAAAAGGATGGTGTCGTCGCCGTCGGCGGTTTCGCTGCAGGACCTGTGTCGAAATTCTTACGACGACGAGCAGTGGTCCATCAGCGACGGACCGAGCGGGCGACCCGTGACTCAATCGACGCTGTCACGAATCCGCTGCGAGCCCCGAACCCTATATGCTGGGGCCTGTATCCTCGCGTATGACCGACGTACTCACGGACGATATCGCACGCTTCGTTCGCGCAGTCGGCCCGGAACCGGACGAAACGCTGCTCGAGATGGACGAGTACGCGGCCGCCAAGGGGTTCCCGCACGTCGGCCCCGACGTCGGCGCGTTCCTCCGGTTTATCGCTCGCCTGAGCGACGCCGAGCGGATATTCGAGTTCGGTTCGGGCTACGGCTACTCCGCCTACTGGTTCGCCGACGCGTTACCCGACGATGGCGAGATCGTACTCACTGAGGTCGACGACGCCGAACTCGAGCTAGCCCGAGAGTACATGGCTGCGGGCGGGTACGACGAGGTGGCGAGATACGAACGTGGCGACGCAATGGAGACGATTGAGACTGTCGACGGCCCCTTCGACGTCGTCCTGATCGACCACCAGAAGAGCGCGTACGCCGATGCGTTTGACGCCGTCAGATCGAAACTACCGGTCGGAGGCGTCGTCGTAGCCGATAACGCAGTAACGGCTAGCGTGGTCGAGTTCGACGCGCTACTCGAGTGGGCCGAGGGCGGGTCGCCGAACGGGACGAGCGAGCACACCCAGGGGGTCATCGACTATCTCGAGACGGTCCGGACGGATCCGGCGTTCGAGACGATAGTAGTGCCGCTGGGCGAAGGAATCGCGGTGAGTTACCGTGTAAAGTAGTCGGACGCGTCGCCGTCGATAACTTGATTTTCGGCCGGAGACGGGGAGGCGTACTCCCGGAAGCCGAGAAAGATCGTCGATCCGATTGCCGAAAGGAGCGTCGCCCACGTGACTGCGGTGAGTGCGACGACCGTTACTCGAGTTGGGCCTGGTGCCATCGAGCCGACCGCCTCGAGGCCGACGGCGTGACTGCTGGCGATTAGAAGGAATCCTACCCAAAGCCCCAGCGCCGTTTGCGCTAGCGTCCGCCGGTCGACCGACCCGGCGTAGCGAGCAATACAGTAGACCCCGGCGATAGCAAGGACTGTCGCTCCGAGGGTTAATTCAACCGAACCGACGGCGACGTTGGTGACGCCGGCAACGGCGAAACAGGCCAGCGAGATGGCGAGCAAGTACCGGTCCGAACCGCGTATTGTCGGAATCACGTCGTGCACCGCTTTGCCGGGTTGAGTAGGTGCCTGCATATATAGCTGTTGCCTGGCTCCGACGCCCGCCCAGATTGTGGAAACCCTCCGTTTTCTCTCCCGCCGTTCGAACGAATTCACGGTTCCAGTGGGGGTCCAGATTCCCGGTGTTACTGAGCAGGCCACCGCCGAGCGAACTGAACGGGACGCTTCACTCCTCGAGCAGGATGCGCTCTTCAGGGGTCGGACGGCCGGGATGGATCCCGTACCAGGCGAAGCCGTATAGTACCGTCATCGACACCGCACAGAGGACCGTTGCACCGGCGACTGCCTCGAGCGCGAAGCCGACGACCGGACCGGCGAAGGCGCCGCCGACGGCGGCCGCAGCTTCGCTGTCGGGTGCCGTTGCCAGGGCGTAGGGAACGAACGTTGCAAACGCGATGAACCACCATCGCTTCGCGTTACGCAACAGCCGGGACGTACTGTGATCTCGTGCGGTCCTCGTAACGCTTGCGACGCCGAGTGTGATCAGACACAAAGCAATGATCGTTCGAAACGGGGCGTCAAATACGGTATTAACCGCGACACCGGAAGCGACGATTGCGACGCCGCCAGCGTGATAGAGAACTGATGGGCTGGGGCCTGTTCGTGGCATTCTGCTATTCGGTAGCAACGGATTGTACAAAACTCTCGCGGACTTCCGGCGAAGTGAATACAATAAGACATGTAGACCGAGGCGCCGGCGAACAACAAAGGATGTATTACCGACGCCGGTAAGACGATGAGAACGAATGGGGGAACGCGACGAGGCTGAATCCGAAACAGCATTGAGACGATACACACTGGCCGTATTCGACCGTGCGAGGCGCGTCGCTTCGCGAGCCTCTGACAGTAACACCGTTCGGTTCGCCCGTCGGTTCTGGAGACGATTCGTCCGAGAGCGTCCGACCGATTGCCAGGTATCGATCACGTTTCCGACAGGTGACGGTGGGCCGTCGATCGGCACGATTCACGACTGGATCGAGGACCTTGAAATTGCCTTCGAGGGCCGACTCGACGTCTACGCTCGGCGACGGTGTATCAGGGTCGTCACCGACACCGTACCAGCCGATCAGGTCGACATCGACGCGGTCGAGGCAATCGTCAACCGGATCGAGATGGGGTACGACGCGACTCACTCGCTGGCGCACATAGAAAAGATTCGGTTCCGAAACGGCAGACTCGTCAGAGCTGATGTCGTCGTTCCGGTGAAACCGCTCTTTCCCCGCGAGGGGACTGCTGAACCGACGCACGTCACGTCAACGGCTGATTGATCGATAGCCCGATATTGATCAGTCGTCACCGGGACCGGGTTCCGAGCCCGGTTCTCTGTCGGGGCTCTGGCGTTGACTGCCGCTCGAGCGACCGCTGGTGGATCGTTCGCTCGGCGTGATTTCGTTGGTTCGCCCCATCCAGCTCCCGATGTTCTCTGCGACGTAGTCTTTGCCGCCCCAACCGAATGCGACGCCGACGCCGATCGCGATCGCTGCGCCGAGACCCCACGCGAGCGCTCGCGCGAACACGTAGAGGATTCCGACGTCGATCCCCATCGTATCGAGGCCGATGACGATCGCCGTAAAGTAGAGGAACATCCGGGCACCGGTAGCGAACCAGGTGGTGTAGGCGGTCTGGGTTGCTGCACGGGTTCGCTCGATCGCATCGCCGATGAAATCTGCGACGACGAACCCAAGGACGATGACCAGCAGACCGGCGATGAAAGCCGGCAAGTACGACACCGCCGTCGAGACCCACTCCGATAACGTCGCAATTGCGAGTGCGTTCGCGGCGGCGAGCAACGCCAGGCCGTAGACGAACCACTTTGCGAGTTTCCCGAACGCACCCGAGACGGCCTGTTCTGTTCCACCGAGGATTCGTCCGAGCGGCGTCTCGAGAACCATTCGATCGAGTTCGATCCCATCTGCGATTCGTCGAACGACGCGCCCCGTCAGCCGACCGATAATCCAGCCGATAGCGAGGATTATCAACGCACCGAGTAGTCGGGGCACGAACGTGGCCAATTCTGCGATGGGATCTTGCAACCATTCTGGAACCTGTGCCTGAGCGGGGTAATACGGTAACATATCCGCCTCGTCGTTGGTTCCACTCACGTTTCGTAATTGTGTGGCTATCAATTATCTGTGAAACTAACAGTTTTCGTGGCGTGTCGGTGTCTCGATTGAAGTGTCCGTTACGGCGAATTGCCCATCAACTATACCGTGACGAATCGATACGGGTTCCTGTCGATATCACAATCCGTTCTGATCACAGCTGCTCGCCTCCCCTCGAGCCGTCGGCGATAAATGAATATTGTGACCGAACGAGACAGTCGGCTCTGCGCGGCCGATCGACGACGATAGAGCGCGTTCGTTCTCGGCCGCCCAAACGTGTCCAGTTTCACTCATAGAAAACAGTCGGTGGATTGTCAAATGAATGCTGAAGTATCGAATTACCGATGAAATCTGATCGGCCCGAGTACCGACTACTCGTTTTCTGCCGAGAGCGTTCGGTTTCGGTCGCAAACGACGGCCGACGCTGTCCGGTCATTTCCGACACGAACGTATTCTAGACTGGATACCAAAACGAGATATACCGGGCCTTCTTCCGGCATATTATACGTGGCAGAATAGATACCATATTTGGCTTTCTCTTCTCGCGAGCAGTAATACAGTATTACTATCGGGCCCCGTCGGAAAGCTTCACCCTCGGGATACGGTACCGCTACTGCCGCAAATCCGTTTCGCAACGAGTGTCGTTCCCTCGATGAGAGCGTTTCGTCATGTGGGAATCGGACACCACGCTATTGATGATTCGCATACGATTGTTCCCCATGTATCTCGGCGACGAAGCATGGCCTGACCTCGAGACGTACTTCGAGACGGAATCGCTCGCGCTCGTGCCGCTCGGATCGACGGAACAGCACGGCCCTCATCTACCAGAGGCGACGGACCACTTGATCGCAGAGGCGTTCGCACGGGAAGTTGCCGACCGCACCGGCTACCTCTGTACACCGACGATCACCGTCGGCGTCAGCGGTCACCACCGCCAGTTCCACGGGACGATGTGGGTCGAGCCGCCGGTGTTCCGCCAGTACGTGGAATCGCTGACCCGAAATCTCACGAGCCACGGAATCGACCGGGTGATCTACGTCAACGCCCACGGCGGAAACGTCCCCCACCTGCGGGAGGTCGGGGCCCGACTCCGGTTGGACGAGACCGCCTTTGCCATCGAGTGGATGTGGGACGAATCCATTCCCGAACTCGTTGACGACCTCTTCGAACAGAACGGCCCCCACGGCGGCCCCAAGGAAACCGCGATGATACAGTACCTCGAGTCGGAACTGGTTCACGACGATCGACTCGAGGAGGCGAGGGACACAGGTGTCCCGGATGTCGATGCGGCGGAGGGGATCAAATACGGCTCGCGGACGTTTTACGATGCAGCGGATAACACCGAAAACGGGGTGTTGGGCGACCAGACGGACGCGACTCCGGAGAAGGGGCGACAGCTGTTCGAGGCTGCGAGCGATCAGTTCGTCCAGCTTTGTGAGTGGCTCGCGGCCCAGCCGTTCGAGGACCTGCTGCCGAAAGACCACGTCTGATGGCAAGCCTTAATAAAGCAGCTGCTCGGGTTATTATATGGCAGTCGTCAGCGTCTCGATGCCGGACGATCTTCTCGAGCGACTCGACCAGTTCGCCGAGGAACACGGGTACACCGGACGAAGCGAAGTCGTCAGGGAGGCTTCCCGAAATCTCCTCGGGGAGTTCGAGGATACGCGACTCGAGGACCGCGACCTGATGGGAATCGTCACGGTATTGTTCGATTACGAAACCACGAACGTCGAAGAACGAATGATGCACCTTCGCCACGAACACGAGGACCTGGTCGCGTCCAATTTTCACAGCCACGTCGGCGATCACTACTGCATGGAACTGTTCGTCCTCGAGGGCGAACTCGAGGATATCTCGACGTTCGTCGGGAGAATTCGCGCGACCAAGGACGCCCTGACTGTCGACTACTCCGTCATTCCAGTCGATAGCTTCGACCCGCTTGCGCAGTCCTAAGGTCTCCGTTTCGGGAGAACGCCTCCTCGATCGGTCCCCGTTCGTCCCGGAAATCGCACGGATCGAAAGGGAACGCGTAGTTTTACTGTTCTCCCCCCCCAATGGGTACGTATGACATACCGGAAGGTCAACTACGAGGAGGTCGAACAGGTCTCGAGCGCGATGCACTTTCTTTCCGATCCGCTCGAGACCGAGCAGGTCGGGGTGACCGTCGCTCGCTGTGATCCCGGCTGGAACAGCAAGCCCCACGATCATACGGAAAACGACCACGAGGAGGTGTACGTCCTCATCGAGGGGGATGCGACGGTCGTCATCGACGACGAACCGGTCGCGATGGAGACGGGTGACGCGCTGTGGATTCCGCCAACGTCGACGCGGCAAATCCGCAACGGCGACAGCGAGAGCGCGTTCGTCCTCGTAAGCGCACCGAGCATCGCGGACGATGAAAGTGACGGCGACGAGTGGTTACTCTCCGGCTTTGCCGGGTAACGTCTGAGACGGAGGAATGGGAGCGAACCTCCATCTGTTTGGCGCGACCGCTCCTCGAGCGAGAATCCGAGTACATTTTGTGGGTTGACCCAGTCGTCATCCGTAGGTGAGACCCGATTTATTCGAAACATCATGCGGGTGTCTCATTCGTCATCGCAGCCATTCTGAGTACCGTACTCTCCCCGGTCACCCTCGTGGACACTACCGTCCCTGCTGTCGCCGTCGTCGCCTACGGAACTGCCGTCGGCGTCTTCATTGACCTCGATCACTTTCTGATCGCTCGGTTCAAAACAGGACGTTGGGACGCTGTTCGGTTCTGTCTAACGAACCCCGGCGCAGCCGTCAGGGACCAATCTCTGATCTTCGAGCCCGGTGACGTAGGCGTCCTCTCGCGTCTGTTGAGCCACGTCGTGATCGGCGGCGCCATCGTTCCACTGATCGCTTTCGCCAGCGTCCCCCTTGCGATCCTAACCGGAGTCGTTCTCTACGCGCACCTCCTGGCCGATCTCGTCTGGGATATCTACCTGCTCGAACACCACGCGGACGCGGCTGCCTCCATGGCCGACCTCGTTCGAACGCTCCGGTAGCCGAACGCCCACGAGCGGCCGTTCCGTGACCGGCCAGCAACCCTGTTTGCAATATTCGCCCCGATCTATTTCCACTGTGCGACCGTCTCACAACGTATGGAATTACTCGACGAGAGCATCGTCCCGGAGCGCGCACGTGAGATCAAGGCCGAAGCTCGAGAGTTCGCTCGCGAGCACATCGAGCCGAACGCACAGGAATTCTTCCAGTCGGGTGAGTATCCGGAAGAGATTCTCGAGGCGGGACAGGCAGCGAACCTCGTCGCCCAGGATATCCCGGACGAGTGGGGCGGGCGTGGCCTCGATCTGGCGCAACTCCTCGCGATAACGGAGGAATTCTACCGCGCCGATGCAGGTATCGCGTTGACGCTACAGTTGGCGAGTTTCGGCTGCGAAATAACCTACGAGCACGGCACCGACGAACAATGCGAGGAGTACATTCGGCCGGTCGCGGAGGGTGAGCAGCGGTCAGGGCTCGCGGTGTCGGAACCAGATACCGGTAGCGATCTTTCGGGGATGCAGACGCGAGCGGAGAAGGAAGACGACGAGTGGGTCATCAATGGCGAGAAGTACTGGATCGGCAACGGCGTCGAGGCCGACTGGATCACGCTCTACGCTCGAACGGGTGACGACGAAGACAACCCGTACGGCAATCACTCGATGTTCATTGTCCCGACCGATACGGACGGCTACGAAGCCGAACACATCCCCGAGAAGATGGCGATGCGCGCTTCCAAACAAGCGCACATCGAGTTCGACGACTGTCGGATCCCTGGGGAGAACCTGATCGGAGAGGAGGGTGCTGGCTTCATGTTGCTCGCTGATTTCTTCAATCACGGCCGCGTCGCCGTTGCTGGCCACGGACTCGGCATCGCCGCAGCCGCTATCGAGGAGACCTGGGAGTTCACTCACGACCGCGAGGAGTTCGGGCGAACGATCAGCGATTTCCAGGCCGTCCAGCACGACCTCGCGGATATGCTACTCGAGTTCGAGAGCGCCAGAACGCTCACCTGGCGAGCTCGCGAGAAGGTCGCAAACGAAGAGAAGGCGGGCTACTGGGCTGCAATGGCGAAAACGAAAGCAACCGAGACCGCCGTCGACGTCTCGGAACGAGGCATGCAGTTCCACGGTGGCCGTTCGATCCTGGACGAACGACGGATCGCCCGCGTCTACCGAGATGCACGGATTCCGGTCATTTACGAGGGTGCAAACGAGATTCAACGAAACCTGATTTACGGCCAGGCCCCCTGACACCCCATCCTCCATCGACGATGCAGCCACGCCGCCCTCGTTTTTCACGGGCGGCCACCGAGTGACGACGCTCAACTGGTGGCCGTCACTACCGTTGGATGACCCTTTCCTCGTCCTCGAACAATTTCTGAAGCGGGCGAAAGAACAATCCCGGATGCCATCATGTATTCTGACAGATCAACTGCCATCGTGATGGAGATGTTTAGAAGACGATTTTCACTGCTATGAGCCGGCCACGCGTACTTTGTGTGAGCGGCGACCGGGCCACTCGAGCGGCCGTCACGCTGTCGCTGACGGATGCACCCATCGACGTCGTCATCGCTCAACGCGCCAATGAGGCCGTCGACCGTCTGAAGCGGGAAACGATCGACGCAGTGGTCATCGACGCGCGGACCGTCGTCAACGTCGCAGCGCTCGTCGATACCGTCGAGTCCGAAACCCCACAGACGCCGACGTTCGTCCATTGGGGGAAAGACGGTGCGGACGTTTCCGTCCTCGGTGAAGTAGTCGCGCGAGCCGACGAAACTGTCTCCGTAGACCGACTCGCAGATTCGATCACTCGGCGAATCGGGGCCGACCCGAACGACGACCTCGGGACTGACAGCGAAGCGAACGACATCGATACCGACGCGGCTGATGGTCGAGATCTATCCGTTCAGGATCTTCCAGACGATCTTCAGCGAATGGTCTCCGTTATTCGGTGTCGACTCGTCGACGTCACATCGCCGCTCGCGGTCGAACGGATTCTCCGTGAGGAGATAACGGCGAGTGATCGATTCTCCGTCGCCTGGGTCGGCGAATACGACCGCGGTGAGCGGACGATCGTCCCGTGGCTGTCCGACCCGGATGAAGTGGAGTGGCCGTTACAACGCACTTTCGGTATTGGCAGCGGCGACAATCCGTTACTCGAACGGGCTGTCCGAAGTCAAACGCTTCAGATCATGCGATACGACGCAGACAGCCGCGACGCTGTCCCGTTTGGCGATCAGGCGTACGACTATGGGGTCAAGTCGATTACCGTCGCACCACTCGCTGCGAACGACGAACTGTTCGGCGTGCTTGCCGTCTACGCCGTGGATTCGATTTCCGAGGTCGAACTCGATGCGATCCGTCTGATCGCGACTGTTGCGTCCCACGTTCTCGAGACGATCGTCGTCCGCGGACAACTCGAACAGCAGGGACGGACGCTTCATCGATACGAACGCCTCGTCGAGACGGCGGGTGACGGAATGTGCGTTCTCGACGGTTCGGGGCACTTCATGACCGTCAACGATGCCCTCGTCGAAATGACCGGCTACAGCCGTGAAGGCTTGCTCGCCGAACACGCTTCGATCCTGTTCGATTCTGCGGGCGTCGATGCTGCCACTGACACTATTCGATCGCTACTCAGGAAAGGCGGAAATACGGATACACTCGAACTCTCTCTGGAGACGAAAACCGGCGAGAAAATCCCCTGTGAGGCAACGATCGCCGTTCTCACTCCCGATGGAGAGTTCCACGGCTCGGTTGGCGTCCTTCGCGACGTCACAGACCGGAAACGCCGCGAGCGAAAACTCCGCGAACGCAACGAACGACTCGATGCGTTCGCTCGGATCGTTAGCCACGATCTTCGCAATCCCCTGGGCGTCGCCCAGGGCTACCTCGATTTGTACGAAGAAACGGGAGACTCCGAATACGCAGACCGAATTCACGAAGGCCTCGATCGAATGGAAACGATCATCGAGGACGTTCTGGCGATCGCCCGCGAAGGAGAGTGGGTCACCGACACGGATCAGGTCGATCTCGAGTCTATCGCTCACGACGCCTGGGATCACGTTTCGACGCCGAAGGCGACGTTGTCTATCGCAAATACGGCACCGCTCGAGGCTGATCGGTCACGACTGCTTCGACTACTCGAGAACTGCTTCCGAAACAGCATCGAACACGGCGGTGCGTCGGTAACGGTTCGTGTCGGCCTTCTCGAATCGACCGAACCGGATGAAGGCACCCGGGGCTTCTTCATCGAAGACGACGGCACGGGACTTCCCGAGGAGTTGCGCGATCACCTCTTCGATCCCTCGGTATCATCGTCTACCGAGGGGCTCGGAATCGGACTCTGGATCGTCAGAGAGGTCGCTACCGGACACGGGTGGGTGGTCGACGCAACGGAAAGCGAAGACGGGGGGGCCCGCTTTGAGTTCG
The DNA here is from genome assembly GCF_013402815.2 of Natrinema halophilum. Taxonomy (NCBI): domain Archaea; kingdom Methanobacteriati; phylum Methanobacteriota; class Halobacteria; order Halobacteriales; family Natrialbaceae; genus Natrinema; species Natrinema halophilum. Next base: position 3,673,883 of record NZ_CP058601.1, read on the forward strand.
AAACAGCGAATTACTGTTCTGACTGAAGGTCTTGAAATGCGCCGACGAAGTCGTCGTTAGAGGACATTCCGGAAACCGTCTCGTCGACCCGCTGTGCGAGTTCGTCGACACGGTCGGTTAGTTCCTGATATTCGTCGTTGTCCGCGAGTTCTCGGTCCGTTTTTTCGGATTCCAGGAGCGCCTTCTTCGAGACGAGCGCGTAGTATTCCTGGATATCCGACTCGTAGTCCGAACGACCGGCGACCTCCTCTACCATCTCGACGAGTTGATCCTTCGAAACTGGCTTGACGAGATAATCGTCGAACCCCATCTCGATAATGTCGAAATCCGGATCGACGGCAGTCACCATTACCACCTGTGAATCGTGCCCGCGATCGCGGATTTCCTCGAGGACTTCGTCACCCGAAAGCCCCGGCATCCGCCTGTCTAACAGGACGACCTCGACGGAGTTTTCCATCTTTACGAGCGCTTCTTCCCCGTCGTACGCCGTCTCGACATCCCACTCGCCCTGAAGCCACGCGGCAAACAGATCCGCGAGACGGGCTTCGTCGTCGACGACGAGCACCTCGAGCCCATCAGTCATTGGGTAACCCCTCCATTCTCTTCATCGGTTACAGCCACGAGTCACCAATGGTACCTCTGTGTGATAAATCTCGCGACCAATTATCAGCTTTCAATGACTTCTCACTCTCAAATACTGGAACTCATCCAATCATTTAGTCGATCCCACGATGTGTGATAGTCCCGTGATCACGGACCCAGTGCCAAACGTGTCACCAATCACGGAAGAACGCCGGACGGTCGCCGTATCCGAATCGACCGTCCGTCGAGAACTCGGAACATCGAGCCGGCAGGTCGAGCCGGATCGCGTCCTGTCTTTCGAATTTCGCTCCTACTCCCCTTCGAACTCCGGTTCTTCGTCGCCCATGAATGCCGTAATACCTTCCATCAGGTCGTCGGTCGCTACCAGATGTCCGAACGCGGACGACTCGTACTCGAGTCCAGCCTCGGTGTCGTTGCGCCCGGCGAGCATCGCGCGCTTGGCGAACTTCTGAGCGATCGGTGGTCCACCGGCGAGTTCGGTCGCCGTCTCGAGTGCGCGGTCGATGAGGTCGTCTTTGTCGACGACCTCGTTGACGAAGCCGTAGTCGGCCATCGTCTCGGTGTCGTATCGCTCTGCGGTGAGGATAATCTCTTTCGCACGGCCTTCACCGATGATGTGCTTGAGGCGCTGGGTTCCGCCCCAGCCGGGTAGCAAGCCGAGGTCGAGTTCGGGTTGGCCGAATTCGGAGCGCTCGCTCGCGATGCGCAGATCTGCGCAGGTCGCAAGCTCCATCCCACCACCGAGACAGAAGCCGTCGATACCGGCGACGACGGGCGCGTCGCAGTCCTCGAGTTTGCCGAACGTGGACTGGCCCAGTTTCGACAGTTCCTGCGCTTCGATGGGGTCCGTGCCGCTGCCGGCCATGCTCTGTACGTCCGCGCCTGCGGAGAAGGCTTTCTCGCCCTCGCCAGTGATCAGGATCGCCCGCACCTGGTCGTCGTCCTCTAATTGTTCGATGGCAACCGCCAGCTCTTCGAGCAGGCCGTCGCTGATAGTGTTCATGCGGTGGGGTCGATCCAGAACGATGTGGCCGACCATGTTGCCGGGGCGTTCGATGCGGATCGACTCGAAGTCTACCGCCGCCGAGTCGGAATCGGATTCGTAGAACCCACCTTCTTCGGCACGCTCCGCGAGGTAGTCGGCGGGCGCGTAGCGCTCGTGGCCGGTTTCCTCGTAGGCCTCCTCGAGCGTTTCCTGCAGCGTCGCGAGGCCGTAGTCGTCGACGAGTTTGACCGGGCCGTCGGGGAATCCTGCACCCAGTTGGACCGCGTCGTCGATCGATTCGGGCGGCGCGACGTCGCCGCCGATCAGCTTTGCGGCCTCGTTGGCCATCGTCGCGAGCAGGCGCTCTTTGACGAACTCGGACTGCTGGTCCGTCGGAACCTGCGCTCCCTCGCCGTCCTCGTAGTCGTAGAAGCCCTTGCCGGTTTTCTTGCCGAGTTCCTCGTTCTCGACTTTCTCCTCGAGCAGCGGGGCCGGTTCGTAGGCCTCGCCCAGCACTTCGTTCATGTACTCGAGGACGTGATAACTGACGTCGTTGCCGACTTGATCACCGAGCTCGAAGCTGCCCATCGGGAGACCCAGATCGTATTTCGTCGTGGAGTCGACCTCGGCGATGGTCGACTCGTCGTTGCTAACGAGCCAGCAGGCTTCGTTCATCAGCGGCACAAGAATTCGGTTAACGATGAAGCCAGGGGAATCCTTGTGAACGCGAACCGGCGACTTCCCCATGTCCTCAGCGAGTGATTCGGCCAACTCGAGCGTCTCTTCGGCACTCTCTGCTCCCGAAATCACTTCGACCAGTTGCATCCGGACCGGCGGATTGAAAAAGTGCATCCCGCAGAACCGTTCGGGACGCTCGGTCACGTTCGCGAGTTCGGTTATCGAGAGACTCGAGGTGTTCGTCGCAAAAATCGCCCGGTCAGGCGCGTACTCCTCGAGTTCGCCGTAGACGTCTTTTTTAATCTCCATCTGCTCGGGGACGGCTTCGATGACGAAATCCGCGTCGGCGACGGCCGCTTCCATGTCGACCAGCGGGCTCACTCGCTCGAGGGCGGCGTCGGCTTCCTCGTCGGTGAGCTGGTCGTTCTCGGCCAGTTTCTGCAGCGACCACTCGATAGAGTCGTAGCCATCCTGGACGAACTCATCTTTAATATCGCGCAGGTTTACATCGTAACCAGACATCGCGGCGACCTCCGCGATGCCATGTCCCATGTTACCTGCTCCAAGAACTGCGATAGTGTTGATATCCTCTAGCTCCATGGATGAAATTCCTACTCGAACCTCTTTCAACGTTTCCCTATCTCGCAGCGGAAACGATTCTTTAGTTTATTCTCGGTTACAAAGTTCTTTATCGCTCCGATAGTAATGATCTGTCATGGAATTCGGCCTCACCGAAGAACAGCAACAGATCCGCGAAGAAGTCCGTCGATTCGCCGAGAATGAGATCGTCCCGAACGCCGAGAAATACGACACCGAAGAGACGTTCCCCCACGAGATCGTCGACAAGGCCGCCGAGATGGGTCTCGTCGGCTCGTCGATCCCCATCGAGTACGGGGGTGCCGGATATTCGACGCTCGAGTCCGTGATCATCGCCGAGGAACTGTTCTCTCACGACCCTGGTATCGCCCTCTCGATTATGGCCTGTTCGTTCGGAACCGAGGCCATCCGCGAATTCGGGACGGAAGACCAGAAGGAACGCTTCCTCGAACCCGTCGCGACCGGCGAGAAAATCTCCGGCGCTGCGATTTCCGAACCCGACACCGGGTCCGACGTGTCGTCAGTCTCGACTCGCGCCGAAAAAGACGGTGACGAGTGGGTAATCAACGGAAACAAGATGTGGATCACGAACGGGACCGTCGGCGACTTTTTCGTCGCGCTCTGTAAGACCAATCCCGACGCCGAGGGTCGATACGACGGCTTCAGTCAGATCGTCGTCGAATCCGACCGCGACGGCTTCAGCTCGGACAAGATCACCGGCAAACTCGGCATTCGTGCCTCCGACACCGCCGAACTCATTCTGGATAACGTCCGCGTCCCCGAGGAGAACCTCATCGGCGAACAGGACGCCGCCTTCCTCCAGCAGATGCACTTCTTCGACGCCACCCGAACCGGCGTCGCCGCGCAGGGGCTCGGCATCGCGAAAGGCGCACTCGAGGCCGCCCTCGAGTACGCCGAGGACCGCGAGCAGTTCGGCCAGTCCATCTCGGAGTTCCAGGCCATCCAGCACAAGCTCGCCGACATGGCCACGAAGACCGAAGCCGCGCGCAATCTGACGTACAAGGCAGCCTGGAACGTCGATCAGGGTAACGACATCACGAAACTCGCTTCGATGGCGAAAGAGTACGCCTCTCGCGTCGCCGTCGACGTGTCCAACGAGGCCGTCCAGATTCACGGCGGCGCTGGCTACGTCAACGACTTCCCCGTCGAACGGTTCTACCGCGACTCGAAGATCACGCAAATCTACGAAGGGACGACCGAAATTCAGAAGAACGTCATCGCGCGCGAACTGCTGAACGAGTAACGACGACTGCTTACTCTGCTGGCCGGTTTGGCGTGCCTCGGTACGATCTTCAAACTGGCTGTTCCCTGTCTTTTGGAGATCACGAGCGATGCGTAACGCTTTTCGATCGAATTCGCCGCTCGTCTTTCGCCGGCGCTTTGTGCCACGCATCGGTTTCGCCGTGACTATCGGGTGACGGCTTCCCATCCCCGTTGAGCGGACGCTCCGCCTTAGCGATGCTCGGAAGGGCTTGCGTTGCTCGGAAGGGCTTGCGTTTCCGTTAGTCGCGCGATTCGCGCATCGATCGAGCCATACTCTCGGTCAGCGATTTCGTCTCCGCAGTGGTCAGGCGATCACGACCACCAGCGACAGCGCGACGAATACCACGTGCGTGAACACGTGCCCGATCATCGCCGCCCCGAGACTCCGCCGCCAGAACAGCCAGCCGGAGACGAAGCCGCCGATCGAATTGCCGGCGACGATCCAGACGACGACGGCGGGTGTGAGACCTCCGTAGAGACTCGCTGCCGTGGGAAGATGGCCGATTCCGAAGACGATGGCTGCGAGGACGACTGCAGCAGCCATCAGTCGGGATGAGGGTCGGTCCGTGCTCCGGCTGACCGTCTTCCAGAGGCCGAACGCGATCAGTGACATGAACCCCCACCGCAGGAGCAACTATTCGGTCAAGCCCCCGTAGAGGAATCTCACCGGAATGCTCGAGAGAACCGCGCCGACGGTCGCCTCGGCCCCGCCCGACACCGCGCCGCCGGCCGGTGTCGGTGCGACGATGGCTTCCATGAGGACGAGCACTACCCCCGTGGCAGCGCCGAGGCTGGCTGCGACCGGGAAGTCGGCGCGGAGGGCCGCCGCGAGGGGTGCATCGTCGGACGCGCGCTCGAGCAGAGACGAGCGGAGGCCGAGACGGTGCGCGGTGTAGAGGCCGACCAGTACCGCGATCGCGAGTAGAATTGACGATTGGACGATCACGACCGCCGCGATGACCGCCGGGGGTGCGGTTGACGCGTCGGGGATCGTCTCGAGTTGGGCGGGCGTCGTCGCTGCGAGCGCGACGATGCCGAGGAAACCCACCGCGAACAGGACACCGAACCGACGACGGGTGACTCCGTGAGTGGCCGTTGCAGCCGATTCTTGCGCCTCGTCCGGGTGGGAATCCATTCCGGTGGTGAATGGTATTTCGGGGGAATCAACAAATAATTCGGGATGTATCCAGGCAGCTGCCGTTCCTCCAGATGGTGTCGTTCTCGTGAACTATCCGTCGCTGTCGGAGTCAGTATCGCCGTCGTCGCTGTCGGAGTCAGTGTCACCATCGTCGCTGTCGGTGTCAGTGTCACCATTGTCGCTGTCGGTGTCAGTGTCACCATTGTCGCTGTCGGAGTCAGTGTCACCATCGTCGCTGTCGGAGTCGGTGTCGCCGTCGTCGCCGGTAGTCGCGATGTTGTTCCCAAAACTATCGCTTGCGCTTCTCGAGTCGGCGGGCGGGACTCGCGAGTTTCCCGGCGGGACCCGCGAGTTTCTGTTGTGACTGCGATCCGGACTCGTTGTTCCACGCGTCGTGTAAGCATCGTCTCGACCAGCGACGTTTCCGGGACTGTCGTCGGTTTCGGATCGGTGGTCATCCGAGAGGACGTATAGGACGACGGGCGGACCGACGTACGAGACGATCGCGAGCACCGCAAACAGCGAATCGACGAACACGAGAATACCACAGATAGCCAGGGCTGCCGTCGCGGCTGCGTGGAGAGACGTATGCGTATACTCGAGATAAAACGCCCACAGGCCGCTGAGCCATCGGATCAGTGCTTGGCTCCCCATGACGAACTGTACGCGAAGCAGCGAGAAACCCTTTGGTGCATCACCATCTTTCTGTCACCATGAGAGAGTTCGTCTTCGCCCTCGAGTACGATCCCGGCACGAACCCGGTCGCGGACGTCCTCGAGGCGCACCCGGAGACGACGGTTCGATCGCTGTCGTGTCACGTCACGCCCGAGAGCCTCTGGCGAGTCGATCACGCGACGGGGTCTGACACGGGAATCGAGGCGCTCGAGGAGGCGTACCGCGAGCCAGCCTACTGTGCGGACTGTCTGGTCCGGGACGATTGCGGGGCGGACTGCGAGACGCAAGTGCTCGACCGCTCACGGGACGAACTCGTCGTCTACACCTACTGGGATCGGACGGACGTCTGTACGTCGGTCCCCCATCTCGCGCTCGAGTACCTCGGCGAGGGATTGCTGTTCGAAACCTATCGAGAGGGGCGGCGCTACCGCTGGCGGATCGTTCTCGGACGTGACGCGCCGGTCGGGGATTTCTTCGACGCGCTCGGAGACGAAGTCGGCGAATGCGCCGGAATGGACATGATCCGGCTCACCGACCTCGAACCTGACCGCGAGCGGCCCGGATCGACGGAGTCGGTACCGGCGGAACAGCGGGCGGCGTTGCAGGCCGCCGTCGAGCGCGGTTACTACGAAACCCCCCGGCGGATCGACCTCTCCGAGCTCGCCGACGAACTGGATGTGCCGCGATCGACCCTCTCGTACCGGCTCCGGCGGGCCGAAGCGACTCTCGCGACCGCGTTCGTTGCCGAGGACGATTCGCTCGAGACGATCCCGTCGGGCCGCTGAGCGTCGATTCGAGGCGTCGTTTGGCGCACGCCGAATAACGCGTATCAGTCACGAGTGAGTACGGTCGGGTAATGAGTGATGCTTCGCCGCCGAGGCCGCCTGACGGAGACGGCGGCGCGGACACGAGTCGAGCCCTCGACCTTCGAGTCCCGGATATGGACTGTTCGTCCTGTGCCGGGAAAGTGACGACCAGCGTCGCCCGACTCGACGGGATCGATGACCAGGATGCCCGGGTGACCAGCGGACGGCTCGTCGTGGAATACGATCCGACGCGAACGAGCGAGGAGGCGATCCGCGAGCGGGTTCGTGCGGCCGGCTACGAAATCGACGACGGGAGCGACGAACTAACGATGTCGGTCCCCGATATGGATTGTTCCTCGTGTGCGACCAAGGTCGAACGCGCACTCGAGGGCGTCGACGGTCTCGGCGCAATCGAGACGCGTCCCGCGTCGGGGCGCGTGACCGTGACGGTCGACGAGGAGACCGATTCGGACGCTGTCGTCGATGCGATCGGTTCTGCAGGGTACGAGGCAACTCCGGTCAGCGCCGGGAGCGATCCGCTGGGAGACGACGACCCTGTCTGGAAGAGTCGACGTGCCGGCATCACCGGTTTCGGGGCCGTTCTCGTCGTCGTCGGAATGGCCCTCGAGTTCGTTTTCCCCGGGGCCGATCCGTCCCTGTTCTCGGTCGTCGGTCGGAGCGTCGATCTCTCGTCGCTGCTTTTCATCGCCACCGCGGCCGTCGCCGGTGCGCCGATCTTTCGCAACGGCTACTATTCGGCGCGGAATCTGAGCCTCGACATCGACTTCCTGATGAGCATCGGCATTATCGCCGCGGTCGCGGCCAACCACCCGTTCGAGGGCGCGATGCTCGCCGTCCTGTTCAGCGTCGCCGAACTGCTCGAGCGATTCTCGATGGATCGCGCGCGAGATTCCCTGCGGGAGTTGATGGACCTCTCTCCGGATACGGCCACCATCAGGCGACCGGACGGGTCCGAGGAGACGGTTCCGGCCGGGGAACTCGCGGTCGGCGACGTCGTCGTAGTCCGGCCGGGCGAGAAAATCCCGGCCGACGGCACCGTCGTCGAGGGTGAGAGTGCGGTCGACGAGTCGCCGATCACGGGTGAGAGCGTTCCAGCGGACAAGACGGACGGCGACGAGGTCTTCGCCGGCACGATCGCCGAATCGGGCTATCTCGAGATCGAAGTCGAGCACGCGGCGGACGATTCGACGATCTCCCGCATCGTCCAGTTGATCGAGGATGCCGAGCGCGAGCGGACCGAGCGCGAGCAATTCGTCGACCGCTTCGCCGGCGTCTACACGCCCATCGTCGTCGCACTCGCCATCGCGGTCACCGTCGGGCCGCCGCTACTGGTGGGCGCCGCCTGGGACACGTGGTTCCTGCGCGGGCTGACGCTACTGGTCATCGCGTGCCCCTGCGCCTTCGTCATCTCGACGCCCGTCAGCGTCGTCTCGGGAATCACCAGCGCGGCCCGCAACGGTGTCCTCATCAAGGGTGGTCGCTACCTGGAGGCGGTCGCAGAGAGCGACGTCCTCGCGATCGACAAGACCGGGACCCTCACGACCGGCGATCTGTCGGTGACCGACGTGATACCCCTCGAGGGGGCCGACGAGGCCGACGTTCTTCGCCGGGCGAGCGCCGTCGAACGCCGGAGCGAACACCCGCTCGGGCGCGCGATCGTCGGCTATGCCACGGAACGCGGCCTTGGTCCGAGCGATGTGGTCGTGTCCGGATTCGAGGCGCTGACCGGGAAGGGTGTCCGGGCTGAAATCGACGGAACGACCTACTTCGTGGGCAAACCCGCCCTCTTCGAGGGACTGGCGGATCTCGAGCACGCTCACGCCACGACCGATGGCGGGATGACACTCGAGCCCGGGTCGGCGGGCGGCGACTCGCGACCCGGCTGTGACCGCGAGGGCTGTCTGGACGTGTTGAGCGACGTCGTTCCGCAACTGGAGGACGAAGGTAAAACCGTCGTCGTTGTCGGCACCGAAGACGGCCCGATCGGCGTCATTGGCATCGCAGATCGGGTCCGTCCCGAAGCGAAAGTGGCCGTTTCGCAACTCCAGGAACAGGGTGTTCGCGTCGTAATGCTCACCGGCGACAACGAGGGGACCGCCCGTGCGATCGCGGAGCAGGTCGGAATCGACGAGTACCACGCCGCGTTGCTTCCCGACGAGAAACTCGAGTGGATCGGGCGACTCGACGGCGAGCGATCCGACGGCAGTGAAACCGATGGCGGCGTCGCCATGATCGGCGACGGCATCAACGACGCGCCTGCGCTCGCGACCGCCGACGTCGGCATCGCCATGGGCGCGGCGGGGACGGACACGGCTCTGGAAACGGCCGACGTCGCGCTGATGGGTGACGATCTTACTCGCCTGCCGTACCTCTATCGTCTCTCGCGGACTGCAAACCGCGTCATCCGACAGAACATCTGGGCGAGTCTGGCGGTCAAGGCGGTTCTCGCTGCCGGTGCGCCGTTCGGACTCGTTACGGTGATCCACGCGGTGGTCATCGGTGATATGGGGATGAGCCTCGGCGTAACCGGGAACGCGATGCGACTCGCGGACGTCGAACCCGAGTCCTCGGATGCCGTCGTTGAGCCCCCCGTCGACCAGTAATCGACGTCACGACGCTATCCAGCGACGAGACGAGCCTCCGTCGTCGGAGGATAGTCGCATCCGGTCTGGCGCCCGGAGAAATCCACGCAATAGTTACTGATTCCCTTCGTGTACCGGCGAGGCAACACCGACAGATGATCGATTCGATCCCTCGAACGGCGGTCTGCACTGTTTGGGGCGGTGGCTAAACGCGGCCGGCACTAATATTGGTACAATGACAGAACCACCGACAGACAGCCCCGGAACGACGGCCGACGACCGTCGAGCAGCGAGTCGCGGGCAGGCAGCCGCCGGCGTCGAGAACCGCATCGAGACCGACGACGATTGGGAGTCGACCGATGGCCTCGAGTACGAGGTCGTGACGACGCCTGTGCTCGTCATTGGAGCGGGTGCGGCGGGCGCTCGCGTCGCAATCGAACTCGCTGAATCGGACGTCGAGTCGCTCGTAATCGGCAAGCGCGAGCACGGTGACGCCCACACGACGTGGGCGGCCGGCGGCGTCAACGCTGCGCTCGGCTCACTCGACCCCGAAGACGACTGGACCGTCCACGCAGCGGACACGCTCACTGAGGGCCACCACCTGAACGATCCGGATGCCGTCGAACTGACGGCACAGGAGATGCCCGACCGCATCCACGAACTCGCCGATTGGGGGATGTCGTTCGACAGAACAGACGAGGGTGACATCAACCAGCGCTACTTCGGCGCACAGTCCTATCGACGTACCTGCTTCGTCGGCGACCGGACCGGCGAGGCCATGCTCGAGACGTTGATCGAGCGGGCCCGCGAACTCGCGGTCCCATACCGGGAGAACGTGATGATCACGCGGCTACTCTCCGACGGCGACCGCGTCGACGGCGCCGTCGGCTTCGACATGGAGACCGGTGAGGGCCTGCTGTTTCGGACGGATCACGTCGTGCTCGCGGCGGGCGGGTTCTCCGCGCTCTATCATCGACACTCGTCGCGAGACGACGAAAACAATGGCGATGGCCAGGCGCTGGCGCTCGAGGCGGGTGCCCGACTGCTGGATCTCGAGTTCGTCCAGTTCCACCCGACCGGAATGGTCGGAAAACGGTACGGCGAGGAGTGGGACGGCCGGCTGGTAACGGAAGCGGTCCGCGGTGAAGGCGGGCGGCTCTACAACGCGGAGGGCGAGCGGTTCATGGAGCGGTATTCGCCCGACCAGATGGAACTCGACGCCCGCGACGTCGTCGCACGAGCCATCGCTCGAGAAGTCCGCGAGGGCCGGGGCACCGAGAACGGGGGCGTCTTCCTCGACATCTCTCACCGGGACGCCGAGTACATCCGCGAGCGGTTGCCCTCGATGGTCGCGCGGTTCGACTCCCTCGGCGTCGACATCACCGAGGAGCCGATGACGGTCGCGCCGACGGCCCACTACACGATGGGCGGCGTCGATATCGACTTCCGGACGGGCCAGACCGGTGTCGAGGGTCTCTACGCCATCGGCGAGACAGTCGCCGGCGTCCACGGTGCGAATCGCCTCGGGGGCAACTCGCTGGCCGAAACCGTCGCGATCGGCGCCATCGTCGGGGAGCACGTCGCGAGCGCGGTAACCGAGGCCGACGAGGATCCCAACGTGACCGACGGCCAGCGGGCGCTCGCCGAACGGGAGTTCCAGACGCTCCGCGCGCTCGCTGTCTCTGACGGAACCGTCACACCCACACAACTTCTCGAGGAACTCGGAGAACTGCTCTGGGACCACGCCGGTATTCTCCGTAACGAAGCGGCGCTCACAAATGGGCTCGCAGAACTCGAGGCACTTCGCGCTCGGACGGCCGATCTCCGGGTCGACGGCGGGCTCACTTCGAAGTCGTTCGAGTACGCCGTGGACCTTTCGGCGAGCCTCACCGTTGCCGAGGGGTTGCTCCGAACGGCGCTCGAGCGAACGGAGTCTCGCGGGGCACACTACCGGATGGACTTTCCCGAGACGGAGCCCGACTGGCGGGTGAACCTCGTACTCGCTGCCGACACCGACGGACTTTCGATTAGCCGCCGCGGCGTAGCCGAACCCAGTCCAGCCGTTCGGGAGGCACTCGAAGAGGGGTACGAACTCGACTATCACCACCTCGAGTGAGCGCCACGGGCTCGACCCGTCGACGTCAACCGGGACGCATATGCATTTTCGATTCCATACTCTCGTATCCACACCAGCTCATGAGAGAAGAGGCACACACCATCCTCCGACAGGACCCCGTGATGGCGGGTCTCGTCGACCGCCACGATCCCTACGTCGAATCGGACTGGGACGAGTACGAGCGGCTCTGCATCTCGATCATCAGCCAGCAACTCTCCACCGCGAGCGCGGCGGCTGTGCGAGAGCGGGTGTTCGACCTCCTCGAGGGAGACGTGACGCCTGCGTCCGTACTGGCCGCGGACGAGGCGGCGCTTCGAGACGCGGGACTCTCCCGAAGCAAGGTCGAATACGTGCAAAACGCCGCACGTGCGTTTCAGGAAAACGATTACACGCAGGCGGGGCTCGACTCGTACTCCAACGAGGAGGTCGTCGATTTGCTCACCGAGATCAAAGGAATCGGCGCGTGGACCGCACGCATGTACCTGCTGTTCGTCCTCGAGCGACCTGACGTGCTTCCCCTCGGTGATCTTGCTCTTCGTCGCGGTATCGAGCAACTGTACGGAAACGGTACGGAACTGACGCGCGAAGAGATGCGCGAGGTAGCCGACCCGTGGCGACCGTATCGCAGCGTCGCGACGCGGTACATCTGGGCCGAGTACGAGTCCGAGTGACCAGGCATCGGCGAGCACAGGGCGTCGGTTCGCAGTCCACCGCCGCCTCGGGAACCGCGCCGACCGACGATCGATTCGAAACGGCCCGGCGTACGATCTTGACAGGGATGGTCGAGTCGTGAACCGAACGGGCGACGTCGTGGCTCTCGCTCGGCGGGTCCGGCGAGGGCTGTGTATAACCGGTAATAGATTCTTATGTTTCGACCGGCCGGTGAAACAGCAACTGGTGGAAACTATAACGATGCGTTACAGCCCGGCTTGTGCCGGCCGCAAAAGGGGGCCGGAGAAACGCGAAACTGAACGGCGGGAACGGCACTGTTGACTGAAGTATCCCCCTCGGCACAGGGAAAACGAAATGGCAAACGATCGATCTTCAACCGATACGGACGCACCCGAACAGCGTCGAATGACAACGGATACCGAGCGGATCAGGGAGTGGGCAGAGGCCCGCGACGCCGTTCCGGTGTCGGTACCCGATAGCGAAGGTCACGGCCACTCGTTCGTCCGTCGGAACGAGATCGGCGAAGGTCACGAAGAACTAACCTGGGACGACTTCGATCGGTCGTTCCGCGACGAGGACCTCGTGTTCGCCTACCACGAGGAGGAAGCGACTGGGGAGGGATTGGGCTTTTTCGAGATCGTCGAGCGTGAGCAAGCGTTCGACCGAGCCGACCTCGGTCGCGACGAACTCGAGGAGTCGCTGCGACGCGGCGAGACGGTGACGACGGAGATCGTCGAGACGCAGGTGATCGAACAGGAGATCGTCGAACGGGATACGATCGAGAGCGAAGTCGTCGACACCGATCTCGCCGAACGGGAGGTCGTCGACTCCGAACTGCTGAGCCGCGACATCGTCGAGACCGAGTTCGTTGCCGACGACGTCATCGAACTGATCGTCGACGAGACCTACCTCGAGACCATCGAGGAGATCGAACGGTACACAGTCGAGAGCCGCGTCGTCGACGTTGACATCGAGCAAGACGAGGAGGTCGAACGCGACGAGATCGAGTCGGTCGAGACGGACATCGAACTCGATAGCGTCCAGCGATCGATCCTCGAGAGCGACGTGGTCCGCTCGGACGTGATGGCAGACGAGGTGATCGAGCGGGAGGTTATCCAGAGCCAGCGGACCGAAGGCGACACCGTCCGGAGCGAACTGATCGAGCGCCGGACGGTCGAGGAGGAGGTGACCGAGCAAGTGGAGATGCGATACGTACTCGATGAGACCGACCTGCTCGAATCCGAAGTGATCGCGAGCGAGGTGATCGAGGGCGAAATCATCGACATCGAGGAGTACGGTGCGATGGAGACCGGCGAGATGGAGGCCGACGTTGCCGCAGGTGGAGAGACGGGAGCGACGGCGGACGTCGGCACGGAGACGACTGACGAGGCGACGGAACCGATGTCGATCGAACTCTCACAGGACGAACAGGGTAAAGACGTCGTCGACGAGAACGCCCAGCAGATCGGCATGATCGCCGAGGTCGAGGGGCAGACGGCCTACGTCGATCCGGAACCGGGCCTGACGGATCGACTCAGGGCACGGATGAACTGGGGCGGTCACGGCGACGAGGACTACCCGATCGATTCGTCACAGATAAAGGAAATTACGGACGACCAGGTCGTCATCCGAAGCGAGTGAGCGTCGCCACCCGACGGTAGGCGGAAGACAGCAGACGGTAGGCGGAAGACAGCAGACGGTAGGCGGAAGACAGCAGACGGTAGGCGGAAGACAGCAGACGGTAGGCGGAAGACAGCAGACGGTAGGCGGAAGACAGCAGACGGTAGGCGGAAGACAGCAGACGGTAGGCGGAAGACAGCAGACGGTGATCATCTCGGTTCGAGTGGTCGAAAGCGCCGGAGATGATTTCCCCCGTAACGATCGATCCGGTGAGTTCCGCCCGAGGTTACTCGAGATCGAAGCGATCGAGGGACATCACTTTGTCCCACGTAGCCACGAAGTCGCGCACGAATGTTTCCTCCGCGTCGTCTGACCCGTAGACTTCCGCGATGGCCCGAAGTCGGGAGTTCGAACCGAAGACGAGGTCAACGCGGGTTCCCTTCCACTCGAGTTCGCCCGACTCACGGTCGCGCAACTCGAAAATGTCTTTGGATTCTGAGGACGCTTCCCACTCGTAGTCCATGTCGAGCAGGTTCACGAAGAAATCGTTGGTCAACGTCTCCGGCCGGTCGGTGAAGACGCCGAGGTCGGACTGCTGGTAGTTCGCATTTAGCGCGCGCATACCGCCGACCAGAACCGTCATTTCGTCGGCCGTCAGATTCAGCAGTTCCGCCTTATCCACGAGCAACTCCTCCGCCGGTCGATCGGTCCCGTCCTCGAGATAGTTTCGGAACCCGTCGGCGTTCGGTTTGAGCACCTCGAAGGACTCGACGTCGGTTTGCTCCTGCGAAGCGTCGGTACGACCCGGCTCGAACGGAACGTCCACGTCGTATCCAGCGTCCGCTGCAGCCTTTTCGACGGCTGCGCAGCCGCCCAGAACGATCAGGTCGGCGAGCGAGACCCGGACGTCGTCGGATCGCGAGGCGTTGAAGTCTTGCCGAATCCCTTCCAGGGTCTCCAGAATCGTCTCCAGTTGATCCGGCTCGTTCACTTCCCAGTTGCGCTGTGGTTCGAGACGAATGCGGGCCCCGTTCGCGCCACCGCGCTTGTCGCTATCGCGGTACGTCGATGCCGACGCCCAGGCGGTCTTGACCAGTTGGGAGATGGAAAGCCCCGAACTGAGGATTCTCTCTTTGAGCTCGGCGATCTCTTCGTCACCGATCAGTTCGTAATCGGCATCGGGGAGGGGATCCTGCCACAGCATTTCCTCGTCGGGAACCTCCGGGCCGAGGAACCGAGACGGCGGACCCATGTCACGGTGTACCAGCTTGTACCACGCCTTCGCAAAGGCGTCCTGGAACTCCGTCGGGTCCTCCTGGAAGCGCTCGAGGATTTCCCGGTAGTCCGGGTCCCGTTTCAGGGCGACGTCTGTCGTCAGCATCATCACGTCTTCTTTCTCCGCGGGGTCCTCGACGCCCGGTGCGGAACCGTCGAGTTCGCCGTTCTGCGTGGTCCACTGCCACGCACCGCCGGGACCCTTTTCGGGCCACCACTTGTAGTTGAGCAGGTTGTCGATGTAGCCCATATCCCACTGGGTCGGCGTTGTGTTCCACGGGCCCTCGATGCCGCTCGTGATCGTGTCGGGCCCGTTCCCGGAGCCGAACTCGTTCTTCCAGCCGAGGCCCTGTTCCTCGATCGGTGCCGCTTCGGGCTCGGGGCCGAGGTTGTCACCGGAGTCGGCACCGTGGACTTTGCCGAACGTATGCCCACCGGCGATGAGCGCGACCGTTTCCTCGTCGTTCATCGCCATCCGGCTGAATGACTCTCGAATGTTCTCCGCCGACGCGAGCGGATCCGGCTCACCGTCCGGCCCCTCCGGGTTTACGTAAATCAGACCCATTACGGTGGCGCCCAACGGATCTTCGAGTTCCCCGTCGTCGAAGCGCTCGGATGCTTCCATCTCGTCTTCGGGCCCCCAGTCGACGGACTCGTCGGGCTCGAAGTCGTCCTCGCGCCCGCCTGCGAAACCGAACGTTTCGAAGCCCATCGACTCGAGGGCGCAGTTACCGGCCAGGATCAGCAGGTCTCCCCACGAGAGTTTGCGACCGTACTTTTGCTTGACCGGCCAGAGCAGCCGGCGCGCCTTGTCGAGGTTCGCGTTGTCGGGCCAACTGTTGAGGGGTGCAAAGCGCTGTCTACCGCCGGATGCGCCGCCGCGGCCGTCGCTGGTGCGGTAGGTGCCGGCGCTGTGCCACGCCATCCGAATGAAAAGCGGCCCGTAGTGGCCGTAATCGGCCGGCCACCACTCCTGGGACGTCGTCATCACTTCCTCGATGTCCGCCTTCACGGCCTCGAGATCGAGTTTTTCGAACTCCTCAGCGTAGTCGAACTCCTCGCCCATCGGATCGGCCTGGCGAGCGTTCTGGTCGAGAATTGCGACGTTCAGCTGGTTCGGCCACCAGTCCTGGTCGGTTCCATTCATCATCGATTGAATACCACTTTCGCATATTAAGATTGTCTATTTGGCAATGATGTCTTCGCCAGACCTCAAGCTATCTACCTACTTCGTCAACTATTCTCGATGAGTATTCCGCGCTGTGTAGTCAGCGAAACCACAGAAACCCGCATTTCAGCGATTGTTTCACCACTTCCGAGATATAGTACGTATCGACTGAAAATCGGATTTTGAGTTCTCGGTTATTGTTTCTGATCGTATAAAGTATTTTTCGGCATTTCTCAAAGCGTGTGAATCGAACCGCCCACGAATCCGCGACGTCGGTTTTCGACCATCGAACCAACCGAAATCGCCGCGGCCCGGATCGGTCGTTTCACTCCTCTTCTTCCGGTGTATCGGCCGCATCGCTGTCGATCCGACGGCTGACGTCGACCTGGTAGTTCTCGAGGATGTCCCGGCCGAGCAAGACGGGATAATCCATGTGGCTCCGATCTTCGACGCTCGCCGTGACCGTATGCTGGTTGCCGCCGACCCCAACGACGACGTCGACGACGGGCCGGCTCTTCGATTGCTTGCTGCTTCCGGAACGAATCCGGGTGATAGATTTGATCGGCCCGGCACCGATATCGGCGGCGAGGCTGGTATCGATACTCGTTCGCGTCGCGCCGGTATCGGACTTTGCGAGCACGGATTTCGATCCGCTCGTCCCCGAGAGGACGACCTCTTCTGTGTAGCCGATTACCGCGGGCTCCGTATTCTTGGTGACCATCTCCGATGGCTGAGCCGCCGGCCTGGAATCGTCGAGGACGTTCGCGAGATCCGCAACGCGCTCGTCGTCGACGGCGCCACCGACGCGCTCGATCGCCATCTTGGCGATGTACGGTGCCGGACTCACGTGAGTCGCCTCGTAGAGACCCTTGAATCCCGCCGTGGGGTTGACCTCGAGGACGAACCACCCCTCGTCGCCCTCGACGAGATCGACTCCGGCGTAGTCGAGGCCGACGACGTCGGCTGCGCGACGGGCCATCTCGCTTGCTTCTTCGGGGAGGTCGCCAGTCGCGTCCTCGACGGTACCGCCGAGAGCGACGTTAGTGCGCCAGTCGTTGTCCGGCGCGTAACGGTACATGGCACCGACGATCTCATCGCCGACGACGTAGACGCGCAAATCACGATTGCGGACTCCCTCCTGGTCGACGAGTTCTTGCAGGAAGGCATACCGGTTTCCGACTTTTGCATTGATCGGATCGTCTGGCCCGACTTTCCAGGTCCCACCGCCGTGAGTCCCGATCGCGGTCTTGTACACTGCCTCTTCCCCGTAGCGCTCCCGAGCGGCGGTTAACTGATCCGCGCTGAGTGCCAGCGTAACGTCGGGTGTTCGGATGTCGTTCGACGCAAGCGCCGTCGCGGTCGAGAGCTTGTGCATCGCCGTCATCACCGCGCTCGGCTCGTTGAGCGTTGGCAATAACTGCGAGAACGCGTTCGCCAGCCCGAGTTCCTCGGCAGGCTGTTCGGTGTTCGACAACAGCATCCGGTTCGCGATGACGTCGACCGATGGCTCGAGGACGGGACTGCCATCGGTGACGCTAATCGATGTATTCTCGGCTCGAAGCCACTCGGTGTCGTGTCCGAGATCCTCGACCGCGTTGAGAATCGCTTTGGTTTCCTTACTCGTATGAAGACTCAATACCCCGACAGTCACGGGATCGCCAGCGCTCATACAGAGTAGACACCGAGCCGTCGGATAAGTATTGATAGTTCATTCAGCCCGATCCAGGCCGTCGACGGGCCTCGGTTACGGGTACGACGGCTCAGCCGATGACCGTCCGAATCTGTCGCGGATCGACCAGGCCGCTCATCACCGCCAGCACGCCCCAGGTGACCGCACCGACGGTGATCGCCCCGAACAACATGAGCAGGTTCGAAACCATAGGCGTTACGAGCAACACGGTGACGGCCATCACGCCCGTAATTCCACAGATCAGGCCGGTCGTTCGAGCGAGGCGCGTGACGTTCAGGGAGAGCTCGGTGTGGACGACGTAGAGATTCACTGCCACGTACACGGAATGAGTCGCCACCGTCGCGATCGCAGCCCCGACGACACCGATCGTCGGAATCAACAGAATGTTCAGTCCGAGATTGGCCAGTGCCGTCGCGCCTTTCGCCACGGCGCGCGCTCGAGCACGCCCGAGGTAATCCAGGCTATCGCTCGTGAGGTTCGTAATCGCCTGCAGGACGACGAAGCCGGCGAGGACCTGTAAGACGGGCACCGCAGCCGCATAGTCGTTTCCGAAGACCATCGTCAGGAACGGGCCTGCGACGATCGCGAGGCCGACTGCAGCCGGAATGTATAGCAACAGGACGTTCGTTAGCGAGGTCTCGTAGATTCGTCTGGCTTCTGCGAGCTGATCGGCAGCCTTCTGTTCGCCGAAGTTCGGCGAAATCGTAAACCCGAGCGACGCCGCGGGTGCGAGTACGAAGTCCGTGATCTGCTTTGCTAGCGTGTAGAACGCGACTGCAGCGGGGTTGAGGAATAGACCCACCAACACGATGTCGATCTGTTTGTCGATGACGTTCGCGCTCTGGGTTGCCGTCAGCGGCACGCTGTACTCGAGCAGTCGGCGCGAGAGACCGTCCTCGTATTCGTCAGCCGCATCGTATCGCCTGTAGAACCCGTAGTAGAGGATTCCAATCCCGACGACGGCGGCGATAGCGTAGCCGACGATGTATCCGAAGAACGCGCCGAGTGCGCCGAGGCCGGCGAGGACGAACGCGACCGAAAAGAGCAGCCGACCCGCGCCGCTGATCGCCTGGACGAGGGCGCTGTAGCCGAGGTGATTGAATCCCTGGAACGCCACCTGCGAGAACGTGCTAAAGGAGAAGACCACGAGATAGAGCACGCCTGCCGCGAGAAAGGGGGCCGCTCCGGGCTCGCCGAGCGCGTTCGCGATCCACTCGTGAAAGAGCAACAGGACGTACGCGACGAACGTGATCAAGACGAGCTTGGCGGTAATCGTCGTCTTGAGAAGGTACGGTACCTGTCCCGGATCCGTCTCTCGGTACTCGGAGAGATATCGGGCGACAGATCGGGACAGGCCGAGATCTGCAAATAGCTGGAGTATAGTCAACACCCCGATCGCCCAGTATAGCGCGCCGTACCCGTCCGGATCGAGCAGGTATCGCGCCAGTACGAACATGAGAAGCGCGCTCGAAATCATATAGATCGCGCGCGCTACGAGCGTTGCCTTGAAGCCGTGAACGATGTGATCCTCCCTGTTCATTCCAGTGGACTGTTGCGGTGAGATACTCGTAATCGACCGAGGCCGAAGCCGAACGCAATCAACGTACTCCTCCCATCGAGGGTGCGTCCAATTGTAATGCGGGGACAAACGACGGTCCGTTGTGCGGTACTGTCGGTTGCAAGCCATCGTATTGGATGCGCTGGTCGGTCTCAGCCGGCTCTACAAATGGGTACAGCCGCCAGTACACAGCGACGGGCGAGTCGTGCTCGGACCGCCACGCGAGGCGTTCGTTTGGCGTCTCGAACCGCTCGAAACGTCAGCTGTAAGATGGTGCAAACGACCGAACCGTAGACGGAAATGCTGTAAGGGAGTCCAAACGACTGAATCGAGAGCAGAAACGGAGACCAAACGTTCGAACGGTCACCGTACAAATGAGAGAGCGAAGCAGGGAACGCGGGGCAAACGAATCCCCGGGTCGACGGGCCCTTCGAAACGCGGCCGGATGACCGAATCCGCATTCGACCTCCCGGCGTCGATCGTCGGAATTACCGGATGCGTCTAGAGGTACGAGGCGTCCCAGCGGGTCGCTTTCCGGCGATTCCCGCAGTTGTTACACTCGATCCGTCCCATCGCGTCCATCGCATTATCGATCGAATCGCAGTTTCCACAGAACCAGGCGTAGCGTTCGCGCTGGTCTTTCGTCCTGTAGGCCGTGTAAAACGGTGACTTCGATCCGCGAGCGGCCTCGCCGTAGCTCACGTAAATCGTTTCGTCATCTACCGTCACCTCGTCGATCGCCCCCCAGCTGCCGTCGGCCTCGTGATCGCTTTCGACGTAGACGTTCTCGGTAAACGTCTCGTCGCCGATATCGACGTCGCGCTGGCCGGCTTGCTCGAAGCCGTGGTCCCGGTAGAACTGATTCCCGCCCTCGTTGTCCGCGAGAACGAAACACTGGATTTCCGATGCACCTTCCTCGAGTAACGCTTCGCGTGTCCGAACGAGCAGTCGGACGCCGGTCCCGCCGTCACGGTGGTCGGGATGAATATGTAGCCAGAGGAGATGTCCAGTGCTTGCTTGCTGACCGACGAGTTCGCTCTGGGAAAATCCGATGACTTCTCCGTCTCGTTCGACGACGAGAAAGAGGACGCGGTCGTCGGTTATGTCGTCGGTAAACGACTCGCCGTACCATTGTTGGACCGCGTCGTCGATGGTCTCTTCGTCGAGAAATGCGGTGTACGTGGAGTTGAGCGACTCGTGTGCGGTCGATCGAATCGCCTCGGCGTCGTCGTCGGTTGCCTCGCGAATTTCCATGGGTGCCCATACTCCGGCCTAATACAAAACGTATGCCCACAGTCACAGATTCTGCCTGGCATTGTTCGAGAGAATCCGGTTTTCTCCAGTAAATATGACATGGAACCGTCCGGGAGAGCATGAAGGGGGAAGATTAACCATAGTGCCGCCGGAGAACGTCATATGAGCGGCGACACTACACCGACTGAACCTCCCGATCAGCGACGCGGCACAGATCAAATGAACGACGCGTTCACGTACAACGGCGGTAGAGTTGACCCCGGCGAATCGGCGAACATTCGCTACGGTATTAGCGAGACGTATCTCGGCGACCCGGTCAGGATCCCCGTTACAGTGATCAACGGAGAACGGCCCGGTCCGACGGTCTTCCTCTCGGCTGCGGCCCACGGCGACGAACTTAACGGGATCGAGGTCGTTCGTGAGGTCGCTCACGATTGGGATCATTCCGTACTCCACGGGACGTTAGTCTGTCTGCCCGTGATGAACGTCCCTGGTTTCCTCGCACAGGAACGGTACTTGCCGATCTACGACCGGGACCTGAACCGGTCGTTCCCCGGACGGGAGGGATCGACGAGTGCGAGGCGGATGGCCAATCAGATCTACACGAACTTCATCGAGCCGTGCGATCTGGGCGTCGATTTCCATACGTCTACGCGCGGGCGAACGAACATGCTACACGTCCGTGCGAATATGGAGCGCGACGACGTCGCCAGACTCGCCAGGGCGTTCAGTTCTAACGTCATCATCTCTGGGGAGGGACCGGCGGGGACGCTTCGTCACGAGGCAACCGAAAACGAAATCCCGACGATTACGGTCGAGATGGGCGAGGCACACCGATTCCAGCGGCGGCTGATCGACCGCGCGCTCACCGGCGTCGCAAGCGTCCTCGCCGAGTTCGGCCTCCATCGAGACTCGTCGGTCCACTGGCCCGGTTGGCGGACCGTCATCGATACCGACG
The DNA here is from genome assembly GCF_013402815.2 of Natrinema halophilum. Lineage (NCBI taxonomy): Archaea > Methanobacteriati > Methanobacteriota > Halobacteria > Halobacteriales > Natrialbaceae > Natrinema > Natrinema halophilum. The sequence continues at coordinate 3,695,563 of NZ_CP058601.1, forward strand.
ACGAGAAAACCTGGCTTCGTGCGGACGCGGGCGGCATCGTCGACATGAAACGCGGCCGCGGTGCGCTCGTCGAAGCGGGTGAAGTCATCTGCACCATTACGAATCCGTTCAAAGAGGAAGAGGACATCGTCACCGTCGAAGCCCCCTTTACCGGACTCATCGTCGGCGTCCTCGAGAACCCCGTCGTCTATCCGGGCAACCCGCTCTGTCACCTCGTCGGCCTCTCGTCGGACACGCTCACCGCTCTCGAGCGCGAGCGAACGACGGAGACGTCGCGGTCCGACCTCCGACGGAAGGCGAACGGACCAGACCGAGAGTGATCGTCGGGCTGCCGTCCTCGGGCTCGCAAGCATCGATTCGAAGCGCATCCAGGGTGACTAGGAACACGGGCGCGGTAAGGTCGCTGGCGGGGGTGGGGCCGTCCACCGCCGGCGCCACGATCAGTGTGTCGTCGTTCCTGTCTCCTATCGCGAGTGTCCGGAGTCCAGTCTCTCCCGGAACTGAAAGCCATGCGTGTCGCGTTGATACGGGGTGAATGCCCGTGTGATACGGGCTTTGGAGGGAACCACCGACTCGATGTAATATCTGCAAGCGTCGCTGTCCGGGCACGACCGTACGTGTCGATCATCCCGTCGTTCTCGCCCGCTCGAAGAGAACCGAGGGAAGAAACGATTTGAGACGATGTCTACCGAGGGAAGAAACGATTTGAGACGATGTCTAGTCGTCGCTCCGATTGATTATTTTCTGTACGTGTAGTAAGTACCCGTAACAATTGGTCGGGAGGGTGTCCGGGAAAGGGAATGAGAGCGAACCGAATTGTCTTCTGTGAATGTGAGTACCCTACCGGACATGTTCGTGTGGTCGCGGTTACCATATGAAAACTCGGTTGCATTCACCGCTCGAGTCCTGCGATCAGAACGTGAAAATAACATCACGGCCGTCAGTCACAAGATGCTCGGAGCACTAGATTGTGGGTCTGCTGGTATGTGGAATGTGTGTCGCCAACCCAGCCCTGAGGAAGTGGTCCCACCGATTTGATGGAACTGTTCATTTTCCTATCGGTAAGCACTCCTCTCAAAATTTGGAATGAAGAGTACATTTCTGTGTCGTACAGTCGAATGGACCGTCGAAACTCGGCTCGGAGGGATGTATGGATCGCTGGTGGACGGTGTACACTGCGAATTTCTCGGATAACCTCGCCACAACCTACCTGATTGTTGTACGACAATCGCCGCGGTTGGCTTCCGTTTTGTTGCGGCAAACGCCGAGTCAACCGTCAGCTTCCTCATGCATGCCTATTTAATAATAATAGTAATAAATAATTTAATATTATCAGTCTCATCTCTGGCCCGAAGGGCAGGGTTTTGCACCTGGCTACCGATAATTGACGTCACGGATCCCGAACGATCCGGGTTCGGAGAGGCACTCGGGTACGATGAGTTCGGCTGAAGACGTCTCTCGGGACGCGGATCGAACTCGAGAACGCGCCTGACCGGACGTTCTTCGTACCGACGGACTCACGTGACAGGGAGTTCAGCGACGCCGAGCGGACGTTCCACCATCTCATGGCGCAGTGGGTCCAACTCGAACTCGAGCGAAAGCAGCGAGAACAGCGGGTCCGGTTCCAGTGGAGTTCGCGACCATCGACTCGATGGCTTCTGGACCAGTGAGCATCACGGCGTCGATGCGCGACTCACCCACTTCATCGTGTCGTAGCAGTGAATCGGTCTGCCGGTTACAGAACTCACGCCCTCTACTTCTGATGGTCCGTCAGATTGACACTCGGCGAACGAATGTCTGAGAAGCAACTTCTTCGAACCTGGCTTGCCGGTTTCTCTGGAACCGTCGAAATCCAAGAAGTAACTTCTATAGCCCCACGGTCAAACGGTCCACATGAGCGCATGAGTCAGTCTTACAATCGCGGTCTCATCGAGGACTTCGGCCGGTGGAAGGAGTTCTCGGCCGGCATGTGGGCGTGGATCTTCCACAAGTTCACCGGGTGGATGCTGATCGGCTACCTGTTTACCCATATTGCCGTGTTGAGTACGTCCATTGGCGGCGCACAGGGCGAGACGACGATGGTCGACGGCGAAGCGGTCAACATATACACGGCGACGCTACAGGGACTCGAGGGTCTCTTTCTCGTTCGTCTCCTCGAGGTCGGCCTGCTCGCAGTGGCCGTCTTTCACATCCTGAACGGTCTCCGACTGCTGATGATCGATCTCGGCGTCGGACTCGACGCACAGGACAAGAGTTTCTACGCTTCGCTGGTGCTTACGGGTGCGATCACCGTCGCGAGCGTGCCGACGTTCCTTACCGGGGTGAGCGTCTGATGGCGGAACGGTACTCTTCGTTCACACCCGGCGGCACCGGCTGGTTCCTCCAGCGGATCACGGCGGCGTTTCTGGTCGTCGTTCTGGCCTTTCACTTTTTCCTGTTGCACTTCGTCAACCACGCGTACGAGGTAACATTCATGGGTACGCAAGCCCGAATGGAGAACGTCGGTTATTTCCTCACGATGGTGCTGTTCCTGATCACCGCGACGTTCCACGGCGTCAACGGCGTCTACAACGCGCTGGTCAATCAGGGACTCGAAGGGACCCAGAAGAAAGCCGTACTGGGAGTGCTGGTCGTCGCCGCCCTCGCACTAGTCGGGCAGGGAACCTACGTCGCTCTCACGATGGCAGGGATGATCTAATATGAGTACGCAACAAGCCGAACCCGAAAGTCAGGAAGCACCGAAAGATCCGGAGATGCAAGGCGCGGAATCGCCGGCCGCCGAGAAGCAAAAAGGTGGCGGCATGGTCGACCAGACGTCGACCGACGCGTCGGAACTCGAGGGGGAAACGGTTCACATCAAGGTATTTCGATACGATCCCGAAGTCGAAGCGAAGCAAGAACCTCGTTTCGACGACTTCCACGTCCCCTTCGAGAAAGGGATGACGGTCCTCGACGCGGTCATGTACGCCCGCGACGAGTACGATTCGTCGCTGACGTTCCGTCACTCCTGTCGGCAGGCCGTCTGTGGCTCCGACGCCTTCTTCGTCAACGGGAAGCAACGACTGGGCTGTAAGACCCAGATAGCGGACCTCGAGCAACCGGTTCGAATCGAACCGCTCCCCCATCAGGAAGTAGTCAAGGACCTTGTCGTCGACATGGATCACTTCTACGACCAGATGCACACGGTCGAACCGTACTTCCAGCAGGAGGACCTTCCCGATGGCGAACTCGAGGAACAACGCCAGTCTCGGGAGAACCGAGAGAAGGTGAAGATGTCGACGCGCTGTATCTGGTGTGGCGCGTGTATGTCCTCGTGTAATATCGCGGCCGGCGACAACGAGTATCTGGGCCCAGCGGCGATCAACAAGGCCTACCGGTTCGCGATGGACGAACGCGAAGACGAGGAGATCAAAGAGCACCGACTCCGCATTCTCGAGCAGGAACACGGCGTCTGGCGGTGCCAGACCCAGTTCTCCTGTACCGAGGTGTGTCCGAAAGATATCCCGCTGACCGAGCACATTCAGGAGCTCAAGCGGGAGGCAGTCAAGAAAAACCTGAAGTTCTGGTAACCATGTACGAACACGACGTTATCGTAGTCGGTGCCGGCGGCGCCGGCCTCCGGGCTGCGATCGCCGCACACGAAGCAGGAGCGGACGTGGCAATGGTCTCGAAACTCCACCCGGTACGCAGTCACACTGGCGCAGCGGAGGGCGGTATCAACGCCGCGCTTCGAGAGGGTGACGACTGGGAACTCCACGCCTACGACACGATGAAAGGGTCTGACTACCTCGCCGACGCGCCGGCCGTCGAGACCCTCACCCAAAACTCGCCCGAAGAGACCATCAACCTCGAACACTGGGGTATGCCGTTCTCCCGCGAGGACGACGGCCGGGTTTCCCAGCGGCCGTTCGGCGGGCTCTCGTTCCCGCGGACCACCTACGCCGGTGCCGAAACGGGCCATCACCTGCTCCACGTCATGTACGAGCAAGTCGTCAAACGCGGCATCCAGGTGTACGACGAGTGGTACGTCATGGACCTCGTGACGACCGACGAGCCCGATCCGAACGACCGCGAGTGCCACGGTGTCGTCGGGTACGACGTTCAATCCGGTAAAATTGAGGGATTCAAGGCCCACGACGGGGTCATCCTCGCGACCGGCGGTCCCGGTCAGGCTTTCGATCACACCACCAACGCCGTCTCCTGTACCGGCGATGGCCACGCGATGGCGTATCGGGCGGGCGCTCCCCTCGAGGACATGGAATTCATTCAGTTCCACCCGACCTCGCTTCCATCGACTGGCGTTCTCATCTCCGAGGGTGTCCGCGGGGAAGGCGGGATCCTCTACAACAACGAGGGCGAGCGGTTCATGTTCGAGCACGGCTACGCGAACAACGACGGCGAACTCGCCTCTCGAGACGTCGTTGCCCGCGCCGAACTCACCGAAGTCAACGAGGGCCGCGGCGTCAACGACGAGTACGTCCATCTCGACATGCGCCACCTCGGCGAGGAACGCATCATGGACCGCCTCGAAAACATTCTCCACCTCGCGGAGGACTTCGAAGGCGTCGACGGCCTCATCGAACCGATGCCGGTCAAACCCGGCCAACACTACGCGATGGGCGGAATCGAAGTCGACGAGCACGGCCAGACCTGCGTCGACGGACTTTACGCCGCAGGCGAGTGCGCGTGCGTCTCCGTTCACGGCGGGAACCGCCTGGGCGGGAACGCGCTGCCGGAACTGATCGTTTTCGGCAAACGCGCCGGCCGTCACGCGGCCGGCGACGATCTCGGCGAACCTGAAATCAAAACCGGGTACGGCGACGACGTCGAGGACGAAACCGACACCGAACTGCCGGTCGCTCCCGGCAAAGCGGGACTCGACACGACCGGGAGCGTCGCCGCGGACGGAGGGGTCACGGCTGAAGCCGACGGCATCCTCGAGCGGTCCGTCGAAGCGGCTCGCGAGCACGTTGATTCCCTCATAGAAAAGGAAGACGGCGTCCAGCACGCCGAGATTCGCGCGAAACTCCAGCGGGCGATGACCGACTACGTGAACGTCTTCCGAACCGGCGACGGCATCAGGAAGGCGCTGAAGATCATCCGTGAGTGTCGCCAGGAGTATCAGAACGTCTACGTCGACGATCCGTCGCGAACGTTCAACACTGATCTCCAGCAGACCATCGAGACGCGAAACCTGATCGACGTCGCCGAGACGATCGCGCTCGGTGCACTCGTACGCAACGAGTTCCGCGGTGCCCACTGGCGTCAGGAAAACCAGACTCGCGACGACGAGAACTGGCTCAAGCACACGCTCATCTCGTGGGACGACGGCGAACCCTCGATTTTCTACCGTCCGGTCATCCTCGACGGCGAGAACAAGACCTACGAGCCGAAAGAACGCAGCTACTGACTCCTCGGCCGCGGTTTTCGTCCGGATAATCGGTCGTACTCTGTTTTGTGATCCAAACCGGTACACCTCTCGCGCCTGCTGGACGGTCTGTGGATGGTCCCACTCACGATTCGATTTGGCCGAGAATCGATCCGTACGTTAGCCGAGTGTCCGTACCGACTGCCGTTTCGCTCCCGGCGGCGACCCATCCGGCAAATTTCCTTTCCGGCCGGATGGTCACCCGTGAGACGTTCATCGGCGATCGAGTTGGCCCGATCCGTATCGTGACGGCAGGGAATCGATCGAATAACGCGTCAGGCGCCGAGTATCTCGAGCAGATCCACGCCGATACCGAGATACTCGATCAATCTGTAGCCGACGTAGATACCGACGATGCCGATAACTCCGGGAAGTTCCGGCGGTGCCGGGATCGGAATAGCGAGAAACCGGAACAGCGCACCGGTGACCAATCCGGTCACGAGTGCGAGAATAGTGATGTGTGTAGACATTGGTTTTCTCATATTCGCGAACGAGGCTACAAAAGCGGCACGTCTGACATTGCGGGTTACAGCGGCTCTGTTACCTGATACCACACGTGACGAATACGACGATTGCCTATACTCGATATATTTCGCTCGTTCGTTCGAATTCTGCCATCCACGTATTTTCGTCGATCAACGGTATGCATATCGACGATCACTCACTCCTGCCAATTCGACAATTGTTGTAGACAGTATTTAATATCGTCGAAATATATGCTCTCGAGTATGACCTCGACAGCGACGACGGGTCTCGACGTATCGCTCCCAACCGATCTCGATTCGGCGCGAGGGAAACTCGTGTACCTGTATCTCGCTGCCAACGACGGTGCGTCCGCCGACGATCTCTGTACCGATCTCGCCGTCACGAAAGGGACTGCGCTTTCTATTATCGGCACGCTTCGAGAGCGAGGGTATCTCGTACAGACCGATGACCGATACGAACTCGTCTGACCGACGAGCGGACTCGAACCGAATTGGACGCCGGAAGCCACGCGTTAGGTCGGAAGCAACATGATAACGGAGGTAGTGTTGTGGTAGCCGCTCATCTGGCCGCGCTCCATACAGAGTTCCCCGTACGTCTCGAATCCGCTGAAGGGAACGTCCAGTTCCGAACCGATCGCACTGACCGCGTCGTCGAACTCCTCTCCGAGGATGATCGATCGACACGCGCAGTCGTAGACGAATCCGCCCGCGATCTCCCCGGATGCGTTTTGAACCGCGGCTTTCGCCGTATCGCGTGCGGAAACGATCTGATCGTCCGGCGGACTGTGCATCACGCGCAGTACGACCCCCTCCGGGACGCCAACGGGGAAATCGAGCGGCCCCGCTTTCGACAGCGTCAGTCCGGGCCAGCGGATCTTGTATCCGTCGTTGATGGCACCGTGCCCTTCTTCGATGCCGAATTCGAACTCCGTTAGTAGCCCGAGTAATTCCTGACTCTCCTCTTCGACGGCATCGAAGTCGACCGATCGGTCGGTCTCGGCGAGATACGATTCGACCGCTTCGCGCCAGGCCTCGAACGCAGGCTTTCCGTCGATTTCGATGACTCTTCCCCCCTCGGATTTCGTCACCGTCATCGGCTCCGAAATCGGCGAGTGGCCGTGGTCGACGGTGATGGTCACGGGCTCTTTCGAGGCCATGAGAGCGATAACGACTGAATCGGTCGTGACCGTTTCGTCGTGGAAAACGTGCGTCGCGTTCATCGCGAGGTCGTCACCCGCCGATCCGCCAACGAAACTGACGTCGTGACCGAGGTTTCGCTGCGTGACGAGTGCGATCTGGTCGCTGACACCGGCCAGTCCGTCGTGGAGGTTGATCGCCGAGAGGTGTGGATACCCCTCAACCGAGGATGGAAGATCGCTCACCGCTTCGTTTACTGCATCTGCAGCCCCCTCGGAGAGGTCCGTCCCGAGGCCCGTGAAGAATTTGATCGTGTCACTGGCGACGAGCGAAACTGCGACGCTCCCATCTAAAACTGCCTGCTCGGTGAACTCACCTGCAGAGGAAGCCCCGATCAGTTTCGCGTCGCTCCCGATGACGTCACGGACTCCCGCTAATACGTCTCCGTAATCGTATTCGGGTGAGCAAAAGACCTGACAGAAGTCTACCCGCTCGGTCCCGAATCCATCGAATGCCTTCCTCGCCGCCCGGTAGCCGGCATCGAAACTATCGTCATCGATCGCCATTCCCGTCTGGAACTGCGTCGGAAGTGATTCGGCGTCGTCCGATTCACCGAACGAAAATATTTCGGATTCGTTCGTCGTTTCCGACGAAATCTCAGCTGACGGCTCGGTATTCGTCGTCTCGTCCGACGCTGTCTCCTCTGATCCGGCCGACGCTGTCTCCTCTGATCCGGCCGACATCGAAGAGTCCCACGACGTCTCGGACCAGTTGGCCGTCTCCGCGGTGGACCACGTCGTCAAATCGGCGCCAGCGTCTGCGGTGGAATCGCGTGGTGTGGCTGGCGTCTGCTCTTCCATCCCCGGTGGGTCCTGCCGTACTTTGTACATATCGAGCGTATCGTGTAGCCAGTTTGCGTTTTCGGAAAGCTGTCTGGCACTACTCGAAACGTCCGTAAGCGCCGCGGTCTGTTCTTCAGCCGAGGCTGTGACTTCTTCGGCCAAATCGGACGTTTGATCGCTTATCGAAGCCGTTTCGTCGACGAGCGCGACCACTTGCTGTGTCGATTCTGCCTGCTGATCTGCTGCCGTGTGAATCTCCTGGACACCGTGATTGGTCTCAGACGCGTACTCCGCGATTTCGGAGAGCGCGTCCAGCGCATTTTCGATCGAGTCGGTATGTTCTGCGATTCTCTCTTCCGTTTCTCGAACGGTGTTCGTCGCGACCTCGGTCTGCTCGTGGATGTCCTCGATACGCTTTTCGATGTTGTCGGCGGCCTCTTTGCTCTTCTCTGCGAGTTCCTTGACCTCTTTTGCAACCGCCGCGAATCCGTCCCCGTTCCGGGAGCCATCCGTACTGCGGGTCGCCTCGATGTTGGCGTTCAGCGCCAGCATGTTCGTTTCGCGAGCGACTTCGCTGATGAACTCGACCAGTTCGTCGATCGCTTCCATCTCGACGCGGAGTGATTCGATCGCTTCGACCGCTTCTGTCGACCCGTCTTCCATCTCGTTTAACCCATCGATGGCCGTCTGAGCGGCCCGCTGTCCCTCCCGACCGGCGGCAGCAGTTCGTTCGGAGAGCGTCGCGACTCCGTCGGACAGACTGGCGATCTCTTCGATACTCGAGGAGAGGGTTTCCATCTCGTTTGTAACCGACTGCAGTTGTTCGGACTGTGCGGTTGCTCCGTGGGAAATCTCCTGAATCACCTCTCCGATCTGGTTGCTCGCTTCGCTTACCTCTTCGGTTCCTGATAACACTTCGTCGCTCGAGGAGACGACGAGCGAAATAAAGTCCTTGAGGTGTCGTATCGTCCCCTCGAGTTCGTCCATCATCTCGTTGAAATCCTCCGCGATCTCCAGTGACGATTCCTCGTCCGTTTCGAGCCGATGCGCGAGTTGCCCAGCAGCAACGAGTTGCATCGATTCCTGAAACCGTTCGGTCTGGTCCTCGATACGGTCGTTTTTCTCGTTTGCCTTTTGAAGTTCCGTCTCCAGTTCGTCGATTCGTTCGCGAAGCTTTCGATTCTCGTCGACTCGCCGTTTGACCACGATGTCCACGTTCTGAATGCCGCCATCTGTCAGCGCCGGATCGGTGTCACCGATTGCCGCTTCGACGTTCGACGCGGTTCGATCGAGCGTCCGATCGATGCGGTTGCCGAGAACGACACCCGTCCCACTGACAAGTATCATGCCTCCGATCAATCCAGCGATGCCGCCCATATAGCCGGCTACAGCCATTATAACTGTTGCTCCAAAGAGGACAGAACCGAACCGTATCGTATAGTTCATCCGTCCGTCTCGCGGACTAACGCCCATAATACTAGGTGGGAGAATGCCATATAATAAACTAGTGGTTTGAACAAAATTTTTACTGGATTGTATTATAACTATATTCCTGTGACCGTATACCAATGATCGTCGGAGAGTTCGGTTTAGAACGTCCTCGACCTCGGCCGGCGAGCAGTCATTGGACGCTGATACTCGGTTCACACCGATCGCGATATTCGGGCCAGAGAATCACCAAAACGGGTGTCTCACGTCCATCAGCCGGGAACCGATTGGCAGGCTAGAGCTCGATCCGCTCGACGAGTTGCTCACGGTTCTCGTTCGTGTTGACCGCGACGATCCGTATCTGATCTTCGAGACCGGAGTCCCTGAGTTTGGCTTTCAACAGGTTGTCGACCTGATAGACGCCCGCAGCGTTGGTCATCTCGATTTCGACCATAACAGGTGTCGTGTCGCCTCGTTGGAGCGAGACGCGGCTAATAGCTTGGCTCGAGAGGGTGTTGATGCCCCGACCACCGTGTTCGTAGGGGATCCGGGAGCGACCGTGCTCCATGTCGAGGGCATCGGCGACGCGGATCACGCCCGCTTCGGTTGTCAGGGGCGTCTCGGATCGGTGGTGACAGAGAATTGCATGAAGAACCTCTCCTTTCATTCGGACGGCTTCGCCGACGCCGTAGTACTCGGGGAGGACGCGGTCGAGGATGTCTGCAGCCAGCGGAATCGAGTAGTAGGCGTGGCTGTCACGGTGGACGATGTGGCCGACGTCGTGTAAGGTAGCTGCGAGTGCGATGATAACCGACTCGTCGGCTTCAGTCAGCCCCTGTTGGCGAGCACCGTTGAAATCGACGTTGCCGTCCTTGAGTAAATTGTACAGGCACAGTGCACGGTTGCGAACGATCTCTATGTGTTTCGTCCCGTGATCGTTGTACCGCATCCGGTCGACCGCGTTGACGTTCTGAGCCTCGAGGTAGGCTGCGATCTCCTCGTCGGCGTCGACAAACTCGAGTATCGAGTTTAGTTTCTCATCGGGAAAGTTGTGATCGTCGTCGGGGGAGTAGACACGGCGGGGGTCCTCCTCGGCGGCAGAATCGCCCATAGGAAGACATCGGGTGCGGACTAAAAAAGCGCTGCGCCAGATGTGTCGGTCGGCGCTCGGTCGCCCGTTAGGACAGGTCCTCGACAGCGGCTTCGATTTCGTCGTAGTCGGGCTCGACGCCGGGATCGTCGCTAACCCACGAATACGCGACTTCGCCGTCGTCGTCGACGACGAACACCGAGCGCTTGGCGACGCCGTAGACGCCGAGATCGGCGAAGTCCATCGGAATGCCGTAGTCGTCGGTAATCTCCTTGTTGTAGTCGCTAATCAGCCCGAATTCCAGGCCGTTCTGTTCGCGGAATTCGTTGAGCGTAAACGGCGAGTCACGGCTGACGCCGTAGACGGTTGCCTCGAGGTCGTTGAACGATGCGAGGCGATCCTGGAACTCGCACATCTCCGTCGTACAGACGCTGGTGAACGCGCCGGGGAAAAAGGCGAGAACGACCGGTGACTCTTCGCCCAGTCGATCCGAAAGCGAGAATTCCTCGATGTCGCCGTTTGCAAGCGGTGCAGTGAAGTCGGGTGCGGCGTCTCCGGTTGCTACCATCGTCTGCCCGTTGTGTATAAACAGGAAAGACAGTTTCGTTCGCGGAATGACGTGCGGGCAGTGCACCCGTCGACGGTGCCAGTTCGATGCGCTATCGATAGCAAATCCTCGAATCATGCCCGTCCGGTCGGTAGTAGGGAGAATCGTAGTCGGCCCCCGAGGGGATCATCGAGGGCGTCGGTCGCTCTCGACGAATCTCTTCTTCAGATGTACTATCACGGCCGCTTGCTTGCCTTATTGGTCCAAAAAGGTTATAATTGCCAGCGGGTAAGCCACGTATAGAGATGGTAGTCGAAATCGCACCGCTGTTCATTCCCGGCGGCATGGGCCCCCCGGAGCTCGCAATTATCCTCATCATCGCGATTTTGCTTTTCGGGGCGAACAAGATCCCGAAGCTGGCACGATCGACCGGCGAGGCCATGGGCGAATTCCAGAAGGGGCGCGAAAAAGTCGAATCGGAACTCGAGGAGATGCGTGACGGTGGCCAATCTGGCAATTACGACGGCGGCAACCAGCAGAACGATGATTTCGTCGACACGGAACCGGTTACCACCGAAGAGGAATCGACCAGGGAAACCAACTGACGGTTCTTTTCACGGTGGGGCGTGTGGCCTAGCGGAGAGGGCAGGAGGTTCCTAACCTTCTGATCGTGGGTTCGAATCCCGCCACGCCCGTTCTGCGAGGAGCGAACGCGACGGCGAACGGGCCACGGCGATTCGAATTAGGGAACGGCGAGCGAAGCGAGCGAGCTATTCGCGTGGTTCGAATCCCGCCACGCCCGTTCTGCGAGGAGCGAACGCGGGCAGCAAAACCGGTACTGACAGGTTCGCCCCCCAGTCGCTCAAAGCGGTGCGAGCACGTCCGGTCTGCAGGTCGAATTTGCCACGCTAGTCCAGTGAGGCGGTGAGCGTCGCGAACGGTCTGACCGCGATACCCGTCGCTTTTCGCGACCCGTACGCACACGAGACTCGAGTCGCGTGGGGAGACAGTGTGATAGCATTCTCGCCTTTCCTGTCGTGTCCGGTCGGGTAATCGATCTCGCGTTCGGTTGTGCCGCTTCGTCGCGTTCCGAAGATCTAGACGATCGTTCGACGAACGCTGCAATCGGGACGGCACTCCAAAGACGGGCGGACCGACAGGACACACCGCATCCTGTCGTCAGTCGCTCACAGTTCGCGCTCGATTTGGCTCTCCGAACCGGGTCACTGGTTCGAGTTCCTCGGTCGCGACGTCATCGAAGGCGGAGCGGGCAATGACTCGTCGGTGGACTTCGTCTGCCCCGTCGACGATGCGGAACTGCCGAACTGACTCATAGAAATCCGAGAGCGGCAGGTCTTTTCCGATACCGTTTGCGCCACACGACTGGACGGCGAGATCGATGGCGTCCTGGGTGACGGTTGCGGTGACCACTTTGCACATCGAGACCGGAATTCGGGCCTCGTCACCGCCGGCGATCCGGTCGGCAGCGTCGCGGATCTCGTCGGGGAGCCACCAGTCCGGTTGGTCGAGCGTCTCCTGCGGGCGGGACTGAAGTTCCTCCCTGTCGGGATCGCTGTCCTCGTCCGCGACGACGGTCGCCAGCGGTATTCTTGCCACTTCACGTGTGGGACGCCGATCACCGCCGCCTCGACCACGTCCGAATCGGCCATCAGGGCGTTCTCGAGCGCGATCGACGAAATCCACTCGCCGCCGCTGTTGATGACGTCCTTGGCGCGGTCGACGATCGCGACGTAGCCGTCCTCGTCGACGGTGACGATATCGCCGGTCTTGAGCCACTTCCCGGATGACGGGTCGTACTCGTCGATCAGCTCCTCGGCGGAAACGGCGGCGATGTCGGTTTCGGGAACCGTTTCATCCATCACGATGACTTCGTCTACCGGGCGGTCCGACCAGAGCCGCTCGATCGTCTCGAACGGCTCGCCGGGGTCGACGAACAGGACGTCGTCGTCTGCGTCTTCGACGAGGTAGACGATATCCTCGTCGCCCAACTGAACGTTGATCGTGTGCAACTGTGCGCCCGACAGCGGCGCGGCGTAATACATCTCGAGATGACGGTGATGATTCCACCCGAACGTTCCGAATCGATCGGCGGGACCGAAGCCGTGGCCCGCGAATGCGGCCACCAGTGAACGGACGCGTTCGCCGAACTCGTCGTACGTCAGGTCCACGATGCCGTCGCGTGTTCGCGAGACGAGCCGCGTCTCGGGAAACAGGTTCGTCGGCCGCCAGAAGAACGGCCGGAGCGTCAGGTCTGTCATCGCCGATCGCCACCGGTACCGACGATCACGGTACGCGCCCTCCGTCGAGGAAACGGCGAACTACTCCAGTGAACGTTTCGTCTGGTGAAATTCCAGTCGACGTTCGATTACGTTGTGTGGTATTGTTCTTCACAGTGAAAGCCAGCGGAAAGTGCGACCAAAAGCGCGATGTGAAAATTCGATTAAATCTCGCATCGAATTACCTGCAGGAAGACTTCAGACGGTGATTCGACGATCGCCCCTTCGAATTCTAACGCGGACCGGTCGGACATCGAGTCGATCGTTCCGTGACGCAGGGGTGGTCGATCGTTACCCCTGTTTCGATCGGTTTCGCCTCCGAATTTCGCCCGTTCTATTCAGACAGCGAACTAGTTCTCGATTCGATAGATCCTCGAACAAACAGGATTATCAGAAATGGTAATGGGCGGATGAATTTTTTGAGGGGTGAGGGTTAGGATGTATGTAATGGCTATTGACGAGGCCGACCAGTCGGATACCGGAGACTTTTCTGAGGGGGAAGAGTCCGACTCAGTGTCGGAGGAGGAACGGTCCCAGAAGGAAGATCCCGTGTCAAATTCGGCCGTTCGGGTCGGCGAATACTCGTGGGAGGAGTTCATGGACGAATACGGGTACAGCGACGAGGTTTCCGTCCTCTATCCGGACGATCCCGAACCCGCCGAGGCGGACGACCAACTTGGACTCGATACGAACGAGGGTCATTCGAGAGTCCCGAGCGGCGATGACTGGACTAACGTCGAGTTCGATCCGACGGCGTATCTCGGCCACCACCCGGACGACCTCGTTGATACTGTTCTCCCGACCGCCGGCGACAACGCTGATGCGCTCTGGGAGATCTTTCTCGAGTACGTCGATCCGGAGACGACGCCCGTCGTCAAAGATACCTGGACCTGGGAACACTACAAATGGGAGTATTACTACGAGGACGACGGGAGCCGACCACGGGACTCCGACGGAGAGATCGTCCATCACGACGAGGAAGACGCCCTCGGATTCGATCCCGAGACGCTCGAGGGACGACTCGCAGCCGGTAAGGACGCCGCGTTAGAACTCGACGACCTCGTCGAAGAACGAACCGTCAACGTCCAGGACGACTTAGACGAAGACGAATTCTTCTCCACTGCGGCCGGGAATACCACCGTTTCCAACCGCTACGACCTCGAGAAGGCGGTCCCGCTCGAGAAAAAGACGCACTTCCGCGAGGTCGAGCGCTACTGGGTAAACAAACCCTACGCTTACGTCGTCATCTTCCATTCGGAGAAGGAAAACGAGAAGAAGTACTACATGATCGAGCCGTACCAGAACGAAATCGAGATCGAATTACAGGAATTTCTCTCCGGCAAACTCAGGACGGCGATCAAATATTCCGAGGACGGAATCAAGGAGAAAGCAACAGAGGACGGCCGTCGGACGGTCATCGAGGACGAAACTCGCGGCTTGTTGAAACGGTACGACCTCTTCGAGGCGACTTCTGGAACGACGTCGAAAGGTATTCTGGAGACGCTTCGAGGATTGCTCGACGACGACGAGGACGACGATATCGCGGAAAGCGTCCCGAGTCAACTCGAGGGGATCGAAGTTCGGCCAGAGCCGGTTATCCTCGCGGAGGATCCGGACACGTTAAACGAGTATCAGGTCGAAAAGCTCCTCTATCTTCTCAAACGTGACTTCATCGGGTACGAGCGAATCGACGGCATCAAACACGATATCAACGTCGAGGACATCTCCGTCGACGGCTACAACTCGCCGGTGTTCGTCTATCATTCGGAGTACGAACAGATCATCACGAACATCTATCACGGCGAGGACGAACTCGACGATTTCGTCGTCAAGCTCGCACAGCGCTCCGGAAAAGGGATCAGTAAGCGCCTCCCACAGGTCGACGCGACGTTGCCCGACGGGTCACGAGCGCAGCTCACGCTCGGCAAAGAAGTGTCCGACCACGGGACGAACTACACCATCCGCCAGTTCAAGGACGTCCCGTTTACGCCGATCGACCTCATCAACTGGAATACCTTCAGTCTGGACGAGATGGCGTTCCTCTGGCTTGCCATCGAAAATCACAAGAGCCTGATTTTCGCCGGGGGGACCGCATCCGGGAAGACGACCTCGCTGAACGCCGTCTCGCTTTTCATCCCCTCGAACGCGAAGATCGTCTCGATCGAGGATACTCGGGAAGTCGAACTCCCTCAACGAAACTGGATCGCCAGCGTCACTCGTCCCTCGTTCGCCGACGACGAACAGGGAGACGTCGACGAATTCGATCTGCTCGAGGCCGCACTCCGGCAGCGACCCGATTACATCGTGATGGGCGAGATCCGTGGCGAGGAGGGCCGGACGCTGTTCCAGGTCATGTCGACCGGCCACACCACCTATACGACGTTTCACGCCGACTCCGTCGACGAAGTCCTCAAACGATTCACCACGGATCCGATCAACGTCTCGAAGACGATGTTTACGGCGCTGGACCTGGTTTCGATCCAGACCCAGACGCGCGTACAGGGCCGGAAAGTCCGCCGAAACAAGTCCCTGACCGAAATCAACCACTACGAGGCCGAACACGACGAGATTAACGTTCAAGACGTCTATCAGTGGCAGGCCGAAACCGACGAGTACCTCAAGATGGGTGATTCGAACACCTTAGAGGAGATCCAGTTCGACCGCGGCTGGAACAACGAAAAACTCGAGGATGAATTGTTCAAGCGGGAAGTCATCCTCGCGTACCTCATCAAAAACGATCTCAATACGTACGCACAGGTCGCCGCGACGGTCCAGGCGTTTATCAACGATCCCGATACGATACTTACACTCATCGCGAACGGCCAACTCGAAGACAGTCTCGAAGACCTCCGCGAGATGGAGAGCGTTCTGATCGACGTCGACCAGGAAAAAGAGGAACTCGTTCCGCGGCCCGAGTCGACGAGTGAGACGTACAATCTCTCGATGGACCTCTTGGAGCGCGCCGAGGAATCGCTGTTCGAGGAGTACCGCGGGAAGGTTCCGAGCGGGCTTGCGAGTGCGCTCGGCGACGTCGAAACCGAGAGCACGATCGAAGTCGACCGCGCCGATGCCGACGAGTTCGATTTCGGCGGTGATATCGACGACGGTGCCGACGAGGAAGACTGGGAATTGGGTGACGGATCGACCAGCTTCGCCGTCGATGGCGACGACGGTGACGACGGGCCAGCGTGGCTCAGCGACGACACCGGGTTCGATATCGACAGGAGTGAGAGAAGCGGCATCGGCGCTGCCGACGCCGCAGCCGGTTCGGGAACTGATAGTCCGCCCGCCGCCGCTGCCGGCACGGACACAGCGACGGCAAAATCGGAGCCCGACGGTGAGACATCGGTCGTCTCTGTAGAGACGGATGCCGAGGCAACGGCCGATCGAACCTCGACGACAGGTGACAGTCAGACGCCGGCCGCGAGTCAGGCTGCAGGATCGGCAGGAACCGATGCAGGACAGACTGCGGAACCGATTGCGGACGAATCGACGGTGTTCCCGTCGGACGATGCAGGGGATGGGGATCTTGGCGGGCTGTTCGCCGACATGGGTGAGACGATCGAGGAACTCGACGATCCGAACGGCTCCGGGCAAACGAACGAACCCGTTGACTCGGGAGCGAACCACCAACCGGATACCTCCGGTTTCGACGCCATGTTCCCGGAAAACGATCTCGATTCGATCTTCAATCCAGAGTCGGCCGACTCCGATCCGTCGAGCGACTTCGACGTCCAGACGGACGACGACGCTGGTCAAGCTTCGGGGAAGAGAGATGACGAGTTCGAGCCACCAACGGACGCGTCGGACGATTCGCCGACGGCTTCCGGTTCCAGCACTGGGACCGAGCACGAATCAGAGCGGGGCGAACCACCCCACGACGCTGGGTCGTCACCCGGCAAATCTCCGGAGTCCGAACAGGTCGATGCTTCCGACGACTCGTCTCCAGACAACGAGCCACCGACGATCGATATCGACGAGCGTGCTGTGGACCCACCGGACGATGGCGATTCAGACGACTCGTCTCCAGACAACGAGCCGCCGACGATCGATATCGACGAGCGTGCTGTGGACCCACCGGACGATGGCGATTCCGATCACGAACCGGTATCCGAACAAGCGCCGGAGACGGACAGTTGGTCGCAATCCGAAACCGACCAGGAACGGGACGACGCCCCGTCGACGAGCGATGCGGCGTCCACTGACAATTCCGCGCCCGACGACGGTGAATCCATATTTGGCAACGAGTCAGGGTCGATTTTCAGCGAAGATGACGAAGAAGCGGCCGACGATGGTGGATCGCTCTTCGACAATCGCGACTCGAGCAGTGATGAGGAGTCAATATTCAGGAGCGACGACACAACCGAGAGCAACGACAGAATCTTCGACGCGGAAAGTGACAACAACGATGGGACTGAGGAGGAAGACGAACAATGAGCCTCCAGACCGACAACGCCAGCGGCGCGGGCGTGTCGGCCAGTTCCGATGCGCTTGGTGACCGGTTCTATCCGCTGTACGATCGGCTGTTCGGCGACGATAGCGATTTCGTCGCCGACGTCGAAACGAAACTCGCCCAGGCCCGGATGACCGATACGGTCGAATTATATCTCTCTCGAGCGCTCGGAATCGGTTTTATTAGCGGTCTGACCCTCTGGATTATCGGGTTGATGCTCGGCTACGGCATCTTCGCGATCGGCCTCCTCTCGAACGAAGCGCTCATCGGCATTCCGGTCGGCCACGGACTCGTCCTCGAAATCATCGAAATGCTTCGCATGCCGGCCATAATACTCTCCACAGGCCTCCTGTTCGGGACGCTCGGTTTCGCGATGGGATTCGGATCGATGGTCGCTATCCCCTACTCGCGAGCGTCCGCTCGCAAGCGCGAAATCAACATGCTGCTAACCGATTCCGTTTCGTTTATGTATGCACTGTCGGTCGGAGGTCTGAACCAACTCGAGATAATCGAGGCGATGGCTCAGGCCGACGATACCTACGGTGAGGTCGCAAACGAATTTCAGAGCATCGTCAAAGAGACGGAGTACTTCGACACCGACTATCGAACGGCAATCCGGAATCAGGCCCTCGAGACGCCGAGCTCCGATCTCTCACAGTTCCTGACCGATATGCTCTCTATCGTCAACAGCGGCGGCAATATGGAGAGCTTCCTCGAGGACAAGAAAGAAAAGCACATGCGTACCGCAAAGCAGGAACAGGAACTCACGCTCGAAACGCTCGAGCTATTCGGGGAGATGTACATGACGCTGTCGCTGTTCCCGTTGCTTTTGATCATCATCATGGTCATCATGCAGATGATCCCGAACGCGGACGTCACCAACGAGATGCTCTATATGACCGTTTATGGGCTGATCCCACTGGTTGGAGTTGGCTTTCTCGTTCTCGTCTCGACCGTCAAACACGACGAACCCGGCGACGGCTATCTCTCGATGGGGAACTCCGATCAGCGGACGGAAACCGGTCAGGAAGGTGGGTTGCTGAGCCTCGGACTCGTCGAGCAGTTCACCGGTGACTACAGCGTCTTCGACCGGATCAAGAATCGGGAGGGGACCCACGAGACGATGGTGGTTCTCAGGGAACCACATATTTTCTTTCGCGACCACCCGCTGGTTACTCTCGTGGTGACCGTTCCGATCGCTCTGGTGATCGTGGTGACGGCTATGGTGTCCGGGGCGGCACCGACGTCCTGGGGTCAACTCCTCGAGCGGCCGATCTGGGGGACGTTTCTCTACGTATATCTGCCACTGTACATCACGGCAGTTCCGCTGTCGATCTTCCGAGAGTGGAACGTCCGGTACCGAAACTCCGTCGTTAATAAGCTCTCGGAGGACTTACGAAAACTCTCCAGTTCGAACGACACCGGGCTGACGTTGCTCGAGTCGCTCAAGTCCGTGTCCGATACCACGAGCGGGACCCTGGCTCGCGAGTTCGAGATGATGCACACGAAGGTCAATTACGGAATGAGTCTGAAGGAAGCGCTCGTCGAATTCAATAACAAGTACCACATCCCGAGGCTAGCCCGTACGACCCGTCTGATCACCGAAGCCCAGGAAGCGTCGAACCAGATTTCGAACGTTCTCAGGACGGCGGCGCGTGCGAGTGAGAATCACGACGACATCGAACGAGAACGAAAATCCAGGACTCGAATGCAAATCGTGATTATCATCATGACCTTCATGACTGTTCTCGCGGTGATTGCGATTCTCAAGACGCAGTTCATCGATACGATGTCCGGCCTCAGCGGCGGCGGGAGTGCTGAAGCGAGTTCCGCTGCAGCAGGCGGGAGTGGAATGGGCCAGGCGAACCTCAGCGAGAACGTCGACGTGGATATGCTATCTGTATTGTTCTTCCACGCGGTGACGCTTCAGGCGATCATCTCCGGGTTCATCTGCGGCTACATTCGGGATGCCGACCTGCTGAGTGGATTGAAGTACACGATCGGTCTCTCGTCGGTCGCCCTCATCGGGTGGACGCTGGTGGCATAACATGAGTCGGAAACGAACGCACGACCATGGTCGAGGGACGCGACGGTCGGGGGGCCACCGACGACGGACGATCTCGGTTTGCTTCGATACCCGCGGTCAAACAACACAGGATTTCGCCATCGGAATTGGCATTTTCCTGCTCGCGATCGCCTTCGTCTTCTCGTTTCTTCCGTCGGTCATCACCCCGTTCGATTCGTCGGTCGGCGGAGCGGAGACGGCACAGGCAGACCGGATCGCCGATCTACTGGTTCACAATTTATCGACGCCGAATGAGTCTGCTAATCGGATCAACGAGTCGGATTTCGACGCCAGGTATTCGAATGCAGATCTGAGTACGGAACTCGGGCTTCGGGCGAGTGACAGCGGCGATGCCGTCTACGACCACGTAAACGTAACCGTCGAAACGTTCCAGGGCGAAGACGTCAATACCAGTACGCTGTCAGGAGGGGATGTCTACGACAACCAGTCGGCAGCGAGCGCCGCACGCATCGTCACGATAGAGGGAGATCCGGCCGAATGCGATCCCGCTTGTAGACTCGTCGTACGGGTGTGGTGACACCATGACTGGATCTACCACTCGAGAGACCGAATCGAACGCTGAAACGGATCGCGGACAGGCCTACACCCTCGAGGGATTCATCGGTGCGATGGTGGTTTTGATGGCCGTCCTGTTTGCGTTGCAGTCGGTCGTGCTCACGCCGACGACGGGGGGATTAACCGATCGGTCGGTCCAGGCACAGATTCACCAGGAGGCACAGGATGCGCTACTCGTGTCGAACCAGGACGGGAACCTCTCCGAAACGATTCGAAACTGGGACAGTGAGGGCGGGTTCGAGAACGCAAGCGAGCCGTTCGCGCCCAATGAAAGCCATCAAACCTACTCCGCGACGGACTTCGGCGGCGAATCGGAACTCGGACGGATATTGAACGAGCGATTCACCGACCGTGGCTGGAGTTACAACGTCCACCTCTATCCGGAGACCGGCGAGCGGAAGACGCTGGTCTATCAGGGGAGCCCACCTTCGAGTTCCCTGGCGGCGAGTTACACCGTCGTGCTGTACGACAATCAGACCTTAACGAGCAGTAAATCGGGAACGCTAGAAGCGGCGGCGGAAGCCGATGAAGAAACCATCCCGCTACGGAATGGGAGCGACGAGACGCCCATCTACAACGTCGTGGAAGTTCGGGTGATACTATGGTAAGCGAACGTCGTGAGCGCGCACAGGTGATCCTCATCGGCGCGATCGCCCTTGCGTTCATCATTCTGGGAATCGTCGTCGTCTTCAACGGCGTTCTCTATACCGAGACGCTGTCTTCGGGGAGTGCAAGTCAGAGTGCGAGCAACGCCGACGTGGTCGAACACGAAGTCGAGCAAAGCATCGGCTGTTTGCTCACAAAGGTCGACGAGTCGGGCGGGCTCGTAGACAATGCAGAG
This sequence comes from Natrinema halophilum, assembly GCF_013402815.2. NCBI lineage: Archaea > Methanobacteriati > Methanobacteriota > Halobacteria > Halobacteriales > Natrialbaceae > Natrinema > Natrinema halophilum. The sequence goes on from NZ_CP058601.1 coordinate 3,716,752, forward strand.
GATAACATCACTGTCTTTCGAGACGCCTATCGAAACAGCAAGCTCGAGTCGACGACGGCGGCGGTAAACATCACCAGTATCAACGTCACCGTTGGTGGTGGGACAACGCAGGCTACCGTCACGATTACATACGACTCGGCCGAGCTCAGTTACGAACGGAATCAAACGATCGAAGCGGGGTGTCCGTGACGTGACTCGAATCGAGAACAATGCCGAAAGAGATCGTGCGGTCTCGATATCGATCACGCACGTCATGACCGTCGGTATCACGACGATCCTCATCGCGATGTTACTAACCAACGCCGGAACGATGCTCGACACCCAGAAAGACCGCAGCGCCGAGGCGTCGCTCGAGACGATCGGCGAGCGACTGGCAGACGAGATCGGAAACGCAGACCAGATCGGGGCACAGACCACGGACAACGTAACCATCAGGACCGACCATCCGCGGACGGTGGCGAACTCCAGATACACCGTGACGTTGCGTGAGGACTGTGAGGCGCCGCTACTCGATGGCTCCACTGACTGTGTGAGGTTGACGGCACATGCTACCGACGCCGTCGCGTACGTCCCGATCAAGACCAACGCGTCCGTCGACGGCGGGAGTTCGACGACTGGCGGGACGATTACGATCGTTTACGAAAGCGACACGATATCGATCGAGGACGGGACTCAATGAGACGGAGACGCCACGAGACGACGAAGCGAGGGCGAACCGACGACCGGGCAGTCACGGATATGATCGCGTTCATTCTGGTCTTTGCGACGATCATCGGCTCCGTTGCGCTCCTGTCGACGGTCGGATTTCAGACGATGGCTGACTATCAGGACGGCGAGAAACTACGCAACGCAGAACGGGCGATGGAGTCACTCGCGGTGAACTTCAATGCGGTCATGCGACACGACGGCATCGATCGCCGGTACGGAGAACTAGCGCTCCGAGATGGATCGGTTTCGACCGGATCAGGGGGGACGAACGTCACGATCCTGCTCAACGGCAACTCGAGCAACGTCTCCGCAAACCCCATCGAACTCGGGGCATTCACGTACGAAGCCGGCTCCGATACCATCGCGTACGAAGGCGGCGGTGTCGTTCGGGCCGGCGAAACCGGCAGTGCTGTCGTCAAACGACCACAGTTGATGTGTCATCCCGAGGCCGAGACGGCCGTTATTTCGCTGACCGCGATCAACGCGACCGACCGGTCGATCAGGAGCACCGACGGACTCGGCTTTACGATGACCGAACGTGATCGCGAAACCCAGTTCGAGGACGGGGTTACGAACGTCTCGATACGGATGAACACGTCCTACGTCCGAGCGTGGGAGATGTCGTTCGAGCGATCCGGCTGGGAGACGACGAAATCGACTAGCTCGGACTTGCTCGCCACCTGTGAAGACGACCCTGACAACCCGGTAAACAGCGTCGCAATCACGGTCGTCGAAGCAGACGTCGAATACTGAGCCTGCTGTGGCCGGGTACAACCGTTCAGAGTTGAAACGGTTCGTTCTCAGTCTTCGGAATCCCAGCCTCCCGATACCATCGCTCGTAGCCCGACTCGAGCGGACAGCGCCTCGACGCGGTCGGCTCGGTCGTCGTCATCGCCCGCAGTGTCGAGATAGAGGCCGTTCGAGAGTCGTTCCGGCTCCGCCATTGGCGAACCATCGGACCGAGCAGGTTCGTCGTTCAACACAGTGACGGTTGCGTCGTCCGGACTCCATGGAACCTCGACACCGGCGAGTCCGCGCCCGAGGAGATACTCGGTTGCCTCGACGAGCGCCCCTCGGGACGTCGAGTGGCCGATTGCGCCGATGGAGCCGCGGTCGTTGAAGAAGCGAACGATGTATTCCCCACCCTCGTCCGGTTCGGTTTCCGTACCCTCGCCTGCTTCGTTTTCCTTCCCTTCAGGACGTCCCTCGAGATCGGTGTCACCGGCGGTTCCGCTCGAGTCGTCGTCCCGGCTATCGGAGCCCGACTGCTCGTCCGCGGCTGTCGGTTCCGCTTCACCTTCCGTCTGCTGGAATCGGGTGCCGTTGCGCTGCTCCTCATCGTCCTTTCGTCCGGATGAGTTCGGTTCTCCGGTCTCGACAGGATCGTCGGTGCGTCGTGCGTCACCGTTCTCGCCCGACCGACCCGACGTCTTTCCGTCGGTGGTCGGCGATCGCCCGTCGTCCGTGATCGTCGACTCGTCGAACCGGATCGCTACGTCCGTCGCGGAATCTGGGCGTTCCTCTCGGTTCTTGGCGAACGCCACCACGAGTCGGTCGAGAAATCGGTCGGTGGCGGATTCGAACTCGCCGGCGTATATTTCCCCCTGGACAGTTGCAGCCGTAAGTCGGTCGACGATCGATTCGATGAGTTGCGATCGTTCGACGGCGAGTTGTCTGGCAACGTGGTCTCGCGCGTGCTGCTCGAGTCGCCGGCTGCAAGCGTCCCGCGAGTAGGTGGCGATCACCTGCTGGCTGTCGGCGAGTTCGGCGACCTCGAGCACGTGATACTCGATGTCCGTCGTCCCGGCCAGCAGCAGATACTCTCGACCGTTCGTGTAGATCGCCCGGTCGACCCCCGTCCACGCCATCGCCTGCCGGAGCGCGTTCGCTCGGGGCTTCTCCAGGGATTCGTCGTACGCCTCGACGGCCACGAACAACGCCGGGACCGAGTCGATTGTCGGGACGTACTCGAGATGGGTATCGTCTACGGTTCGTTCCACCACGCACGCGTCGGCGCGGGGGTCCCAGCCGAGCGCCTCGAGAAAGGGCTCGACGAGCCAGGTACGGGTCTCCCGTCCGTCCGTTGGCGGCGAGGAGTCGACCAGCGCCGCGACGCGGTCGACGAAGGGGGCGAGGTCGATCGATGGCATTCAGTGAGAGTTTGTACCGAACTAGTATGTAACACACGGTCGTCTCGGTCGAGAATCGATGCCGTGGCGGTGTCAAAATGGAGTGATCGGTATGGTAACGGCCTCTCAGACTTCGTACGGGCGCTTTACGATTCGGGGCTCGAGTTTGCCTACCGACTGGGGCTCTCGATATCGGTTCTCGGGGCTTCGCGCTGGTAAATACGCAGGCGGGCCTCACGAACGGTGAACGACGACTGGAGATTTGGCGGAATGGTCTCGGCTTTGCCGATGACGAGATAGCCGTTCGTCCGAAGCGATCGCGCGATGGTCTCGAGCATCGGCTCCTTGTACGCATTGTCGATGTAGATGAACAGGTTGCGACAGATGACGAGATCGAATCCGGACTGTGGTTCGTCGTTGATCAGGTCGTGACGCTTGAATCGAACGTTCCGTTTCACATCGTTATCGATCCGATACGTCCGCCCGTCGACATCTACGTACTGGCTGTAGTTATCGAGAAAGGAGAGTTGATCGTCCAGGTCGACGGTTCGAGACTCCTCGTAGACGCCCGCTCGGGCAGTCTCGAGTGCCGGTGCGCTGATATCGGTTCCAAGAATATAGACGTTGGATTCGTCGATCTGGGGATCGTCGTGTGCGAGCATCGCCAGCGAGTACGGTTCTCGGCCGTCGGCACACGCCGCGCTCCAGACTCGAACGGGGGGACTGTTCGCGGAGAGCCTTCGAAGGACGACTCGGATTCCCGACCAGACGTCGGGATTCCGAAAGAACCCGGTGACGTTGATGCTCAACGCCTCGAGTAGCGCCTCCTGCTCGTCCGGTTCAGATCGCAGCGTTTCGAAATAGGCGTCGTACGTGTCGTTTTGTGTGCGCCGCATCCGCGAGGAAACGCGCCGGTCGAGGTAGCTGTCGTTGTAGTGGCTCGTTGCAAAAGCCAGTTCGTCCTCGACGAACGCGAGGAGGTCGTCGAACGCTTCGGATCCGTCGCTGTCGTCGGTATCGCCGTCGGTACCGTTGTGAGCGGTACCGGCGTCGCCAGCGTTGCCGCCGATCACAGTTCCGTCACTCCCGTTTCGCCGTTCGAGGTCTTCACCACGAGTGACCCCGATCCGGGCGTGAACTCGACGGTTCGACCGTGTTCGCCTCCGACGTCCTCTGCCTCGAGCGGGACACCGAGCTTCTCGAGTTCTTCTTTCGCCGCGGCGATGTTTCGTTGTCCGACGCCGTCGCCGAAGCTTTCGAACTCGAACATATCGCTGCCGCCGGCTATTTTCGCTTCGACGGTTGTGTAGTTGGCACCTTGCTCGACCATGCGACGGAGAAGTGCACGGATCGCCGTATCGGCGTATTTTCCGGGTTTGCGATCGCTGTTGTCCGCGGCGTCGCCGTCGGGAAGCATGACGTGTGCCAACCCACCGATCTCGGACTCGGGATCGTACAGCGCAATGGCGAGACACGAGCCGAGCCCGTAGGATTTGAGCGTGTCGTCGCCGTCACTGACGACCAGTTCGGAGATACCGACCTGGACGGGCGTCGGTGCGCCTGGTTCGGTTCCGTACGTTTTCATGCGTTATCGACTTCCTGAAACTCCGCCGTCGTCGGCGTTTCCTCGATCCGATCGACGTCTAGGTTATTCAACGCGCGTTCCAGATCCGACTCGTCGGGAATCGCGTACACTTCACAGTCGAACTCGCGTCCGTCTGCCATGACGACCGTGTCGAAAACGAACGCGAAATCCTGATTTTCGCCGAGTTGAATGATGACCGGATCGACGGCTGCAGCGCCGATATCGTGGATAAATTCCGGCGTCGAGTGGTCGATCGTCGTATCGAGGACGTTCGCCCAACCGTCGAGAAATCCGCTGGCCATGATGTTGCCTAATTCCGTGATCGCACTCGTTCCCATCTCGCCGAAGCCGTCTTCTTCGACCTCCATTGGAACCATCGCGTCGACGATTTCGTGGGCCGATTCCTCGTCGAACAGGAAGAGGAGGTATCCACTCGGCATTCCGTCGAATTCGAACGCGACCCCGACGAGTTTTTCGTTGGCCACCTGTTCCGGGATTGCTTCGAGCGAAACGAAGTTCAATCGGCGTATTTCGACGCTTGTATCGATCCCTGTAAGCGTGGTCGCGGTCTTGGCAATCTCTTCGGCGCCGCGTTCGGCCATCCGGTCGTAGCCGTCGAGTTTGTCGTACTCGATGCCGTCGCTGGTACGTAATCGCTCCAGGAGCGTCGACATCGACTCGCGTTTCGGAAAGAGATAGTGGCTGAAGCCGACTTCGGTGCCGACGGTTTCGATCTGGCTCTGGAAGAGCAAGGCGAGGTCGTCTGCGGCCGGTGCTTCGTCGATGTCGCCGAAAAACGGCTCGGCGGTTTTGCCCTCGACGAACTCGGGCGTGGAAACGTCGATGACCGCCTCGAGGACGTCGGCCCAGCCGTCGATGAACCCGCTGTTCATGATATGGCCGACTTCCGTCGCAGCGCTTCGCGTCATCTCGTCGAATTCGTCGATGTCGGACGCATCGTCAGCGTCCGGACCGGCTTCGGCGAGCAGCGTTTCGACGACTCTGAGCGCGTTCTCACGTTCGAAGACGACGACGGAATAGCCCTCGATCGCGCCGGTCAGTTTGACCCGCACGCCGACTTTTTCCGTCGAATCCTCGAAGTCGCGACGGATCTCCTGGCCCCGCATGAAGTTGAGTTTCGTCACGCCCACCTGCGTCTCGACGCCCAACATATGGGTGAGCCGCCCCGCTGCGAGTCCGGCTCCTTCTCGAGCCATCTGGTAGAACGTACCGAGTGCGTTAACGTCGAGTTTCATGCAGGTTGGACTTCGATCCCGTTGACCATTTCGACGAACTCTTCGAGGTCGGGGAAGGCATAAATTTCGGCTTCGATCTGGTAGCTAGGAACAGACAGGTCGGAGTCGAAAAAGAGGGCGAGGTCGTCGCCACCAAGGCTTGCTGTTCGAGTGACGATGTCCCCAGTCGGCGCATAGACGAGTTGCGGCGCGGCGATATCGATCGCCCGTCCGAGGACGTCGGCCCAGCCGTCGATAAACCCACTGGCCATCATGTTCCCCATCTCCTCGACGGCGCTGCGGGCCATCTTGCCGGAGACGTCTCCCATGTCGTCGACTACGTCGCGCAACATGATCGCCGTGATCTTCTTTGCGCTCGCTTCGGGGAAGAGGATGAGGATGTGTCCGTGAGGCGGGTCTAGCAATCGGACGCGGACGCCGACCCGCTTTCCGCCGTCGAGTTGTGACTCGATGTCCTCGACGTCGATGAAATTGGTCTTTGTCACCTCCATCTGGGCGTCTTCGCCTGTCAGCTTGCTCATGTTGTCGGCGACGCCGTTCGTTCCGACCTTCGCCATTTCGTTTATAAAGCTCAACTTTCGAATGTCGACCATCATCGTCATAGATTCCTCCGTCTGTGTTGGTGTTCACGTTCGTTCATAGTGTCGTCACATCCAGTATGTTGACTACTTCCCCTCGTCCCCGTACCGTCGCACCGCTGAGCCCCGGAATGTCGCTCATGAACCCCTCGAAGGGTTTGACGACGACTTCCTGTTGGCCGCGGACGCGATCGCAGTGCAAGGCTACTTCACGGACTTCTCCGCGGATTCGAACGACCATTCCGTCGCCGTTCGCAGCGGGAGCCGGCGTCTCGAGGACGTCGGCCAGTTGGATGACGGGGTAGTCGCCGTCGTCCCTGGGGAGGACGGATTCACCGTCTGCCGTCTCGAGAGCCGCGGCACCTTCGATTTCGCGAACGGCCTTTGCCGGAACGCCGAACTCCTCGCCGCCGCATTCGACGAACAGAATTTCGTCGATCGCGACCGAGACGGGGAGTTGCATCGTAACGGTCGTTCCCTCGCCTTCTGTGCTGTCGATCGAGACCGTCCCATCGAGATCTTCGATCGTCCGTTTAACGACGTCCATCCCGACCCCCCGGCCGCTTACGTCGGTCACCTCGTCGGCCGTCGACAGACCTGCGTGGAAGATGAGGTCGTACGCGTCCTCGTCGGTCATCTCGGCAGCCTCGTCCTCGTCGAGGATGTCAGCCTCGACGGCCTCGGTTCGGAGTCGGTCGGGGTCGAGCCCGCCCCCGTCATCTTTGACGGTGATGGTGGCGCGGTCACGCGACCGTTCGGCGTGAACCTCGACGGTTCCCTCTCGGGGCTTATTTGCGTTCTCGCGCGCTTCGGGGGGTTCGATTCCGTGATCGACGGCGTTACGAACCAGATGGATCAACGGGTCTCCGATCCGATCGAGGATACTCCGGTCGAGTTCGACGTCTTCGCCGACCATCTGGAAGGAGACTTCCTTGTCTTGCTCACGGGCGATGTCGCGAACGACTCGCGGTAGACGGTTCGTTACCGTCCGCAACGGTACCAGACGGATGTTCATGACCGTTTCCTGAAGGTCCGTCGTCAGATCCGTCAGCGAGCCGAGTTCGGTCTCGAGCGCTTCCCCATCGTCGTCGGCCTCGGCCGCATGGCGGAGGCGAACGCGACTCGTCACCAGCCCCTCGACGAGAGTGAGCAGCGAGTCGATCTGCTCGACGTCGACTCGTACCGACTGAATCTCGTCGGTCTCGGCGTCGGTGTCCGGCCGGTCGCCCGTCTCGGGGATGGTGAGATCCGGAATCTCCAGTTCGGGCTCCTCGATGATCCGTACGGCATCGTCCTCGTCGCCCTCGTCTGCACCGGCCGAGTGGTCGTCGAACGACGGCGCAGACTCGGCACTCGAGTCATCGTCTACGCTCGAATCTTGCGTCGGCGCGTCGAGTCCGCCGCTACCTATGTCGAACTCGTCGGTTCCCTCGAACACCTCGTCGTCGAGTTGCTCGTCGAAGTCGCTCTCGAAGCCGTCGTCTGCCGGTTCAGCATCGGAATCGACGGAGTCCGCTGTTGACTCGTCGAACGCGTCGTCGTCGAACGCGTCGTCGTCGAACGTGGCGAAGTCGCCCTCATCATCGTCGAATCCGTCCTCATCGTCAGCCGAGGAGACAGACATATCGCTGAAGCCCGCCGTCGGATCGAATTCGTCGTCGACGTTCGCTCCGAACGAGTCGCTTGCCGCAGCGTCTTCCGTCTCCTCGGACCCCATCGTCTCGTCGATCTCGAGGTCCATCTCATCAGTCGTCCCGAACGCAGCAGCGTCATCGATCGGCTCGTCGTCAACCGTGTCGAACTCAGCAGCGTCATCGATCGGCTCGTCGTCAACCGTGTCGAACTCAGCAGCGTCATCGATCGGCTCGTCGTCAACCGTGTCGAACTCAGCAGCGTCATCGATCGGCTCGTCATCGGGCGTCGCTGTGACTTCATCGTCGATCGGCTCGACAACTTCGAGGTCGTCGGCACCGTCAGCCTCGTCGACACCGTCGTCAGTTACAGAGGTGTCGTCGGTTGTCGTCTCGTCGTTATTTTCGGCGACAGCCGTCTCATCTACAGACGCTCCGTCCGGGCCTGTTTCGGCTGTCACTTCGTCGTCGAGCTCGAGGCCAGGGAGTTCGGCCGTATTTGCAGTCTCGGTACCCGCCGTCGATTCGGTCGTCTCGTCGCCGGGCATTACGGAGGTCGAGTCTGGCTCCTCGGATTCGTCAGTTGGGTGGGTCGATGATGCAGCGTCGACAATGTCGCTGTCCGGTGCTGTCTCGACTGTATCGTCGGTCCCGGTTTCCGACGCTGCCGAAGCGGCATCGGCAGGCGTCTCGAGGTCATCTTTGGTATCCTCGGGAGTGACGTCAGTGCCACTCGTTGCTACCGTGTCGACATCGGCGTCGTGGCCATCGTCAGTTTCGTCGGCAGTGACGTCATCGTCAGCCCCTGCGTCCACGAGAACGTCGTCGACGTCGCTTTCGGGCGGTTCCCCGTCATCGAGGAACGAGTCGTCGGCGTCATCGCCGAGGAGTTCGTCCATGTCGACTTCCTCTTCGTCGTCGAACTCGTCGAATTCGAGTTCCGCGAGTTCGTCCTGTAGCTCGTCGAAGCCGACCATTTCGACCTCGTCTTTGAGCTCGTTGAAGACCGCGCTGGCGTCTTCGACTTCGTCGGCGTCCTCGGCCGCCTGTTTCGCATCGGCCGCGGTCCCGTCGTCGGATGCCGCATCGGCGTCTGCTGTCCCCGTGTCCGACTCGGACGTTGTCTCTGCGGCATCCGGCGGTTCGCCCGGTCCGGACTCGAGATCGTCGACGGCTTCCCCGTCGAGGAGATCGTCGAAGGAACCGGCCTCACCCATGTTCTCGAAGGCCGCGAGCTCGTCGTCGTCGACCTCTTCGACCATCTCGTCTAGGTCGTCGAATTCGGAGAATTCGTCGAGGAGATCGTCGACCTCGAGGTTTTGGGCGTCTTCGGACGAAATTCCTTCACCTGATACGGCCGCGTCCACAGCACGTTCCGCAGCCGATTCCCCATCGTCACCATCGAATCGATCCGTTACGTCGACGATTTCGAAATTCTCGACTTCCTCGACCGGCTCGAGGCCGGACGCGATCGCTGCCTTGCCGACTGCGGTGGCGAAGACGGCGTCGAATCGACCGTCGTAGTCAGCGGCTTCGATTCGCTTCTGAGACGGGACGGTGCCGATCAGATCGAACGCATCGATCAAGGCGTCGACGACTAATTTTCCGTTATTGACGCCCTCACGGTCGGCGATCGCCAGACGGGCGAGATAGACGTCGTGTGTATCGTCGGCTGGCGGATCGAACCGCGAGCAAACGTCGTCTATCTCGGCGGCCGATATGGAGACGTGCCCTGTCGCCGCTTCGTCCGTCGCATCCTCGAGGTAGATCCGAAGCGCGTCGATCGTCGCCGTCGGATCAGTTTCGATTTCCCCGGTGGCTGCGACCTCGCTGATCATCGTCTCGAGTACGTCGATGGCATCGAAGACGACGTCCATCAGTTCTGGCTCGACGTCGAGTTCGTCCGCGCGGACGGCATCGAGCAAATCTTCTATCGCGTGGGCGAGTTCGCTGGCCGACTCCAGGCCCATCGCCCCGCAGTTACCCTTGAGCGTATGGGCGATCCGAAAAATGCTCTCCATCGCCTCCTCGTCGTTCGGATCCTGCTCGAGAGTGAGCAACGCGTGGTTCAGTTCTGTGATCCGTTCTTCGCTCTCCTGAACGAAATCTGTCAGATAGTCAGTCATCGTTCTCACCGTCCGTCCTGAACGCGTCGACGATCGCGTCGACGATTCCGTTTGCGGGTGCGACCGTATCTACACAGCCCGTTTCGATTGCCTGACAGGGGATGCCAAAGACCGGACTCGTCTCTTCGTCCTGTGCGATCGTCTGGCCGCCAGCAGCTTTTATCGCCTCGATCCCGGCTGCGCCATCGCGGCCCATACCGGTCAAGACGACGCCACAGAGCGCGTCAGAAACCCGCTCGGCAGCACTGATCATCGTAACGTCGATCGCCGGTCGGACGCCGTGGAGCCGGTCGTCGTCGTCGAGTTTTAGACGAAGCGCGTCGCCGACGTTGCTCGCGACCTCGAGGTGGAAGTTACCCGGTGCAACCGCTGCTTCGCCGGGCCGGAGTCGTTGTCGGTCCGTTGCTTCGCTAACGTCGTATGCGCTCAACGAGTCGAGACGCGTGGCCAGACGCGTCGTGAATTCCGGGGGCATGTGCTGGACGACCAGTACCTTGGCCTCGAGGTCGGCGGGTAGCCGTTCGAACAGTTGTTCGACGATTTTCGGCCCGCCGGTCGACGCACCGAGGATGATAGTCGGTGCGTCTGCACAGTTGCCGTCGACGGTAACTGGAGTCGCGTGTTCGTCGAATTCGACTGCCGGTGCGATTCCGGGGGTCGTGTCTGGCTCGCTCGTTCCGCGATCACGGGCCAGTGGGGCGTCGGAACTGCCTCCGGCGACGGCGTTCCCAGCCCCAGCCTCGGCACCGGCCGTACTCATAGTCGCTTGGCCAGCGTTCTCGGGCTGGTCTGTCCTCGTTGCGTAGGCTGTCGCGGCGGCATGAGCGAGCGCTACGGAGGAGACGTCTGCTTCCGCGAGGTCGTCGACCGTTTCGACGACCTCGTCGACTAGATGTGCGATGTTTCGTGACCCGGAGCCGTCGGGCTTCTTGATGAAATCCACGGCGCCTCGCTCCAGTGCGTCGAGCGTGGCCTCGGTACCGCGTTCAGTGTGGGCACTGAGCATGAGGATCACGGTCGGATTCCTCGCCATGATTCGTTCGACGGCATCGATACCGTCCATTTCCGGCATTTCGACATCCATCGTTACGACATCCGGCTCGAACGTGGTGGCGAGTTTGACGCCTTCAGATCCGTTTTCGGCCGTTTCGACGTCGTAGCCAGCCTCGGTGAGCGCGTTGCCGATGACTGTCCGCATAAATCTCGAGTCGTCGACAACGAGTACTCGCGTCATGCCGCAACGACGTCTGAAAGGGCCTTTCTGACGCTGGGTTCCTCGAACGGTTTCGTGACGTAGCCGTCTGCGCCAGCCTTCACGGCGAGTTTCATTTTCTCACGCTGTCCGACACTCGTACACATGATGACGCGAGCGTCCGGATCGATCTTTTTGATCGCCGCGGTCGCCTTGATACCGTTACATTTCGGCATCACGATGTCCATCATGACGATATCGGGATCGTGTTCTTTGTACAGTTTAACGGCTTCTGCTCCGTTGGACGCCTCTCCGAGAATGCGGTAATCCTGCTCCATGATCTGTCGCAGTAGATTCCGCATAAAATGAGAGTCGTCCACGATGAGCACCCCTGTCGACATTCAGTAGTACACCAAATTTTGGTAGAGATACAACTACCATAAATGCTGTCTCTCGATTATCAGACATGATAAACGTCGAATATTCCCCGGAGACCCGCTCAAAACGGCCAATCGGGAATGTATGTGACCGGTACTCAGGCCTGGCCTGATGCCAGCAGTAGCCGGTCGACGTCTATCAACGCGGTCGCCTCGACGATGATTTCCTGTGGTGTGTCGTCTGATTCCTGACCGTCCTCTTCGGTCGATTCCATCTCGAACGTTTCGCCCATCGACCTGTCGAACTCGCTTTCTGCTTCCCGAGCCGGTGTCAATGCCGCCGACCCACTGACTCCGGCCATGCTACTGGAAACCTCATTGGTACTTTCGACGCCTGCACTCCGTTCGTCCGGTTCGTCCGTCACCGCGTTGTCGATCTCGGTGCGACCCTCTCGTTCCTGCGTCACGAGTGCGACGACGAGCGGGTGCTCGAGCGCGTGGCCGGTGAGTTCGCTGTCGTCGAGCGAGTCGTCGTCGATCACGTTGCTCTCTGGGATCGTTTCGACGCCGATGACTTCGTCGACCCGAATCGCGGCCGATTGCTGGTCGTTCGGCCGATCCAGGACGAGCAGCTGTTCCCGTCCTGCTCGGGACTCGTTCACCGGGAAGTGGACCTGTGGATCGATTACTGCAGTAATCTCGCCTCGAAGGTCCATCAGCCCCTCGATAGCGGGTGGCGACCGCGGTACTCGCGTCAACGTTGCCGGCGGTTCCGTGAGGGTCCGGACTTCGTCGACCGGGAGTGCGAGTCGGTGTTCGCCCACGCCGACGAAGACGAATTGAGCGAGTTCCTCGTGCTTGCCTTCCTCATCGTCTCCGCCCCCGTTCCCGTCCCCGTCCGGGGTACGGTTTGCGTTGTCGATATCGATTCCGAGGAGCTTTTCAGAGAGGTCCGGGGCCATAGTCCTGTTCGTGTATCAAGTTCCATCAATAAAACGTTGACTCCCCTCCTCAAGTGATACGTTGGTCCGTCATCTCGGGAGGGCGTCGTTTGCCTGTGCGAGAACGAACCGCTATCCACCGTTTTGGTGTGTCGCTTTGTTTGTCCTGACATACAATTTGAATCGCACGCGCACGTGTCTCGTTCCGTTTCGGAAAGCAATCCCTTCGATCACGATACCGGCTCGTGCTCATCGGTCGTCCCGCGATGGTGATGCCAGTGGATGAACTGCTCAAGCGCGTAAAAGAAACAGAATCCGGTGATGAGAACGAGAAACAGCGGTACGGTGTCCGCGGTCCCCGGCACTTCGATAGCACGCGGGAGGTGGTGGAGAAACGCCCCACCGATCAGCCCCTGCGGCGAGAGCGACCAGTACCGAAAGGGCCTGATCAAGCGATTCCTCGTTCACAAATACGCCACGGTACCGATCCAGGCGAGAAGATTGATCAAGAACGTCGATTCGATGATCCAGATCAGCGGACCCACGATCGATAGACATTGGTCACAGGTCGCTCAGGCAGTTCCGGCGCTGCGGACGGTTCTGTCGTTTGTGAGGTAATCGTATACGGCCCCAAGTGTTAGACCGTAGACGAGATATGCGGCTAACGTGATGGCTGATAGCGTGACGGTTTCGACAATCGTCCGATCAGCGACGGGGCTTCCAGAGAGGACGACGACGTAACCCGTCCACAGGACGAAACCGAAGACCACGCCGTGGGCGGCACCCGTTTCGCCGGGGATCGCCCAGGTAAACCCACCGAAGAGGAGCGGCCAGGCAAGGGCAAAGAGTCCGCTATACGAAACGAACAGCAGTCCCGCTGCCATCGGACTCCCTCCCTCACAGTACGGCGGTCCGCCGATCGCACAGAAACTCGTAAACGTAACGAATACGAAGAGGTCGGAACCACGGAGCAGCGCGTCCACGCCGAGTAAAAATATCGTGAGGACAACCGTGGCAGCCAGGCCGCCGCCGATACTGCTTCTGATGGGCCCCATAGCAACAGACTGCGCCGCCAAACGCTATAAAACCACAGCGGATTGATAGCTTATCGTCACACAGAAAAAACCGTGACAACTGCAGCCGCTCAATCTTCGACTGATAGCCGGTCCTCTACTGGACTGACGTCCCTTGCGGTGATCGTGTCTTTTTGTTGTTATTCTGTCGGTGAACGCGAACTCACCGTCTCGCTGTCTAACTGACGCCCGCTGGTGATATCCGACTCGCGTCAACCCGTCGGGTTCGATCGCAAAGGCGTCACGGTCGAGCACGAAAACGACGACTCAGGCGAGACGAGAGAGCAAGCGGCTGTGATCTCGGATTTCGTATAGCGATATTCGATATACGGTGGCCGGATAGTGATCGATGCGCCCTCTCGCCACGTTCCGCTGGCCGCTCTCGTCGGTGACGACGCGATAGCAGCCGTCTGATTTGTGCCGGAGAAGAACGCGGCCGAATCGTTCCAGTGATACCCCCAACAACGAACGCCGAATGACCGACCGGCGGTATCAATCGAGACCGTTCGGTGTTGGTGTGGGAGGAGGAACATTCTCACCGGTCGCGATCAGCGACTGGAGGTGGGTGTCGGGACAGGTGACGTTGGGTATCTGTGGAAGCTGCCCCCTCGCTCCGTCACGAACGACGCCGTTGGCCGTCCGCTGTAATCGGACATCTCTCGAGTATCAGTCGAGGACAAACGGTATTGGCCCTCTCCACGCCGTACCCGTCGTGGACCCCCATCATGGGATCGGCTGGTGCAGCCTTCGAGGTTGGAGCCCGCAGTTCCGACAGAACCGCCAGCATTCCGGAGAATCAACTCGATTTGACTCCATCGGGAGGGCTACGGCGATCGACGAAGTCGTCCGAAAACTGAGGAATTCCGTGATCGGGAGAGACGAAGTCTCTCGGATGACTCCCTCCAGCAGGGCTCTTGGAAATCTCCGATTTTCTCGACATCGGGGGCGGCTTCTCTGGCACGCCGCTCGGTAACTACGGCGGGCCGCTTGCCCGCAGGTGCTGTTTGTCGACTCTGGCCTTCCCCTCGATTCGCGCTTGACGACACGGATATGCCTAATACCGTGTGTTTCACTTGGGACTACCCATTTGCCCATCAGGACGTGGTTCTCGAGGAATAGCGAATTATAGTTTGATCCGTCTCTTCCGGGACCGTAAACCCCGGGTGTAGCCTCGTCATCGACCCGTTTACGATCAGACGCGCGGTCGACGCCCATCCACACAATGAGATCGATTAGACATCTTCGTGACCGGCCGATGTGCAAAATAGTCGGCACAGAGTGTGGCTTTCGACTACCCTTCCTGGGAACTGTACTGGGCTGCCAACCTCGGCGTTTCGATTGCCTGAGTCGGATCGGTCCGCTGACTGGGGGCCGGAGCGGCCGCTCTTTCTCGTTCTCTCCGGCCACGGCATTCGATAGCACCTGGCTCTGATTACGGTGACGGGATCGCCGTATACCTGCCGCCGATTCGAAATCCGGGTGTCGATAGGACACCGACCGGCATCGACATCTCCCCGGTCGGACGACGATAGAACGCCGGTCGGGTGCCGATCGGACTGAGCGGCCGACCACGTCGGTAGCTGTGCCCAGCCTCACGGTTCCGCTACCCGTTACTAACTGGTGCTGTGCGCTCGAGATCGTCTCCGGCCGAAACATAGAATCACCGATCGGCCGCCGGAGAGAATATGTCCCTCCGCATCGGCGCTAATAAATCGTATAATGGTATACCGAATCTCCGTTCGATATCGGAAATTTCGGAACTACCCCGGCGTCGTTTAAGAGCCTCGAGGCCGAACCGGTCGGGTGTGATCGTCGACGGCCGCGTCTTGCGCGAGGATTTCGTGCCCAGCGAGGTGGTCCACCGCCACGACGAGGTGAACCTCCTCTCGGAGGCCCTCGAGCCACTGCTGTACGATGAGAGGCCGGATCCCGCCTTCCTCTTCGGGCCGACGGGCGTCGGCAAGACCTGTATCGCTCGCTACACGCTCGCACAGTTGCGCGAACAGGAGCCGACGGTGCGGGTCGCGTACGTCAACTGCTGGCAGGAGTACACGCGCTTTCGGGTTCTGTACAGCATCCTCGAAGCGGTCGACCGTGCGGTCGACGTCCACCGGTCGACGCCGAAAGACGAACTATTCGACCGACTCTCCCGGGCGGATGATGGATCGATCGTCGTCATTCTCGACGAGGTCGATCAACTGGAGGAAACGAGCGCGCTGTACGATCTTCACCGGTTACCGCACGTCTCGCCCGTTTTGATCGCCAATCGCGAGGAAGAGCTATTCGCGAGCTTCGACGATCGAGTGAGATCGCGGTTCCACGCCGGCACTCGAGTCCGATTCGACCGATACGGCACCGCCGAGCTCGCGGCGATCCTCGCGAACCGATCCGAAAAGGCCCTCGAACCGGGTGTCGTAACCGACGCGCAGCTTCGAACGATCGCCGACGCCGCGTCGGGCGACGCGCGCGTCGGTCTCGGCATCCTCCGGTCGGCCGCTCGCCGTGCGGAGCGCCAGGGACTCGCGTCGATCACCACCAGTGCACTCGAGGCGGCAATTCCGGATGCCCGGACGGCGATCCGTCGGAAGACCGTCGAGGGTCTGATCGAGCACCAGCGAGTGCTGTACGACGTGATCGCCGAGGCGGGCGAGATCGAGCCAGGCGACCTCTACGACGTGTACGAGAAGCGAGTCGAGGAGCCGAAAACGAACCGGACGCTGCGAAATTACCTGACGAAGATGGTTCACTACGACCTGATCGAAGCCGTCGGCGAGCGGCGCGGACGGACGTACCGCCTCGTCGACGAAAACAGCGAAATCACCGGGCAGGACGAAGAGTCGGAGATCGATCCGGCAAGCGACAGCCGGTAGCTCGCCGGTTCGGGATCGCAGCGGTTCGAAGGGTGAACGTGTGGAATCAGCGATCGAAACCGGCTGATATCGTCGGGCTGGGGATGGTATGGTTCGAGTTACTCGTTCCCGACGAACTGGCGGTCGATGCGGTCCGAAATAGGCTGGCTGACGCCGGTGTTTCGATCTCCGAGATCGGGACCGAACGCGGCTTCGAGGTCGCAGATCCCGACGGGAACAGGATTCGGATTCGGATTCGGATTCGGATTCGGTCCGATGCGTGATCACACGGGCGCGTTTCGGAATCGGAATCGGTAACTCGAAATCGGCCCCGAGAAGCGCTACAATCGCCTATCCCGGCGATTAACTGAGTTTCGGAATTATCGGAAAACGGGTTCCGCCGCTTATGGGCGTTCGCTCTAGCCCTCACGTATGCACCGACTCGAACTCGAGCCCGGAGTAACGCTGCTTAACGTTCCGTCGCCGCGGTCGGGAATCGTTCATCGGCTGGTCTGTGATCGGCTCGCCGACAGCGATGGTGGGGCGGCCTACTGGATCGATGCGCGAAACGCGGCGTCGACTCACGCCCTGTACGACTGTGCCTCGAGCCCGCGTGTTTTCGAGGGGCTGCGGATTGCGCGGGCGTTTACCGCCTACCAGCACCATTCGCTGGTGCGGGCGGTCGCCCGACGGGCAGGGCCGACGACCGCGTTGCTCGTCGCGCCGAACGTCGCCAGTCTCTACCGGGACGATGACCTCACGGCCTGGGAGCGCGAGGACCTGCTGGCCGCGACCCTCGAGATCCTGTCCGAACTGGGGGGGATACTCGACTGCCCGGTGTTGCTTTCGAGCGCCAGACGCGGCGGCCGTGACGGGTGCGACCGTACCACCGACGCCGCAACCGGTGCAGCTTCCGACTACGCCGATACGGTCATCGATTGCGTTCGCACGCGCGAGGGACTTCGACTCGAGGCCGCGGGTGACGGCGCGGATTCGGCGACCGCGACGGCGGGGTATTGGCACGGAACCGTGTGGCAGACGACCATCCCTTACTGGGTCGAACGCTGTGGTGCCGTCGATGCAATCGATCCCGTCATCACCGCCCACGACCGGGGGCTGCTCGAGGTGAGCGGCTGATGGGCCGAACGAACCCGACCTACCGCGACGCCCTTCGGGACCTCGAGTCGGAGTGGGAGCCGATGCGCCGGGCGCTGCGGCGGGAGTACCAGGACGACTTCGATCGGCTGTTCGACCGGGCCCGGGAGTTCGCCGACGCGGCGGGGTACGCTAATCCGACGCGGCCCGAGCGCGCGCTCGTGCTGTCGCTGTTGCTCGCCCACGAGGTCGAACTGCGCAGACTGCGCGCGGAACTCGCGGCACTCGAGGATGAGGGCTGCTGTACCAGCTCCACCGCGGATGCGGCCGATTCCGCCGCGGATGCAGGAGAATGAGCCCGTACACGTTCGAGTTCGAGGACGGTGTCGTCCGTGAGTGGACGTTGACCGAGGAGGGGGCCGAGCCGACGACCGTCGCGGACTACGCGCCGTCGCTGTTCGTCGCCGGACCCGACGCCGCGCTCGCGGACCTCCAAGACCGTCTCGAGACCGATCCGAAGGTCCTCGGGACCCGAACCGAGCAGTGGGCGACGAGCCTCCACGAAGCCCACGCAGACGATCGCAGCCGCGTCCTGCGAGTCGATGGAGGGCGCGTCGATGAGGTTCGGACGCTGGCTCGAGAGATCCGGGGCATCCACGAGCGCGAGACGCACGCTCCCGGAACGTTCCGGCTGTTCGACGTGGACCTCGCGCCGGGCTTTCGCTACTGTCTTGATCGGGACATCGATCCGACACCGGACCGGGACCTGCGAACGCTTCGACTCTCCCTCGACGAGGCTGCGCTGGCCGATGGCGATATCTCCGCGCTGGCGCGTGCTGGCGAACCGATCGACGGCGACGAACCGCAGGTGCTCCGAACGCTCCGGCACCACCTCGAGCGGCGGGATCCAGACGTTCTCGTGGTGAGCCACGCCGAGCTGGTACCGACGCTCGAGCGGCGGGCCGAGACGCTGGGAATCGAATTCCACCTCGGCCGCCTGCCGGGGATGACGAAACTGGCGAGCGAGAACACGTACGCGAGCTACGGACAGGTGGGCCACTCACCGGCACGGTACCGCGTGCCGGGTCGAGCGATACTCGATACGTCGAACAGCTTCCTCTGGCACCAGTCGGGGCTGGCGGGGATCCGTTACATGGTCGAGCGAACGGGTCGGCCGCTGCAGGAAGCCGCCTGGGGGAGTATCGGGGCGCTGTTGACCTCGAGACAGATTCGGCTCGCCCGCCGGCGGAAGGGCGTCCTCGCCCCGTGGAACAAGTGGGAGCCGGAGCGGTTCACTGACGTCGAGACGCTGCACGCGGCCGACCGCGGCGGCTTTACGTTCTCGCCCGAGGTCGGCTTTCACGAGGACGTCCACGAGATCGACTTCGCCTCGCTGTATCCGCGGATCATCTGTGAGCACAACGTGAGTCCGGAAACGGTCGGCTGCGACTGCGACGGCGCCGACATCGGCCACGCTGAGACGAATCCTGTTCCCGAGATTGGCTACGAGATCTGCGAAACGGACGGGTTTCTCCCCGCCGTCCTCGAGCCGCTGATCTCGGACCGGGCTGCTATCAAGCGGCGGCTTGGCGACGATCCATCCGACGACGAAGCCGCCAGGCTGCGGGCCGAATCGGGCGCGATCAAGTGGGTCCTCGTCTCCTCGTTCGGCTACCAGGGGTACCGAAACGCCAAGTTCGGCAGGATCGAGTGCCACGAGGCGATCAACGCGTACGCACGCAAAATCGCCCTGACGGCCAAACGGCGACTCGAAGAGGCAGGCTGGCGGATCGTCCACGGCATCGTCGACAGCCTCTGGGTGACGCCACGGGGTGACGAGCCGGAGCCGCTCGAGACGGTGACGGCTGACATTTCCGAAACCGTGGGGATTCCGCTCGAGCACGACGGCAACTACGAGTGGGTGTGTTTTGTTCCATTGCGCGACTCGATCGGAAGCGGCGGTTCCGGCGGGAGTCGCGCTGGTGGTCGTCGTGCCGGGGGGAGCGCGTCGGCAGGCGCGCTCACGAAGTATTTCGGCAAGCGTTCGAGTGGCGGATACAAGTTTCGGGGGATCGAACTGCGCCAGCGGAGTACCCCGGCCTTCGTCGCGGACAGTCAGCGCGCGTTTATCGAGGCGCTCGACCGCGAACGCGATCCCGAGGCCGTCTGTGACGTTCTCGGCCGACGGCTGAGCGAGCTTCGGGAGGGGACCGTCGATCCGGCCGATCTCACCGTTACGAAACGCGTCTCGAGGCGCCTCGCCGACTACAGCCAGCAGACTCATTCCGCCGCGGCACTCCGGCGGTACGAGCGCCGGGGGATCGACCGTCACCCCGGTCAGTCGGTCGAGTACGTCGTTGCAGACGACGACGCCCGCGGTCCGGAGCGCGTTCGACTCGCGCTCGAGGAGCCGCGAACGTACGACGCCGACTACTACGCGACGTTACTGGTTCGAGCCTGCGAGAGCGTCCTGTCGCCGCTGGGCTGGGACCGATCCCGAATCCGGCACTCGCTGCGCGACGGCAGGACGGTCCGACTGTCGACGTTTACCGACTGACGACCGGAGCCGATCCGTCCGCCGTCGCAACGATCACGCCGAACTGAGAGTCCATCCAGATTGAAGACCGGCGCCAGGTTTACACGGTTTGCCGGCGATTTACGTTACACTATGACGTCC